>JAFAZE010000090.1 GCA_019239975.1 Streptosporangiaceae bacterium
GACGGCCAGGGTGTCCAGCGCCCCCAGGTCGTTCACCTCATGCCAGCCGGCCGTGCCGCCGAACCGCGCTCCGGGCCCGGTGGCTCGCTCAGCGGCGCCGTCACCAGGCCTCTCCGGGCGGCCGCCCGCGTCCGCGCCGTCGTCGTAGCCGCCGCGGCCGGCCGCCTCCGCCCGGCCAGGCCGGGCCAGCGCGGCCAGCCTCGCCAGGCCGTCGGGATCGCGGCCCTCGAGCCGGGACAACGCCGGGCTGTCTGGGCCGACCTGGCCAGCCAGCCCCTCAGGATCGGCCGGCGCCGCCCCGCCCGCCACGCCGAACTCGCCGCCATCCACCTCCGGCGCCGGGATGTCCGGCAGCGTCGCCGGCGCGTACAAGGTGAACGTGCTGCCCCGGCCCAGGTCGCTGACCGCGGTGATGCGGCCGCCGAGCAGCGCGCTGACCTCGCTGGCGATGGACAGGCCGAGCCCGGTACCGCCGTACCGGCGGCTCAGCGTGCCGTCGCCCTGCTGAAACGCGCCAAAGATCGTCAGGAGGCTCTCCGGCGCGATGCCGATCCCGGTGTCGGTCACCGAGAACGCGAGGATGCCGCCGCCTCCGGCGCCGTCCGCGCCACCGGCCTTGCCATCTCCGGCGGTCGCGGCGACTCGCAGTGTAACCCCGCCTCGTTCCGTAAATTTAACAGCGTTCGACAGCAGATTGCCGAGCACCTGCCGCAGCCGCTGCCGGTCGGTGAACAGCTCCGTCGCTGCCTCGGGGCCGGTCTCGACGGCGAACTTCAGCCCCTTCTCCGCGGTGAGCGGCTCGAACGTGGCCTGGATGTCCTCCAGCAGCGCCCTGAGCGGGAACCGCTCGGCGTGGATGTCCATCCGCCCCGCCTCGACCTTCGACAGGTCGAGGATGTCGTTGATGAGCTGCAGCAGGTCCGCGCCGGCGGAGTGGATGACGTGCGCGTACTCCACCTGCTTGGCGCTGAGGTTGCCCTCCGCGTTCTGCGCGAGCAGCCGGGCCAGGATCAGCAGGCTGTTCAGCGGCGTGCGCAGCTCGTGCGACATGTTCGCGAGGAACTGCGACTTGTACTTCGACGCCAGCGCGAGCTGCTGCGCGCGTTCCTCGATCTCCTGCCTGGCCTGCTCGATCTCGGCGTTCTTCGTCTCGATGTCGCGGTTCTGCGCGGCGAGCAGCGCCGCCTTGTCGGCCAGCTCGGCGTTCGACCTCTGCAGTTCCTCCTGGCGCGCCTGCAGTTCCGCCGAGCGAGCCTGCAGCTCCGCGGTCAGCTGCTGCGACTGGTCCAGCAGCGCGTCGGTGCGGGCGTTCGCCACAATCGTGTTCACGTTCACGCCGAGCGACTCGGTGAACTGCTCCAGGAAGTCGGTCTGCACCTGGGAGAACTTGGTGAACGACGCGAGCTCGATGACGCCGAGCACCTGGTCCTCGAACAGGATGGGAAGGATCGCCAGGTTGGCGGGCGCCGCCTCGCCGAGCCCGGAGGAGATCCTGATGTACCCCTCGGGGACGTCCGCCACGACGATCGACCGCTTGCTGCGCGCCACCTGGCCGATCAGGGACTGCCCGATGCGGTACTGGATCGGCGCCTCCTTGTTCGCGCGCAGCCCGTACCCGGCGATGAGACGAAGCTGGGTTTCTCCGGAACTTTCCCGTTCGGCCAGGAAGAACGTACCGTGCTGCGCCCCGACGAGCGGCGCGAGCTCGTCCATGATCAGCTCGGCCACGACCGCCAGGTCACGGTGGCCCTGCATCATGCCCCCGACGCGGGCCAGGTTGGTCTTCAGCCAGTCCTGCTGCTGGTTGGCCAGGGTCGTCTCGCGCAGCGAATGCACCATCGCGTTGATGTTGTTCTTGAGCTCCGCGACCTCGCCCTGCGCCTCGACCGCGATCGACCGGGTCAGGTCGCCGGAGGCGACCGCGCTGGTCACCTCGGCGATCGCGCGGACCTGGCGGGTCAGGTTCCCGGCCAGCTCGTTCACGTTCTCCGTCAGCCGCTTCCAGGTGCCGGACACGCCCTCCACCTCGGCCTGGCCGCCCAGCCGCCCCTCGCTGCCGACCTCGCGGGCCACCCGGGTCACCTCGGCCGCGAACGCGGAAAGCTGGTCGACCATTGTGTTGATCGTGGTCTTCAGCTCGAGGATCTCGCCGCGCGCGTCCACGTCGATCTTCTTCGACAGGTCGCCCTGCGCGACGGCGGTGGTGACCTGCGCGATGTTCCGCACCTGGCTGGTCAGGTTGTTCGCCATCGAGTTGACGTTGTCGGTGAGGTCCTTCCAGGTGCCGGCGACGCCCTTGACGTCCGCCTGGCCGCCCAGCCGCCCCTCGGTGCCGACCTCGCGGGCCACCCGGGTCACCTCGTCGGCGAACCCGGACAGCGTGCCGACCATCCTGTTGATCGTCTGCGCCAGCGCCGCGACCTCGCCCTTGGCCTCGACCGTGATCTGCTGGCTCAGGTCGCCGCGTTCCACCGCCGTCGCCACCTGCGCGATCGAGCGCACCTGCGCGGTCAGGTTGGACGCCATCACGTTGACGTTGTCGGTGAGGTCCTTCCAGGTACCGGACACGCCCCTGACCACGGCCTGGCCGCCCAGGTTGCCCAGGGTGCCGACCTCGCGGGCGACCCTGGTGACCTCGTCGGCAAAGGCCGACAGCTGGTCGACCATCGTGTTGATGGTTTCCTTCAGCTCGAGGATCTCGCCGCGCGCGTCGACCCGGATCTTCTGGCTCAGGTCGCCCTTGGCGACGGCGGTCGTCACCTGAGCGATGTTGCGCACCTGCCCGGTCAGGTTGTCGGCCATGGCGTTGACCGACTCGGTGAGGTCCTTCCAGGTTCCAGAAACCCCGGGCACGTAGGCCTGGCCACCCAGCTTGCCCTCGGTGCCGACCTCGCGGGCCACCCGGGTCACCTCGGAGGTGAACAGGTCAAGCTGGTCCGCCATCCCGTTGAAAACGGTGGCTATCTCATCCATCAGCGGGTCGCCGGTCTCCGCGAGGCGGGTGCTGAAGTCACCGCCGCGGACTGCGGTCAGCCCGGCCAGCAACTGCTCCAGCCCCAGCTTGTCCAGCCGCGGACCCTGCTGAGCGACATCGGTCATCGACGCTCCGATCCAAGCCGCCGCCAACGGCGAATCCTCCGGCGGCGTACCGGCTTCAACAATAGTCGGGGCACCGGTGTGAGCGCTTCGGTGCACGGTATGTAATACCATACGCGGATCATTGGGCTCGCTCCCGGAATAGGGCTGAGCTGGAAAAGGGCGGCTGAATAATCAGAAAACGGCTGAACGGGACGTGCGCCGCCCCCAGCGGGACCAGCGTAGCCAGCGCGGTGATTAACGTCACGCGGTCCTATACGCTCAGCGGCACGGTGTCTCAGCGGCACGGTGTTACGTGCTGGACGGGCGCGGCGTTGTCTTGACTAGGAGCGGGAAACATCCGGCTGGGGAGGCGGTAATAGTCGTGGCGGGCAGCGACGAGGATCTGCTGCGCCTCGCCGCGGTCGTTGAGGGCCAGCGGCGGGAGCTGGCACGCCTGCGTGCCGAAGCGGCCGCGGAATCGGTCATGGCGATGGCCAGGGGCGCGCTCATGGCGAGGCTCGGCTTCAGCGCGGCCGAGGCGGCCAGGCAGCTCGCGGACATGGCCGCGGCCTCCGGGCTGCCGCTGCCCGAGATGGCCGCCGCCGTGCTCCGAATCGAGCCGGGTGAGCTCCCCGAGATGGACGCGGCGGGCGAACCGGCCGCCGCCGCGAACTCGATGAGCCTGCTGATGGCCGAGGCGGCCGCCGAGCTGGCCAGGGACGGGACCGAGCTGGTCGCCGCGCTGGCCGATCAGGTGCTCGAGCCGCTTGGCGCGGGCGCGGTCGTGGTGTGGCTGCTCGAGCCGGACGGTGCCCTGGAGATGCTCGGCGAGTCGGGGCTGGGCGGCGCCGAGGCGAGCCGCTGGCGGCACCTGCCGCCGCAGCTGGATTGCCCCGCCCAGCGCGTCGCCCGCGGCGGCCCCGACCTGTGGTGGCACACGGGCCGCCCGGCTGGCGACGGCGTGCCGGTGACCGGGGGCTCGCCGGACAGCGCGCGAGCGGTTCTGGCCCTGCGGGAACACACCGGCGGCCTGCTCGGCGTGCTCGAGGTGTGCTGGCCGGAGGCGCTTTCCGCCTTCACCGGCGCGACCAGGCTGCGGCTGTCCGCGCTCGCCGCGGGGTGCGCCGAGGTTCTCGGCATCCGTCTCGTGCACGGCAGCCTGGCCATCGCGCCGCCCAGACCCGCCGTGTTCGCCCTGCTGGACCAGGTCGCCGACTCGGTGCTGGCGACGAGCGCGATCAGGGACTCCGGTGGCCGGGTGACGGATTTCCTCATCGAGCATGTCAGCCCCGGCTTCCGTGACCCGGCCGGCAGGCCGGCCACGGAGCTGGCCGGCCTGACCCTGCTGCGGGCCTATCCCGCGGCTGAGTCCGGCGGCCACGACGGAAAGAGCGGCGGTGGCCTGTTCGCCAGGGCGGTGCGGGTGCTGGAAACGGGCGAGGCGCAGCACCTTCCCGGGCTGCTCACAGGCCCGCTGGGCGCCGGGGGGCATTCCATGCCCGTGTCGGACCTGCGGATCGCCCGGATCTTCGACGGCGTGGTCTTCTCCTGGCGGAACGACGCGGAAACCGGCGAGCTGGCGGCGCTGCTCGATCACGCCCAGCGGCTCGGCCAGCTCGGCGGCTGGGAGGAGAACCTGGTCACCGGGGCCGTCCGCTGGACCAACTCCGCGTGCGCCCTGTTCGGCCTCGCGCCTGGCACCGCCATCCCGCTCGCCGACCTGCCCAGCTACGTGATCGCCGCGGACCGGGCGGGGGTGCGCCGCCTCCGCCAGTTCCTGCTGCGGCAGCGAGAGGCCATCAGCGACACCTTCCGCATCGTCCGCCCCGACGACGGGGCGATCCGGCAGATCCGGATCTTCGCCGAGCCCGTGGCCGACGCGGCCGGCACGATCGTGGCGCTGCGCGGCGCCTTCCAGGATGTCTCGGCGCACTATCACACCCAGGTCGCGCTCGCGGCGACCCGCGACCAGCTCGCCGACATCGAGCAGCGCGCGGCCGAGGAGCACAGGCTGGCGATACGGCTGCAGCAGGCGATCATGCCACCGGACGAGCCCCCCGTGGAGGCGGCGGGCATCGACGTCGCGGTCCGCTACCGGCCGGCCGGCCCAGGGCACCTGGTGGGCGGCGACTGGTACGACACGCTGCTGCTCCCGGACAAGGAGGTGATGCTGGTCGTCGGGGACGTGGCGGGGCACGGCATCGACGCGGTCACCGGCATGGTCGCGGCCCGCAACTCGCTGCGTGGACTGGCCACCACCGGGGCGGCCCCCGCTGAGCTGCTCAGCCTGCTCAACACGGCGGCCTGTCACTTCACCGAGGGGCTCGTCGGGACGGTCGTGTGCGGGTTCTACAACTCCAGCACGCGCCTGCTTCGGTGGGCCCGCGCGGGCCATCTGCCGCCGGTCCTCGTGCGCGGCGACATGGCCAGCGCCCTTCCGCTGCCCGGTGGCGTCCTGCTCGGCATCGACCCGGACGCCGAGTACGAGGAGGCCACTCTCACCCTGGAGCTGGGCGATACGCTGCTGCTGTTCACCGACGGGCTCATCGAGCAGCGCGGCGCGGCCATCAGCGACGCCCTCGCCCAGTTCACGTCGATCGCCGCGCCGGCCGACCGGGACGCCAGCCGGCACGCGGACCGCCTGCTCGCCAGCGCGGTCTCGGACACCGCCGACGACGCCTGCCTGGTGGCCGTGCGAATACGCTGACGCCAACGCCAGCCCCGCACGCCCGGGGGTGCGCCAGTCGCATCCGCCCCATCAGCACCACGCTTCATGATCCCGGAATCGTAGGTGCCGTATCCGGCCCGCCGTTTCCACCATCATGACGGCCGCCCGTTTTGCCCGGTTAGCAGCGGGGGACCGGCCGCGCGATGCTACGGCGAGAACCTCAGCGGGCCACCGGGGGTTCCAGGGGGTCGTCCCCCCGGGTCGCAGAGTCCCCCCGGGCCAGCACAGCAGTCGTCGACCGGCCTGCCAGGTACGGCACCGTCACCACCCGCCCGTTCCAGCGGCGCAGCGCGGCCGCCTCCGGCAGCTCACGGCCGTCATAGTCCCCGCCCTTGACCCAGATGGCGGGCATGATCTCGCTGAGCAGCCGCTCCGGCGTGTCCTCGTCGAAGATCAGCACCTCGTCCACGCAGTCCAGTGCGGCCAGCACCGCAGCGCGGTCGGCGGCCGTGTTCAGCGGCCGGCCGGGTCCCTTGAGCCGCCGCACCGACGCGTCCGAGTTCAGGCAGACCACCAGGGAGTCGCCCAGCGACCTGGCCGCGCGCAGCATGGACACATGGCCCGCGTGCAGCACGTCGAAGCATCCGCCGGTGGCGACCAGCACGCCGCCGGGCGGGACCGAGCCGCTCACCTCGGCCGCCTGCCGGCCCCGCGGGCCGGCGGGACCGTTCACGCCGCCCTCCGCCAGGTAGCGGGTGGCGGCGGCGACGCCCCACGTCACCGCCTCGGAGAGGAGGGCTCCCTCGCGCAGCGCGGCCGCGACGGCCACCGCGAACCGGTCCCCGGCCCCGCACGGGTCGGTCGCCCCGATCGGTGTCGCGGGGATCGCGAGCGGCGCGTGGCCGGGGCGCGCGAGCAGCGCGCCGCGACTGCCGAGCGTCACCGCCACGGCCTGCGACGGCCAGATGCCCAGCAGGCGCTCCGCGGCCTCGGCGGCGCCGAGCACCCCGCCGAGCACCCCGCCCGCCCCGGCGGCGGCCGTGGCCTCGCCCTCGTTGGGCGTCGCCAGCCACGTGCCGGGCACCGGCGTGGCGCCCCGTGGGTGCGGATCCCACACCACGGGAGCACGCGCCGCCCGGCTGGCCAGCGCGTCCCTGAGCACCGGATCCCTGGTGGTCCCGTGCCCGTAGTCGCTGACAAGCACGGCACCGGCGGCGGCGATCGCGTCGGCGGCCTCCGCCCCGGCCGGGCCGGGCGTCGCCGCGGGCCTGTCTACTCGCAGCAGTGTCCGGCCGCCCACCCGGATCCGCGTCTTCTCCTGCAGGGCGCCGTCCAGCGGCAGCGGGATCACGGTCACCATGCCCGGCAGCATGTCCCTCACGGTGCCGCTGGCCGGGTCGCTGCCGAACGGCGCGATCAGCACGATCCCGTCGCCCAGCGCGCGGGCGCCGCCGTCCGGGCCGCCGCCGTCCGGGCCGCCGCACGCGCCGTCGTCCAGCGCGCGGGCGGCCAGCAGCGCCGCCAGTGCCGCGCCGCCGGGCCTGGTCCGGCCGGCGGCGTCCTCCACCACCGGCACCGGCGCGTCGGGGGACAGGCGTTCCGCGCGCCCGTCCACGTCCTGGTCCAGCAGGGCGTCACCGACGATCACCAGTGGCCCCGTGCTCATAACGGTTCTCCTCCCGTTCCCCGCCTCCGCGTGTCTCCTCCCGTTCCCCGCCTCCGCGTGCCGGCCGTCACAGAGCGCGTGCTCACCGCGGCCTTCCCGCCCCCTGCGCCACTCCCTGCGCGTCCGACAGTGCCGCCGCCTGCGCTGCCTGCGCTGCCTGCGTCGGCTGCGCCGCCTCCGCTGGCTCGCGCCGCCCGGTGAAGCGGGCGAACCAGGCGAGCGTCTCGGTAAGGCCGTCCCGCCATGAGATGCGCGGCTCGAACCCGAGCGCGGACCTGGCCAGCGAGATGTCCGGCTTCCGGACCATCGGGTCGTCCTGCGGTCGCGGTATGTAGTGGATGGGGGACGATGACCCGGCGAGAGAGATGATGCGCTCGGCGATCTGGAGGACCGTGGCCTCGTCCGGGTTGCCGATGTTGACCGGCCCCGCGAGGTCGCTCTCGGCGAGCAGCAGGAGCCCGCGCACGGTGTCGTCGGCGTGGCAGAGCGAGCGGGTCTGCGTGCCGTCGCCGGCGACCGTGACGGGCTCGCCGCGCAGCGCCTGGCAGGCGAAGGTCGGCACCATCCGGCCGTCGTCCGGCCGCATGCCCGGCCCGTAGCTGTTGAAGATCCTGGCGATGGCGGTGCCGGCGAGGCCGGCCCGTGCGTACGCCGCGGTCATCGCCTCGGAGAACCGCTTCGCCTCGTCGTACACGCTGCGCGGCCCGGTCGGGTTGACGTTTCCCCAGTAGTCCTCCGGCTGCGGGCTGGTTTCCGGGTCGCCGTAGACCTCGGACGTGGAGGCGAGCAGGAAACGCGCGCCCTTGCGGGCGGCCAGCTCGAGTGCGTTGCGGGTGCCGCTGCTGCCCGAGTCCAGGGTCTGCAGCGGGTACCGCGCGTAGTCGACCGGGGAGGCCGGTGACGCCAGGTGCAGCACGAGATCCACCTCACCGTCCACCGTGAACGGCTCGCTGACGTTGCAGTACCGGAACTCCAGGGGCGGCCATTCCGTCCCGTCGGGCGGCGCGGGAAGCGCGCCGCGCGAGCCGGTGAGCAGGTTGTCCAGGCACACCACCGCGGTGCCCGCCTCGAGCAGCCGGCGGCACATCCGGGCGCCGAGGAATCCGGCGCCGCCGGTGACAACCGCCCGCCGGAACCGGCTCACCATGCCTCCTCCGTCATCACGTCCTCCCTTGTCACCCCGCCGGCTCCCTTGTCACCCCGCCGGCCCGGTGGGCCGGCGGGCCGCCGCTCACCACGCCGCCCTCCCGGGAGCCGGCCAGCTGGGCAGCGGACGGCCCTCGATGACGGCCGCGACGGCCGCGGCCAGACTGTCGGCGCACGGCACGCCGGCTCGCTCGCCGCTCAGCGTCGCGGCCGTGGGGACCAGCACCCCGCGTGCCCCGGCGGCGCGGGCGGCCGCGATGTCGGCGCCGATGTCCCCGATCACCACGCACTCCGCCGGCGTCACCCCGAGTTCGGCGGCCGCCGCGGCGATCAGCCCGGGCGCGGGCTTCCGGCAGCCGCACCCGTCTTCCGCGGTGTGCTGGCATACCTGCCAGGTGCTGAACGGCCCGATCAGCCGGTCAATCCGCTCGTTGACGGCGGCCATCTGCGACACGGTGATGCGGCCCTGGCCCACGCCCGACTGGTTGGTCACGACTCCGGGGCGGATGCCTGCCCGGCGCAGCGCGGCGATCGCCTCGGCGGCGCCCGCCACCGGTGTCACGCGTGCCGGGTCGCCGTTGTACGGGACGTCGTGCACGAGCGTTCCGTCCCTGTCGAACAGGACCGCCGCGGGGCGCGCCGGCCCGGCGTGCCGGAAGCGCCACAGCCCGTTCAGCCAGTGCGCCGTCGCCAGCGGCGGTATCGCGGCGCTGGTGACGAGCATCGCTCCGGCCTCGCGCCAGGTCCGCGGCCCGGCCAGTATCCGCCGCGCGGCGAAGTCGGCGGTGAGCAGCGCCCACCCCCCGGCCGCGAGCCTCCCGGCCGTGCCCAGCAGCCCAGCCGCCCGCGCAGTCTCCCCGCGCCGCGCAGTCTCCCAGCGCCGCACGGCTCGCCCGGCCCCCGCCGTGCGCGCGCCGCGCGGAGCGCCCGCAGCCCCTGCTGCGCGCCCGGCGCCCGCCGCGAGCCCGGCCGCCCGCGCGGCCATGAGCAGCAGCGCGGAGGCGCCGAGCGCGCATGTGACGAGGTGCGCGGGCCGCCGCCCACGGCCCGCGCCCGCTCGTTCCCGCCAGCCACGGCCGTGCAGCCGCCACATCGCGGCGTCGTCCGCGTTTCCGGCCTGCGCCGCGATGCTGGCCCAAAGGCTGGGCGGGCGCACCGGGTGCTCCGTGCGGCGGCTGCCGCGCCGCAGCGACCACCCCAGGTCCAGCACACGCAGCGCGAGGTCGGAGTCCTCGCGGTAGGCGCGCGGGAAACGCTCATCGAAGCCGCCGGCGTCGGCCAGGGCCGCGCGCCGGTACGCCATGTCCGCCGTGATCCAGCGCGCGCCGGCCAGCCCGAGCGTGGCACGCTGCGAGTCGGCCGGCCGCCCGCCGGGCGGTGGCACCTCGATGATTCCCTGCACGCCGCCCAGGTCCGGCGGGACGTCACACAGGTCGACCGCGAGGTCCTCCGCCCACCGCGTGCCGACCCGCACGTCGTCGTCGAGGAACACCACCCATTCGGCCGGGACCGAGGCGCGCCAGCCGGCGTTGCGCGCGGCCGCGGGCCCGCGGCCGTCCAGCGTCACCACGATCGTCCGGTCCGCCAGCACGGGCGGCACGCGAACCGGCAGCGGGTCGGGGGTGTCCCTCCGGTCGTCCACGAGCACCACCTGAAGGGGCGCGAACTCGTCCCGGCCCGCGGCGCGGACCGCCGCGGCGAGCGCGTCGACGCACGCCTGCAGGCAGGGCCGCCCGATAGTCGGGATCACGACCACGTAACTCGGCGGTTTCATCGCCGCACCGGCTACCCCTCGCCCCCGGGGCCAAACAGTCCGCCGGGGCCAAAGAGGCCAAGGAGACCGGCGGGCGGGAGTTCCACGATGCCCGATGTTTGGCCGCGCCGTCCGCAGCAAGTAAAGAGGCCGTGAGCCGCAGCCAGGCCGTGAGCCGCAGCCAGACAGCAGACGTGGTCGTAGCCGGCCAGATCGCGCGTGACCTCGTCCTCGTCGTGGACGAGGTGCCGCCGGAAGGGGGAACGGCCCCGGTGCGCGAGCGCCGCGAGATGCTCGGCGGCAAGGGCGCCAACCAGGCCGTGGCGCTGGCGCAGCTCGGCATGAGGCCGGCCCTGCTGGGCGTCGTGGGCTGCGACGACACGGGCCGGCGCGTGCTGGACCAGGCGCACGCCGACGGCATCGACACGTCCGCGGTCCAGCGCCGCGACGACACACGCACCGGGCTGATCGTGGACGTCGTCGACCGCGCCGGGCGGTGGCGTTACCTGGAGGATCTGCCACCGTCCGTTCAGCTGACCGAGACGGATGTGGCCGCCGGCGCGAGCCTTTTCACCGGCGCGCGGTGGGCGAGCGTCCAGCTCCAGCAGCCGCCGGAGGCGGCGCTCGCCGTGGCCAGGCACGCCCGCGAGGCCGGCTGCAAGGTGGCGCTCGACGGCGCGCCGGAGGACGCAAAGCACTCCGGTGACCTGCTCGTGCTCGCGGACGTGGTCCGCGCCGACGGACGGGAAGCCGCGATGCTGGCGGGAACGCCCGTCAGCAGCGGCGGCGAAGCCCGCCGCGCCGCCGCGGACATCCTCCGCCGCGGGCCGTCGCTCGTCGCGCTGGCCGTCGACGGCACCGGCAACCTTCTCGCCTGGCCCGATGGCGACGTGCTGCTGCCGCTGACCCGGACCCACGTCGCGGACACCACCGGCGCCGGAGACGCGTTCATGGCGGGGCTGATCGCGGCGCTCGACCGCGGCGACGGCCCGGTCCAGGCCGGCCGGTTCGCCGTCGCCGCGGCCGGCGCCACCGTCGGGCACCCTGGCGGCAGGCCCGGCCTGACCCGGCGGGCCCTGGACGAGCAGCTCGCCCTCCTGGATGCCGCCGAACGCGAGACCACGGCGGGGGGTGCCCGATGACCGCGGTCACCGTCGTGATCGCGACCCGCAACCGCGAGACGGAGCTGCGCCGCACGCTCGGCCGCCTGGCGGAGCTGCCGGAGAAACCGGCGGTCATCGTGATCGACAACGCCTCCACGGACGGAACGCGCGCGGCGGCGCGAGACGCCTGCCCGGCCGCCGAGCTCATCACGCTGCCGGAAAACCGCGGCGCATGGGCGCGGAACGTCGGCGTGGCACGCGCGGCCACCGAGTACGTCGCGTTCAGCGACGACGACTCCTGGTGGGAGCCGGGATCGCTGCGGCTGGCCTGCGAGCTGCTCGCCGCTCACCCGGAGCTCGGCCTGATCGCCGGGCGCACGCTGGTGGGATCCGCCGGGACGGACGACCCGCTGAACGCCGTGCTGGCCGCGAGCCCGCTGCCGCGCGACGGCCTGCCCGGCCCGCGGGTGCTGGGCTTCCTCGGCTGCGCGGCGGTGGCCAGGCGCGCGGCGTTCCTGACGGCCGGGGGATACAGCGAGCTGATGGGCGTCGGCGGCGAGGAGGAGCTGTTCGCGATGGACCTCGCGACGGCCGGATGGGCCGCCGCGTACGTCAGCGACGTGGTGGCGAGGCACTGGCCGTCCCCGGCCCGTGACGTCGCGGCGCGGCGCGGCGCCGAGGAGCGCAACCGGGTGCTGATCGCGTGGCTGCGGCGGCCCGCCCGCGACGCGCTGGCCGGCACGGCGGCGCTGGCCGGGCGTGCCCCGCGCGACCCCATCGCCCGCCGCGCACTGGCCGGCCTGCTGGCCCGGCTGCCGCGCGCCCTAGCCGCCCGCAGGCCCCTGCCGCCGCGAGTGGCGGCGCAGCTGCAAAGGCTGGAGCAAGCGAATGGCTGACCGAGTCACCGTGGTGGTCATCACCCATGACCGCCGCACGGAGCTGCTCCGGACGCTCGGCAAGCTCTCCGGTCTTCCCGAACGGGCGCCGGTCATCGTGGTCGACAACGGCTCATCCGACGGCACGGCGGCGGCCGTGCGGCGGCTGCACCCGGACGTCACGCTGATTCCGGGCAGCCGCAACCTCGGCGCGGTCGCGCGGAACGTCGCGGTGCGCCGGGTCAGCACGCCCTACGTCGCGTTCTGCGACGATGACACCTGGTGGGAGCCGGGATCGCTGAGCCGCTGCGCGGACGCGCTCGACGCGCACCCCGACGTCGCCTCGGTCACGGCGCGCATCATCGTCGAGCCGTCAGGAGCCGAGGATCCCATCAACGCCGAGCTGGCGACCTCACCGGTGCCCGGCCGCCCTGGGCTGCCCGGCCCGGCGCTGATGAGCTTCCTCGCGGGCGCCTCCGTGCTGCGGGTCGCGCCGTTCCGCGAGGCCGGCGGGTTCAGCCCCCGGCTGTGGCTCGGCGGCGAGGAAGAGCTGCTCGCCGCCGACCTGATCGCCGCCGGGCACGCGCTGTGCTACCTGCCGGAAGCCGTCGTGCACCACGCGCCCTCCGTGCGGCGTGATCCCACCCGCCGCCGCTGGCTCGGCATCCGCAACACGCTGTGGTTCACCTGGCTGCGCCGCCCGCTGCCCGCGGCGGCGCGGCGCACCGCCGAGCTCGCGCGCACGGTGCCCCGCGACGCCACCTCGGCGGCCGCGTTCGCCGCCGCGCTGGCCGGCCTGCCCTGGGTCCTGCGCGACCGCCGTCAAGTGCCGGCGCACGTCGAGGCCATGATCCGGACGCTCGACGAGCCGCGCCGCACCTCCCGCGCCCGCAGGTACGTGGGCTGACTCACCCGATGCCCAGGCGCGGCTGGTGCCACCGTCCGTTCGGCATACCGGGCAGGTGACCGGGGTAGGAAGAGGCCCCATGAAGAAGCTTCTCGAGCTCCTGATGTGCTTTCTGCACCCGGTGGCGGTGGTCCTCATGTGGATCAACCTCGCGTCACGCACCGACCTGAGCGGCGGGGCGAAGCTGGCGTGGGGCATCTTCGGCCTCATCCCGCTCGTGCCGTTCCTGTACGTGCTGACCGGCGGCAGCCTGTGGTGAGCCGGGGACCGCGCCCCTCGTTACGCCGGCTAGGCCTTGCTCACCGTCAGCAGCACCGCCGAGTCCTCGACGGCTTCCAGCGCGTGCCGGGCATCCGGCACGACAAGGAGATCACCGCTGCGGCCTTCCCAGGTCACGCCCCCGGTTACCAGCCGCACCCGGCCGTGCAGGACCTGAACGGTGGCCTCGCCCGGGTTCTCGTGCTCGCTCATGGACGAGCCCGCGGTCAGCGCGACCACCGTCTGGCGCAGCGCGTGCTCGTGGCCGCCGTACACGGTCTGGGCGCTCCGGCCGCCCGGTGCGCCGGCCGCCCTCCTGGCATGGTCGCGGGCGATGGCATCCAGCGAGAACTTCTCCATGCCCGCCTTCTGCCCGCAGGCCGCCGGGTCATGCCAGGCGGGTCAGGGCGCCAGGGCGGCGGCACGGTTCCGAAAACTTTCGGAACCGTGCCGCCGCGGCGATCACGGCGACCCAGGGTGCGTGGCACCATGGAATCGCTCATTACCTGGCCCGAGGCTGTTGACAGGGTATCCAGCCCGTGTCTATTTTTGCCCTCATCCGCGCTTACGTTTTCCGAAAATTTTCGGATGCAACCGCCAGCGCGTAACGGCTTTCGCCGCTGAGGAGGGAAATCCATGAGACATCGTCGTCTTCTCGCTGCGGGCGCCGTGGGGACCGTTGTGGTCGCCGCGGCGCTTGGCATTAGTTCCGCCGCCGGCGCGGCGCCGTCCGCCTCAGCCCCGCGCGCCTCAGCCCCGCGCGATGAGGGCGCGCCGGACTCCCTGCGGGCCCTCGCCGCGAAAATAGGGCTGCGCATAGGCACGGCGGTAATACCGTTCGACCTGAACACTCCCGCTTACCGGGACATCGTGGCCGACCAGTTCTCGGTCGTCACCCCGGGCAATGAGATGAAGTGGCAGGTGGTCGAGCCGACCCGGGGCACCTACGACTGGTCGGGCGGTGACCGCCTCGTCAAATTCGCCGAGGAGCACGGGCAATTGGTCCGCGGGCACACGCTCCTGTGGCACAACCAGCTTCCCGCCTGGCTCACCACGGGCGTCGCGAACGGCACCATCAGTGACACCGAACTGCGGGCCCTGCTGCACAAGCACGTCATCGACGAGGTCACGCACTTCAAGGGCAAGATCTGGCAGTGGGACGTCGCGAACGAGTTCTTCACCGACAGCAATCCCTCCGGGATCAACCCGAACGATTTCTGGGTCTCCCACCTTGGCGCCGGCATCATCGCCGAGGCTTTCCGCTGGGCGCACCAGGCGGATCCGCACGCGCTGCTCTTTTACAACGACTACAACATCGCCGGCGAGGACGGCACGAACGCGAAGAGCGACGCCGTGTACGCGTGGCTCAGGCAGATGCTGGCCGAGGGCGTGCCCATCAACGGCGTCGGCGACCAGGGGCACCTCGACACCCAGTACGGGTTCCCGACGCAGATGACCCAGGATTTGCGGCGTTACGCGAGCCTTGGCCTGAAGGTGGCCATTACCGAGGCCGACGTGCGCACGTTCGTCAACAACCCGACGGCCCAGGTGCCCACGGATCACCTGGCGACGTTCGCCCAGCCGTATGAGTTCTCGCAAATGCTCAAGGCCTGCCTCGCGGTCCGGCAGTGCATCTCGTTCACCGTCTGGGGCTTCGGGGACGCCGACTCGTGGATTCCCGGCTTCTTCACCGGCGAGGGATACGCCACGATCTACGACGTGAACCTGCAGCCGAAGCCGGCCTACTTCGACCTGCAGCAGGACCTCCAGCTCGCCGCCTACGGCGCCCCCCACCGCGTCCACACCGACCAGCACTAGTAGCCCAAACACCCAGCACCGGCGGGGTCGCTGGCGTAAACAGCCCCACGAGACGCTCTGTCGGGGGCCAGATGCCAGCGACCCCGCGTATCACGACCGGCCGATGACCGGTTCGGTGAAGGGGAGCTGGGCGGGCGTCTTCGCCTGCAGGAAGTCGTAGTCGCATCCTTCCGGCGCCTGGGTGACGTGCATCCGGTGCAGCACCGGCCAGCCCCGAAGGTCGGCCACCGCGGGCAGCACGGGTTTACGCGACCCAAGGCCGGCCTCCGTGTCCAGCGTGCCGGCGAACGCGTCGAGCGACACGATGTCACCGTCGCGCAGCCGGGACAGCGGGCCGCCGACCGCGCTCTCCGGCGCGACGTGCAGCACGACCGTGCCGAAGCCCGTGCCGCTCATCCGCCCGTCGGTGATCCGCAGCATGTCGGTGACGCCCTCACCCAGCAGCCGTGCGGGAATCGGGATGTTTCCCCATTCGGGCATGCCGGCCCCGGCCGGCCCGCAGCCGGCCAGCACGAGCACGGAGTCCCGCGTCACCTCCAGAGCGGGGTCTTCGATCCGCCTGCGCATCTCCTCGTAGGAGTGGAACACGACCGCGGGGCCACGATGGCGCAGCAGGCGGGGGGAGGCCGCGGCGGCCTTGATCACGGCGCCGTCCGGCGCCAGGTTGCCGTGCACCACCATGAACGCGGGCAGCGCCGTCACCGGCTCGTCCAGCGGCCTGATCGGCCACTCAGGGACATGGGTACCGCCCTCACGCCGCGTCCGGGCGAGCGCCGCGAGCACCGCGGGCACGCCGCCGGCCCGCGCCAGGTCGGGCATCAGCCCGTTACCGATCGGCGCCACGTCGGCGATGACCGGCACCCGGGCGCTGACCTCGGCGAACTGGCGAAGCGGCACACTGATCCCGCGCCGCCCGGCCACCGCGCACAGGTGGATGATCGCGTTCGTCGAGCCGCCGATGGCGGCGAGCACGGTAATGGCGGCCGAGAACCCGGACTCGGTGAGCAGGATCGACGGCCGGACCTCCGACGCGACCCTGGCCACGATCCGCCGCCCGGCCTCCTCCGCCAGCTCAACCTGCCGCTGATCGCCCGAGGCCAGAACCGCGGAACCGGGCACGGTCATGCCGAGCGTCTCCGCCATGATCGCCATGGTGGACGCGGTGCCCATCGTGTTGCAGGCGCCGAGACCCTGCCCGAGGCAGGTCTCCAGCCGCGCCCACTCGGCGTCGGTGAGCTGCCCGGCGCGCCGCGCGTCGTACATCTGCCACAGCGCCGTCCCGCTGCCGAGCGGGGTTCCGTCGAACCCGGCAGGGGCGCGGAAACCGCCGGTGACGATCAGCGCCGGAATGTCCGCCGAGGCAAGCGCCATCAGGTAAGCCGGCACCGTCTTGTCGCAGTTTCCGAGGGCCACGATGCCGTCCAGCGGCTGGGACCTGATCGCCTCCTCGACCTCGATCGCCAGCAGGTTGCGGTACAGCATCGCGGTCGGCTTCATCAGGTCTTCGCTGAGCGAAATGACCGGGAACTGCAGCGGCAGCCCGCCCGCCGCCTCGACGCCGCGCCGGACGGCCAGGGCCAGGACGGACAGGCCGCGATCGCACCGGTTCAGGTCGCTGGCCGTGCACGCGATGCCGATCAGCGGCTGGCGTCCCGCGGAGCCGGAACGCCGCAGTCCCGCCGCGCGCAGCGCCGCGCGGTGGTTCAGAGCCACCTCGTCGTCTCCGCCCAGCCACGCGTCACTGCGCAGCGGGATGGAGCGGGAGAAGGCGCCCGGGGAGGAAACCTCGCCGCGCGCCCGGGGGGAGAAGGCGGACGGGAGCGGGGAGTCGCTGCGGAGCCGGAGGGGGAGGGGGAGGGCGGGCGAGGCGGCGCTCCGCAGCGATGGCGACGACATCAGCGGACGGCGTCGCTGACGGCGGGCACCGGCGCCTCCTCGGTGTAGCGTTCCCGCCGAGTCTGGAAGAACTGCGCCCTGGTCACCGCCCTGGACAGGAAGGCCAGCGGAATCCCCACCAGGAACAGAACAAGCGCGATGATGCGCACCGGCACCGGGGTGCTGGGCAGTGACTTGATGATCACGTAGACCAGCGTCGCCGCCCCGATCAGCGGCAGCAGCAGCCCGAGAAGAATCTCGCGGCTGTCGCGCAGCAGCACCGAGCGGTAGTACCAGATGCTGTACAGCGAGATCACCACGTAATAGCCGGCGAACAGCAGGCCGCCGGTCGAGTCGATGTAGACGATCGTCTTCTGCAGGCTGCTGCTCGCCAGGTACAGCACCAGGGCGGCGATCGGGATGACGCCCATCACCACGAGCCCCGTGACCGGCGTCCTGAACCGGGAGTTGACGAAGCTCAGCCCGCGCGGCACGGTGCGGTCGCGTGCCATCCCGAACATGATCCGGCTGCCGTCCACGATCTGCGACTGGATGGTGGTGGCGAACGACGCGATGACCGCCAGCGCCACGAGATCGCCGAATGCCTTCGGCCCCAGCCGGCCCGCCAGGAACGGCAGGACGTTGCTGGCGTTGTTCGAGATCGCCGGCGCGGGCGCGAGCCCCTGCAGGCACACGAACAGGAACACGACCCACAGCGTGCAGAACGTGATGGAGATAAGCACGGACCTGCCCGGGTCACGCTGCCGCCGCTGCTCGTCGCCCAGGTAGATGGGGGAGTCCCAGCCGCCGAGCAGGAACGTGGCGATGACCACGCCCGCGATCAGCCCGGTCGATCCGCCGGGCGCGTGCGACGTGGTGAACCATGACCAGGAGGGTCGCGTGACGCCGGGGGCGTGCGAGGTGAGCTCGTGCACCAGGCCCCACACCGCCAGCACGCCGATGATCAGGTACTCGACGGCGACCACCCAGCCCTCGAAACGAATGGTGACCTTCACCCCGACCACCGCGATCGCCACGACGAGCAGGCAGATCACGGTCGCCACCAGCCACGTCAGCGGCTTGTTGGAGGCCTGCGACGGAGCGATGAGGCTCAGCACGGTCGAGCCGATCAGCGTGATGTTGCCGATGTTGGACGTCAGCGCCGTCATCAGGATGAGGATGCCGACCGCGAACCCGATGATGGGGGACAGGCCGCGGGCCACCCACTGCACCGGCGCGGCGGCCGAGGCCTGCCAGGAGTTCAGCCGGTGATACGCCACCGCGCAGCACAGCATCGCGGCGCCGGCGATCAGCAGGGCAAGCGGCGAGCCGAGGCCGGAGGCGCCGATCAGCGCGGCCATGGTCAGCGTGGTGGCCGCGGTCGGCGCCACGTTGGTGATCGAGGCGATCCAGTCGCCGCGGAGGCCGACGGACTTCGCTCTCAGCCCTGGTGACGACTCGGCAGTCATAAGGCGCAACCCCTCCCTGGTATCACGAACAGACAAGCCAGCTTCTGTGTCCTCATGGGACGGGGATCCCCAGGCCCTCGGCGCCCGGCTTGGACTGAAGCAGCCCCGGCGACAGCCGGTCCAGCCATTCCAGCGCGACGGCGGCTCGGTGCACCTTCTCGACGGCGTTCGCCCTGGCCACGTCCACGAGGTGCAGTCCGCTCGGATAGACCCCCTGGGCGTTGCGCAGCCCGAACTTCGCGTACAGCGGCGCGCCCGCCCGGACCAGGTCCGCGAGCTCCTGGCCGCGTACCACGCCGCCGAGCGGGTCGGACGACTCGACGTAGAGGTCAAGCGGCAGGCTGACCGCCGCGCGCATCTCCGCGAGTTCCGCCAGCGTCACGTCGGAGGGAATGTTGACGGTGCCCGCGCCGAGTTCCTGCAGCAGCGTCAGCGTCACCGGGTTGGACGGCGACATGGCCGCGGAGATCTTCCACACCAGCCCAGCGGGAAGGAAGCCTCGCGCCTGCGCCGTCGTGAGCGCGCGGAGCAGCCCCAGATCGGCGACCAGGAAGCTGCGAATCCCCTCTTCCGTCGCCCGCAGCACGTCCTCGAGCGCGTAGCCGAGCTGGCGCAGCCCGCGGACCTGGTCGGCGTGCGCCCGGCCGTCGGCTGACCGGGCGTGCGCGCCCACGCCGAACCGCTCCCGCGGCCCGACGAAGAGGCACACCTCGACCCCGGCGCCGTGGCCGGCCTGCGCCATGTCCCGCAGCTCGGCCACCGAGAGCAGCATCGCGCCGCTGCCCTGGGAGACCCGGTTGACCGTGATCCCATCGGCCTCGGCGGCGCGCAGCACCGCGTCGAGCACGCGCGGCCCCTCGACGCTCGGAATCTCGATGCGGAATGCCGCGCCGTCCGGAAAGCGCCCGTCTCCAGGCAGGGAAGCCCCGTCCGCCCCGTCCGCCCCGTCCGCCCCGTCCGTTCTGCCCGCGCCGAGCCCGCCGAGCACGTCAGAGACCCAGGTCATCCGCCCGCCTTTCGTCCTGTCCGACTGGACAGATCAGTCACCATCCGCCGCCTCCGCTTCTGCCATCCGCTCCCTTCCCGCCTCCGCCGTCCGCTCCCTCTGTGCGCCTCTGCCGTCCTTCCCGCCGGTTCTATCTCCGTTGACTGTCAACCCGCTGTCACGCCCGCCGCCTCCGCGCTCCCGGGCTGTCATCCCGCTGCCTTCGCGCACCGGGCGGTCCGCCCGCTGGCGGCCGTCCCGGTTCATCCGCCGCCGCCTCCGCATCCGCCGCCTCGTGTCCGCCACTCCGTGTCCGCCACTCCGTGTCCGCCACTCCGTGTCCTCCACCTCCGCAGCCGTCGTTCGCCGCCTCCGTGTCCGCCGTGCGCCGCCTGCCATCCGCCGGAATCTTGGTCGATTTGTGTCGCTATGGCAGCCCTAATCGACGAACGATCGCCGAACGCCATCTCGCCAACTTCGGGGACGCCCCCTGGCATCCGCTCCAGCGCACTCTGGACCGCTGAGCCGCCGTTTCCGCGCCCTCCGGGCCGCGGTTCCGCTTCCACGCCCGCTGGGCCGGCGGTTCCGTTTCCACGCCCGCTGGGCCGGCGGTTCCGCTTCCACGGCTGCCAGGCGCTGTTCCGCTGGCTGCCGCGTCGCACCCGCAGGCCGCTGCCCGCCGCGTGGCGTACCCGGTGGCCGCTGTCCGCCGCGTGGCGTACCCGGTGGTCGCTGTCCGCCGCGTCGCGCGCCCGCTGCCCGTCGCACCCGCTGGCCGCCGGGTGGGCGCACCCCCCGGCCGCCGCCCGCCGCGTGGCGTACCCGCTGGCCGTGCCCGCTGCCCGCCGCGTGGCGTGCCACTGGCCGCCGCGTCGCGCCCGCCGCTCCCCGTCCGCCGTATCCCGCGCCCGCTGGCCGCCGTCCGCCGCATCCCGCGCCGCCTTGCTGAAATCATTTTTACTGAACGAACCGTGGTATTCGGCTATACCGAACAATATTCTTTAAGTACGAATATCAGTGACACCTATGACACGGCAGCATATGGTTACCTGTCAAGGGTGCTGCGGATCGGAGGCAATTTGGCTCTGCCGAATACATACCGGGATGACGAAACCCGGTACCGGCTGCAGAGCGTCGAGCGTGCGCTGGACACGCTGGAGCTGCTCGGCGCGGCCGGGCCCGACGGAGTGACGCTGACCGAGCTGACGGAACGGCTCTCGGTGTCGAAAAGCACGGCCTTTGCCCTGCTGCAGACGCTGATCACCCGGGGTTACGTTGCGGATTCCGGCAGCAGGCTGAGCCGCCGCTACCGGCTCGGGATGGCCCTGGCGAAGCTCGGCGACGCCGCGGAGGAGCAGTCGCCGCTGATCGGCCTGGCCACGCCGGTGCTGCGGTCGGTAACCGCCGCCACCGGGCTGACGACGCGCCTTGTGCTGCCCGAGGGGCCCTATGCCGTGGTCGCCGCCCGGGTCGACGCCCCTGGCACGGTGCGATTTGCCAGCTACCTGGGCAAGCGCGAGTACCCGCACTGCACGTCCGCCGGTAAGGCGCTGCTGACCGCGCTGCCTGCGGAACGTGCGCGTGCGCTGGCCGTCGAAGCCGGGCTGCCGGTCCGTACGTCGCGCACGATCACCGATCCGGATGCGCTGCTGCGCGATCTGGAGGTGAGCGCCGCGCGGGGTTATGCGATCGATGACGAGGAGGACTCCGAGGGAGTGTTCTGCGTCGGCGCGGCGATCTACGACAGGACGGGCGAGTGCGTGGCGGCGATCAGCGGTACCGGCCTCAAGCTGAACCGCCCGACCTGGCGCCTGGACGAACTCGGCGTCGCGATCCGTGAAGCGGCGGACCAGATCACCACCGCCCTCGGCGGCCCGCCGTTCGCGGAACGGGCTGGCTCAAGAACTCCCGGGAGCGAACAGGACACGGAGCGCCAGGATGGGTGAGCGCCGGGCGCTCGTCATCAGCTCGCCCGGCCTCATCGGGCTGCGCGATGCTTCCGAGCTGGTGCCGGGCCCGGGCGAGATTGTCGCGCGCCCCGTCCACGTGGGAATCTGCGGCACAGACCTGGAGCTGCTTGCCGGCGTCGTCGATCCCGCCTACGTGCGGTATCCGCTTGTCCCCGGCCACGAGTGGTCGGGTGTCGTGGAGGCGGTGGGGCCGGGCGTGACAGGGCTGTCCCCGGGACAGCCGGTCATCGCCGAAGGCGTCATCCCTTGCCGCTCCTGCCTACCCTGCCTGCGTGGTGACACGAACCTGTGCCTCACGTACGACGAGCTGGGATTCACCCGGGCCGGGGCGGCCGCCGATCAGGTCCTGATCCCCGCGCAGGTCGTGCATCCGCTGCCGCCCGGGATCAGCCTGCTCGACGCCGCGCTCGCCGAGCCCGCCGCGGTGGCCTGGCGCGCGATCGGCCGCGGCGAGCCGCGGCCGGGGGAGCGGATGGCGGTCGTCGGCGACGGGACGCGGTCCATCTGCTGAGCCTCTACTCGCCTGCCGCGCTTGTCGTGTACGGGCAGCGCACGGCCCAGGCGCCGCTCGCCGCGGAGCTCGGCGGCAGCGACTTCGTCGCCGGTTCACGCGATGACTCGGCCCCCGGCGGGACGGCGGACCGATTCGACCTCGTCCTCGAGGCAGCGGGCACCGCGAGCGCGGTGACCAGTGCGCTCGGCCTCGCCCGCCGCGGCGGCCGCGTGGTGCTGCTCGGCCTGGCCGGCAGCGACGTGCGGGCCGGCTTCCCCGTGGATGACGTGGTGAACAACGACCTGCGGATCGCGGCCAGCTTCGCGTACACGTCCGCCGCCTTTTCCGAGGTCGCCGACCTGCTGAGCGCCGGGCGGATCAGGCTTGGCCCGCTGATCACGCATCGCTTCCCGCTGGACGCCTTCCGGAACGCTTACCAGGCGCTGCGGGAGCCCACGGGCGTCAGGGGGAAGGTCATCCTGGACCTAGAATGACCACTCGCCCGGTGCCTGCCTAGCTGAGCAGCTCGACGGTACAACGCAGGCCAGGAACCGTCGTGTACTTTCTGTCGCAGGTCAGCAACGGGGCATCCAGTTGCTCGGCGAGCGCGGCATAGCCCGCGTCGTACGGGGTCATGTTCTCTCGCAGCTGCCAGACCCGGTCGGCGGTCACCCGCGTAAGCGGCTCGCGTCGGATAGGCATGCGCAGCAACGCCATGATGAGCGCCGAGGCGTCTGCGCCGAGGACGTCATTGCGGCGAGCGAGTCCCCTGAGCGCCGAGATGACCTCGATGTCCAGGTAGGCGGGAGCGAATGCAGCGTCGCCGCCGATAAGCCGCTCCCGTATCGCCCTGCGGCGGCTGGAGTCATCGGCCGCGAGCAGATCAACGATCGCGGACGCGTCGGTGACGATCAGGCCCAACGCGCGTCCTGAGCATCCCGTGCGGCCCTTACGGCGGCGACAGCGTCGTCGTCAGTGACACCGGTCGGACGCCTGATCGCCTCGATATCGTCCAGGACCTCGGACATCGTCGGTATCTCGGCTTCGCGGGTGAGCAGATCGAGCAGATAGGCATTGAGCGACTGGTGCCTGGATTTGGCCCGCTTTGTCAGCTTGGCCCGGACCCGCGACGGGAGTCCCCGTAGCGTGAGATTGCTGGTTGGCTCGTTTGACGCTGGCATGACGTCATTCTAGTGTCAAAGTGACGTCGCACCTAGGCGATCAGGACGAGTAGGTCGTTGTGCAGACGGTGCCGTTGAGGGTGAACGCCGCGGGTGAGGGATACGCGCCGTTCTGGTTGGCCACGAAGCCGATCGAGACGGTGTTCCCGGAGTTTGGCGCCAGGTAGCCGTCCCAGCTCACGTTGGTCGCCAGCACGCTGCGCCCGTTCTCGCTCCAGTTCGCGTTCCAGTTGCTGGAGCTGACCGACTCGGTGCTGCCGGGGAACGTGAAGGCCAGTGTCCAGCCGTTGATCGCCGAGGTGCCGGTGTTCGTGACGCTGAGGTTCGCGACGAACCCGCTGCCCCAGCCCTGGGTGACGTCGTAGGTCACCGCGCAGGTGCTGCTCGCAGGCGTGCCGGTGGTGAACGTCACCGGCACGGACGGCGGCGACAGGTAGCCCCTCTGGTCGGTGGCGAGCACGTTGAACGTGTAGGTGGTGCCGGGCACGAGGTTGTGCACCGTGAAGGAGCCCGACGTCGACGTGCCGACCAGCTCGCTGTCGGTGCCGAACTGCTTGTAGACCTCGTACTTGTCGGCCTGCCCGCCGGAGGACGGGGTCCAGGACACGGTGGCCTGCGTGTCCGTGATGCCCGAGACCGTGGGCGAGCCCGGCGCGGTCAGCGCGCTCTGGCTGCCCGCCTGCGGTTGCAGGACGA
The DNA here is from genome assembly GCA_019239975.1 of Streptosporangiaceae bacterium. Taxonomy (GTDB): domain Bacteria; phylum Actinomycetota; class Actinomycetes; order Streptosporangiales; family Streptosporangiaceae; genus JAFAZE01. The sequence continues at coordinate 23,942 of JAFAZE010000090.1, forward strand.
TCGTCTCGATCGAGTACGGCGGCAGCACCTGGCTCGCGCTCGTCCCCTGGGCCGCCGAGGTTATGGAGGCGGCCTCGTCCCCGTAGGTGTAGACGGTGGGTGCCGCCGCCGGGGTGAAACCGGCGTAGTGCAGGCTGACCGGATAGGAGTTCACCGGATCCTTGTTGACGAGCATGACGCTCAGGTCCCCGTTCGCGTTCAGCACCGCGTGCGCCGTCACCAGCTGATTGTCGGTGCCCGCGCGCACCATCGTGTCGCCGGGCAGGCCGAGCTTGCTGAGCATGGAGATCGCGTAATAGGTGGGGAACGGCGTGTTCAGCGGCGGCTCGCACGTGCTTCCGACGCAGCTGCCGCTGGACAGCACGCCGTAGTCGCCGAAGTCCGTGGCGCCATCCGGCGCCGTGGAGATCGTGGTCGGCCCGTTGTGCGTGTCCCACCAGTCGACGGTGAAGACGCCGTTCTCCAGCGCCGTCATGTAGGTGTCGGCGCCGAACAGGGCGTCCGGCTGGGTGTCCTCGTCCACGTTCGAGTTCAGCTCGGTCATGGCGATGCCGATGTTCCGCGCGTTCGCCCCGGCGTACTGGTTTATCTCCTGGCGCAGCTGGGTGAGTTCACCGGCCACCTGGACGGGCTCGCCGAGCGCGGTGGCCGCGCCCGATCCGTTCGGATACCAATGGACGATCACGAAGTCGATCGCGGACCCTGCGACGGACAGCACCGTCTTGTTCCAGTCAGCGGAGTCGCCGGAGGCGACGACGCTGTCCGGCCAGTTGCCGGGCAGCGTGAGCACGGCCCCGATCTTGATCGTCGGGTCGACCGCTTTCATAGCGCCGGCGTACTGCAGCACGCTGGCCGCGTACGTGGCCGGGCTCTTACTGGCGTGGTTGTCGGCCTCCCAGTCGGCGCCGTAGTAGCCGTTGCCGTAGGTCTCGTTCCCGATCTCCCAGTACTTGGCGCCGTAGCCCTTGGTGATGTTGGCGTACCGTACCCACGCCGCGGCTTCCTGTGGGGTGCCGGTGCCGTAGTTGGCGATCAGCATCGGCTGCGCGCCGATCTTCTGCACCGTGCCCATGAACGAGTCGAAGTCCGTGCCCGGCGCGACGTAGCCGCCGGGCGCGGTGTTGTCCTGCCAGTTGTAGATGTCGCCGTACGAGCCACCCGGATACCGCAGCATCCTGACGCCGGCCTGCCGCAGCAGGTTCTGTACCTGCGGCGCGTTCATCTGGCTGTCCCAGACTGCCGAGTTCAGGCCGTAGGCGGTTTGCGGGATGGTGCCCAGGCCCTCATCCGCGTTCACGGTGACGTTCACCGCGGCCGTGGTGGCCGCCGTGGACACGGCGGCCTTGCCGGGTGCTGCCTTGCCGGGCACGGCCTTGGCGGGAGCGGTCCTGGCGGGTGCTGCCTTGCCGGGAGCGGTCCTGGCGGGAGCGGTCCTGGCGGGTGCTGCCTTGCCGGGTGCTGCCTTGGCGGGCACGGCCGCCGCGACCGCGCCGCAGCCCAGCACGACTCCAGCCAGGGCCGCCGCCACGCGCGCCGTTTTCGGCCGTGTGCCGTACGTCGTGGTCGCGAATGCGCGCATGGCAGCTCCTCGTCCCCGCCGCGCGGAAGGCGCGGCAACCGCAGTGATCACGGATCATGCGGGCGGCGCCGAGTGGGTGTCAACGAGCGCGCCGTCGGCGCCGTGGTTAACGCGCCAGCCCGGTGAAACTTACAGTCAGTAGTCACCAGAGAACCCTCATGCGGGCAGCCGGCACAATCCCCCTAGGTACCCGCCGGTATCCGGCCCGCCTGCCACACAGGCAACAGCCGTTACCCAGCCCCTCGTGCCTTTAGACCCGAAGTTTCCGCCACACATTCGGTAATAAAGGCGTCGTGGAAATTCCGGGTCGTATACGACACCTAAACATCCACGATCATGGTGCTTGTGTCGCGTGTTGCCACTGTGATGGAGGCGGAGACACACTGTGCGGGCTCTCGGGCCTCCTGGTGTGCTTGAGGCACGTGAGGTGTCGGCGCGCCGAGCGGCGCGCACCCCAGGCGGAACCTGCCGGGGCCTGGCGGGGCTGGGCTACGCTACCGGTGGCGGTCATCGCCAGGCGGGACGGGGATGTGACGCGGCGGAGGTGTGGCGGTGCGGCTCGAAGCGGTCGGCAAGCGGTACGGGCTGCGCCAGCCGTGGGTCGTGCGCGACGTGAGTCTGGACGTGCCTCCCGGACGGCTGATCCGGCTCGAGGGACGGAACGGAAGCGGCAAGTCCACCCTGCTACGGCTGGCCGCCGGGGTGTCAATGCCGTCGGCGGGCCGGGTGACGGGCAGGCCGCACACCGGTTATGTGCCCGAGCGGTTTCCGGGCGCCTTCGCGTTCTCCGCACGGGACTACCTCATGCACATGGGGCGGGTGCACGGGCTGCGCGGTGCCCTTGTCGCCGCACGGGTGGATGAGTGGCTGGACCGGCTGGGAGCGGCCGGCTACGCGGGCGCTCCGCTGCGCAGTCTCTCCAAGGGAATGTGCCAGAAGGTGGCGATCGCCCAGGCGCTGCTGCCCAGGCCGGGGCTCCTTGTGCTCGATGAGGCGTGGACTGGGCTGGATCAGGCAGCCCGCGGTGCGCTGGATGCCGCGGTGGCGGAGCGCGTCGCGGACGGCGGCGCGGTCATGTTTGTCGACCACGAGCAGGCGCGGCTCGCCGGGCGGATCAGCGAGCGCTGGCAGCTCGACGGCACCGGCCGGGTCAGCGTGGCGGCAAGTGGCGGCACCGCGGGTGCCGCGGCGCCGGACTCGGTCGCCGTGATCCAGCTGTCCGGGATCGACCGGGAGTCGGCGGAGCGGCTGGAGGGCCTCCCGGGTGTGCTGTCATCATCCGCGGGCGCAGCCGGCGCCGCCGGGACGGTGACCCTGCGGGTGGCGGGACGGGAGTCGGATGCCGTGCTCCGGCAGCTGCTTTCGTGGGACGGCGTGCATGTCGTGGCGGTGAGCGCCGGATGATCGCGCTGGTCAGGTACCAGGCGGCGATCCTGCTCCGGTCGTTTCGGTGGATCTTCCCGCTGATCCTCTACGGCATGCTGCTGGCGGTCGGGTTCTCCGGGCAGCAGCCGCTGGCGCTGGGGCTTGACTGGAGCGCCGCGATCCTGGTGCCCGTCGTGGCGCTGCTCACGCGGTCCATGCTCACCGCCGAGCCGGCGGCCGCCCGCGCGTGCGTGGCGGCGGCCGCGGGGCCGCTCCGCGCGCAGCTTTCCACGCTGCTCGCCGCGGCCGGCGGCGGCCTGGTGCTCGCGGTCGCCGGCATCTGCTACGAGGTGCTCAGCGACATGTACGTGCTGGGGCCGAAGCCTGGCCAGCCGGCGCCCGGGCCGGCCGCAAAGGCCGTCGCGGCCCTCGCGCACCCGGCGGTTCTGTCCGCGGGCGCCGGGACGATCCTGGTGTGCCTGCTGGTCGGCTCGGCGGTGGGAGCGCTGTGCAACCCGCCGCTGCTGCGGCATCCGGGTACGGCCCTGCTCGGCACGATGGCGGCGGTCATCTTCGCCGTGGCCTCCGATGTGTCCCCGGCCGGCGCGGCGCTGCGGGGTGCCGGTGCCGCCGCGGAGGCCCCCGGCTGGCCGGTCCTGCCGCTGCTCGGGGCCGTGGTCCTGCTCGCGGTCACGTGGACCGCGTCGGTGCTGGCCGCCGCGCGCAGAACGGGTGACGGCTGACGGTCCGCGGCCCCGGCCTCAGCCTCGGCCCCGGCCTCAGGAACGAGCACGTCCACCAGGGCGGGTCCGTCATGTGCCAGCGCCCGCCGGACGCGGCCGCGGGGTAAGGCGGCGCCGTGCAGTTCGCGTGCGCTCTGTCTTGCCCGCGGGTGGCCGCCTTCGGCGGCCGCTTCCCGCTCGGCTTCGGCGTTGACCTCGCCGCCGACCAGCACGGCGAGCCCGGCCAGATACAGCCAGAAGATGAGGACCACCACGCCGGCCAGGGCGCCGTAGGTCTTGCCGTAGGAACCGAACCTGGCGACGTAGAAGGAGAAACCGAGGGACGCCACCAGGAAGATGGCCGTGCCGATCAGCCCGCCCGGGCTGACCCATTGCCAGCGCGGTGATTCCCGGTTCGGCGCGAAATAGTAATAGGCCGAAAACAGCAGCGAGATGGCGATGATCGTGAGCAGCCAGCGCACCACCGTCCAGACGACAATGAACGCCGTCCCGCTGACCCCCACGTGGCCCTCGATGGCCGAGCCAAGCGGCTGGGCGAAGACGATCAGCGCGGCCGCGATCCCGCCGAGAATCGCGGTCGCCAGCATCAACGGGAAGGCCAGCAGCCGTTTGGGGATGAACTTGCGGTCGACCGGCACCTCGTAGGCCACGTCCAGGCCGGTCTCCAGCGCGGCCATGCCGCTGGATGCGCTCCACAGCGCCACGGCGACGCCGATGATCAGTGCGGTGAGCGAGCCCTGAGCGGATTTGCTCGTGGCGGACTGAACGGCCTGGCTGAACACACCGGACGCCCCCGGCGGGAGCGCCCGGTTCAGGCCACTGACCAGCCGGTGCACGGAGGAAGCCCCCACGTGGATGAGGCTGGCCAGGCCCAGGAGGGCGATCAGGGCGGGGAACAGCGAGAGAAACCAGTGATAGGCGAGGCTCCCGGCGGTCATGCTGCACCGGTCGCGGACGAACTTCTTCCCGGCGCGCGTGAGCGTGTTACGCCATCCCGTCCCGCCGAGTTCCGCGGGGTTGTCCGGGCCGGCGGTCTGGCCGGACTGCGGGGGTATCGTGTGACCGCCCGTGCTTTCCGCGGCCGGCTCTGCGCGATCACGGTCACCGGGTGGCGGCGCGCCGTCGGCGGTGTGCTCCGTCATGTCCGCCTCCTCTCTGGCCCTCTCTCGGCCGAAAGTTCCGCTCTACCCAGGTCCGGCGGCCTAACACCTCCTCCGCGGCCGGCCTGGTGCCCGGCGGCGCAGGTAGCGGCGGCGCAGGTAGGGGGAAGGCAGGTGGACCGGGCTAGCCCCGGCGCCCGGCGGGGCTGCCCGCCGGGTCCGGCTCAAGCGCCGAAAGCACTCCTCTGACGGCCTCATGGTCGTGCCGGAGTACCTCGATCGCGTCAATCATCGGTACCTCCTCTATTTTCGGCTTCCCGCCTGGAACCGGGCAAACATCCAACGCGGTACTGTTTCGGGATGCCGCATCCCGCATCGAACGCGTATCCCGCCGAGCCGCCGGGCGCCCAGTCGGCCGCGCTGCCGGGCGCCCAGCCCGCCGCGCCGCCGGATGTGGCGGACAGGCTCAGGGACATCCAGGCGATCACCGACGCCGCCCTTTCCCGCCTCGACGCGCAGAATCTGCTCGATGAGCTGCTCGACCGCGTAAAGGCCGTCCTGAAGGCCGACACGGCCGCGGTCCTGCTGCTCGACCGCTCGTCAGGCGAGCTGATCGCGACCGCCGCGAGCGGTATCGAGGAAGAGGTACGGCAAGGGGTCCGTATCCCGATCGGGAAAGGGTTCGCGGGACGCGTCGCCGCGGAGCGGCACCCGGTGATCCTTGATCACGTCGATCACAGCACGGTGATCAATCCGCTCCTGGAGGAGCGGGGGATCCGCGCGCTGCTCGGAGTCCCCCTGCTGGGGGGCGGGGCGGTGCTGGGGGTGCTGCATGTCGGCTCGCTGACCCCTCGCGTGTTCACCGCCGACGAAGCGGCGTTGCTGCAGCTCGCCGCCGACCGGGCCGCGCTGGCCGTGCAGTCGCTGATGTCCAGGGAGGATCGCCAGGCCGCCGTGGCGCTGCAGCGGAGCCTGGTCCCGTCGGCGCTGCCGGCGATTCCCGGCGTGCGAATGGCAGCTCGCTACGTCACCGGTGACGGCGCGGTCGGAGGCGACTGGTACGACGTATTCATCCTCCCTTCGGGCGGGCTGGGCGTCGTGGTGGGAGACGTGGCGGGCTCCGGCCTGCGCGCGGCGGTCATCATGGGCCGGATGCGAAGCGCCCTGCGTGCTTATGCGCTCGAGGCCAGCGACCCCGCGGACGCGCTGAGCAGGCTCGACAGGAAGATCCAGTACTTCGAGCCCGATGCCATGGCCACCGTGTTGTACGCGGTGCTCGACCCCATCTCCGGCGGGATGGCCGTGTCGTCCGCCGGGCATATCCCGCCGGTCCTCGCCGTCCCCGGCCAGCCTGCCGAGCCGGCCGCCATCGCGGTGGACGTCCCGGTCGGCGTGGCCGACGCCGTCCAGCGGCACATCACCACCGTGCACGTTCCGCCGGGCGGCCTGGCCTGCTTCTACACCGACGGCCTTGTGGAGCGCCGGAACAGGTCGCTGGACGAGGGTATCTCCATGCTGTGCGCGGCTATCCGCACGTCATCCCCGGAGGAGGCGTGCGTTCAGGTGATGGGAGCCCTCATCGGTAACGAGCAGGTCCGCGACGACGTAGCCGTCGTGATGCTGCACCGTACCCGCGAGGCCGGCCGCACCCTCGAGCCCGCCTGACCGGACCGGCGAAACCGGCGAAGCGGCGCAGGGCTCCGGCGGCTAGGCGGCCATCGCGCCCCGGGCGCTGTCGTAGACGGCTGCCGTCTCCCGTGCGATCCGGTCCCATGAGTAGCGGGACCTGGCGCGGTCGGCGGCCGCGACGCTGTAGGCCTCCAGCAGCATCGGGTGCGCGAGGAGCTGCCTGATCTTGCTGGCGAGGAGCGCCGGGCGGCCGGGCGGGACCAGGATGCCGGTGGTGCCGTCGACCACGGCGTCGACCTGTCCGCCCACGGCGGACGCCACGACCGGCGTGCCGCACGCCATCGCCTCGAGCGATACCGTGCCGGTCGGCTCGTACTCGGGGGTGCTGACCAGCAGGTCGGCGGAGCGCATCAGCGCCGGCAGTTCGTGGCGGCCGACATGGCCAGCGAACATCACGCGGTCGGAGACCCCCAGCGCGGCGGCGAGCCTGGCCAGGCCGGGGTACTCCTTGTCCCTGGACAGTTCCGTACGCGGCGGGCCGCCGGCCACGACAAGCTCGGCGCTCGGCACGCGGGTCAGCGCCCTCAGCAGCGTGTCGATCGGCTTGGTGTTGCTCAGCTCCGTCACCGTTATCAGCCGGGGCCGTCCGTTCCGGCTGGCCACGGGGCCCTCGGGCGCGAACTCGTCGGTGTCGATCCCGCAGGGGACAACCTTGATCGACTTGCGGGGCACGCCCAGCCGCGTCAGATCCGACTCCTCGTCGGAGCTGGCGGCCAGCACCGCGGTGGCGCTGCGTCCGATGGCGGGCTCCAGCCGGATCCGCTCGATTCCGGCGGCCTCGGGTATGACCCGGTGGCGGCGTTCCGCGACACCCAGCGAGTAGAAGGTCTGCACGACCGGGACGCCCAGGCCGCGCGTCGCGGCGAGCGCCGCCAGGCCGCTGGTCCAGCGGAGAGCGTGCACGACATCCGGGCGCTCACGGCGCAGCCGTTCCTGCAGCCTGCCGGTGAACGCGGGCATCCGCTTCAAGAGGTCGGTATCGCCCGGCCCGGCCGCCGGGCCGAGGTGCTCAACGCGGACCCCCGGCTCCAGCTCTGCGTTGTCGGGCAGTTCGCAGCGATCTTTCCGCGCGTAAACGGTTACCTCGTGCCCCTGGCCGGCAAGGCCGCGGGCAAGCTTGCTGAGCCGGACGTTGTCATCGTCTGCTCCGGCGGCCGAACCGTGCAGCGGGGTTGCATTCTGGGCTATCAGCGCGATCTTCATGGCGTGGTCTCCTCACCCGGCGGGACTACGCCCTTCACGGCGGGCTGGCGAGTCGTCCGGGGGGACCAGAAGCGGTGACCTGAGCCGTACGAGCACGCACGCCGCTAGGGCGCGGATCGTGCCTGCGTCGTAGGCACCGCTGAGGACAGCATATCCCAGATGCGGCGCGTGCAAACCCTCTTCGGTGAGGACTAACCGGCCGTATCCGGCAAGCACTAGTCGGCCGTGGCTTCCTGCACGCTCGAATACACGGGAATTAGCTGGTCAGCAGCAGTCAGGCGGAGCATCTTGGCCACCGCCTCGCGCGGGCGCGCCAGCGCGAGCACACCGCCCTGCCGGTCGAGCACCCGGTTCGCCCGGAGGATCACGTGCAGCGCCGAAGAATCCATGAACCGCAGCGCGGAAAGATCGATGATCATCATGTGCGGCTGCTTGGCGACCTCGCCGTCCAGAACGTCGCGCAGCGAGTCGCTGTTGGTCACGTCAGCTTCGCCGGCGAGTTCCACCAGGGTGTACGGCTCCCCAGCGGACTCCCGGGCCGTGACGGACGCCGTGAGCAGGTCCACACCCGAGTTGTACCACAGGATCCCATCCCCGGGAGACCCGCATCCTTCCGATTCAGAGCGGGTTCAGAGCCATGTGCATCCGCACTGTGGTCCCGTTGGAATCCGACCGCAGTTCGACCAGGTCACAGAGCTGGTGGACAAGCCAAAGCCCGTGCCCGCCGGCCGCGTCGGGGGCGGGTCGGCGGCGGCCGGCGAGGGGGTCGGTGATCGTGCCCTCGTCGTGAATCTCACAGACGATCTCGTCGTCGTCACGCCAGATGCTCAGCGTTCCCGGCGACCGGGCATGACGAAGCGTGTTGGCGGCCACCTCGCTGACCGCCAGCACGAGGTCGGCGGCGCGAGCGTCCGTCAGCCCGGCATCCCTGGCATGTTTCTCCACCAGGGCGCGGACCTCTGACAGGTCGGTGGTGTAAGTGAAGGACATGGCATCATGAGGCGGGCACGGCAGCGGCGAGCTGCAACTGGATGGAAGGCCAAGCGGACCTGAGTACGCGGCGCTGGCCTCCCGCAGCCCGTCGCAGAGCAGTTCCGGATGCGTCTGGTGTGCTTGGGCGATCACCGCGGGATCGAGCCGGGCGGTGTCGTAAGGGCAGAGAATATCCGCGTCCGCTCCGGCGAAAGCGAGGTTGATCAGGGCCTCGTGCTTGGTGGCCTCGCGGAGCTCGGCGGCCGTGCGGGTCTCCCAGACCGGCTCGCCCACGTAACGAACGTGGCGGCCGCTGTGCTCGTCGACGAACGCGCGCACCCGCGGAATGATCCACGCCGGGTTGCGGCCCATGGCCGTCATGTCCGCGAACCTGACCCGGCCGGCGTCCGGCCCGAGCGCCTCCCGCAGCAGGGCAGCCTTGGCCGCGGGCACGGCCACGAAAGCCGGCTCGCCGGCCTCCAGCCCCTCGCGGAGAAACCCTGCGATGGGGGTCACATAGTCGTCCTCTGTGCGGTAGAACAGCGCGGCGTGGCCGAAGGTCCCCTGCGCCACCGCGGATTCAGCCACTGCTCACCTCCAGAGCGGTGTAGTCCGCCCAGCAGAACTCCATCGTGCGCCGCATCGCCGCGGGGGCGCCACGCACCACCATGCGCCGTCCCGGGCCGAGCGTCGCCGCGGCGAGCACGAGGCTACGCGTCGCCGCGACGTCGATGAACCGCAGCCCGGACAGGTCAACATGGATGTCGGTAACGACGGGCTTCGCGGCCAGCCCGGCCAGCACCGCGCACAGGGCAGCCTCGGCCCGCAGGTCAGCCTCCCCGGTGAGCTCGAGCAGCACCTGCCCTGGCGGGCGGCACTGCTTTATGATCCGCAGCGTCCCCTCGTCGCTGACCAAATCGGAAACCATGTCCTGCCGCTCCGACCACGCGTCGCTAACCATCACCGGCCACCCTACACCGGCGTTATCACCCTTGCTGCTATGCCCAGATCATGGTCATCCATTCGGGCGGACTGCCCGCTTACTTCCCGGTGCCCGGCGGGGCCCCGGTGAGCGGTTCCGGCGGCGGCCGGATCCGCAGTGCGCACGCCGCTACATAAGCCTTACCTATGTGTATCTTCCGTGTGCCGGGTAGTTGACATCCGTGGTACTCGCCCGGGCCTGCGAATGATCGAAAGGCTTTGACGCGGCCCTATAACCGGGAGGTAACGATGCGGATCGGAGCCGTACTGCTGCTGGTATGGCTGGTGATCGGGGCCATCGCGGCAGGCCAGCGTAATTATTACGGCAACTCGGCACCTAGCTGCGCGAACGCGGGAACGATCGTGGCGACGATCGCCGCCGGGCCGCTGAACTACGCCGGGGCGAACCCAAAGGTCACCTGCAGGTAGGCGCCCTGTACGGCGGAAAGGCGAGGGTGACACGGCCGTTCCAGAAGTTATTTATACGGAACGAGCGGTGGCTCACCCTGATCACGGCTGAGAATCCGCGCGAGCGGCGAGCCGTCCCTCCAGCCCGTCGAGGACTGCCTGGAGACCGAACTCGAAACTGCCAGCAGGCGCGGCGGCGTACTCGGCGGATGGCAACCCGATGCGGGCGCGCAGCCGCGGGAACTGCGCGCCGATCTCGATGATCTTCGCGCGGCTCGCCTGCATCCGCGCCGCGCCATCGCCGCCATCGCGCACCAGCTTCCTTGTGAAAGAGACCGCCGCGGCCGGCCCGAGCGCATTGCCGAGCACGAATGTGAACACAGCGGACGCAGCCTGGTCGGCCTCGGCCCCGGCGAAGCCGGCCGCCTCGTAGACGGCGAGGCCGTGGTCGTCGTGCCGGGCCTTGCCGGGCCCGTAGAGCTGGTAGGAGCCGAAGGCCTGGACCAGCCAGGGGTGCCGGGTCAGCATCGCGTACTGGCTGGCGGCCATCCGGTGCGCGGCCGCCGAACTGCTCATGGTGACGGAACGGGACTTCGCCATCGTCGTCGCCTCCAAGCATCCCGTGCAACCAGGCGATCGTCCGCTGGGCGCTGGAGCACTACCTGGGCGTGGCCGACCGCGACCCGGAGCCGGAGCCGTACGATGAGGCGCGCGCCGCGGAGGTCGCCGGCCCCTACGAGAACGACGCGATGATGGTCACCATCACCACCGACGGCAGCCAGCTCTCGCTGGAGGTCCTGCTCAACCGGAGATCCGCGCGGCGTCCCAGACCGAGATGCCCGCCGACTACGACCCGTTCGACTTCGGCCTGCTCCCGGGGAACGAGTACATCATCACCAGTGACGCGCTCAAGGGCCAGCGCGGATTCTTCACGCGCGACGAGTCCGGCGCGGTCGTGGGCGCCGACCTGGCCGGACGGCTCTTCAGACGCCTGCCGTAAACCCAGCGTCCTCCGCGCCACCAGACGGGTGCCACCGCCTGCGATCACTGAAACGTTTGCCTTAACTGCTGCCATAGCGCCAGTTATGGCAGACATTTCAACTCACATGATCCCTTCCGGAACCTTCAGCTCGCGCAACGCGGCCGGGACCGCGGCGAGGATCAGCGCGCCGGTAAGGGCGAACGCGGCCGGGTAGCCGGTGCGGACGCAGATCAGGCCGAAGACGGCCGGGCCCGCGCCGTACCCGGCGTCGTAGGCGAGGTTCCACAGCGCGCTGGCCTTAGCCTCGGGCAGCTGCTCGATCAGCAGCGCGAGCGTCGCGTTCTCGATCACCCCGAACCCGGCGCCGAACAGCACGATGCCTGCGAAGATTACCGCGGGGCGAGCCCAGCATCATCGTGGCCATGCCGAGCGCCGCCACGGCGAGCGCCGGGACGAGCAGCCGGGCGTGACCGTACCGGTCGCCGTGCCTGCCAGCCTGCCAGCGGCTGAGCGTGGCGGTGATCGCCTGCACGAGCAGGGCGGCCGAACACAGGTTGCTCGGGATGCCCTTCGCCAGCGGCAGGAACGAGTCGAGCACGCCGGCCGCGATGGTCGCGGCGGCGAAGATCAGCGGCAGCCGCAGGGCGGCGCCCGCCATCCGCCCGCGACCGCGGGCGCCCGGCATCTGCCCGGTGCGAGCGGTACGCCGTGCCTCGCGCCGCCCGGCAGCCAGCGGATCGCCACCAGCGGCAGCAAGCCGACGGTGGCCGCCACCGCCGCGGCCGGGGCGGTCAGGTGGTGTCCGGCGAGCCAGACTCCGGCCGGCAGCGCGACTACGGCCGGGACACCGGAGACGACCCCGAGCAGGCCGAGCCCTTCGCCGCGCCGTTCGGGAGGCAGCAGCTTGGCGGTGAGCGCGCCGGTGACCACGCCGCACAAGCCGAAGCCGAGCCCGCGCACCAAGCTGCCGCGGCCAGCCCCGCGCGGATGATCATCAGTACCGGCTTTGCGCAAGGAATCAACCTGGTACTGCGCGCCCTGGCCCGCCAGGGCGGCGTGACGTGCGTGGCCTTCGAAGACCCCGGCTACGGCAGCGCGCAGGCGGACGAAACAGTCCGCGGGGCCCTGGCGATGGGCATCCGCGTCACCTACCTGCCGGTCGACGGGCAAGGCCTCGTGGCCGGCGAACTGGCGGCAAGCGGAGCCCAGGCCGTCGTGGTCACCCCGGCACACCAGTCCCCCACCGGGGTGGTCCTGTCCCCGCCCCGGCGGCACGCCCTGACCGACTGGGCACGGCGCAGTGGCGGGTACGTGATCGAGGACGACTACGACTCGGAGTTCCGCTACGACAAGGAACCCGTCGGCGCGCTGCAGGGCCTGGCCCCGGACCAGGTCTTCCTGCTCGGCACCGCCAGCAAGGCACTGGCGCCCGCGGTCCGCCTCGGCTGGGTCCACGCGCCCTCCCATCTGGCCGCAGCCGTCGCCGCGAAAAGGAGATGAGCGACCGCGGCTCCTGCATGCTCGACCAGCTCGCCCTGGCCACCCTGCTCACAACCGGCCGGTACGACCGCCACCTGCGCCGGATGCGGGCCGTCTACGCCGGCCGCCGGATCGCACTGACCGCCGCGTTCGCCAGACACGTCCCCCGGGTCCAGCTCACCGGGCTCGCGGCCGGATTCCACGCTGTCGCGCCCTTGCCGCCCGGCGCCGACGAGACGGCGGTGATAGCCGCGGCGCGTGAACGGCGGGTCGGGCTGCACGGCATCGGCACCTACCGCGGCGATCCTGACACCGCGGCGCCGTCGGCGCTGGGTGATGGGCACCAGCCCCGCTGGCCGCTGCAGCACCACGCCTCATGACCGCGGAAGTCTGGGTGCCGCCGGCGACCCCGCGATTCCGCGATCATGGTAGCTGTCCGTTTTGTCCGGTTGGCGTGGAGGGCCCGGGCGCGCGAAGGCGCCGCGACGGTCACGCGACCCACGAGGGGACGGCCCGGGCCAGCCGGTCCGGGTCGGTCAGTACGCGGATCGCGGTGATGGCGCCGCCGTTGACCGTGAAGGCCATGACCGTGACCGGCCGCCCGCCCACCGTGACAAGAACGCCCGGGAGGCCGTCGACGAGCACAGGATGGGCCAGCGCGCCCGGGCGTGCGCCGATCCGCGCCCGCGCCGCGACCTCGCCCGCGCCGCGCACGACATCGGCCCCCTCCGGACCCTGGGTGCGGAGCTCCACCTCCGGGGCGAGCACGGCGAGCAGCCCCGCGAGATCGCCCTGGCCGGCCGCCCCGAGGAACGCGTCGACGACCTCCCGGGCCGCCGCGTCCGCGGCCATCGCCGGAGTTCCCAGCCGGATCCGCCCGCGGGCCCGGCTGGCCAGCATCTTCGTGGCCGCGGTGCTCCGGCCGAGGATCGCGGCGATCGCGTCAAACGGGACCTCGAACACGTCGTGGAGCACGAACGACACCCGCTCCGCCGGGGTGAGGGCATTCATGACGACATACAGCGCGAGGCCGACAGAGTCCGCGAGCACGGCCTCGTGCTCGGGATCGATGTTCCGGGCCCCGGCCGCCTCGAGCGGTACCATCCCGACGCTGAGCTCGAGCGGCTGCTCGCGCCGTACCCTGCGCCTGCGCAGAGCGTCGAGGCAGATCCGCCCGGTCACGGTGGTGAGCCAGCCGCGCAAGTCCTCGATGCCCCCGCCGCCGGCGCGGACCAGGCGCAGCCACGCCTCCTGCACTGCGTCATCCGCGTCCGCGTGCGAGCCGAGCGTGCGGAACGCGATCGCGTGGAGATAGGGGCGATGGGTCTCAAACTCGGCGGCGAGCTGTTCTTCTTCGGTCACGGTTCTTCCCGGTCGCGAGCGGTGGTGTCACTACAAGGACGCATCGCCCGGCGGCCAAGGTAACACTGGGGCCGGCGTTACCTCCCGTCGCTGCCGGACGTCGTAGTGCCATGGAAGCACGCATCGACTTCAGCAATTCCAAGATCCTGCAGCAATTCGTCAAGCGCCTCAACGCGACGTCGGCCGCGGTACCTACGGGGACGCTGCCGCCAGGGCTCGCGAACCTGGTGCTCATCCGGGCCAGCCAGATCAACGGCTGCGCGGTCTGCGTCGACATGCACACCAAGGACGCCGAACACGACGGGGAGACCTCGGTGCGGCTCAACCTGGTGGCGGCGTGGCGGGACGCGAAGGTCTTCACCGACGCCGAGCGGGCCGCGCTCGACCTGACCGAGCAGGCGACCCGCATCGCCGACGCCGCCGGCGGTGTCAGCGACGAGACCTGGGCGAACGCGGCCAAGTACTACGACGCCGATCAACTCGCCGCGCTGGTGACCACGATCGCCGTCATCAACGCCTACAACCGCTTCAACGTCATGCTCGAGAACCAGGGCGGTGACTACCAGCCCGGGCAGTGGGCCTGACGCCGGCACGCCCGCGGGCGGCCGTGAGTACCTCCCGGGCGGCGGCGATGACGTCGCCGGGGCCGAGTTCGAGCAGTCCCGGGTCGGGCTCGGCGGCGTGCGGGTCGCCGGGCCGCCCGGCCCACAGCACCCGGTGCCAGGGCCGGGGCGGCGGCCCCCACAGCCGCGGCGGCACGGGCCCGGCGAGCGTCACCGCCGGCCGGGAGTAGGCGGCGGCCAGGTGCGCCATGCCGGTGTCGCCGCTGAGCACGAGCGCCGCGCTGGCGGTCAGCGCGGCGAGGCCGGCCAGGCTGGTGCGGCCCGCCAGCACGCTGCGTTCCGGCAGTCCGGCCAGCCGCGACACCTCCGCCGCGAGCGCCCGCTCTTTCGGAGCGCCCGTCACGGCAACCGGCAGCCCGGTATCGCGCAGCGCGCAGGCGACCGCCGCCCAGCGGCCGGGCGGCCAGCGGCGCGCGCCGGAGGCGGCGCCGGGGTGGATGATCAGCGCTCCGCGCAGCGGAGACGGGACCGACGGGGGGGCCAGTTCCAGTCGGCCCGGGTCGGCGGGGATGCCGGTCTCGGTGAGCAGCCGGCACCAGCGGGCCACCTCATGCTCGTCCGCGCGCCAGCGCGGCAGGCCGCTGGTCGGCGGCAGGCACGGGTGAGCGAAGGAGATCAGCCGCCGCGGCCGGGCGGCGATCAGCAGCATGGTCGACTCCGGGCCGCGGCCGTGCAGGTTGACGGCGATGTCCGCCCCGTGCAGCGCGGGCGGCAGGGCAGCCCACCGCGGCGGGCCGGTGTCATCCGGCGGCCGCAGCGGCCGCAGCGGCAGCGCGACGTCCGCCACCCCGTCGACGGCGCCGGACAGGGCCGCCAGCGGCGCGAGCACGGACGGCGCCGCCAGCGTGATGTCCGCGCCCGGGAACGCCGACCGGAGCGCACGCAGCGCGGGAACGCCGGTCAGCAGGTCACCGAGGCCGAGCGCGCGCAGCACGACAATGCTGGGTCTGGTCATCTCTCAGCCCCGCGGTTCACGCCCCGCCTCGCGCACCTCGGCGAGCAGCCGGTCCCACGCCGCGAGGAACGGCCGGAGCCCGTAACGGGCGAGCGCGTGCTCCCGGGCGGCCTGCCCGGTACTGCGCGCCAGCGCCGGGTCGGCGAGCAGGTCACGGCACGCTTTGGCCAGCACGTCCACGTCCGTCGAGAGCACTCCCGCGGCCGGCGGCACCGCGGCCGGCGCCTCGGTGGTGGCGAGCGCGACGACCGGCATGCCCAGGTGCATCGCCTCGATCAGCGCGAGGCCCAGCGAGGTCCAGCGGACGGGATGCAGGTAGAGCCTGCGGTGCGGCAGCTCGTCGAGCAGAACCTTGTGCGGCAGGTCCCTGCCCCCGATCGGCTCGCTGCCCATTCCGAAGACGTCCACCGCGACGTCCCGCTGGAACCGGGGGAGCAGGTCGGTGCCGGTGACCCGGCCACGCCGGACCGGCTCGTTCACCACGACGGCCGCCGCCGCGACCTCGCCGGTGTACCGGTACCCGGGGTCGGGGATGCCGTGCCCGATCACCACCGTCCGGCTCGGGCCGCAGTCCCAGAACAGGTCGTTGAAGTGCGTGACGTGCACGATCGTCATCCCCGGCAGCCCGGCCGCGGGGTGACGCATGCCGGCGATCGTTCCCTGCGGCGTGTTGTGCTCCAGGTAGACGGCCGGCAGGCCCGGACCGGGGTGCCTTCCGGTCCAGCGGGCGATGAGCTCCAGTTCCCGCGGGCGCTGCACGATCGCGACGTCGATGCCGGCGTCGTAGAGCTGCTCCGGGGTGACCTCCATGGCGTTCGGCGGCCAGTCGAAGGTGCCCGGCCGGGAGGGGCGCCCACGTCCGTCGGGCGGGCGGCCGGGCAGCACCGGTATCAGGTACTCGTGGCCGCCCTGCACGAACGCGGTGGTCCACGACCCGTGCACGTGCCAGACCAGGATCCTCATGACGCCCGCGACGGCGAAGCCCCCGCCAGGGCGGGACGCCGGACGAGGAACGGGCCGATCGCGAGAACGTCCACCGGCGCCGAGCCGAAGCACTCGAGCGCGTCGCGCGGGTCGTCCACCATCGGCCGCCCGGCCGTGTTGAGGCTGGTGTTGATGACCACGGGCAGCCCGGTCAGCTCCTCGAAGCGGGTCAGCATCCGGGCGACGAGGGGCTCCTGCGCCGGGTCGACCGTCTGCGGGCGCGCGCTGCCGTCGACGTGCGTCACGGCCGGTATCCGGTCCCGCCAGGCGGGGCTGACCTGGTGGGTGAACAGCATGTAAGGCGACGGGATGGGGCCTCCGGAGAATATCTCCGCGGCCCTGCTCAGCTGGACCATGGGCGCGACCGGCCGGAACTGCTCACGGCCCTTGATGTCGTTCAGCCGTTCCAGGTTGGCCGCGTTACCCGGGTGGGCCAGCAGCGACCGGTGACCCAGCGCCCGCGGGCCGTACTCCGACCTGCCCTGGAACCACGCGACCACGCCATCCGCCGCCAGGCATTCGGCGACCGCGGCGGCGATGTCCGGCGGACGTTCGTATCCGATCCCGGCCCCGGCCAGCCACGTCTGCAGCTCGTCGTCGGCCCACGACCGGCCCAGCGCCGCCGTCGGCATGGGCGCGCAGCGGTCGCCGAGGCAGTGCGCGACGTACAGGGCGGCGCCGAGCGCCGTGCCGGCGTCGCCGGCGGCGGGCTGAACCCATATCCGCTCGAACGGGCCGTCGCGCTGTACCCGCGAGTTCGCGACGCAGTTGAGCGCGACCCCGCCGGCCATGGTCAGCGCCGGCTCGCCGGTCCTGTCGTGCAGCCACCGGGCCAGCTCCAGCAGCACCTCTTCCAGCCGGAGCTGCACGCTCGCGGCGAGGCTCGCGTGCTCGGCCGTCCAGTCGCCGCCCGGCTCGACGCGCTTGACGAACGAGCCCCAGTCGACCGGATGGACCCGGAAGCCGCCGTCGCCAGTGGCGTACACCAGCTCACGGAACTCACCGATCCAGGCCGGCTCACCGTACGCGGCCAGCGCCATCACCTTGTACTCGTCGCTCGACCGGCGGAAGCCGAGGTGCTCGGTCGCCTCCTCGTACATCAAGCCCAGCGAGTCCGGCAGCGGCTGGGCGGCCAGCTCCTCGAGGGCGCCGCCGCGGGAACGGCCCGCCCAGTGCGACCGCGCCTCGCCCCTGCCGTCGCAGACGAGCACGGCCGAGTCGGGGAACGGCGCGGCCAGCGCGGTCGAGGCCGCGTGCGCGATGTGGTGCGGGACGAACCTGGTGATCACGGGGTCGAGCCCGGGCAGCGCGGTGCGCAGGAACAGCGGCGCCCGCTGCGCGTAGAGGGTGCGCAGCCCCTCCCAGTCCCCGGCGGTGATGTCCGCGCCCGGCGCAGGCGCGAGCGCGGGATCGTAGGAGTACGCGACCGCGTCCAGGTCGGCCGGGCTCAGCCCGCCCGCGCGCAAGCACCAGGAGGCGGCGCGCTCGGGCAGCTCCCACGTCGCGAACGGGACCGGCTGCTTGCCGTGCTTGCGCCGGGTGAAGCGTTCCTCTTCCGCCGCCGCGACAACGCGGCCGTCCACGACGAGCGCCGCGGCCGGATCATGGAAGACGGCGTTGACGCCGAGCACCGCGCTCACAGGACTCCCCTCACGGCCAGCTCCCTCACGGCCAGCTGCCCTCCCACGACGAGGTGACGACGAGTTCCTTGATCTCGCAGCCGAACGGCTGGCTGATCGCGAACAGCACGGCCTGCGCGACGTCCTCCGGGACGTTCAGCTTGGCGTCGCGCGGCGGCTTGTAACGCTCCTCCCGGTCGTCGAAGAACGACGTGTACATGCCGCCGGGTATCAGCAGCGTCACCCGGACGAGTCCCTTGAGCTCGGCGGCGAGGGCGCGGGTGAAGCCGACCACGCCCCACTTGGACGCGCAGTACGCCGTGGCGTCCGGCACCGCCCGCACGCCCAGGGTCGACGCGCAGGTCACCACGATGCCCTGGGAGTCGCGCAGGTAGGGAAGCGCGGCACGGACCACCGCCGCGGTGCCGAGCAGGTTCACCCGGACCACCCGTTCCCACTCCTCGCCGGGCAGGTCGCCGAACGGCGCGGGACGATCGATGCCCGCCGCGGTGAACACCGCGTCGATGCCGCCGTGGCGCTCCGCGGCCCGCCGCACCGCCGCCTCGGCGGCGCGCGTGTCCGCGACGTCCACGATCTCGGTGTCGAAGCCGGGCGCTTCGGCCAGGTCGAGCACCACGGGCGTGCCGCCGGCGCCGAGCACCGCCCTGGCGACCGCGCGGCCGAGCCCCGTCGCCCCCCCGGTCACCAGCACCGTGCCAGGTCCCGCCTTGTCCCGCACCTGCTGCGCGGGCACGACCTCGGTCGGCTCCCGCTCCGCCAGGGCTTCAAGCGCGGCGTCGTTGTCGTCCAGCGCCGGAATCGCGGGGTCCCTCGCCGGGTCACCCTGCTCCATGGGCTGCGACGTCACGTCGTCCACCCAGCCACCTCCTGTTCAAGGTCCGTCGTGCATGCCGTCATGGGGCCGCCGTCGCCGTCGGCCACCGCCGCGTCGAAGGCGAGGCAGATGAGGTGCAGCGCGACCTGATGCGCCTCCTGTACGGTCGCGGTCAGCGCCGGGACGGCGGCGCCGTCCAGCGCGTGCACGCACACCACCTCGTCGCACGCGGCGGCGAGCGGGTTCGGGGCCGGGCCGGTGAGGCCCCACACGGCCAGCCCGCACCCGCGGGCGGCGCTCGCGGCGCGCAGCAGGTTGGCGCTGCGGCCTGACGTGGACATCGCGAGCAGTACGTCGCCCGGCCTGCCGTGCCCGCGTACCTGGCGGGCGAAGACCTCTTCGTACCCGTAGTCGTTGGCGATGGCGGTGACGGCCGAGGTCTCCGCGTGCAGGGCGATGGCCGAATACGGCTCGCGGTCCCTGGCGAACCTTCCGGTGAACTCGGCCGTCAGGTGCTGCGCCTGCGCCGCCGAGCCGCCGTTGCCCGCGACCAGCAGCCGGCCCCCGCGGCGGAGGATACCGGCGAGCCGCTGGCCCCAGTCGTCGAGCAGCCCGGTGTCGAGCATGGTGAGCGCGCCGACCAGCGCCCCGATGTGCTGGCGGCTGTGCTGCCGCCCGGCGGTGATGCGCGCAGCTCCCTGGCCGCTCATGCGCGCAGCTCCGGGACCACGGGGAGCGCGAGCGCGGTGCCGGCGTAAGCCCGGAGGGTGGCCGTGATGACCCGGTTCATGGCGTAGTGCGCGGTCGCGCGCTGGCGGCCGGCCGCCCCGAGCGACCGGCGCAAAGCCGGGTCGGCCAGCAGCCGCCGAAGCGCGGCCGCGGCCAGGTCCGGCCGGCGCGGCGGTATGTGAACGCCGGTGACGCCGTCGATGACGGTGTCCGCCAGCCCGCCCACGGCCGTCGCGACGACGGGGACGCCGCACGCCATGGCCTCCACGGACGCGATACCGAACGGCTCGTACCACGGCACGCACATCACCGCGTCGGCCGACCGGTACAGCGCCGGCAGCTCCGCCCTGTCCACCCGGCCGAGGAACCGTACCCGGGGAGTGACCCCGGCCCGTTCGGCAAGAGCTTTCAGCCTCACGACCTCGGGGTCGCCTTCCAGCCCAGCCGGATCGGGACCGCCGGCGATGATCAGCTCCGCGCCGGGAACGTCGGTCAGCGCCGTGATCGCGTTGCCGATTCCCTTCCGCTCGACGAGCCGGCCCACGTACAGCACCCGCGGCGCGGCGCCGCGCGGCGCGACGGGCCCGTGCGGGGTGTAGTGGCGGACGTCGACGCCGCAGGGAATGACCGACACGCGGCGCCGGTCGGCACCGAGCCGCAGTAGCTCGAACACCTCATCGGGGCAGGTGGCGAGGATCCGGTCGGCGTCGTGCAGCAGCCCGGTCTCGACCTCGATCCGCTGCGGGGGCGAGGTGTCCTTGGCCCCCTGCTCGCGCTTCTTGACAACCCCGAGCGCGTGGAACGTGTGCAGGACCGGGATGCCGAGCGGGCGGGCCGCCCGCACCGCCGCGTAGCCGGACATCCAGAAGTGCGAATGGACGACGTGCGGCCGCTGCGCCGACCACTGCCGGTGCAGGTCGGCGGCGAACTCGTCCATGTAGGGCAGCAGCTCGTCCTTCGGCACCGGCTGGGCGGGGCCCGCGGGCACGTGGTCCACCGTGACGCCGGGGCCCAGCGGCACGCGCCGCGGCATCCGCCGGCTGTCTCTGCGGGTGTGCACGGTGACCTCGGTTCCCCGGCTCGCCAGGCCAGCGGCCAGCGCGGCGACGTGGACGTTCTGCCCGCCGGCGTCGGTGCCGCCGAGCACAGCCAGCGGGCTGGCGTGCTCGGATACGAGCGCGATCCTCATGCGACCTCCAGGGTCCTGGTGCCAGTGAGCTGCCGCACGGCCGCGCTGACCCGCTCCGGAGTCACGCTCGCGAGGCAGGGATGGCCGGCTACCGGGCAGCTGCGCGCCCGCGACCCGGCGCAGGGAGCGCCCTGGTCGCCGAGCACCACGTGCGGCACCCGCCACGGGCGCCAGCGTTCCAGCGGCACGGTCGGCGCGAACAGCGACACGACGGGGGTGCCGACCGCCGCCGCCACGTGTGCCGGGCCGGTGTTCCCGGTCACGACGGCGGCCGCCCCGGCGAGCACCGCGGCGAGTTCCGCGAGGCCGGTGCGGCCTCCCAGGTCGACCGCGCAGCCGGCGGCGACCTGGCGGGTCAGCGCCCGCTCCGCCGGCGCGCCGGTCACGATCACCGGCCAGCCGTCGGCGGCCAGCGCAGTCACGTAGCCGGCGCAGTGCTCAGCCAGCGGCGCCCGCGCGGGCACCGCGGCGCCCGGGTGCACGACCACGTACGGTCGCGCGCCGGCCGCCGGGCCGTCGCCCCCGGCCAGGCCCCGCCCGGCCAGGCCCCGCCCGTCCCGCAGGCCGCTGTCGCTCAGCAGGCCGCTGTCGTTCAGCAGGCCGCTGACGTCCGGCAGAGGTGCCCGCAGGCGCAGCCGCTGGTCCGCCGGCGGCGCGAAGCCGGCCGCTTCCGCGACCGACAGCATCCGTTCCACCTCGTGCAGCCCGGTTTCCGGAAGCCGGTGGCGTACGTCAAGCAGCGAGCCGGGATAGTCCTCCGAGGCGGCCGTGACATGCGGGACACCGGCGAGCCGCAGCAACAGCGCGGTCGGCAGCGGGCTCTGGTGATAGGAGGTGAGGATGACCGCCTGGCTGGCGTCGGCGGACCGGATCGTGTCCGCCATCGCGAGCACGTCGTCACGCCGCGTCGGCCCGGGCTCCAGGTCCACCCACGGGCACTCCCAGGTGAGCACCTCGTCCACGCCGGGAAGCAGGTCGGCGGCGGCGCGCCCGCGCGGGCCGGCCAGCAGGACCACGCGCCGCGCCCCGGCCGCCACGGCGCGGACCGCCGGGCCGGCCAGCAGCACGTCGCCGGCGCTGTCCAATCTGACCACGAGTACAACCGCCATGGCGGCGCGGCTACCCCCGCTCCTGAGCTGGAAACATTCCGTCGTTGAAGAGGGCAGATCCGTGATCGAGTGCCGTCGGCCGGACACTCAGAGTTGGCGGCGCCCCCCGGTTCCCGCATGGTGCCGCCGCCCGGCGCGGCGTCGGCGGCGGCACCAGGTGGTGGGGAGTCGCGACGATCAGCTCGTCCGGGCGTCCCCCCGGCCCGTAATCCCGGCTCAGACCTCCCGTTTCCGCGACGGTAATGGGGCCGCTGGCGCATCTGGCCCCACTGGGCGGGGCCGTTGGCGCATTTGGCCCCGCGGCCGCCCCGCGGCTGGTACCGGCCGCGAATAGGCCGCGGATGGCTGGTGTTACTTGTGGGACGGATTAAGACGATTGAAGTGATCCGGTCACGACCGGGGGCGCTGATCCGGGGACCGCGGTTCCGCGTCCCGTTCGGAATAGCCTTGTTCCTCAGCCTGTTCCGGCGGCCGCGCGGCCCGCGAGCGCCGCCTCCACGCTCGGGTACCTGGGCAGCAGCTGGTCCGCTTCCATCAGCTCCAGCACCCGCGCCACCGGGCCGCGCACCCCGGCCAGCCGCACGTCCACGCCGACCAGTGCGGCCCGCCGCCGGGCCATCAGCAGAAACCGGATCCCGGCGGCGTCACAGAACCGCGTCTGGCCGAGGTCCGCCACCACCACACGGACACCGCGACTTCCGGCCGCCGTCCTCCACAGCCGGGTACCAACCCGCTCGGCGTTGGTGACGTCGATCACCGGCGGCAAGACGACCACCACCCGGGCGGGGCCGCCGGCCGGCTCGCCCGGCGGCGGCCTGCTGCCGTCGGGCGCCGAAGAATCACGGGAGAGGCGCATGTTCTGGATCTCCAAGCCCGGCAGATCGCCGCGAAAGAAAGATTGCCCGCGAACGGCTCCAGGCCACGCCCGCCGCGAACCGCCGGACCCCTATTGTGGTCACAGCGTGCTACTCAGCGCAACCCCCGGGGTCGCGCGCCATGCACCCGCCCGGCCGCCATGCACCCCAGGTTTGCCGGCCGGGTGCCTGGGAAGACGCCACGCGTGACCCAGCCGACCCGTGTCGCGGAGAGCGAGCCGACACGGCGGGAAGCTCCCGTCCCGGTGGCCCGCCGCGTCGGCGCCTGGGTTGTGTGGTGGATCGTGCTGATGTCGTTCTGGGTGATGCTGGACGACTCGATCCAGTTCGACGAGATGCTCGCGGGCGCCGGGGCGGCCGCGCTGGCGGCGCTGGCCGCCGAGGTGGTGACCTACCAGGCCGCGGCGCGGTTCCGGATGCGGGCGGAATGGCTCGCGCCCGCGCTGCGGCTGCCCGGCCAGGTGGCGGGCGACCTGATCACCGTGTTCGGCGCGCTATGGCGGAAGCTGATCCTCGGCAGGGATCCCCGCAGCGAGTTCGCCGAGATCCCGGTGCGCTACGGCGACGACACGGTCGAGGGAGCCACCCGGCGCGTACTCCTGGTGGGCGGCTACAGCATCGCCCCGAACCAGTTCGTGCTCGGCATCGACAAGGACCTTGGCGCGATGGTCGTGCACCGGCTCGAATCCAAAGACGGGGGAGGGTGAATGAGCTTCGTCGTGGCGGCGATCGCCATGCTCATAGCGATGATCCCCGCGGCGGTGGTGCTCGTCAGGGGCGAGCCGGGGGAGGCGGTCGTCGGCTACGAGTTCGTCACATCCGTCGTGGTGATGATCCTCGCGCTGCTCGCGCAGGGCTTCCAGCGGCCGAGCCTCTTCGAGCTGCCGATCCTGCTCGCCGTGCTCATGTACGCCAGCGGCCTGGTGTACGTCCGTGCCCTGGAGCGGTGGCTGTGAAGGCCGCGCCCATCTTCTCCGACGTCCTGCTCGGCCTGGCCGTGCTCCTCGTGCTGGCGTCCGCGCTCGGCGTGCTCGTGATGCCCGACGCCTACCAGAAGCTCCATTTCGTCACCCCGGCCGCTCTCGTCGCGCCGATCCTGGTGACGCTCGCCATCGGCGTCCGGATGGGCCTCACCGAGAACACCGGGGAGAGCTGCGTGGCCCTGTTCTTCATGGTCGTCGCCGGCCCCTACCTCTCGCACGCCACCATGCGCGCGATCCGGGTCCGGGAGAAGGGCGACTGGCGCCCGGGAGGCGGCGGCAAGGCGCCGGAAGCGGAGCGGGAACAGTGACCGGCGCCGTCGTCACCCCGTACACGGTCCCGGCCGGCCTGATGGACACCCTGCAGGTGACGGTCCTGATCCTGGTCGCCGCCGGCGCCACGGCCGTGGTGCTCACCCGGAGGCTGGTCCGCCAGGTGCTCGTGCTGAGCGTCTACGGGATCATGCTCGCGGTCCTGTTCCTGACCTTCCAGGCACCGGACGTCACGCTGTCCGCGCTGACGGTGGGCGCGGTCGCGCTGCCCATCGTGCTGCTGCTGGCCATCTCCAAGACGAGAAAGAAAGAAGAATGAAACCCGGTCAGCGCCGCTTGATGTTCTTCGCCGGCGCGGCCGGCCTGGTCGCCTTCTACCTGTGGGGCCTGCTCGGCCTGCCCGGCTTCGGGAACTATCCGGGGCCGTACGGTCCCGCGATCCTGCGCGTCGCCGTGGCGCAGACCCAAGCCACGGGCGTGGTGTCCGCCGTCAACTTCGAGTACCGGGGCTTCGACACCGTGGGGGAGGAGTTCATCCTGTTCACCGCCGCGGCCGGGACAGCCATCGTGCTGCGCATGCTGCGCGGCGAGGGGGAGCGCTCCCCGGTCGACGAGGCGAGGGACCGCGACGCGCCGCCGACCAGCAACGCCGTGCGGACGATCGCCCTGCTGTTCACCGGCCCGGTGGTCGTCGTGGGCTGGTGGCTGGCGTCGCACGCGCAGACGAACCCGTCCGGCGGATTCCAGGGCGGGGTGGTGCTCGCCACCGCGTTCATCCTCATCTACCTGGCCGGGGCGTTCCTCACGTTCAGCAAGCTCAGCCCCACGGACGTCACCGACGCCGTCGAGGCGGCCGGTGCGGGCGGCTTCGCCGCTGTCGGCCTGGCCGCGCTGTTCACGGGCCTGCCCTACCTGTACAACTACCTGCCGCTCGGGCAGATCCCCGGCGCAGTGAGCTCGTCCGGGACCATTGCGCTGATCAGCTTCTTCGTCGGCCTGGAGGTCGCCGCCGCGTTCCTCCTGATCGTCAGCGAGCTGCTCGAGCAGACGCTCCTCATCAGGCACGGAGGCAGATGATGCAGGTCTTCCCGTTCATCGTCGTGGCCTGGATCATCGGCGTCGGCCTGTACGGCATCGCCACCAGCCGCAATCTCATCCACCAGATCGTCTGCCTGATCGTCGTGCAGTCGTCGACCTACGTTCTGCTGCTGGGGGTCGGTTACGTCACCGGCGCGGTCGCGCCGTACTTCTACGACGTGCCGGTGCACACCCCCGCGGTCGATCCCGTGGTGCAGGCGCTCGCCCTCACCGACGTCGTGGTCGAGGCCGCCGTGACCGCGCTGCTGCTGGCGATCGCGATCCAGGCGCACAAGCGCTTCGGCACCCTTGACCCGCATGAGCTCGCGGAGTTCAAGGGCTGATGGACCATCTGTTCGCCCTCTCCGTCGCCGTGCCGCTGCTGGTGGCCGCCGCACTGGTCGGGGTCAAGCCGCTGCTTTCCGGCCGCCGCCGGATGCTGGATACGGTTGCCGTCCTGACCGCGGCATCCGTCGCGGTCATGCTGCTCGTCATCATGGTCCAAACGGACGGTGGCGACCGCGTTTACTGGTTCGCCGGATTCCGGCCGTTTCGCGGTGTCGTCATAGGTATCGATTTCGAGGCGGGCCCGCTGAGCGCCGGCCTGGCTGCCCTCGCCGCCGTGCTGGTCACCGCGTCCATGGTCTTCTCCTGGCGCTATTTCGAGCGGGTGGCCACCTACTACCACGCGCTGATGCTGACGTTTCTCGCTGGCATGACCGGGTTCTGCCTCACCGGGGACATCTTCGACCTGTTCGTCTGGTTCGAGCTGATGGGCGTCTCGGCCTACGCGCTGACCGCGTACCGGCCGGAAGAACGGGGGCCGATCCAGGGCGCGCTCACCTTTGCCATCACCAACAGCGTGGGCGCGTACGTCTCGCTGTCCGGCATCGCCCTGATCTACGGGCGCACCGGTGCGCTGAACATGGCGCAGATCGGCGCGTACATCGGCCGTCACCCGCCGGACCGGCTGGTCGTGGTCGCGTTCCTGCTGATCCTCGCCGGGCTGCTGGTCAAGAGCGCGATCGTTCCGTTCCACTTCTGGCTGGCGGACGCGCACGCGGTGGCGCCGACGCCGCTGTGCGTCCTGTTCTCCGGCGCCATGGTCGAGCTCGGGCTGTACGGGATCGCGCGGGTGTACTGGTCGATGTTCGGCACCGCGCTCGGTCACCGGGCCGAGATCTCGCACGTGTTCCTCACGCTCGGCGTGCTGACCGCGGTGGTGGGGGCGCTGTTCTGCTTCCGCGAGCGGCACATCAAGCGGCTGCTGGCGTTCTCGACGATCAGCCACGCCGGCATGTTCCTTTCCGGCATCGGGCTGCTCACCCCGCTCGGGCTCGCGGGCGCCGCGGTCTACGTCGCCGGTCACGCCATGGTGAAGGGCGCGCTGTTCCTGTGCACCGGCATCGTCTTGCACCGGCTGGGCTCGGTCAACGAGACGTGGCTGCACGGGCGTGCCCGGCACCTGCGGATCACCGGCGTGGTGTTCACGCTGGCCGGCCTCGGGCTGGCGGATCTCCCGCCGTTCGGCACCTTCCTCGGCAAGGGCTGGATCGAGGACACCGGCAGCGCGCACGGCATGCCGTGGCTGATGCCCGTGTTCGTCCTGTGCACGATCCTCGCGGGCGGCGCCGTGCTGCGCGTGGCGGGCGGCGTGTTCTATGGCCTCGGCGACCCGCCCAGCGAGGACGAGCGGATGGCCCGCGCGGCCAACGAGGAGACCAGCGAGACGGACGCCGACAAACGGCGCACCCCGCTCACCATGATCATCCCGCCGACGGTGCTGGTCGCGCTGGCTGTCGCGATCGGGCTGACCCCGCTCGGCCCCGCCGCCGACGCGGCCGCGGTCCGGTTCGCCGACCAGGCCGCCTACAACGCCACCGTCCTGCGCGGCGCGCACGTCGCCCACCCGGTCGCGCCGTTCGCCGCGGAGGCCGCCGGCATCACCGTCTCCGACGTGGTCACGGGGCTCGTGTCGGCGGCCGGCGCGCTGCTGCTCGCCTACCTCGCGCTCTACTGGCGCCGGCTGCCCGTGCTGCGCCGGGGTTACGAGCCCGGCACCGGCCTGACGACCCTGGCCGAGGGCTTCCAGAGCGGCGTGGTGAACGACTACGTGACCTGGATGGTCTTCGGCCTCGCCTGCCTCGGCGGCGTCCTGGCCCTCATCATCCGCTGACGGGTTGCGTTGCCGTCGCGTTCCTTGCTATGGGGCGTCGCGGCCGGTGACGGTGTCGCGGATCCTGTCCGCCACGGCGGCCGCGGGGCCGGTGGCCTTGAGGATGCCGGGCGACGGCGGGACGTTGGGATGCGGCCGGGTCGGCGCGACCTGCTTGGCCGCCTCCAGCTTCCCGCCGAGCTCACGCAGCTGCTCGCCGCTCAGCACGGCCAGCAGCGCGGGCCAGACCTGCGTCTCCTCGAACGAGATGTGCTCGCGCCCCGCCGCGATGAATTCACCGAGCAGCGTCTCGAACTGCGGATCCGACGCCTCGAGCTTGTCCAGCCGGTCGAGCACGCGCTTGGCCCGCTGCTCCTGGTCGATGGCGTGGTCCGCGAGGCGGTTGCCGTCCGCGACGTGCTCACGGACCGCCGGCCAGAAGTACTCCTCCTCGACCGCCTCGTGCTTGGACTCCTCGATGATGAGCTGCTCGGTCATCCTCTTGCGCAGCATCACCTGGTTCTCGTCCGCGCCGTCCGCGGCGACCGGGCCCTTCTCCAGCTCGGAGAGCATTGCCTTGACCTCTTCATGGTCCCGCCGCAGCAACTCGATCGCATCAGGCATCTGGTGCCTCCCGTCGGTCAGCTTCGTCCCCTTGGGGGTCACCGTCGGCTTCCCCCAGCGGGATGCCGTAAACGGCCGGTCAGCTCGCGCCGAAATCGTGTAGCTGGCACGCGGCCGAGATCAGCGAGAGGTGGGACAGCCCCTGCGGCACGTTGCCGAGGAATGCCCCGGTGGCGGGGTCGATCTCCTCCGAGAACAGGCCGAGCTCGCTGGCGTGCGCGGTGATCCCGCGCCACACCTCCGTGGCCTCGGCTGGCCGCCCGTTCCTGACCAGCGCGTCGACGAGCCAGAACGAGCACGCGACGAACGCGCCTTCCTGCTTCCGGAGCATGGTGTCGCGGTACAGTAGGGGGCCCTCGGCGAGCTCGGACCGGATGGCGTCGACCGTCCGGCCGAACCGGGGGTCACGGCCCTCGATGAACCCGGTCCGGGCCAGCAGCAGGAGCGCCGCGTCCGGCTCGTCGGATCCCGCCCAGGCGGTGTAGGCGCGCTTGGCTTGCGACCAGCACTTCCGGTCGATCCAATCGCGGATCGCCGCCCTTTCCCGCTGCCACCGGTCCCTGCCGCGCGCCGGAACCTGGCCGCGGTCGGCGAGCCTGAGGATCCGGTCGAGCGTCACCCAGCAGCCGACCTTGGAGAACGTGTTGTGGCGTCTGGTCTCCAGCTCCCAGATTCCGCAGTCCGGCTCCGTCCAGATCTCGCAGACGCGGTCCGCCAGGCCGGAAAGCAGCTGGCCGCTGTCCGCGTCCAGTTGCGTGCCCGACCGGTCCACCGCCAGCCACACGCACTCGAGCAGGTCTCCGTAATTCCCCCACTGCGGCTGGTCCACCGCGCTGTTGCCGTGCCGGACCGGCGCGGAGTCACGGTAGCCGCGCAGGCTGAGCTCGTCGCCGTCCTCGGCGGCGCTGCCGTGCAGCGTGTAGAAGGGGTGGATCTCGGGGGCGGTCGGCGCGATCGCGTTGAGCATCCAGGTGAGCGTCGCCTGGACCTCTTGCATCAGCCCGAGCTGGATGAACGACTCCAGCACGAACGACGTGTCGCGGATCCAGCAGTATCTGTAGTCGTAGTTGCGGTCACCGCCGATCCGTTCGGGCAGCGATGTGGTGGCCGCGGCCGCCATCGCTCCGGTCGGCGCGTACGTCAGCAGCTTGAGCGCGAGCGCGCTGCGCTCCACGAGCTCCCGGTCGGGGCCGTCGTAGGGAATGGTGTCGCACCAGGTCCGCCAGGCGGACTCCGTGAGCTCCCGGCGCCGCCGGACAGTGCCGGGCGACGGCACCACCACCGGACCCCGGTCGTCCAGGACGAGCGCGAGCAGCGCGTTCGTGCCGGGGCGGGCGACGAATTCGCCGCTGAACTCGCCCGGTCCCGGCCGGGGCTCGCCGGCGTGCTCGACGACCAGCGCCGCCATGAGCTCGCCGCAGTGCAGCAGCGGTACGTCGCCGTGCCGCGCCCGCGCGCGCGCCGTGTCAAACCGGCTGCCGGGCGCCACCCGCCACCGCATCGGCACCTCGCCGTGCTGCGGCTGGATCTCGCGTGAAAGCTCCGGCCACGCCAGCAGCCCGTTGACGCCCTGGTTGACCGAGTCGATCACCCGGACGGCACCGTCGCGCGTGCTGAACGTCGTCTCGAGCACGTTGGTATGCGGCAGGTAGCGCCGGCTGGCCTGGTACGGAACGGCTGGTTCCAGGGTGAACCGGCCGCCGGCCGCGGGGTCGAGCACGGCGGCGAACAGCGGCGGTGAATCCATCGCCGGCGCCGTCCACCAGTCGACCGAGCCGTCGCACGCCACCAGCGCCGCCGACTGCCCGTCCCCGATGACGCCGTAATCCTCGATCGGCACGAAGCCCGCGTCGCGAACCGCGGGGCCGCGCCGCGGTCTCTCACCGCGGGCCGCGCCGCGGTCTGCCTCCGCGCTCACAGCGCCGCGGCCTTTCGCGCCGCGCTCAGGTCCGCGACCAGGCCCTCGTAGGCGCGGTCCCGGCTCTCGGGGTCCGGCCCGCGCAGCACGGCGGACGGATGGATCGTCGCCACGACAAGGCCGTGCCACTCACCGGCCGAGGCTTCCCGTGCCTGCCCCTTGTGCTCGCCGACCCGGAAGCGCGACCCGAACAGCGACTCGCCCGCGACGGCGCCGAGCAGCACCACCAGCCGGGGACCGACCAGACCGAGTTCGGCGTCCAGCCATGGGCGGCACGCCTTGATCTCGCCCGTGTTCGGCCGCTGGTGGATCCGCCGCTTACCGCGCTCCTGCCATTTGAAGTGTTTCACGGCGTTGGTCACATAGGTGTCGGCCCGGCTGATCCCGCTGTCCGCCAGCGCACGGTCCAGGAGGTGCCCGGCCGGGCCCACGAACGGATGGCCCTGCTTGTCCTCCTGGTCGCCGGGCTGCTCGCCGACGAGCATGACCCTGGCGGCCGCGCTTCCCTCGCCGAAGACCGTCTGCGTCGCACGCTCATGGAGCGGGCAGCGCGTGCACGTCGCCGCATCGGCCGCGATTTTCCGCAAGTCCTTCACGTAGCCCGCTCTACCCATGTGATCGCGGGTCAAAAGAGCGCTATGACGCGCCTTTTGACCCGCGATCATGGGAGAGGGACGAGGGACTTACTCCTTGCCCCTGTCGGACATCGCGTCGCGGGCCTTGTCCGCCATGCCGGCCACGGGGCCGGTGGCCTTGAGCGCGCCCGGGCTGGGTGGCGTCTTCGGGTGGGGCCGCGTGGGAGCCGTCTTCTTCGCGGTCTCGAGCTTCGAGCCCAGTTCGGCGGCGTCCTGCGCGGACAGCTGCGTGCGCAGCGTCGGCCACACCTGCGTCTCCTCGAACTGGATGTGCTCGCGGCCCGCCTTGATGAACTCGGTCAGCAGCTTCTCGAATTCACCGTCGCTGGCGTCGAGCTTGTCCAGCTTGTCCAGCACCTCCTTGCCCTCCTGCTCCTGAGCGATCGCCTGGTCGGCGAGCGTGTCGCCGCCGCTGAGGCGCTCGCGCACGGTGGGCCAGAAGTACATCTGCTCCACCGCTTCGTGCCTGGATTCCTCGATAACCAGCTGTTCCGCCAGCTTCTTACGCTGCTCGAGCTGGCTGTCCGTGGCGCCCCTCGCCTTCGACGGGCCGCTCTCGAGCTGCGACAGCATCTGCTTGACTTCCTCGTGGTCCTTGCGAAGGACGTCGAACACGTCAGTCATTGTTCCTCCTTGCGTTGCCGTTGAGCATTTCTCTCGTGAGAGCCTTGCTCGTGGCCGAGTCGCCATCCTCTGCCCATCCCAGCCCGGATCAACCCGGCACAGCAGAGCCCGGCGAGTCTGGGGTGCTCACTCCACCCTGACGCCCGGGTCCGCGACCGATCCGGTGTCCTCGGCCGGCGGAACGGTGTCCGCACCCGCCTCCACGAGCACCGTGTCGCCCATGATCCCGATGACCTTCCCGGCGGGAATGGAGAGCGCGACGACGCCCGCGCACGCCCAGAACAGCCACCACTCACGGATGATGATGGCGACGCCGCCGAGGACGAAGGCGACGATGATCACTCCGACAAGGACCCATGAGGCGGGCTTGCCGTGCCGGTGCTCGTGCCCGCTGAGCGTCCGCTCCTCGGCACCTGGAACTGATGGCAAATCACCCATGGTGCCCCGCTGCCCAGAAAGGTCACGCGCATTCAGCATGTTTCACGCAGCCGCCCCGGGTAGGCGGAGCGCCATGAGTGTACTTTCTGACGCCAGGACCAGGCTGTCCGAAGTTATCCGGTCCCAGGAGGAGCGGTACGCGGGAGGCGAGGACCGGCCGCTGCGCGGCTACGCGGCGACGATGACCGTCTACGGGACCGTTGTCGGGGCCATCGCCGGGATCGCGCGGGCGACTGGCCGGGAGATCCCTGACGGCCTGTCGGCCGGCGACGTCGTCCTCTCGGCGGCCGCGACTCACAAGCTCAGCAGGCTGCTGGCGAAGGACCCTGTGACAAGCCCGCTGCGCGCGCCGTTCGCCGCCTACCAGGGCACGTCAGGTCCTTCCGAGCTGAGCGAGGAGGTCCGCGGCCACGGGGCGCAGAAAACCATCGGCGAGCTTGTCACCTGCCCGTTCTGCACCGGCATCTGGGTCGCGACAGGGTTCACCGCGGGCCTGATCTACCTGCCGCGTACGACCAGGCTCGCCATGGGAACCCTGGCCGCGCTCACCGGGGCGGACATCCTGCAGTTCGTCCACGCCTGGCTGCAGCAGACCGCCGGCTGACGCGGCGATGAAGAGGTAGACAGATGGGCGCCAAGGAGCGCGGCGACCTGGACGTCAGCGCGACGTACCTGACCAGCGCACCACGGGACGAGCGCCGGTGACCGCACCGGAGGCGGGCGACCAGGTGCACACCGCCACGGTGACGCTCACCGTGAACGGTGAAAGCCGCGCCCTCGAGGTCGACACGCGCACGTCGCTGCTCGACCTGCTGCGCGAGCACCTGGGCCTGACCGGCTCCAAGAAGGGCTGCGACCATGGCCAGTGCGGCGCGTGCACGGTGCTGATCGGCGGCCGCCGGGCCAACGCGTGCCTGGCGCTGGCGGTGGCCCACGACGGCGCCGAGGTCACGACCGTCGAGGGCCTCGCCGACGGAGATGCGCTGCATCCACTGCAGGACGCGTTCATAAGGTACGACGCCTTCCAGTGCGGCTACTGCACGCCCGGCCAGCTGTGCTCGGCGGCCGGAATGCTCACCGAGGGCGGTCCGTCCGCCGTCACCGCCGACCTCACCGGCGACCCCGCGCTGACGCCGGGGGAGATCCGCGAGCGGATGAGCGGCAACCTGTGCCGTTGCGGCGCGTACGTGAACATCGTCCGGGCGGTCACCGCCGTGAGCACGGCCGGGACCGAGCCGTGAGGCCCTTCGCCTACTTCAGGGCCGAAGACCCGGCGGACGCGGTGGCCCGCTTCGGCCCGGGCGCGATGTACCTCGGCGGCGGCACCAACCTGGTCGACCTGATGCGGCTCGGCGTCGCCCGCCCCGGCCTCCTGGTCGACGTCTCCCGCCTGCCGCTCGACCGGGTCGGGCCGGCGGCCGGCGGCGGCGGCCTGCTGATCGGCGCGGCGGTGCGCAACAGCGACCTGGCGGCGCACCCGCTGGTGCGGGAGCGGTACCCGATGCTGGCGCGCGCCGTGCTGAGCGGCGCGTCCGGCCAGATCCGCAACATGGCGACCGTCGGCGGCAACCTGCTGCAGCGCACCCGCTGCGCCTACTTCCAGGACGTGTCGATGCCGTGCAACAAGCGCGCCCCGGGGTCGGGCTGCCCGGCGATCGCCGGCGACCACGAGAACCTGGCGATCATCGGCCACTCCGCGGGCGCCGGCGGCAGCGCCTGCGTCGCCACCCACCCGTCCGACATGGCCGTGGCGCTGACCGCGCTGGACGCGCGGGTGCACGTCACCGGGGCGGCCGGGGACCGCGTGATCCCGATGCCCGGCCTGCACCGGCTGCCCGGCGCCGAGCCGGACAGGGACACGGTGCTGGAGGCGGGCGACCTGATCACGGCCGTCGAGCTGCCGCCGCCCCCGCCCGGCCGCTCGCTGTACCGGAAGGTCCGCGAACGCGCGTCCTTCGCGTTCGCGCTCGTGTCCGCCGCCGCGCTGCTCGACGTCGCCGGCGACGGGACGACAAGAGGGTGCAAGCTGGCGCTGGGCGGAGTCGCGCACGCGCCGTGGCGTGCATATACAGCCGAACGGGCGGTGGCTGGTCTTCCGGCCACCGCTTCCGCGTTCAGCGCGGCCGCCGACGCGGAGCTGGCGCAGGCCCGGCCGCTGCCGGGCAACGCCCACAAGGTAGCGCTGGCCCGCGGCCTGATCACCGCCGTCCTCGAGGAGCTGTCACGGTGAACCGCGTCGAGGCGAGGGACAAGGTCACCGGCCGCGCCCGGTACGCGTACGAGTACCCGGCGCACGGCGTCGCGTACGCGTACCCGGTGCAGGCCCCGGTCGCCAGCGGGGTGGTCCGGTCGGTCGACGCGAGCGCGGCGCTGGCGATGCCCGGCGTGCTCGCGGTGCTGTCCTGCACGGACCCGCCCGAGATCGGCTCGGGCGACGACCCGGAGCTCGCGATCCTGCAGACCACCCAGGTCGTCTACCGCGGCCAGCTGGTCGCGGCCGTCGTCGCCAGCACGCTGGAGAACGCCCGCGCCGCGGGGCGCGCGGTCCGGGTCGACTGCGTCGCCCGGCAGCACGACGTCAGGCTCCGGGCCGACCATCCGGGTCTGTATACGCCGGAGAAGGTCAACCCGAACTTTCCGGCGGTGACCGAATACGGCGACATCGCCGCAGGCCTCGCCGCCGCCGCGGCCCGGGTCGACACCACGTACACGACCCCGGTGGAGCACAACAACCCGATAGAGCCGCACGCCGCGCTCGCGGTGTGGGATCCCGGCGGCGGCCTGACCGTCTTCGACTCGACGCAGGGCCCGTCGGCCGACCGGGACACGATCGCCAAGGTGCTCGGGCTCGCCCCGGACCGGGTCCGCGTCGTCTCCCCGCATGTGGGCGGCGGCTTCGGGTCCAAGGGGACGACCAGGCCGCACGCGATCCTCGCCGCGATCGCCGCCCGCGCCGCCGGTCGGCCGGTGAAGGTCGCGCTGACCCGGCAGCAGATGTTCGAGCTCACCGGCTACCGGACGCCAACGATCCAGCGCCTTCAGCTCGGCGCGGACGCGCGCGGCAGGCTGACCGCGGTCGTCCACGACGTCGTCGAGCAGACCGCGATACGGACCGAGTTCGCCGAGCAGGCGGCCGTCTGCACCCGCGCCATGTACGCGTCGCCCGCGATGCGCACCACGCACCGGCTGGCGCGGCTCAACGTCCCCCCGCCGTCCTGGATGCGCGCACCGGGGGAGTGCCCGGGGATGTACGCCCTCGAGTCGGCCATGGACGAGCTCGCCGAGGCCGCGGGCATCGACCCCGTCGAGTTCCGCATCATGAACGAGCCGCGCACCGAGCCGGACAGCGGCCTGCCGTTCAGTTCCCGTAATCTCGTCGGCTGCCTGCGTGAGGGCGCGCGCCGGTTCGGCTGGGCGGACCGCGACCCGCGGCCCGGGATCCGCCGCGAGGGGCGCTGGCTGGCCGGCACCGGCGTCGCCGCCTCGACGTACCCGGCCAGGCGCCGTCCTTCACGGGCGACGGCCGAGGCCTCCGGCGACGGCTTCATCGTGCGGATCGCCGCCGCCGATATCGGTACCGGCGCGCGCACGGCGCTGACCCGCATCGCGGCGGAGACGCTGGGCGCGCCCGCCGCCCGGGTGCGGGTCGAGATGGGCGACAGCGCCCTGCCGCAGGCGTCGCTGGCCGGCGGCTCCATGGGCACCGCGTCGTGGGGTTCGGCGGTCGTGAAGGCGTGCGAGGCGCTGCTGAAGAACGGCTCCTCGGGCAGCGCGGACACGGCGGAGGACGTCAGGGCCGACGCCGCGTTCGCCAGGCACGCCTTCGGCGCCCAGTTCGCCGAGGTGCTCGTCGACTCCGCCACCGGCGAGGTCCGCGTCCCGCGGCTGCTCGGCGTGTTCGCGGCCGGGCGGATCGTCGACGAGACGCTCGCCAGGTCGCAGTTCATCGGCGGCATGACCATGGGCCTCGGGATGGCGCTGATGGAGCGGACCGGCGTGGACGAGTGGGAGGGCGCCTTCACCGGCAAGGACCTCGCGCAGTATCACGTCGCCACCTGCGCGGACATCCAGGACGTCGACGCGGTGTGGATCGAGGAGGACGACCCGCACCTGAACCCGGTGGGCGCCAAGGGCATCGGCGAGATCGGCATCACCGGCACCGCCGCCGCCATCGGCAACGCCGTCTACCACGCCACCGGCCGCCGCGTCCGGGACCTCCCCATCACCCCCGCCAGGCTCCTGCGCTAACCCGCCCGCTCGCCGGCGTATCCCCTGCGCCGGCCGCCCGCTTCGCCGGCGCGCCGTGAAACGGCCGCAACGCCAGCCGCGATAGCAACACCAGCCCCGCCCGCAGCGGCCCGCGCCAGTCACACCGGCCACATCAGCACCGCACTCCATGATCGCGGAAACGTGAGTGTCGCCTGGGCGCGTCTGTTTTTAACTTGGCGGTTGTTTCGAGTGTTGGGCTGTACGTGTCGGTGCATGGCTTACCGGCGGGTATGCCGGTGAGGGTGATGTGGTGGGCGGTTGCGTGCGCGC
>JAFAZE010000105.1 GCA_019239975.1 Streptosporangiaceae bacterium
CACGCTGAACTCCCCGCCGACCTTCAACGCGATCAAGATCCCGCTGCTGGCCGACATCCCGATCATCGGGCCGGTGTTCTTCCAGGCGACGATCTTCCTCTACCTGACCTACCTGGCCCTGGCCCTGGTCCAGGTGGGCCTGTTCAATACCCGGTGGGGGCTGCGCACCCGCGCGGTCGGCGAGCACCCGGTCGCGGCGGACACCGTCGGCATCCGGGTCTACGCCACCCGGTACCGCAACGTCATCGCGGCGAGCGTGCTGGCCGGCATCGGCGGCGCCTACCTGACGGTCGGCTCGGTCGGGAGCTTCGCCAAGGGCATGTCGTCCGGCGAGGGCTACATCGCGCTCGCCGCGATGATCTTCGGACGGTACACGCCATTCGGCGCGATCGGGGCGGCGCTGCTGTTCGGCTTCTCCACCCAGCTGCAGTCGATCCTGTCCACGATGAACGTGCCGATTCAGTCCAACCTGCTGCTGATGACGCCGTACGTGGTGACGATCATCGTGGTGGCCGGGCTCGTCGGCAAGGTCCGTCCGCCCAAGGCCGAGGGCATCCCCTACGTCAAGGCATGAATTCGTACCTAACGGGCCGGGCGCGTGCTCGACTGGAACGCCCTTCTGCCGCGGCGGGGCTTCGCCGTGCTGGCATGGGCGGAATTAGCGTGGAGGATCCGGGTTGTGCGGAGGATCTGGTACCCCCTGGGGTACCTGATCCTCCGTATAGGCCAAATCCTCCACGTTATCGGGGATAGGTGAGGATGGATTGAGGTGAGCGGGGCAAGTGACGGCTGAGGCTGAGCTGAGGGCGACGGCCGAGGCCTGGATCGCGGACGACCCGGACGCGGGCGACCGGGCCGAACTGCAGGCCCTGCTCGACCGCGCCTTCGCCGGTGCTGACGGGGCTGGTGGTGCTGGCGTGAGCGGGGATGATGCCGCGGCGCTGGGGGAACTGCGGGATCGGTTCGCGGACCGGCTGCACTTCGGGACGGCGGGGCTGCGCGGGGTGGTGGCCGCGGGGCCGAACCGTATGAACCGCGCCGTGGTCAGGGCCGCGACCGCCGCCGTGGCCGGCTGGCTGCACGCGGCGGGGCCCGCAGGCGGGGCCGTCGCGGCGGGATCCGGGGCGAGCGGCGTCGTGGTGGGGTGCGACGCGCGGCACCGGTCGGCGGAGTTCGCCGGCGAGGCGGCGCGGGTGCTGGCGGGCGCCGGGATCGGCGTGCACCTGCTGCCGCGGCCGTGCCCCACGCCGCTGCTCGCGTTCGCGGTCCGGCACCTGTCCGCGGCGGCCGGGATCATGATCACGGCCAGCCACAACCCGGCGCGGGACAACGGGTACAAGCTGTACCTCGGCGACGGCGCGCAGATCATCCCGCCGGCTGACGCCGAGATCGAGGAGAGGATCTCCCGGCTCGGGCCGCTGTCCGCGATCCCCGTCACCGACAGCGGCGGCCCGCTCGAAGTCCAGCACGGCGACGAGGTCGCCCGGGCCTACCTGAGCGCGATCGCGAAACCGCTGCCCGGCACCCGGCCGGAGCTTCACGTCGTCTACACGCCGATGCACGGCGTTGCCAGGGAGCTCATGCTCAGGGCCATCCGGGCGGCCGGGTTCCAGGCGCCGCACGTGGTCGCCGCGCAGGCGGCGCCCGACCCCGACTTCCCGACCGTCGCCTTCCCCAACCCCGAGGAGCCCGGCGCGCTCGACCTGGCGCTGGCCGGCGCCCGCGCCCTCGGCGCGGACCTGGTCCTGGCCAGCGACCCGGACGGCGACCGCCTCGCCGTGGCGGTCCCGGCGGAGGACGGCGGCGGCTGGGGAATGCTGACCGGGGACCAGGTCGGGGCGCTGCTGGGCGCCGACCTGCTGGACCGGACGGCGGGGGCGCCGCGGGCCGCGGAACGGCTCATGGTGTCCACGATCGTGTCCTCGACGCTGCTGTCGAAGATCACCGCCGCGGCGGGGGCGCGCTACGCCGAGACGCTGACCGGGTTCAAGTGGATCGCCAGGGCGGCCCACGGCCGTCCGGGGAGCCGTTTCGTCTTCGGGTACGAGGAAGCGCTCGGCTACGAGGTCGGTGAGGTGGTGCGCGACAAGGACGGCATCGGCGCGGCGCTGGCGGTGCTGCGGATGGCGGCCAGCGCGAAGGCGGCGGGCAGGTCACTGCGCGAGCTGTACGACGCGCTGGAGACCGAGCACGGCGTGCACCTGACGGCGCAGCTCGCGCCGCGGGTCGCCAGCCCCGCCCGGGTCATGCGCGGGCTGCGGGCCGCGCCACCCAGGGCGCTGGGTGAGGCGCCCGTACAGGAGATCACCGACTACGCGGCCGCCGGCACGGGGCTGCCGCCCTCGGACGTCCTGAGATACCGCCTTCCCGGCGCCCGCGTCGTCATCCGGCCCAGCGGGACCGAACCCAAGATCAAGGCCTACCTGGAGATCACCGAGCCGGTCACGGGCAAGGACCTGGACGGCCCGCGCCGGGCCGCCGCCGCGCGGATGGCCCCGCTGAGCGACCAGGTGCGAGCGCTGCTTACGGCGTGGGGCTAGCTCGCGGCCAGGGCTAACTCTAAACTTTCCAGGGTGTCGGCTCCCACCACCACAGCGCCCTATCTGCGCAGGCTGCGACCGCGTGTACCGCCCGGCGCCGCGCCGGGGCAGGAACGGCCCTGGTGGAAGCCCGTGTGGTCGGTGCCCGCCGCGATGCGGGCGGCGCGGGCCACGATCGTGGTGCCCGCGCTGTTCGCGCTGACCTACAAGGGCGTGGGCAACCTGCAGGTGGCCCTGTTCGCGGCGTTCGGCGGGTTCGCGACGCTGGTGCTCGCCGGCTTCGGCGGGACGCGCCGGGACAAGCTCGTGGCGCACCTCGGCCTGGCGGTCGCGGGCAGCGTGCTGCTCACCATCGGCACCG
Organism: Streptosporangiaceae bacterium; assembly: GCA_019239975.1. Classification (GTDB taxonomy): domain Bacteria; phylum Actinomycetota; class Actinomycetes; order Streptosporangiales; family Streptosporangiaceae; genus JAFAZE01. Next base: position 2,902 of record JAFAZE010000105.1, read on the forward strand.
TCGTCAGCGGGACCGCGTGGATCGCCGCCCTGGTGACGATCCCGGTGGCGTTCGCGGTCTTCTTCGCCGGCGTGATCGGCCCGAACGCGGCCGCCGGGGTCACCGCGGCGCTGCTCGCGTACGTGCTGCCGGTCGCCTCGGCCGGCGGCGCCGCGACGATCCCCGACCGGCTGGCCGGCTGGTGGATGGCGTCGGCCGCCGGCACGGCCGCCGTGCTGCTGCTGTCCCCGCGGTCGGCGGGCGACCGGCTGCGGGCGTCGGCCGCGGCCCTCGCGGGCGAGCTGGCCACGTGCATCGAGAACGGCTCGCGCGGCCAGGTCATGAACCTGGAGGCGATGCTCGCCGCCAAGCACGCGCTGGTGAACACGTTCAGCGCCACGCCGTTCCGGCCCACCGGCCTGGCGACCGCCGATCAGGGGCTGAACTACGTCGTCCAGTTGCTCGAGTGGTGCGGGGCGCTGGTCGCCGACACCTTCGACGGGCATCTCGACCTGGCCCGCACCTCGGCGGCCGACCGCGAGCTGCTGGCCGCCGCCGCCCGGGCGATGCGGGACGCCGCGACGGTGCTGCACGGCGGCGACGCCGCGCCGGACCTGGCCGCGCTGGAGATGGCGCGCAGCGCCTCCGCCGCGAACATGCGCGAGACCTCGGATCCGCCGGCCGGCGGCGGGGAGACGGGCGACGGCGGGGAGACGGGCGACGGCGCGGACACCGGCGCCGGCGTGACCGCGGCGCTCGCCGTGCACGCGCAGACGATCGCCGTGGCGGCCCGCAACGTGGCCGAGGACGCGCTGATCGCGAGCAGGCGCGCCTCCCCCGCGACGATCGCCACGGGGCGCCGCCAGTGGTACGGCGAGACCGACAGCATCGCCGTCAGGGCGGGCGCCGCCGACGGGACAACCGTGCGGCACCGGGCGGAGCGCGGGCTGGCCGGCCTGCTGGGGGCGACGAGCGTGGTGATGAGGCACGCCAGCCTTCGTTCAGTATGGTTCCTGAACAGCGCGCGCGGTGCCGCGGCCCTTGCAGCCGCGGTCGCCGTCGCGGACCTTTCCGGCCTCCAGCATGCGTTCTGGGTGGTGCTCGGCACGCTGTCCGTGCTGCGCACGAACGCGTCGGCGACCGGCGCGACGGCGATGCGGGCGCTGGCCGGCACGGCCGTGGGGTTCGTCGTGGGCGCCGCGCTGCTGCTGGCCATCGGGACGGGCGAGACCTCGCTGTGGGTGGCGCTGCCGGTCGCGGTGCTGATCGCGTCGTACGCGCCGGGAACGGCGCCGTTCGCCGTCGGGCAGGCCGCGTTCACCGTGACCGTGCTGGTGCTTTTCAACCTGCTCGTCCCGGTCGGCTGGAAGGTCGGCGTGCTGCGGGTCGAGGACGTCGCGCTCGGCTGCGCGGTGAGCCTCGCCGTCGGCGTGCTGTTCTGGCCGCGGGGGGCGGGCTCGGTGGTCGGCGACGACCTCGCCGACGCGTTCCGCGCCGGCGGCGCGTACCTGATCCAGTCGGTGGACTGGGTGCTCGGCGAGCGCGGCATAGCGCCGGACACCGCGGCCGCCGCCGTCACCGCGGGCATCAGGCTCGACGACGCGCTCCGCGGCTTCCTGGCCGAGCAAGGTGCCAAGCGGATGAACAGGGCGGATCTGTCGGTGCTCGTGATGGCTTCCCTGCGGCTGCGGCTGACCGCGCACACGCTTTCCGGCCTGCGTCACATCCCTTCCGGTTCACCGAACGATCGCCCCGTTCCCCGCTCGCGCTACGACGACGGCATCCGGGCGGAACTTCGCGGCGCCGCTTGTGACCTGGCACGGTTCTACGGTCAGCTTGCGGCCGCGGTCGGGCGGCCCGCCCGGGTGGCCGACCCGGGCGAGACCGGGAGCGCGGCCGTCCCGGTGGCCCTGCCGCCGGGCGCCCTGGCGGCGGAGCCGGTCGCGCGCCACCCGCGCCTCATGTGGGTGCGCGAGCACCTTTACCATCTGGGCGAGCACACGGAGGCGCTGACCGGGCCCGCCGGGCGCCTCTCCGAGGTGCGGCGCCGTCCCTGGTGGCGCTGAGTCTGGGGACGCCTGAGACCTGCTGCCCGCTTTTGGGTGCGATCCGTGCTGCTCTAACGACGCGGATCGCACCCAAAGCCGTTCGGGCATGTCAGGCCGTCTGCCAGTAAACGGTGAAGTGCTGGTGCTGGGCGCGGGCGACGGGGATCATCGTGACCGGCTGGCCGTCGGCGACCGCCTGGAAGGTCATCGCCTGCGCGGGGACGCGGCGGACGGAGGCGGTGTCCAGCACCGGCATGGTGGTGCTTGCGCCGGAACCGTAGGCGCCGCTCAGCACGACCGGGCCGTACGTCACGGCCTGGACGGACGGCTGGTCGGGGGCCGGGCTGAACGCCAGCCGCATGGGGAGGGTGACCTCCAGCGAGTCGCCCGGGCGCCAGCAGCGGTTGATCACGACCCATCCGGCGGCGCCCGGGGCGGCCCGCACCACGCCGGTGATCACGGCGCCGTTCAGGCGGACCTGGGGCTTTGCGGCCGCCCAGGAGGGGATCCGCACGCGCAGCACCATGGGCGCGGCGCCCGACACGATCGTGATCGTGACCACCGGATCGTCGGGGAAGCCCGTGGTCTGGCGCAGCGTGATGTTCTGGTCGGCGCACCGGACCTCGGACGGGATGAACAGGTTGACGTACACGCCGCGGGAGTCCCGCGAGTAGATGGTGTCGGCGAATTTCGCCTGTGTCTCCAGGCCGGTGGCGTTGTCGCAGGTGAAGTCGTCGTAGTCGGTGGAGTAGACGTCCGGGTTCCCGTTCGGGAAGTAGTTCAGCGGCTGCTGCTTGAACGCGCCCGCCGACAGCCCCGTGTAGTAGCAGTTGAAGCCGTGCGGCGAGCCCGGGTCCTGGGTGCCGAGCATGTGGTTGAACAGCGTGCGCTCGTAGTAGTCGAGCAGGTCAGCCCGGCCCTGCTGACCGAAGTACAGCTCACCGAAGTACAGCAGCCTGGTGAGCTTGAGCATGTTGTAGCTGACGCAGCCCTCACAGGTGTAGTTGGACAGCGCCGCGGCGATCACGCCGGGAGCCTGCCAGTGCTCGTGGTCGCCTGACCCGCCGATGACGTACGAATGGTGCCCGGTGACGATCTGCCAGAAGTTCTCCGCGATGTCACGGTACTTCTGGCTGCCGGTCTCCTCCCACATGCGCAGGGCCGCGATGACCTTCGGCGTGCTCACGTTGCACTGCGCGCCTTCGAGCTGGTCCTCGCCCGCCGCCAGCGGGTCGAGGAACGCGGCGTGGTAGAACCGCTGCGCGGTGGCCAGGTACCGTTCCTCGCCGGTGATGCTGTACAGGTTGGCCAGGGCCTCCGGCAGGCCGCCGAACTCGACGCCCAGCACCGACTGCATCTGCTCGTAAGGCAGCCGGGACGTCCGCCAGTCCACCCAGTCGGCCAGCGCCGTCGCCACGCCGAGCGCCTGGCGGACCCCGGCCAGCTGGTACTGGTCGATCATGCCCGCCAGGTACTTGTGGATCATGTAGTAGGGCGACCACACCGGCCGTCCCTGCTCCAGCCAGTCGAAGTAGTACTCGGGGAACGCCGACAGGTACCCCGGGCTGTACCCGGCGGAGGTGGCGAGCGCCTGGAGGGCGGCGAGCTGGCTGACCAGGTACTCCCCGCGTGCCCTGGCCGTTTCGCTGCCCGTGTTGGCGTAGGTGATCGCCAGGCCGGACAGCAGGTGCCCGGTGGTGTGGCCGCGCACCTCGACGCCGGGCGATTCCCAGCCGCCGCAGGCCTGCGCCGATGACGGCTGGCCGTAGTTCAGCCGGAACGTGTGCAGCATCCGGTCCGGGTCGAGGAACAGCAGGTAGTTCGTGTTACGAGTCTGGTTGTTGCGGAACGGGCTGTCCAGCAGCCGGACCGAGCCCAGCGGGAACGCCGCCGCGCGGCCCGCGGTGCCGTCGGGCGCGTAGCCGGTGCTGGCGGGCACGTAGCCGCCGGCGGTCAGCCCGTTCCCGTACCCGCCGGGCTCGGCCGTGTCGCCGGATGCGAGCAGCATGCCACCGGCGGCGAGAGCGGCCGCGCCGCCGAACGCGGCGATGGCCCGCCGCCTGGTGATCGGCCGGCCGGGGTCAGCTGAGGACGGGGCGTCCTCGGCGGGCTGAGAATCCTCCGCCGGCGCGGGCGCGGATCCGGCCGGGCGGGGGCTGTCTTCGCCCGTCTTACCGCGGCTCACGGCGTCCGGGTCTGTTACAGCTTGGCCGCACGGCAAACGCCACTTTCTTCCCTCGCGCTGATCCGGCCCCCAAAAAGCTCCGCCCGACAGGATGGTACCGCCGGGCCTGGCGCGGGGCACCGCCCGCGACGCCGAAGCCGCGATGAACGGCTTACGGAAAGTTAAACGTCTTGCGTGATCGCCAGCGCGGCCGCCGGCGCGTCTCCTACAATCATCGGCAACCTGATCACAACCAGTGATCTGAAGATATCTCCGGTCAGCCCGGATGAATCACTGTTAACCTCTACTCACAGGGCCGCTGACGTTCTGCCGCTGATACGGGGCACGTGCGGTGACGTGAGCTGATGTTCGTTTGGCATAAGAATGCCGGGCATCGCGTTGCGGAGAGTAACACCAAAGGGGAAACATGTCGCCGATCATTGGCATTACCTCGTACGAGGCCAAGGCGGACTGGAAAGGCTGGTCCGCGATGGCCGCGCTGCTGCCATGGTGCTACGTGGACGCGATTCGCGGCAGCGGGGGACGTCCGGTGCTGCTGCCGCCGGGCGGGGACCTGGCCGAGGCGGAGGCCACCGTCGCCGATCTCGACGGCGTCGTGCTCGCCGGCGGCGGCGATGTCGACCCCGCCCGGTACGGTGCGGCGCCGCATCCGGAGACGGTTTGCACCGACCCGGACCGGGACGCCTGGGAGTTCGCCATCGCCAGCGCCGCGCTGCGGGCCGGCGTGCCGCTGCTCGGCATCTGCCGGGGCATGCAGGTGCTGAACGTGTGCTGCGGCGGGACGCTGCACCAGCATGTGCCGGACCTGGTCGGGCACGGGGAGCATGAGGGGCCGCAGTTCGGGTTCGGCAGGCACCAGGTCCGGGTCACCGCCGGCGAGACGCTCGCGAACATCCTGCCGGGCGGCGAGTACTTCGCGGTGCCCACACACCACCATCAGGCCATCGACGTGGTCGGCGCCGGGCTCATACCGGTCGCCTGGGCGGACGACGGCCTTATCGAGGCGGTCGAGGCGGCCGGTTCCGGCCAGGGCTTCACCGTCGGCGTGCAGTGGCATCCCGAGCAGGGCGACGACATGCGCCTGTTCGCGGCGCTGGTGGCCGCCGCCGGTGACCGGCGCGCCGACGAGGCGGTGGCCAGCATGCCGAGCCTGGTGGCGGGCGCCTGAGTAGCATGTAGAGAATCGCGTGGTGGCTCCGTATCTCCTAGAGAGCCGCCGGGTGGCGGCGGCCATGACGCGAGGAGCACAGCCGTGAAGTACATGCTCATCATCTACGGCAACCAGGAGCTGTGGAGTTCGTTCGACCCGGCCGAGCAGCAGAAGCTGTTCGCCGCCTTCGACGCGTTCAACAAGAGGTTCTATTCGACCGGTGAGCTGCTCGGCGCCTACGGGGTGGCGGACGCGGCGGCGACCAAGCTGGTACGGGTGCGTGACGGGCAGCCGGCGGTTACCGACGGCCCGTACCTGGAGACCAAGGAATACCTGGCCAGCTGGTACCTGCTCGACGTCGACGGCGAGCAGCGCGCGCTGGAGATCGCGGCGGAGCTGCCCTCAGCCGTCCACCGGCCGGTGGAGGTCTGGCCGATCCTGCACGAGGCCTCCACGGAAACCGGCGCCGACATGGGCGTCGTCTGACCATGCCCGCCGAGAACCTGCTGCGCGAACTGGCGCCGCAGGTTCTCGGCGTTCTCATGCGGCGTTATAACGGCCTGGACTGGTGTGAGGACGCGGTCCAGGAGGCGCTGCTGGCGGCGGCCACGCAGTGGGGTGAGTCCGGGGTACCGGAGAACCCTCGCGGGTGGCTGATCACGGTCGCGACCCGGCGGCTGACGGACATCCTGCGCGGTGAGTCGGCCCGCAGGCGGCGCGAAGACGCGGTCTTTCTCGCCACGCCGCCGGTCACGCCCGGCGAGGAGGGCGCGGGCCCCGGCGACCACGACGACACGCTCACCCTGCTGTTTCTGTGCTGCCACCCCGCGCTCACCCCCTCCTCCCAGGTCGCGCTGACGCTGCGGGCCGTCGGCGGGCTGACCACCGCCGAGATCGCCCGCGCGTTCCTGGTGCCCGAGGCCACCATGGCGCAGCGGATCAGCCGCGCGAAGCAGCAGATCCGCGAGGCCGGCGCCCGGTTCGGGCCGCCCGCCGCCGCGGAACGAGAGCAGCGGCTCCGGGCGGTGCTGCAGGTGCTGTACCTGGTGTTCAACGAGGGGTACACCGCGTCCGCCGGAGGATCCCTGCAGCGCACCGACCTCACCGCCGAGGCGATCCGGCTCGCCCGGATGCTGCACCGCACGCTGCCGGCCGACGCCGAGGTCGCGGGCCTGCTCGCGCTCATGCTGCTGACCGAGGCCCGCCGGGACGCGCGCGTGGCCGCGGACGGCTCGCTGATCCCGCTGGCCTCGCAGGACCGCAGCCTGTGGGACCGCGAGCTGATCGCCTCCGGTACGGCGCTCATCGCCAGCACGCTGGCCGGCAGCCGCTGCCTCGGGCCGTACCAGTTGCAGGCGGCGATAGCCGCCGTCCATGACGAGGCGCGCTGCGTCGAGGACACCGACTGGGCCGAGGTGCTGGCGCTGTACGAACTGCTGTCGGCGGCGTCACCCAGCCCGATGGTGTCGCTCGGCCAGGCCGTCGCGGCGGCCATGGTGCACGGGCCACAGGCCGGGCTCGCCATGGTCGGCGCGCTCGCCGCCGACCCCGCGGCGGCCAGGCAGCTCGCCAGGCATCACCGCTTCCACGCGGTGCGCGCGCACCTGCTCGAGATGGCCGGTGACAGGGCCGCCGCGACCGGGTGCTACCTGACCGCCGCGCGGTACGCGACGAACGTCCGCGAGAAGCGGTACCTCGAGGGCAGGGCCGCCGCGCTGGCGAGCGGCCCGGACGATGGTTGATCAGGGTCAGATGCGCGCGGCGACGAGGGCGGCCAGCAGGAACACCAGCGCCGCGGCCGCGCGGGCCGCGCAGCCGTGCTGGAGCGGGGCCGCTGGCATCTGGCCCCGTCAGACGGGCTACCTACGCCAGCGGCCCCGCCTCGGAGCGCGCGACGTCCATGGTCTATTCTTAGTCCGTTCCGGGGGGATGCCGACGACTTGGCGACAGGCCGGATCAGGAGAGCTGCAGTGCCGGAGGGCTCGTCCGCCATCACCGACGCGGTGCTGCGGCCGGTGCGGAACGGGAACGCCTTCGAGGAGACCGTCGAGCGGCTGCTCGAAGGCATCAAGCTGGGCATCCACGCGTGCGGGGACCGGCTGCCCGCCGAGCGCGAGCTGGCCAGCCGCCTGGGCGTCAGCCGGGTCACCGTCCGGGAGGCGCTGCGCGAGCTGGCCGACGCGGGCTACGTGGAGACCAAGCGCGGGCGGTTCGGCGGCACGTTCGTCATCCGCCAGCCTGATCCGGCGTTCGAGCTGGCCCGGGGCGCACGGGACGAGCTCTCGCGGAGCGCGCAGGAACTGCTCGGCGACGCCCTCACCTTCCGGCGGGCCGTCGAGACCGGTGCGGCGGAGGCGGCGGCCAGGGGCAGCCTCACCCGGGCACAGCGCGAGCACCTGTCGGCGAGCCTCGAAGCCGTGCTGGCCGCGGGAACGGAGGACTACCGGCAGGCCGATTCCCGGCTGCACCTCGCCATCGCCGAGGCCACGGGGTCGGCGCTGCTGACCGCGAGCGTGGTGGAGGCGCGGGTACGCCTCGTCGACCTGCTCAACGCGATCCCCATGCTGGAAGCCAACCTGGTGCACGCGAACGCGCAGCACGCGAGGATCGTCGAGGCGATACTCGCCGGGAACCCGGAGCAGGCGCGGTACGCGATGGACGAGCACGCCGAGGGCACGGCCGCGCTGCTGCGCGGGTTCCTCGGCGAGTCATGACGCGCCTCGTGACACGCCTCATTCTCGCTCTGCTTCCCAAGAGTTCGCATCGTCCGCCACCCAACCATGCAGCGGCCGCTCGCACGGGCAAACCGGCCCGTGCTCGCTAGCCGCTGGCGGACGATTCTCACCCCTTGACACGCCGCCCGGCGCGGTGCGTGAATACGTTCATTCAATGGATCAGTTCCAGCCATATCGCCTTGCTTCGTGTAGGGAGGTCACATGGCCGACGACATTACCGCCGCGCCGGCAGTGGACGCGGATGAGCGCCGCCTCCACGAGCTTGGCTACGCGCAGGAGCTGCTGCGCCGGATGTCGGGCTTCTCGAACTTCGCCGTGTCGTTCACGATCATCTCGATCCTGTCCGGCTGCCTGACCCTGTACGGGTACGGCATGAACACCGGCGGGCCGAGCATCATCGTCTGGGGCTGGCCGATCGTCGGGATCATGACGCTGTTCGTCGGCCTGGCCATGGCCGAGGTGTGCTCCAGCTTCCCCACGGCCGGCGGCCTGTACTACTGGTCGGCGAAGCTGGCCCGCAAGAACGGGGCGGCCTGGTCATGGTTCACCGGCTGGTTTAATTTTCTCGGCCAGGTCGCGGTCACCGCGGGCATCGACTTCGGCGCCGCGTTCTTCATCAACGCGCTGCTGAACCTGCAGTGGGGGGTGAGCACCGCGCACTGGGTGACGATCCTGATCTTCGCCATCGTCCTGGCTGTGCACGGGGTGATGAACCAGTTCGGCATCCGGCTGGTCGCGCTGCTCAACGACGTCAGCGTGTGGTGGCACATCCTCGGCGTGCTGATCATCGTCGGCGTGGTGACGTTCGGCCTGAAGGCCGGCGCCAGCCACGCGAGCGCCAAGTTCGTGTTCACCGGCCTGCGGAACTTCTCCGGCTTCCACATCGGCTGGTGGTACATCCTGCCGGTCGGCTTGCTCATGGCCCAGTACACGTTCACCGGCTACGACGCATCGGCGCACATGACCGAAGAAACCCACAGCGCGGCGCGCAGCGGCCCGCGCGGCATCGTCATGTCGATCCTCATCTCGCTGATCGCTGGCTGGGTGCTGCTGATCGGCATCACGTTTGCGATCCAGCAGCGGGACTACGCGGGCGAGGCCGCGCAGAGTACCGCCGCCCCCGCGCAGATCTGGATCGATTCGATCGGCCGGACCGGTGCCGAACTGCTGTTGCTGATCGTGATCG
>JAFAZE010000086.1 GCA_019239975.1 Streptosporangiaceae bacterium
GGGCCCACCTGCCAGTGCAACCTGGGCCCGCCCTGCCGGCACCACCACCGGTGCAAGCAAGACCCCGGGTGGACACTCCAGCAGCCCGAACCGGGCGTCATGATCTGGACCGGCCCCTCCGGACGCCAGCACGTCACCCGGCCCACCGTATTCCCGGCCTAACGCCATATCCCGCCTGGCGTCCGGATCCCCGCGGACTTTGTTGCGGGCCGTGCCGAGCCGCCGAGTGAGCGAAGATATGGCGGTGGACTTCGAGCCGTACCGGGGTGAGCTGGTGGCGTACTGCTACCGGATGCTGGGCTCGTTCCACGAAGCCGAAGACGTGGTGCAGGAGACGATGCTGCGGGCTTGGAAGGCCCGCGACCGGTACGACCGCACGCGAGCTTCGGTACGGACCTGGCTGTACCGGATCGCGGGCAACGCGTGCCTTTCGGCGCTGGAGGGGCGTGCGCGGCGACCGCTGCCGTCCGGTCTGGGCGCGCCGAGCGATGATCCCGGGGCACCGCTCACACCAGCGTTCGACATTCCCTGGCTGCAGCCATTTCCTGACGCGCGTTTCGATATCGGAATGCGGACGGAGATGCGGCTCGCGCTGGTGGCGGCGATGCAGATGCTGCCGCCGCGACAGCGGGCTGTACTCCTGCTCCGCGAGGTACTCCAGTTCAGTGCCGCTGAGGTCGCCGCAGCTTGACACCACGGTTACCGCTGTCAACAGCGCTTTGCAGCGCGCCCGCGCCGGGCTGGCGGACGTGGCCGGCATGGGCGAAATCACCGAGCCGGACGATCCGGAGATACGCGCGGTAATCCGGCAGTACGTGCGCGCGTTCGAGGCGGCCGACGTCCCCGCGCTGGTACGGCTCCTCACCGATGATGCGGTCCTGGAGATGCCGCCGGTGCCACTGTGGTACCGGGGCAGCCGCAACTACGGCCTGTTCATGCGCCGCGTGTTCGACGCGCGCGGGACAGGCTGGAGAATGCGGCAGCTTACCGCCAATGGGCAGCCCGCGCTCGCCGCCTATGCGCCGGAGCCCGGCGGCGGGCACCGGCTGCACACGCTTCAGGTCTTCACGGTCACCGACGGCCGCGTCGCGCGCAACGTCGTCTTCGCCGATCCCGGCGTCTTCGGGGCATTCGACCTGCCCGGACAATTTTCTTTCGGGGATTTCCGCCACGCGCGATGAGCCGGGCCGGTGCCGCCGGTACGTACCGGCGAGCATCGACTGGAAGGAACTCGCGTGAGCGTCATCGTCGTTGAATTCATCACCCTGGACGGAGTCGTATCCGACCCAGACGGGTGCCTGTCGGCCGGGAAGGCCGGGAAGGCCGGCGCCGCTGTCCTCGCGCGGTACGGGAGGGCGGCACGATGACGGCTCGCTTCCTGGCCCTCTACGAGACGCCGGCCGACAGCGCCGCGTTCGACCGGCACTACCGCAACGTCCACATTCCGCTCCTGCGCCAGCTGCCCGGGCTGCGCAGGTACGCGGTCAGCCGTGATGTCGTGGCCATGCACGGCGCACCTTACTACCTGATCGCCGAGCTGGAATGGGACACCATGGAGGAGCTGCGCGCGGCGTTCTCCTCACCCGAGGGCCGCGCCACCGCGGCCGACGCGACACGCCTCCAGGAACTCGCCCCCGTACGCAGAATGATCTTCACCACGGAAGAGGCGTAACCCTGGAAGGGGAGATCAGCTGCGTCATCGCCCATGAACCGGCGGTCTGCCACGGACCCGCGGCTCCGGCGGTGCATCATAGGGGCATGGCCCGTCCCGCGCCGCGGCACGATCGTGATGCTGGCGGCCCCGCCGTTGTGCTGGCCGCGAAGGCTGCCCTCCGGCAGGAGGTATGGTCCGCGATGCGCGCGGCGAAGGTGGCGCGGTTCCCCGGCGCGGCGGGACGCATCCCGAACTTCTCGGGCGCCGAAGCGGCCGCCGAGCGGCTCCGCACCACCGACGCGTGGCGGGCTGCCGGAACCCTCAAGGCCAACCCGGATTCGGCGCAGCTGCCGGTTCGCCAGCGCGCCCTCGAGGACGGCAAGACCGTGTACATGGCGGTTCCGCGCCTCGCGGAGCCGGAGCCGTTCTTCGCCCTGGATCCCGGTCACCTGAGCGAGCCGCCCCGCAAGGCCGCGTCGATCAGCGGCGCGGCCCGGTCCGCCCGCCGGGTGGAACTGGCCGAACTCTCCCCGGTGGATCTGGTGGTGATGGGCTGCGTCGCGGTCAGCGAGGACGGTGCGCGGCTCGGCAAGGGCGGTGGGTTCGCCGACCTGGAGTTCGCGCTGGCCGCCGCGGCGGGGCTGATCGGTCCGCACACCGTGTCCGTCACGACCGTTCACGAGATCCAGGTACGCGCGGCCGGCGAGATCCCGGTGACCGATCATGACGTGCTGGTGGACCTCATCGTCACGCCCGGGCGTGTCATCGACTGCCGCCCACGGCACGGGCCACGGCCGCTGCCTGCCATTCGGTGGGAAGACCTGACCGAAGAGAAAATCGCGGCGATACCCCTGCTGGCGGCGCGGCGAGCCGGGCATCGGGTTAGCGGCGAGCCGGGCAACGGGTAACGGCGAGCCGGGCATCGGGTAACGGCGATCCACGGCCATCATCGTCACCGCGGAACACGGCGGGAATGTGACCGCGCCGCCACCAGAGGTGGCGATATTGTGGCAGCCACGCAAGATCGCATCAATGCGAAGCATGAACGTAAAGGAGCCTGCGGTGGCTGGAGGGGAGCCGAATCCGCCTGGCATCGACATCACGAAGCCGAATATCGCCCGCGTCTACGATGCCTTCCTCGGCGGCAAGGACAACTTCGCGGCCGACCGGGCCGTGGTCGAGCTGACCCTGCGGATTGCGCCCGACGCTGTGGCGGGAGCGAAGGCCAACCGCGCCTTCTTGCGGCGCGTGGTCCGCTACCTGGCGCGGGAAGCGGGAATCACCCAGTTCCTCGACATCGGATCGGGGCTGCCCAGCAGCGGCAACGTGCACGAGATCGCGCACGAGGTCAATCCCGCCGCGCGCGTCGTCTACACCGACAACGACCCGGTTGTCCTCATGCACGGACAGGCGCTGCTGGCCGACAAGCGGACGGCGAAGGTCGTCACCGCGGATGTCCGCCGCCCCGCCGAGTTCCTGGAGGCGCCCGAAGTCCGGGACTTCATCGACTTCAGCCAGCCGGTCGCGCTGCTGATGTTCTCGATCCTGCATCACATCAGCGATGAGGAGGACCCGGCCGGCATCACCGCGAAGTTCCGCGACGCCGTTGTCCCCGGCAGCTACCTGGCTATCTCGAGTTTCCGGATGCCGGGTCCCGAGCACCCCGAGGACACGGCGAAAGCCCTCGCGGTGCAGAAGCTGTTCAACGAGAAGCTGGGAACGGGCCTATGGCGGGAGCACCTGGAGATCCTCAACTGGTTCGGCGAGTGGGAACTGCTCGATCCCGGCCTGGTGCCGATGCCAGAGTGGCGTCCTGAGGTTCAGGGCCAGGCAAAGCGGAACTCCACCTATTACGGCTACGTCGGCGGCGTAGCCAGGAAGCCCTGACGCTGGCCGGGATCGCCGGCGGGGTGGCGCTGCCGCGACGCGGCGCCTCACCCGCGGGCACGGGCGAAAACACTCTCCACGGGTGAGGCGGCGGGTACTCGGGCCGCGGAGCATGAAAACGCACTGTGCCCCAAGCCGTGAGGAGAAGGTCATGGCCCGTTACCCGAACATCAGCGACCACGGGCTGATCGGCGACCTGCAGACCGCAGCGCTCGTGACGACCGACGGGACCGTGGACTGGTTCTGCTGCCCGCGTTTCGACTCGCCCAGCGTCTTCGCGTCGCTGCTGGACGCCGACCACGGCGGCCACTTCCGCGTCGCCCCGGACCGGGACGACTACGTGAGCAAACAGCTCTACCTCCCGGACACGGCGATCCTCATCACCAGGTTCATGACCCCGGACGGGGTCGGCGAGGTCCAGGACTTCATGCCCGTCACCGGCGGGGGCGCGACGGACAGGCACCGCCTGGTACGGCAGTTCCGGGTGGTCCGCGGCACCATGCGGTTCAGGTTCGATGTCCGGCCCGGCTTCGACTACGCCAGGCAGCCGCACAAACTGGACCTGTCGGAGAACGGGGCGGTGTTCGAGTCGGACGACATGGAGCTGACGCTGCACTGGGCCCGCCCGTCCGATGAATCGCTGCGGGAAAGAGACCTGCACATCGAACGCCACGGTGACGGGCTGCGCGGGACCGCGACACTGCGGGCTGGCCAGACCGGGGGGGTCATTCTCGAGTCGATGGGCGGGCCGCCACGCCGGATAACACCTGAGGAACTCCAGAACCTGGCGGACGAGACGGCGAAGTTCTGGCAGTCCTGGGTGCGCCGGTCCACCTACCGCGGCCGCTGGCGCGAGATGGTGACCCGCTCGGCGATGACACTCAAGCTGATGACCTACGCGCCGACCGGCGCGCTGGTCGCGGCGCCGACCACCGGGCTGCCCGAGCAGGAGGGGGGCGAGCGCAACTGGGACTACCGCTACACCTGGATACGCGACGGCTCGTTCTCCATCTACGCCCTGCTCGGTCTCGGCTATCAGGAGGAGGCCAGGGCCTTCGCCAGCTGGCTGCTCGGCCGCGGCGACGAATTCACGAGCGACCGCGAGCACCCGCTGAAGATCATGTACCGGATCGACGGGAGCTCAGACCTTACCGAGGAGACCCTCGACCATTTCGAGGGCTGGCGCGGTTCGCGGCCGGTGCGCGTCGGCAACGGCGCCGCCGGCCAGCTGCAGCTCGACATCTACGGCGAGGCGATAGACGCCGCGTACCTGGGAGCCCAGGCCGGCATGCAGGCGTATCACGACGGCTGGCAGAAGCTGTCGCGGCTCCTCGACTGGCTGTGCGAGCACTGGGATCAGCCCGACGAGGGCATCTGGGAGACCCGTGGCGGCCGGAAGGACTTCACCTACGGCAGGTTCCAGTGCTGGGTGGCCTTCGACCGTGCCATCCGGATGGCACAGCACAGCGGCCGCCCGGCCGGCGTGGCACGGTGGACGCAGGCCCGCGACGCGATCTACGACCAGATCATGCAGCGCGGCTGGAACCCCAGGGTGGGCGCGTTCACCCAGCACTACGGCACCGAGGTCCTGGACTCCTCGCTGCTGATGATGCCGTTGCAGGGTTTCATCGCTCCCACCGACCCGATGTGGCTGTCCACGCTCGGCGCCATGGAAAAGGAGCTGGTGTCCGACAGCCTCGTCTACCGCTACAACCCGGGCGCCTCGCCCGACGGGCTGGCCGGCGACGAGGGCACCTTCTCGCTGTGCACGTTCTGGTACGTCGACGCGCTCGCCCGCGCGGGCCGGCTCGACGACGCCCGGCTGACCTTCGAGAAGATGCACACCTACGCCAACCATCTCGGCCTGTACTCCGAGGAGATCAGCAGCACCGGCGAGCAGCTGGGAAACTTCCCCCAGGCCTTCAGCCACCTGGCCCTCATCAGCGCCGCCGTCAACCTGGACCGCCAGCTCGATCACCCGGAACTCACCCGCGGGTGATATCCGCGCGGGGTGATGCCCTCTCACCCGGATGCGCGCGAACGTCGACGCCGGCAGTTCAGCTGTTCTATAGGCATGGCCGCTCCCTGGACCATGGAGCGCCAGCGGCCTTTCCGGCTCGGACGACACGCGACGATGCGGCCAGGGGAGACGGTGCGCTATGTCGGCGACGACACCAGCGGGCGTGGCCCGCCAGCCCCGGGGCCGGCCCCGCGATCCCCTGCTGCTGGCGAAGATCACGGTCCCCGGCCTGCCAGCCTGGGCCGTCTCCCGCCCGCGCCTCGACACGCGGCTGGCAGCGGGCGTGCGGGGCCCGCTCACCTCGGTCACCGGCCCGCCCGGCGCCGGCAAGACGGTCGCGGTCGCCTCGTGGGCCGCGGGCCACCGCTCGGGGCCGGTGGCGTGGCTCACGCTCGACGAGTTCGACAACAAGCCGGGGACCTTCTGGTCCTACGTGGTGGCGGCGCTTCGCCAGGCCGGGGTGAACGTGTCCCGCGCCGCGTCCGCGCTGGCGGACGGCAACGCGGCCGGGCACGTGTTCCTGCTGCAGCTCGCGTCCGCCCTGGCGGCTCACGACCCGCCGGTGGTCCTGGTCATCGACGATCTCCATCTGCTGACCGACGCGGAGACCCTGGGCGGGCTCGCGTACGTGCTGCGAAACGCCCGGTCGGGCCTGCACGTCGTGGTTGCCTCGCGGATAGACCCGCTGCTGCCGCTGCACCAGTACAGGCTCGCCGGAGAGCTGGCCGAGATCCGCGCCGGCGATCTGGCGTTCAGCGTGCCCGAAGCCGCCCTGCTCATGGCGCAGCACGGAGTCGCGCTGCCCGCCGGCGCGCTGGAGCTCATCACCGAACGGGACGAGGGCTGGGCGGCGGGGCTGCGGATGGCGGCGATCTCCATGGACGGCCACCCCGATCCCGAGCTGTTCGTGAAGAGCCTCGCTTCGGGGGACAGCCCCATCGCCGCGTACCTCGTGGAGGAGGTGCTCAACAGCGAGCCGGGCACCGTACGGGACCTGCTGCTGCGCACGAGCGTACTGGACGAGGTCACCGCGGAACTGGCCCGTGACCTGACCGGCGATGAGCACGCGGCGAGCACCCTGGAGCGCCTGGCGCGCGTCAACTCGTTCATTCAGCCCGTGGGGCAGGGCTGGTACCGGTATCACTCCTTGTTCCGGTCGGTCCTGCACCTGAAGCTGCGGCGGGAGGAGCCGGACCTCGTGGCCGAGCTGTACCGGCGGGCCGCGCGCTGGTATCAGCGCAAGGGGTGCCTGGCCGAGGCGGTCCGGCACGCCGGCCAGGCCGATGACTGGCGGCTGGCGTCCAGGATCGTCGTCGATGAGCTCGCTGTCGGCCGGCTGGGCTGGCCGGACCACGGCGAGCTGCCCGCGGACGGATTCCGGCGGACACCGGAGGATCCGGTTCCACCGCAGTTCATGCTCGCCGCGGCCGCGGCCGCGCTGGCGGATGGCCGCGCGGAGGCGGGCGGTGCGTCGCTCGCCATCGCGGAGCACATCCTCGGCCGCCTTCCGGATGATCAGGAGGTCCCGTCGCGGTTCGCCGCCGCGACGATCCGCTTCGGTCTGGGGTGCCGCGCGGGCGACTTCCGCGCCGCGCACGCCGCGGCCGCCGCGGCGGAACGGCTGCTGGACAGCGTCCCGGAAAGCCTGCGGGCACGGCACCCGGAGGCCGCGGGCACGGTGCTGTACCAGCGTGCCATCATCGAACTCTGGTCGGGTGACCTCGAGATGGCGGCCGGACTGCTGCGGCGGTCGGCTCAGCTTCTCGGCGAGGCTGGTTCCGGTATTGATACGGAACGAACGGTGGTGACCCGCTACCGCTACGATCTGGCCACCTGCCACGGGTACCTGGCGCTGCTCGAAGCCCTGCACGGAAGGCTGGGCCGCGCCGCCACGATGGCCGGCGCCGGGGCGGAGCGGACGGCGGCAACCGCCGCCCGCGCGGACGGCAGAACCGGGCACGGCATTCCCCCGTCCGCGCTGGCGCTCGCCATCGCGTACCTCGAAAGGGGAGAGCTGAGCGCCGCACGCGGCCGGCTCAAGGCCGCGGAGGCCGCCCTGCGTACCCAGCCTGTCAGGCTGCTCAGCGCGCTCGGGTGCCTGGTGGCGGCGAGCGGCAGCCTCGCGGAGGGCCGCGCCGGCGCGGCCCTGGAGGTGCTGCGGCAGGCACGCGACGGCTGGCTGCCGCCGCCCTGGCTCGAGCGCCTGCTGACGGTAACTCAGGCGCGGGCGCACATCGCGTCGGGAGACACCGAAGCCGCGCTGGCCGCGGCGCGTGCCGCGGGGCCCGCGCCGGACGCGAAGGTGGCGCTGGCGCGTGCGTGGCTCGCGGCGGGGAACCTGGAGGCGGCCAGGCAAGCCCTCGCCCGTGGCGCCGAAGCGCTGAGCGGCGGCGGACCGGACCGGGTCCGGGTCGAGGCCTGGCTGGCCGACGCGCTCCTCGGCTTCCGTGAGGGCGATGCGGCGCGGGGCCACAGATCGCTCGAGCGGGCGCTGCGGCTCGCCCAGCCGCAGCGGCTCCGCCTTCCGTTCGCCACGGAGCGGCGCTGGATCAGGCCCGCGCTGGCCCGCTACCCGGAGCTCGCGCACGCCTACAGCGACCTGCTGGAGCCGGGTCTGCTGGCCACCGGCTGGATTCCCCGGCAGCGGCACGCGGCCGGGGAGGCAGACGACCCGGTGATCGTGGAGCAGCTCAGCAGCCGCGAGCGCGACGTGCTGACCCGCGTGGCGGAGATGCTGAGTACGGCCGACATCGCCGCGGACATGTACATATCGGTCAATACCGTGAAGACACACCTCAAGAGCATCTTCCGTAAGCTCGGCGCGGCGGACCGCCGCGAGGCGGTACGGCGGGCCCGGCAGCTCAACCTGCTGCCCCCGTCGCCGTTAGGACAGGATGCCGGACTCCCGCGCCCGCGCGACGGCGTCCTCCCTGGTGGTCACCCCGAGCTTGCGGTAGATCGCCCGGGTGTGGGTCTTGACCGTGTTTCCCGACACGTACAGCTCCCTGCCGATCTCCCGCAGGGTGAGCGTTCCGCGCAGCAGGTGAAGCACGGTTTCCTCACGCTCGGTGAGCCGCTCGGCCAGCGGCGTCCCCCATGATTCACCGGCGAGCCGGCGTTCCAGCCGGCTCAGCCGCGACCGGAGCGCCTCCGCACCGTCGGGCGAGGCGGTCAGGACGTCCCTGGCCACGGAGAGGGACGCCGCCGCGGCGGGGCGGTCGCCCATGCCGAGCAGCACGGGTGCCAGCCGGAGATGGACATCCACGGTGGGCCACGGGTTCAGCCCGAACGACCGGCGGCGAATGCGGATGGCCCGCTCGAACGAGCGGCGGGCCGCGGGCAGCCTTCCCTGCTGGGCATTGACGGCGCCGATGGCCGTCAGCAGGGCGCAACTGTGCGGCGGATCGCCGGGCTTACCGCCCGTCACGGTTTCCCAGGCCTGCCTTGCGAGGTGCTGCGCCTGCGTGAGCCTGCCCTCGTCGGCCGCCACGAGCGACGCGACCGCCAGCGCCAGCGTCCTCGTGATCTCGTGAGCCGCGCAGGCCAGCAGCGCCTGGTTCAGCACGGCAGCCGCCCCCGGTTCTCCCGACAGGTGCAGGCTGAAACCGAGCGCGACGCGCGCGAGCGCGTACCAGCGCGATACCGGGTCGCATTCCATCCGCGCCGCCAGCACCGCGGACTCGCGCATCACCCGGACACCGCCCACGCCGAAGGCGGCGCGGAGCAGCGCCGCCGAGGACTCCAGCGACCTCATGCCGTCCGGGAGGGGCCCTCCGGGCTCCGCCGCCTCGACGACCTCGAGCCAGCGGCACAGGGAGGCCCGGTCGCCGCACAGGGCGGCGACCCACGCCGCGCAGTGTGCCGCGACCGGGTCCGCGCCGACGCGGTCGTCGCCCAGGTCACGAAGCCAGTTGCGGACGGTAAGCGTTCTTCCGGCGTTGACGAGCGCGTACCAGTGCGTCGCGATCAGGCCGGCCGCTCCCGCGGCACCGGGCGATCTGAGCGCGTGAGCGATCGCCGCCTCGGCCGGCCCGTGCTCGCGGTACCAGGTGCTCGCGCGGCCGTGCAGTTCGGGCACCGCCTCCGGTTCGGCCCGCGCGAGCTGGCTGCGGAGCACCTGCGCGAACAGGTGGTGGTAGCGGTACCAGAGCCGGTGGTCGTCCAGCGGCACGACGAAGAGGTTCTGCTGCTCGAGGCCGTCGATGACATCCGCCGCACCGGTGATCCCCGCGACGGCGTCGCACAGCGGCGCGGTGAACCGGTCGAGGACGGACGTCCGGAGCAGGAACTGACGTACCGCGGGCTGCTGGCGGTCGAGCACCTCTTCGGCCAGGAAGTCCGCGATGAACCGGTTGTTGCCGGTGAACTGGCTGATGAAGGTGCCGGGCGACGGGTGGCCGCGCAGTGAGAGCGCCGCGAGGTACACGCCGGCCGGCCAGCCCTCGGTGCGCGCCGCCAGGCCGGCGGCTTCGGAGCCGGCGAGCTGGATCCCCGCGATGCTCAGCACGAGCGAGGCGACGTCCGCCGCGGTGAAGCGCAGTTCGGGCGCCCGGATCTCGGCCATGTCACCCGCCGCGCGCAGCCGCCCCAGCGGGAGCGGCGGGCCGGCGCGCGTGACGAGCACCACCTGGACCGGTCGCGGCATGTGCGACAGCAGGAACTCCGTCTGCTGGCTGCAGTCCCGCTCGCTGATCATCTGGTAGTCGTCCAGCACCAGGACGACCGGGGCGCGCAGCGCCGCCAGCTTCCTGACCACCTCGGGGAGCAACGTGTCCCGCAGGTCGGGCAGCACGCCCCGCGGCAGGCCGGCAAGGCTCCCGCCGCCCAGCTCGGGGCAGGCGCGCTCCAGCGCGGCCACCACATGGGTCCACAGCCGGACGGGGTCGTTGTCCGCCCGGTCCAGCGAGACCCACGCGAATCGCCTGCCGGCGCGCTGACCGGAGAGCCACTGCGCCACCAGCGTCGTCTTGCCGAAGCCGGCGGGCGCGGCCACCAGGATGAGCTTGGCCGTGATGCCGGCCAGGTGATCGATGAGGTCGCCGCGCTCCAGCCATTCCGCGCGCACCCTGGGCGGCTGAAGCTTGGCCTCCAGCGGTACCGGAAGGATCGCGCCGGGTGAATCCGGGGATACCCGGGCCGCGGGAACGGCGATGACCCGCAGCGATGAGATCGCGGCGGCCTGGAGATCACGCTTCGGGCGCCGCGTTCGCGAAATTCGTACGTCGCGCGACATAATTCCCAGTCAGAAACCACGCCACCATAACATCCGTGACACCACAAGCCCAAAAACCCTGCCGACCGGGGCGCCGCGGCGACTCACCCCTGGCGAGTGGGCCGTGCCGGGTCATGGCGGGGCAGCATGGGAATCCGGATCGGATCACGGAGGTACCCGCCATGACGTCGGCCTACTACGAGATCCGCGTCGCCGGGACGCTCCCCCCCGAGGTTCTGCTCGACTTCGAGCGGCTCACCGCCGACGTGGAGCCGGTCGAGACCGTTCTGTGCGGCTCGCTCCCCGCTCAGGCGTCGCTTCAGGCCCTGCTCGCCAGGCTCGAGGAATTCGGCGTTCAGCTGATCGAGATCCGGCGGGTGCGGGACGGCGATCCCTCACTCACGACGGGTGAGGACGCCTGAACCTGCGCACCTCGAGAACCTGGACTCCCGACTTCTCCAGCCGGGCGAGCAGCCCGTTGAGCGCTGCCTGATCAGCGAGGCGGCCGCGCACCAGGGTCTCGGCCTGCCGCAGCACGGCAAGGTCCCCGAAATCCGCCAGCACCCCGGGCGGCAGGATTCCGGCCACCCGAATCTCGTAATGGACGGCCCCCATCGTAACCCCCGGTGCGCTCGGGAATTCACCCGTGGCGAGTGGGCGCAGCCGCCGCCCGCCTTGGTTGGCTGATCGGGAAACGGCGTTCCGGATGAGGAGCGCCACCGCCCGTTCGGAGGATGAAATGCCGCTAGCAGCTTCATCGTCGTCCTATCCCCTGCTGGACGCGTTCCTGACAATGCTGTGGTTCTTTCTCTGGATCCTGTGGATCTGGCTTTTGGTAATGATCATCTTCGACATCTTCCGCAGCGACGATCTCAGCGGCTGGGCCAAGGCAGGCTGGCTGGTCTTCATCGTGCTGCTGCCGTTCCTAGGCGTCTTCGTGTACCTCATCGCCCGGGGCGGCAGCATGCAGCAGCGGCGAGTCCGGGACGCCCAGGCGCAGGACCGGGCGTTCCGCGCCTATGTCCGTGACGCCGCGGGCAGCTCCTCCGGCAACGGCCATGCGGACGACCTCGCCAAGCTCGCCGACCTGCACGACCGCGGTGTCATCAGCGACACCGAGTTCGAGCAGGGAAAGGCGAAGATCCTCGCGTGACGATCAGGCAGGCTCTCAGCTGCCGAGCAGCTTCGCCTTGGCCGCGGCGAACTCGTCGTCGGTCAGGATCCCCTGGCTGTGCAGGCCGGCGAGCTGCTTGAGCTGGTCCATCATGGATGGCGCGGCGGGCGCCGCCGGGGGCGGGGCGGGCGCCTGCTGTGCCGGGGGCGCCTGCGTCGCCGCCTGCTGGTTCTCCAGGTCACTGATGCGCGCATCCTGCTCCGCCCAGGCCTGCTGCTCCTCCGCCTGCCGGGTCGCGGCTCTTCTGCCCGCGACGTACGCGCCGCCGCCTACCGCGGCCGCACGCAGCAGTGGCCGCCGTCGCATGATCATGTCAGCCTCCCAGGCTTACTAGATGACGTCTTCGCCCGCGGCCGGCAGGGACAGGCCGAGCGCGACCATGATCTCCGGTGCCGCCGCGATGATCTTGGGGCCGCCGACCTGTGGCGCCACGGCGCGAAGCACGCCGAGGATGTCCGGCGCCGTGGCGCCGGAGTCGAGTGCGCTGGCGACCTGCCACAGGTACGAGGCCGGAGGCGAGTCCAGCGCGATCAGGGCGGCGACCTTGACCAGGCTGAAGGTGCGCGGGTCGAGCCCGCTGCCCTCCTGTTCCGCCTCGCGAATGTCAACGGCTGCCTTCAGCACGTCCACGTCGCCCATCGCGAGGCCGGCCAGCATGTCGCGTGTCGCGTCGTCCACGATGGTCCTGGGCATATTCATGGTCCGGTTCCTTCCATCGCTGCGACGGGGCCGTCGGGCCTTCCCGACCGACCCTGGCGCATGTGCCGAACGGGCGCCCCACTCGCGGCGGGTGAGATGCGGCCGTCATGTGCCGCGGACGAGCCCGGTCAGCCCGTTCACCGTCAGGATCACTCCGGCCGCGACCAGCACGACCACGACGATGGTGTGGCCGTGCGCGCGAAGCCAGCCGTTGAAGGCGGTGAGGGCGCGCCCGGTCCGCTCGGGGGCTATCAGGTGGGCCAGGATGGGCAGCCACACGAGGATCACGTTGAGGACGACCACGATGGCAAGCCCGATCGCCTCCAGCGGGACGCTGGCCTTCGCGGTCGCGACCACCTGGACCGCGGCGATGAACGTCACCCCCGGCGCGAACACCAGGAGGCCAGCGGCGAACGCGCTGCGCGGTCCTGGCGCCGCCACCAGCCTCGACACGATGCCCTTCTGTGGTTTCGCCGGATCGGGTGGTTTCGGCCCCCGGACGGCCATGAACGCTCCCCCGGCGAGCGCCAGGATGCCGAGGCCGAGCCGCAGGCCGTAACGGGGCTCGTGCTGGCTGGGGCGCGCCAGCCCGCCGCCGCGCAGCGCCACGAGGATGATCACGCCGGTGGCAACGCTCATCAGCACGGCGCCCGCCAGGTAGTAGGCCCCGGTCTGCCGCGGCCGGTCTGAGCCGAGGAAGACGGCCACGACGAGCAGCGCAGTCGGCGACAACGCGGCGAGCAGCGCAAACCCGGCGGCCTGAACCAGCATGAACGTCAACTTCAGCCGGCCGGGCGCGGCGGCGCATCACCCGGCAAGGGCTACCTTCCGGGCCGGTTCCACCCGCACCCGCCTCAGCCGATCCGGTCGAGGATGCGGTCGCCGACGCGGACGGCGTTCGCCATCGCGGTGAGGGCCGGGTTGACCGCACTGATGCTCGGGAAAACGCTGGTGTCGGCCACGTACAGGTTGTCGAGCTCGTGCGCCCGGCAGTCGGGGTTCAGCACGGAGGTGGCCGGGTCCGCGCCGAACCGGACGGTACCCGCCTGATGAGCGCAGCCGGCGATCGGGATGTCGGTCTTCAGGTATGCGAACCGGTGCACCAGGTGATCGGTGTGCATGCCGAGCGAGCCAAGCATCGACTTGAGCTGGTGAAACAGCCGCTTGGCCGCGGTGGGGTTGCTCGGCGTGTAGTCCAGGTGGACGCCCCCGTCCGGGCCGAGCGTCACCCGGTTGCCCGGCTGCGGCAGGTCCTCGGTGGACAGCCAGAAGTCGACGGCGTGCGACGCGACGTCGCGCAGCGCCCAGTTCGGCGCGAGCCTGGTCTCGACCGGCTTCTCGCCGCGGTACATCTCCGCCTGCGACTTGCCGATCATCTGGATGTTGCCCATCGGGAAGTCGAAGTCCGGGCCGTGGAAGTAGAAGTCGTTGACGCCGAGCGTCTTCTGGAAGACGGTCGGGTTCGGCTCCTTGGACAGGGCGAGCACGGCCTGGCTGTCGTGGTACATGAAGTTGCGGCCGACCTGGTCTGACCCGTTGGCCAGCCCGTTCGGGTGCCTGTCGTTCGCCGAGGCCAGCAGCAGTCTGGCGGAGTTCGCCGCGCCACAGGCGACGACCACGATGTCACCGGTATAACGCTCGGTCTCGCCCTCGCGGGTGACAATCACGCCGGTGACCGCGGTGCCGGCCGGGTTGGTCTCCAGCTTCACCGCCAGGGCGTTCCTGAGCAGCGTGACGTTGCCGTATTCGAGAGCAGGCCGGACACCGATCACCTCGGCGTCGGACTTCGCGTGCAGCGGGCACGGGAAGCCGTCGCATTGCACGCACCGCACGCACGTGCTGTAGGGCATGTTCGCCTCGTCGAGCAGGATCCCGCATGGCGCGTGGAACGGGTGGTGTCCCGCCCTGGCCAGGTCATCGGAAAGCTGCTGGATGCGCGGCTCGTGCGAAACGGCGGGATACGGGTACGGCGCGCTGGCCGGCGGCTCGGTCGGATCCTCACCCCGCGCCCCGTGCACCTGGTAAAGCCGCTCGGCGCTCGTGTAGTACGGCTCCATGTCCTGATAGCTGACCGGCCACGCCGGCGAGATGCCGTCGTGGTGCTTGATCTCGCCGAAGTCCTCGGCGCGCATGCGGTAGAGCGCGGCGCCGTACAGCTTGGTCGCCCCGCCGACGAAGTAGTGCACCTGCGGCTGGAAGAAGGACTTTCCCTGTACGGAATACCAGCTGTCGGGCGAGATGTAGCGGCCGTCGACGAAGACGTCCACCGTCGACCAGTTCGCAGGCTCACGGGGCAGCCAGTCGCCCCTCTCCAGCAGCAGGATGCGCTTGCCCGACGGGGCGAGGTGGCGGGCGAGCGTGCCGCCTCCTGCCCCCGTTCCGATCACGATGACCGCGTAATGTTCGCTCACGCTGGGCTCCTTCCAGGCGGCGTGACGGTGGGCTCCGGAGCGCCCGGTACCGGGCTGGGGGGACCGGCCGCCTGTGGCGGCACGGTCGGGGGCGGGCCCTGGACGAACTGATCCCGGCTGACTCGCCTGCGGAAGACGTAGTAGGTCCATGCCTGGTAGGCGAGCACCAGCGGCAGGAAGATGATCACGACAACGGTCATCGCCTTCAGGGAGTACGGAGCCGACGCCGTGTTGTGCACGGTGAGGTTGTAAGCCGGGCTGGTGGACGAGACCATCACGTTTGGGTACAAGTCCACGAAGATCGATACGATGCACGACGCGATCGTGACGGTGGTGGCGGCGAAGGCGAAGCCGTCGCGATGCTCGTAGACGAGCCAGCCGGCGGCGAGCACGGCGAGGATGGCGAGCAGTTCGATCAGGTTCAGGAAGAAGCCCCGGCCGGCGGTTACGTGCGTCCAGATGATGAAGCCGATGACGAAGGCGCCGGCGGCCGGGGCGACGCGGCGGGCCAGCAGCCAAGAGCTCTCGCGCATCGTGCCGGTGGTCTTCAGGCACAGGTACGTCGCGCCGTGCAGCGCGCAGACCAGTACCAGCGTGACCCCGGTGAACAGTCCGTACGGCTGGAGCAGGTCCCAGAATGACCCGGTGTAGTTCTGGCTGGAGTCGATCGGGAGCCCGTGCAGCAGGTCGCCCAGCCCGACGCCGATCAGCAGCGGGGCCAGCAGGCTGCCCGCGGTCAGCAGCCCATCCCACGTATGGCGCCATCGTGCGGCGTCGTGCTTGCCCCGGTACTCGAAGGCCACGCCGCGGATGATGAGCGAGGCCAGCAGCAGGGCGAGGGCGAGGTACAGGCCGGAGAACATGGTCGCGTACCAGCCGGGGAACGCGGCGAACATGGCGGCCCCGGCCACGATCAGCCAGACCTCATTACCGTCCCACAGCGGCCCGATCGTGTTGATGGCGGCGCGGCGGCCGGCGTCGTCCTGGCCGACCGCGCCGTGCAGCATGCCGACGCCGAAGTCGAACCCCTCGAGGACGAAGAAGCCGGTCCACAGGACCGCGATGACGATGAACCAGAACGGGATGAGATTGCCCATCGTGACCTCAATACTGGACGGCCGGCAGCGGGGTATCCACGTCAGCTCCCGCTCGCGGAGCCGGGAGCTGTTTACGCGAGTACCGCAGCATCAGCAGCAGGTCGACCGTACCGAGCGTGCCGTACAGCAGGATGAACCCGATCAGGCTGGTCCACAGCCAGGTGACGGAGACCGTCGGTGAGATCCCGTTTTTGGTCAGCATGATGCCCTGCACGATCCACGGCTGCCGGCCGCTTTCGGTCAGGAACCAGCCGGCGGTGTTCATCAGGAATGGCAGCACCGCGCCCCACACCGCCACCCACAGAAACACGCGCGACGTCGCCACGGCCCTGCGGCGGACCAGCCACAGCCCCCACAGCCCTATGAGCAGGACCAGCACGGCCAGGTAGGCCATCACCCGCATCCCCCAGTACTGGATGAACACGTTCGGCACGTAGTTGCCCGGGCCGTACTGCTTGGAGTACTGCTGCTGCAGTGGGGTCATCCCCACCACCTTGCCGTTCCAGGAGTTGGTGGCCAGCAGCGACAGCAGGTGCGGGATCGCGATGATCTGGGTGGGCGTCTGGTCGTTGTTGCCGCCGCCGATCTGGAACAGCGAGAACGAGCACGGCTGGCACGTGGTCCACTGCGCCTCTGCGGCCGCGATCTTCATCGGCTGGTACCGGGCCTCGATCACGCCGAGCTCGTCGCCGACCAGCATGGTGAACAGAATCGCCGGGACCAGAACAACGAGCGCCAGCCGTGCCGACCGGGTGAACACGCCGCGGTCCCCGCCGTGCCGCAGCTGCCACGCGGAGACGGCCAGCATGACGACGGCGCCGGTGGTCAGCGACGCGAGCACCACCTTGGCGTAACCCCAGACGAACACCGGGTTGGTGAACACCGCCCAGATGTCGTTCAGCACGGGCTTGCCGTTCACCATGGTGTAGCCGACGGGATGCTGCATCCAGGAGTTGGCCGCCAGGATGAACGCCGCCGAAAGCAGGCTGCCGGCCGACACCGCCCAGATCGTCAGCAGGTGCACGCGCCGCGGCAGCCTGCCCCAGCCGAACAGCCACAGCCCGAGAAACGTCGATTCCAGGAAGAACGCGGCCAGGCCCTCCATTGCCAGCGGGGCGCCGAAGATGTTGCCGACCAGCCGCGACCACGCCCCCCAGTTCATCCCGAACTCGAACTCCTGGACCAGGCCGGTCACCACGCCGATCGCGATGTTGATGACCAGCAGCGTGCCGAAGAACCTGGTCAGCCGCAGGTACTCGTCACGGCCGCTGCGGTGCCACGCCGTCTGCAGCAACGCGGTCAGGAAGGCGAGCCCGATCGTCACCGGCACGAAGAAGAAGTGGTTGATGGTCGTGAAGGCGAACTGGATCCGCGCGAGATCGAGCTGCATCCGCAACCCCCTCTGCCGGTAGCC
The DNA here is from genome assembly GCA_019239975.1 of Streptosporangiaceae bacterium. Taxonomy (GTDB): domain Bacteria; phylum Actinomycetota; class Actinomycetes; order Streptosporangiales; family Streptosporangiaceae; genus JAFAZE01. The sequence goes on from JAFAZE010000086.1 coordinate 17,569, forward strand.
CGATGTCGTTGCTGACCGCCACTGTCGTCAGCGCGCCGGACCGCGGCATCCCCCAGGCCGGGTGATTGACCTGGCTGCTTCAGAAGACCGCGATGGGGTTCACCGGTGAACCCGTCCCGGCGGTAAGCCGCAACGGCGCGATGACGCAGAGGAACGACCAGCGGCGCATCCTCTCGCACACCGCGGTGAGGTCCTCGAACTGCAGGTAGTCCAGCAGGTGAATGCCCATCGCGTTGATCGCGAGGACGTGCACGGGGAAGTCGGCACCCTGGGCCGCGCTCGGCGCCGTGTCGTTGTTGCCGTCGCTGCCCAGCACCGCGATCCGCCGCTCCGCGAGGAGCTCCAGCGCAGCGGGGTGCAGCCCCGCCCGCGCGCCGGCGACGTCCCAGGGCCCCAGCGCCGCGCGCCGGCTGCGATGACCGACCCTGACGAACAGCAGGTCGCCCTGGCCGATGTAATCGACCTGCGCCGACTCGGCGGCCGTCAGGTCCTCCGCGGTCACGTGATCACCCGGCTCCAGCCAGGGCACGCCCCGCACCCGCGGAATGTCGAGCAGCAGGCCGCGACCCACGATCCCGCCGGCCGCGTCGATGGACAGCTCGGTCGCTCCGGCCGCGGTGACCGCCTTTGCCGGGATGTCGTTGTAGAGGGTTCCGTCGAACATCACGTGGCACAGCGCGTCGATATGGCTGTCGGCGTTGCCGTGGATGTTCATCGCCACCCGGTCCATCGCGAACTCCAGGCCCTGATCGGCCGGCGTTCCCGCGGTATGGGTCATCTGGTGCACGGCGGGATCCGGGTTGTCCGCGCTGGGCTCGTGCTCCACCGGCGCCCCCAGCGATACCACCCGGCCCTCCCAGACGTCACTCGCCGCGTCCACCACCTCCGCCGACGAGATGTGGTTCAGGGCTCCCCGCCGGTCGGCCGGTCCCCACACGGCTTTCCGCTTCAGCCGGTCGTAGAGAGCCCGGAACTCGGCCTCGTTCAGCTCAGGGGAGCTCATGCGGGCAGCGTCAAGTTCGGCGTCCCGATCGTCATCATCCGCCGCGGGTGACGTTCCGTCTCAGCCGCCGTTCACCCCTCCCGGGTGGGGCGGCGGCGCCGCGAGCCTGCTCGTATGGACGCTGACACAGAGGGGAAAGGGTATGGCAACTCAAAAAGTCGACGCGCTCGTCATCTTCGGCGCGACCGGCGACCTGGCCAAGCTGGAGACATTCCCGGCGCTGGTCGGACTGGTCAAGCGCGGCGTCCTCGACGTCCCGGTGATCGGGGTGGCCAAGAGCGGCTGGGGACTCGAGCAGTTCCGCGACTATGCCACCGCGTCGCTGAAGCTCAACGGCATGGACCCCGCCGACCCCGCGGCGGCGCGGATGCTTCAGCTGCTGCGGTACGTGGACGGCGACCTGGGCGACGACGCCACCTACCGGGCCATGTCAGACACGATCGGCACGGGCGAGCAGGTCCTGTTCTACCTGGAGGTACCGCCCGTCCTGTTCGGCAGGATCGCCCAGGGCATCGCGGCCGCGGGCCGGGCGCGCGGGGCCCGCGTGATGGTGGAGAAGCCCTTCGGCACCGACCTGGCCAGCTCACGGCAGCTCAACGCCACCATGCACGAGCACTTCCCGGAAGACGCCATCTTCCGGGTCGACGACTGGCTCGCCTTCGATCCGGTGGAGAACGTGCTGTTCGTCCGGTTCGCCAACTCGGTGATCGAGCCGCTGCTCAACCGGAACTACGTGGAGAGCATCCAGATCACCATGGCCGAGGCGTTCGACGTCTCCGACCGGGGCCGGTTCTACGACCGGACCGGCGCCATCAGGGACGTCCTGCAAAACCACATGTTCCAGGTACTGGCGACCGTGCTCGCCGAACCGCCGGCCGGGACGGGCCTGGCCGGCTGGCGGGACGCGAAGAACCAGGTGGTACGGGCGCTGAGCCCGCTGACCCCGGAGCACACGGTGCGCGGCCAGTACGAGGGCTACCGCCAGGTCGAGGGCGTCGACCCGAACTCGACCGTGGAAACCTACGTCGCGGTCGGCCTCACCGCCGACAGCTGGCGCTGGGCGGGGGTGCCGATCCTGATCCGGGCGGGCAAGTGCATGCCGGTCACCGCCACAGAGGTCACCATCACTTTCAGGGCGCCCCCGCACGACGTGTTCGGCATCGAGCCCATGACCCCCTCTGACATGCTGCGGTTCCGGATCTGGCCGGAGACGGCGGTGGGCCTCACCCTCCAGGGAAAGAAGCCTGGCGCTGGCTGGGAGCCCCAGGCGGAGGACCTCGCGTTCGCGCAGCAGCCCGGGTCGGACATCCGCCCGTACGACCGGCTCATCGGCGCGGCGCTGGACGGGGACCGCTGGCTGTTCGCCCGGCAGGACACGGTCGAGGCCATGTGGGAGATCGTCGACCCCGTACTTGGCGACGTCACCCCGGTGCACCCTTACGCCAGGGGAAGCTGGGGCCCCAAGGAGGCGGACCGGCTGCTGCCGGCCCGCGAAGCCTGGCATGACCCCGCCGGTGAATCCGGCTGACCATGGGAACCGGCATGGCTGAAAGCAAGGGTCCGCGACGCGTCGTGATCGTGGGCGGAGGGTTCGCCGGGCTGTTCGCCGCGCGCGCCCTCCGCCGCGCACCCGTTTCGGTGACCCTCATCGACCGCTCTTACCACCACCTGTTCCAGCCGCTGCTGTACCAGTGCGCGACCGGGATCCTGTCCGAGGGACAGATCGCCGCGCCACTGCGGAATGTGCTCAAGGGGCACAGGAACGTCAGGTGCGTCATGGCCGAGGTGACCGACATCGATCCGGAGAGCCGGCGCCTGTTCGCCGTCACGCCGGGCGGAGGGCGGCCGGAGTTCGGCTACGACGATCTCATCGTCGCCGCCGGGGTGCAGCAGTCCTACTTCGGGCACGATGAGTTCGCCCAGTTCGCGCCAGGGATGAAGACGATCTCTGACGCGCTGACCATCCGCCGCCGGGTGCTGGGCGCGTTCGAGATGGCCGAGACCGCCCCCGACGAGGCGCACCGCCGCCACTGGCTGACGTTCGCCCTCGTCGGCGCGGGTCCGACCGGCGTTGAACTGGCCGGCCAGATCCGCGAACTCGCCACCAAGACACTCCGCGCCGAGTACCGGGAGGCGAAACCGCAGGACGCGAGGGTATTGCTGTTCGACGGCGGCACCGCCCCGCTGTCCATGTTCGGGCCGAAGCTGTCCGCGAAGGCGGAAACGATTCTGCGGTCGCTTGGCGTCGAGCTGCACATGGACTCCATCGTCACCGAAGTGGACTACGGCGGGCTGACCGTCCGCGATCATGACGGAAACACCACGCGCTACGAGGCCGGCACCGTGCTGTGGACGGCCGGGGTCGAGGCTCCGCCTTTCGCCGGGGTACTGGCGAAAGCCACCGGGGCCCAGCAGGACCGGGCGGGCCGCATCATCGTCCGGAACGACTGCACGATTCCCGGCCACCCGGAGATCTCCGTCATCGGCGATGTCATGAGCCTGGACAAGCTGCCCGGCGTGGCAGAGGTCGCGATGCAGTCCGGCCTCTACGCCGGGCGCCGGATCCGGAGAAAGGCCGAAGGACGAGGCGGCCGGGCAGAGCCCTTCCGCTATCACGACCTGGGCTCGGCCGCGTACATCTCCCGCGGCCGCGCGGTCATCTCGGCCGGCCCGCTGAAGACCGGCGGCTTCTTCGGCTGGTGGGCCTGGCTGTTCATTCACATCGCCTTCCTCACCGGTTACCGGAACCGATTCGGCGCCCTCCTCACCTGGTGGCTCGCCTTCACGCGGGACCGCCGCCGCGAGCGTTCCTTCACCACCCGCCAGGTCGGCGTCGTCACGGACGTCTACACCGCATCCATCCCGGCCGCGAGAGCCGGCGAATCCGAGGCGAGACCCGGCGAATCCACGCAAGCGCCGCGCACGACTCAAGCCTGAGTGGCCGCCCCGGCCTGGCGGAGACGGCCGGGGCGCGCCAGCCTCCCGGCCTCGATGCGGACGATCTCGTCGACAAGCTCCAGGCCTGCGGTGCGGTGGGTGATCAGCAGCACGGTCCGGCCGTCCGTGGCGGCGAGCAGGTCACGGGTGAGGGTGTCGGCCGTCTGCTCGTCCAGGTGCTCGGTCGGCTCGTCGAGGACGAGGACGGGAAAACCGGCGAGCAGCACGCGGGCGAGGGCGAGCCGCTGGCGCTGACCGCCGGAAAGCCGTGCGCCGTGCTCTCCGGCCGGCGTGTCCAGGCCGAGCGGCAGGGAGTCCACCCAGTCCAGGAGGCCTGCCCGCAACAGCGCGTCGCGTACCTGCGCCATGCTGGCGTCCCTGCGCGCCAGCAGCACGTTTTCGCCCACGGTGGTGTCGAAGACATGCGCGTCCTGCGCGCACAGCCCGATGATCCCGCGGACGGTGTCGCCGCTGAGCTCGGTGATGTCGGTCCCGCCGAGGATGACGCGGCCGCCCGCGGGGTCGAGGAAGCGCAGCAGCACCATGGCGAGCGTGGTCTTCCCCGCACCGCTGGGACCGACGACGGCGACCCGCCGTCCGGCCGGCACGGTGAGGCCGATACCGCTCAGCACGTCCGGCACGCCCGCGCTCCACCGCGCGGACAGGTTCTCGATCCGCAGGTCATACGGCGGCGCGGGCGCTGGCAGCGGCAAGCTGGGCTCGTGGACCGGGTCCGGATGCCGCAGCACGGCCCGGACCCGCGACGCCGACGCCCGGATGCGCGGCAGCTGCTGCGCGGCCGGGGCGAGCCCCCCGAAGACCTCATGCGCCGCGAGCGGCGTGAGGACGACCACGGCGAGCGTCACCCCGGGCAGCACGCCCGAGCGCACGGCCGAAACCCCCAGCACCACGCAGGCCCAGACCGAGCCGCCCGCCGCCAGCGCGGTGACCGACGCGGCTATTCCCCTGCCGGCCGCGCTGCGGCCCTCGGCCTTCCGGAGGGCACGGTCGGCGTCGCAGACCCGCTCGAGACCCTCGTCCACGGCCCCGAAGGCGACGAGTTCCGCGCAGCCGCGCAGCAGGTCGAGCGACGCGGCGTTCAGCTCCCCGCGGTGCGGTGCGATCCGGCGCTCAGCCTTCCGTGCCACAGCCCCCGCGGCCCACGGCGCCACGGCCGCGGCGGCCACCAGGCTGGCCGCGAGGACAAGTCCCGCGGAGGGGAGCAGCAGCGCGACGAAACCGGTCGTCGCCGCCCCCGCTACGGCCGCCGCCGCATACGGCAGCAGGACGCGCAGCCAGCGGTCGGCGATGCTGTCGATGTCGGACACCAGCCGGCCGACCAGGTCGCCGGAGCGGAACGCGGCCAGCCCGGCCGGCGCGAGCCGCTCCAGCCTTGTGTACGCCCTGACGCGTATCGAGGCGAGGACCCGCAGGGCCGCGTCATGGCCGGTCAGCCGTTCGGCGTAACGGAACACGCTGCGCCCGAGGCCGCATACCTGCACGGCGACCACGGCGAACATCAGGGTGAGGACCGGTGGGTGCAGCGCGGCCCGGGATATCAGCCAGGCCGACGTGGCGGTGAGGCCGATGGCGCCCAGGCTGGCGGCAGTCCCCGCGGCGGCGGCGAGTGTGAGCCGCCAGATCGCGCCGTGATCCGGCCGGGTTTCCCGAATCGCGCGGTCAGGGGCGGCCGGGTCACGCACCGCCGTATCCGCCCAGGCTGGGTCCCACACGGCCCGGTCCCGGGCGGTCACGCCGGCGCTCCGGCCGAACCGGCGGGGACCCTCACGGGCTCTCCGGGCGGCGGCAACGTCACCACACGGTCGGCGGCGGCCAGCACCGCGGGGCGGTGGGCCACCATCAGCACCGCCCTTCCCTCCCGCGCCAGGCCGCGTACGGTCGCGAGCACTTCCGCCTCGGCGGCGGCGTCGAGCCCGGCCGTCGGCTCGTCCAGCAGCAGCACGGGCCTGTTGGCCGTGAGCGCGCGGGCGACCGCGACCCGCCGGCGCTGCCCGGCGGACAGGCCGCTGCCGCCCTCGCCCACCGGGGCGTCCAGCCCGATCTCGTGGAGCGCCGCGCCCAGTGCCGCCCGCCGGACGTCCTCGCGGCTCGCGTCCGGCCGGCCGAGGCGGATGTTGGAGCCAACCGTTCCCGGCTGCAGCACAGGATCCTGCGGCACCCAGCCGACGCAGGCCCGCCATGCGCGCATGTCCAGCTCGCCGAGCTCGCGCTCGCCGTCCGGCTCCTCGATGACGACGCGGCCGGTGTCCGGAGCCACGAAGCCGAGCAGGACGCCGATCAGGGTCGACTTCCCGCTGCCGCTGGGTCCCGCCAGCGCCACGACCTCGCCGGCGCCGAACCGCAGCCCCGCGTCCCCCGGCGTGAGCGCGTCCCGCCCCGGGTAGCGGACGCTCACGTCCTCGACGCGCACCGCGGCGGGCACGGGAGCCGCGGCGCCAGCCGGGGCGCCCTCCGGCAGCGGCGTCTCCAGCACGGCAAACACCTCCCCGGCCGCTGCCAGGCCATCCGCGCTCGCGTGGTAGTGGCTTGCGAGCTGCCGCAGCGGAAGGTAGGCCTCGGGTGCGAGCACCAGGACGAGCAGGCCCGTCTGCAGGCCGAGATGGCCGCTGACGAGCCGCAGCCCGGCGCTGACCGCGACGAGGGCGACCGAGAACGTTGCCACGAGCTCGAGGACGAGCGAGGAGAGGAACGTGAGCCGCAAGGTCGCAAGGGTGGCGTGGCGGTAGGAATCCGTGACCTTCCGTATGCTGTCCGCCTGGGCCTTCGCCCGGCCGAACACCTTCAGCGTCTGCAGGCCGGCGACAACGTCGAGAAAGTGGTACGACAGGCGGCCGAGCTCCCGCCAGCGCAGGCGTGTCCGCTCGGCCGTCGTCGCGCCGACCAGCGCCATGAACACCGGGATCAGCGGCAGCGTCAGGACGATCAGCGCCGCGGACAGCGGGTCGGCGGCCAGCAGGCGCCCGGCCACGGCCGCCGGGATCACGAAGGCCAGCACGAGCTGCGGGAGGTACTTGGCGAAGTAGGGGTCGAGCGCGTCCACGCCCGTGGCCGCCAGCGTGGCCAGCTCACCGCTCCGCCGGGCCGCCAGCCAGCGCGGCCCGAGCCGCACTGCATGTTCCAGCAGGCCGCGGCGGAGCTGCGACTTCACCCCGGCCGAGGCCCGGTAGGAAAAGCCCTCGATGGCCCAGGCCAGCGCCGCGCGTGCCGCCACCACGGCGGCCAGCGCCGCGATCGTGCCGCGCATCTCCGGCAGGCCCAGACCCCCGGCGAACGCGCCCGCGATCGCCGTGGCCAGCAGTTGCGCCTGCACGATGACCAGGCCCGCGACGGCGGCCATGGCCACGATCAGGGCGATCAGGTATGTCCGCGCGCGCCCGGCGAACCGCAGCAGCCTGCGGTCCAGTGGCCTCATCGACCCGCCTCGCGGGCGGGCGCCTCGCTGGGTTCCACCGCCGGGGCAGGGGCGGGGACGGTGGGCGCCGTAGCCGCGGCAGGCGGGGAGGCGGGGGCCGGCGCTGGCGCGGGCGCGGGGGCCGGCATGAGCCGTGCCGAGACTACATACGCGACGACGACCGCCACTATCACCAGCGGCATGACGGCGATTCCGTCCGAGAACAGCAGCAGGGTGGCCAGCAACACCGACGTCAGCGGGAGTGAGAGCATGACGACGGACATCGCGCCGATTCCCATCGCCACAGCCGGCACCATGGGCAGGCCGGGCAGGTGCGACAGCGCGATGCCGCCCGCCGCGCCGAGATACAGCGCCGGGAACGTCGGCCCGCCGCGAAAGCCGCTCAGCGACACGCCGTATGCGATGCCCTTGCATGTGATCAGCAGGACCAGCGCCCCCACCGAGTAACTGGCCGCGTGGCTGATCAGCGGATCAAGCCCGTTCTGCCCGGAGAACAGCACGTCGGACGAACTCTTCCCGGTTTCCTCCCCGTAGGCGACCGCCAGGCCCCCGATGGCCAGGCCGGCGACCGGCAGGGCTACCAGCACCCACCGCTCGGCATGCGGCCGGAGAAGAAGCGCGAGCCGCCGGATCGCCGTGCCCACGAACGGCGCCGCGACCCCGATGACCAGCGCCCAGCCGAATTCCGCGATGTTGGGCCGCGTGAAATGCGGCAGGTTCGGTATCGAGAGCGAAAACGTGCCGAGCCCGGTCCACGCGTCCAGGCCGACGAAGATCAGGGCTCCCACCCCGGACGCCAGCAGTCCGGGCACCAGCACGACGGCCAGCATCGGGCCGCCCAGGCCGGAGGCCTCCATGAGGAGGAACGCACTCAGAATCGGCGAGCCGAACAGCGTGCTGATGGCGGCGAAGCTGCCCGCCGCGGCCACCACCGCGCTGGCCTGCGCGGGCATGTCGCGCCTGGCGAGCCGCACGGCCAGCACCGCCAGGCCGCCGCCGAGCGCGATCAGCGGCGCCTCCGGGCCGAGCACGACCCCGAACACCAGGGTGGCCAGCGCGGCGAGCAGCACGCCCGGAAGCTCGGCCGGCGCGGGGGCGCCATGAGCCTTGAACCCATCGGCGGGCGAGTGGCCGCCTCTGCCGGGCAGGTACCGGATGGCCGGGCCGGCCAGCAGCCCCGCCACCACCAGCATCGGAAGCGGCCACCACGGCGGCTCACCGTGAAAGCCGAGCCCGTCCGGAAGGTGTGTGAAGACCTGGCCCTGCAGGTAGTTGACCAGCTCGAAGAAGCCGTACGCGGCCGCGGAGACGGGCGCGCCGAGCAGGGCGGCGAGGACCAGGAGCCTCAGGTAGTTCCTGGACCGCAGCAGCGTCTGCGGATCGGCCGGCGTACTCATCCGGCCATCGTCCGCCGCGCCGCCCCCCATACACCTCACCCCGCCAGGGGGAAGTTCGCCGCGGGCGCGCAAGCGGACAATTCATCAGCATGATCAGCGCAGGCGGCGAGCCCGAGCCGGATGTGGTGCCCGGACGTCCCACCCCGGTCCCCGGCCGCCGCCTCGTTCCCGGCGCGCGGTACGGGCTGCTGCTGCTCCTGCTGGTCGCGACCTACCTGCTCTCCGCGTTCACCACGGGCTCGGCGGTCAACGCTGTCCAGATCGTGGTGTTCGTGGCGACGCTGCTGCTCGCGCTGCGCAACTCGCTGGTGGCCAGGTGGGTCGCGCGCCTGCTTGTCACCGTCGTGCTGATCGGCTCGGCGGTCGCGTTCGGGCTGGTGCTGGCCCAGCCTTCCAGCGGCGCGGTCGGCGCGGCACAGATCTGGACCGGGCTGGTCCTGCTCGCCACGGTCGTGGCCATCGTGCGCCGCATCCTGGCCAGTTCGTCGGTTACCCTGCAGAGCATCTACGGCGCCCTCAGCGCCTACATGATCATCGGGCTGATGTTCGCGGCCTTCTACGGGGCGATGGACCACTTGAGCGCCGGGGCGTTCTTCGCCAACGGGCAACCCGGAGACGCCAGGACGTTCCAGTACTTCAGCTTCACCACGCTGACGACGCTGGGCTACGGCGACTTCACGGCCGCGAGCAACGCCGGCCGCGCGGTCGCCGTCATGGAGGCGATGGCGGGCCAGATCTTCCTCGCGACGCTCGTGGCCAGGCTGGTCTCCGCGTTCCGGCCGTCGGAGCCACGCCGGTAGGTACCCGGCGTCAGACGCCCTCGACCGCCTCCAGCCGCCCCGAGCGCACCGCTCCCACGAACTGCTCGTAGTCCCGCTCGTTCTGATCCGCGTACGCGGCCGAGAAGTCGGTGACGGACCGGTCGAACGCGTCGCCGTCGCCCAGACAGGCGGCGATGGCGACCGGGTCCCCGGACCTGGCGTGCGCCCGGGCGAGGGTCCAGCCGCAGATGCCCGCGTAGTAGCCGAGCCCGAGCGGAACCATCGACTCGACCACGGGCGAGCCCTTCATGTCGCGAAGCTGGCGCCAGTAGAAGTGGCGGTGCACGTCGAGCCCCTTCGTCCAGCCGAGGAAGATGTCGCTGGCCGCCTGCATCATCCGCTGGCCCTGCACCACCCGCTCGCCGTGCTGCTGGTACCTGCTCTTAACCAGGTGTTCCTCGAGCACCGAGGCCGTGGCCTCCTTCATCTGCAGGAACAGCGGGTCGCGGGCGTCCCGTCCCTGGAGCAGGGCGATGAACGCCCGGGTGCCGACGCTGCCCACCCCGACGACCTTGCGGGCCACGTCCACGATCTCGAAGCGCTCCAGCAGGTGCCGCCGGTCGTCTTGCAGCGTGGCCTGGTACCGGCGGAACTGGTCGCGGATCACGTGCTCCACCTCCCCGGGCGACAGGCCGTACATCGTGCGCAGCTCACGCTCGGGGACGACGACCGGCGGCTGGCTGACGATCCGGTACCGCCCGTCGACGACCTCGGCGAGCTTCGACAGCGCCTGCAGGCTGTCGCGGGTGTGCGCCTTCTCGCGCGTCTTCTCAGCCACCTTCGCCGCCCGCTTCGCGGCCTTGTCCCTCTTCTTCGCCTTCTTTCCCTTCTTCCCCTGCCCCTTCGCCGTCTCGGCCACCGCGCCGCGGATGCCCCGCATGAGCTCGTCCTCGTCCAGGCTCGCATACCACACGTCCATCGTCCGCATCTGCGCGAACGTCGCCATCGCCTCCCGGTACGCCCGCACCGAGGCCATCGCCGGCACCCGGGTGTCCGCCTTCGGGAAACCGTTGTTGCGCGCGGCGATCGTGAAGCTCGCCGCCATCCGCTTGACGTCGTACTCGAACGGCCCGGGCAGCGTCTCGTCGAAGTCGTTCAGGTCGAACAGCAGCCTCCGCTCGGGCGAGGCGAACAGCCCGAAATTCGACAGGTGCGCGTCGCCGCAGAGCTGCGCCTCGAGCCCGGCCGCCGGGGTGTCCTTCAGGTCCGCGGCCATGATCTTGGCCGCACCCCGGTAGAAGGTGAACGGTGAGACCATCATCCGGCCGTGCCGGACCGGCACCAGGTCCGGCTCCCGGGTCAGATTCTGCGCCTCGAGCAGGGCCACCGGGTCGGGCCGGTCCACGGCGGGTCTCCACCCCGAATGGATGGACGGAGGTGTCAGCCCGGCGGCGTCCCTGCCCCTCGCTACGCGATCATCAATGCTCGGGTGCGCTAGCTCTTCCACCGTCTGCGCTGGCATCCGCCCCACCTCCTGCGTCTGATCGGGACCGGGGTATCGTGCGGCACGGTGACCGGGGGGACATCACCCGTTCGGTGTGATTTCACCGCGACATCACCGGCCTACGGTCGGAGCCGTGCGCGGTATGGCGTGGGTGCCCGGCGGGTTCTTCACGATGGGGTCGGAGGAGTTCTACCGTGAGGAGGCTCCCCGGCGGCGGGTGAGCGTCGACGGGTTCTGGATCGACGAGCACCCGGTGACCGTGGCGGAGTTCGGCCGGTTCGCCGCCGCGACCGGCTATGTCACCGAGGCCGAGCGGGCACCGCTGCCGGACGACTACCCGGAGGCCGACCCCGGCTTGCTCGTGGCCGGCTCGCTGGTGTTCACGCAGCCGCCCGGGCCGGTGGACCTGCGCGACGTCCGCAACTGGTGGTCGTGGACGCCCGGTGCGGACTGGCGGCATCCTTGGGGACCCGGCAGCACGGTGGCCGGCCGGGACCGCCATCCGGTCACCCACGTCGCGCACGGAGACGCCCTGGCCTATGCGGCGTGGGCGGGCAAGGAGCTGCCGACCGAGGCGGAGTGGGAACGGGCCGCGCGGGGCGGGCTGGAGGGCGCCGCCTATCCGTGGGGCGATGAGTTCACCCCCGGAGGACGGTTCATGGCCAACACCTGGCAGGGCCGGTTCCCGTGGGAGAACCTTGCCAGCGACGGGTACGAGCGAACCTCCCCGGTGAAGTCCTTCCCGCCCAACGGATACGGCCTCTATGACATGGCGGGCAACGTGTGGGAGTGGACGGCGGACTTCTACGCCATCCGCCGGGCAGCCGGAAGCACCCATTCCTGCTGCGTACCGCACAACCCGAGGGTGACGTCGTACGACGGCCGGACCGGCGCGGGCCAGCCCGGCGGCCACATCCCGCGGATGGTCATCAAGGGCGGGTCACACCTGTGCGCGCCCAGCTACTGCCTGCGTTACCGTCCGGCCGCGCGGCAGCCCGAAAGCGTGGACACCGCCACCAGTCACATCGGCTTCCGCTGCGTCGTGCGCCCGGGCTCACCCCGGCCGGCCGAGACCACCGTCGGGCCCCAGTCGTAGATCACCGACGTGCGAAGAATGACGTCGGCCACGGACCGGTTGGCCCGGCTCACCGCGACCCAGAGGATCCCGATCGGGAACAGGACGCATATCGCAGCGCGGAGGACCGCGCCGGCCGGATGGAGCCGCTCCCCGCGGCGGTTCACCACCCGCAGGCCGAACAGGACGTCACCCCAGGTCCGGCCCAACGCCGTCCATTCGGCCGACAGGTAGGCGAACAGCACCACGCCGCCGGCGAACAGAACCCACCCGCTGGGCACGACCGGGAAACGGAAACGCGCCGGCCTCAACAGGAAAAGGACCAGGCTCCAGGCGCCGTAACCGGCGGCCAGGACGGCGGCCACGATCACGAAATCGGCCGCGCTGGCCAGCATTCTGCTGACGATCCCGGCCCGGTGTCCCTGATACGGGCGCGCCTCGCTCGGCATCGCCGAAACCCGCAGCAGCGGGCGAGCTGCTCTGGGCGCCAGCCCATCGGCGCTCTGGCTATGCGCGAGGCTCGTGTCGCTCACCGTCGGACCCAGCGTTTCCGGCGCTGTCATGCGCCCCTGGAGCAACTGTCTGCCGCGGACGCCGCCGCAGGAGGGCCTTGTCCACGATCCTGCCCAGCCGTTCGTCGGCGGCGATGCTCTGCATCCGCATGCCGCGAACGGTGTCGGAGGTGATCGAGCCCGTCGATGACCGGATGATCTCCGGGAGATCCACTTCCTCGATGATGTACCGGGCGATCCCCGCGACGTCGATTCGCTGCATGATCGCGTCGATATCGATCCGCGCCGCTATCTCGTTCACGTCCACCCGGTCCAGCACGCGCTCGAGGTCGACATCGCTGACGATGGCGTTCAGGTCGACGTGGTCGGCCACCAGCGTCGCAACGTCGATCTGGTCCAGCACCACCGTGGTGACCTCCGGAACCAGACCAAGGACGGCCCCGGTCGCGGCCGATGTCAGCGCGACGCGCTCGCGCCGGCCGCGCTCCGCGGTCTCGCGTAGCCGTGCGCGCAGCCCGGTCCGTTCGGAAATCGATACAGCGGAGCGCACGATCCCGGCCACGGGTGCGGCGGCCGGCCCGAGCAGCGGCTCCCCGCGGCGGGCCAGGACCCGGGCGAACCCGGCGGCGCTGACGCCGAGACCGATCGCGAGGTCGGCGGCCGCGAGCATCTTGCTGTCGCCTTGCCGCGCGTATGTCCACGGCACGGGCAGTGAACGCCGCTGCTCGGGCACGTCGCATCCCTTCACGGGCCGGAGCCCTGTCTGGCCGTGTGCGCGGGCGCCGGCGTCCCCTCGCTCTCGCCGCCGGGCGCCCGCGAACGTGTTCATCCTGACCGCGCCGTGCCGGGAGCGCCTCACCCATCACGGATGAGGCTCGCCCAGATCATCCTGCACGGGGGAGGTGGCGGCCCGGCGGTGAGACCAGGATCGGAAGACGCTCATCACGCGACCATGCGCGAGGAGGTGATCCCGTGACACAAGAAGGCAACCGCGTGACCGGTACCGCCGGCGCCAAGGACGGCGCCGTGCCCCCGGCTCGGCCGGTGCCCCCCGGCGAGAACCAGAACCTCGTCCCGGAGGAGCGAACCGAGCTCGAGTCGCTGCGCAAGCAGGTGAGCGAGCTCCGCTCCCATCCGCCGCGGACCAGGCGCCGCATCGGCTGGCGCGCCCCGGTCGCCACGCTGCTGATCGTGCTCGGCTGCGTTCTCGCGCCTGTGTCGGTCATCGGGGTATGGAGCGCGAACCAGGTCTCGGATACGAACCGGTACGTGGCCAACATGACGCCGCTGATCCACGATCCGGCGATCCAGGGCGCGCTGACGGACAAGATCTCGAACCAGATCAACGCCCAGATCAACGTGCCCGCGCTGGCCAAGCAGGCCGCGGCCGAGCTGAACGCCAGGGGCCTGACGCGAATAGCCGCCCTGCTGCAGAGCTTCTCCGGGCAGATCGCCAGCGCGGTCCAGGGATTCATCCACAGCACGGTCGCGAGGGTCATAGCCAGCCCGGCGATGGCGAGCGCCTGGGTGACGGTGAACAGGATAGGTCACCAGGCGCTTGTCGCCGCGCTGTCCGGCCGGGGAAACGGCGCCATCACCACCAGCAACGGCCAGGTCGTGCTGAACCTGGGCCCGCTGATCACCGTCGCCAAGCAGGATCTGGTCAACGCGGGACTCACGATCGCCGGGAAGATCCCCAACGTCAACGCGACCTTCCCGCTGTTCCCCTCCAAGGATCTGGTCAAGGCGCAGACCGGCTACCGGCTCGTCAACGACCTCAAGATCGTGCTGCCCATCCTGACGCTGCTGCTGCTTGCGGCGGGCGTCTACGTGGCCCGCCGGCGCCGGCGCGCGCTCATCGCCGCGAGCCTCGGGTTCGCGGCCTCCATGCTGATTCTCGGCATCGCGCTGCTGATCATCCGCGGCCAGTACCTGAACGCGGTACCGGCCGCCACCTTGCCGAGCGACGCCGCGGCGGCGGCGTTCGACATCCTCGTCCGGTTCATCCGGGAGGCGCTGCGCGCGCTGCTGCTCGTCGGCCTGATCGTTGCGGCCGGCGCCTTCATCACCGGGCCGTCGGCGGCCGCGGTGCGGATCCGTTCGTGGTTCACCTCGGCTCTCGGCTGGATCCGGGGCAGCGCCGAGCATCGCGGCATCTCCGCGGGGCCGGCCGGCGAGTGGACGTACGCGCACCGGCGCGGTCTGCGGACCGGCGCGGTGGCGTTGCTGGCCGTGATCTTCGTGTTCATCGGTCACCCGAGCGTCGCCGAGGTCATCTGGATCCTCGTCGTGCTCGTGGTCCTGCTCGGCCTGATCGAGCTGATCGGCAGGCCGCCAGCACCAGGCGTGGCCACGGAGTCGTCTCCGCCGCAGGCGCCTCCCCCGGCGGCATCGCCTACCGGCTGAGCCGTGGCCCTTTATTCGCGGGCGAGCATTGCCTCCGCCTCACGCTCGAGGTTCACGTAGGGCTCGCCGCTGACGTCCACCACGACGCGGTTGATGGTGCCGCCGGTGAACAGGTACGGCGGGGTGCCCGAATAGTCGTCGGTGACGGCCTCCCCGCTGTCGCGGCCGACGCACAGGCCCTCGCCGGCCACCGCGAAGGGGCCGGGCTGGGTTCTTATCCGGCCCTCGCCGACCTTCTTGCCGCCGTGGTAGAGGGACAGGATGCCGGTGGCGACCCCCGGCGGGTCCTCGCCGTCCTTGTCGAACGACGCGGACAGGATCAGGTTCTCCCCGGTGGGCACGTCCTCGGCCGCCACGATCTTCTGCTCGAACATGCCTACGAAGTTGTAGGCATAGTGCAGCCGGTTGTCCTTGATGTAGAGCGCGTGGCCGCCGAACCGGGCCCCGTGCGCGAACAGGACTCCCCGCGCGCCGGGCGCCGGGATGTCCACCAGCGCACCGATCGAATAGGAGCGGTTGCGGATGTTCACCGACTGCAGCTCGGGCACGTCGGCGGTGCCGGGGTAGTAGACATACCGGTCGCGCGGTCTGGCCAGCTGCGGCCGCGGGGTCAGGAGGATTTCCAGCGCCGACCGGTCGTCGAGCGGGAACGCGCCGTTGGCGCCCGCCTCGGCGAACCACAGGTCGACCAGCTCGCGGAGCTTGTCGGGGCGCTCGGCCGCCAGGTTGTGTACCTCGGCGCGGTCGACGTCGGTGTGGTACAGCTCCCATTCGTCGTCGTTGAAGTGCCCCCAGCCGCTGATCGTCGGGTGCGTGGTGACGGCCTTCCAGCCGTCGTGCCAGATGCCGCGCGAGCCGAGCATCGAGTAGAACTGGGTAGCCCGCGCCGACGGCGCCGACGGGTCGCCCAGGGCGTAGCGCATGCTCACGCCGTCGAACCGGCTCTGCGTGTGCCCCTTGATAGCTTCCGGCGGCTCGATGCCGAGGCAGTCGAGGATGGTGGGCACGATGTCGATCGCGTGGTGGTACTGATGGCGGATCTCGCCGCCATGGCCGAGGCCCGACGGCCAGGAGATGATGCACGGGTCGGCGGTGCCGCCGTTGAACTCGTACCGCTTCCACATCTTGAACGGCGTGTTGAAGGCCATCGCCCAGCCGTTGGCGTAGTGGTTGTAGGTCTTCGGGCCGCCGAGCTCATCGATCATCGCGAGGTTGGCCTGCAGGTCGTCGGGTACGCCGTTGAACAGCCTGCTCTCGTTCACCGAGCCATCCGGGCCGCCTTCGCCGCTCGCGCCGTTGTCCGACACCATGATCACCAGCGTGTTGCCGAGCTGCCCTGCCTCCTCCAGATAGTCGAGCAGCCGCCCGATGTGCTGGTCGGTGTGCGCGAGGAACCCGGCGTACACCTCGGCCATCCGGCAGAACAGCCGCCTCTCGTCGGCGGACAGCGAGGCCCAGGGCCTGGTGTAGTCCAGCGGCGGGAACGGCTGGCCTTCGGGCCCGGTGCGGGTCTCGGGGGTGCCGATCGGGTTGACCGGCGGAAGCTCGGTGTCCTGGCCGACGATGCCCATTTCCTTCTGGCGCCGCAGGATCTGCTCGCGGATCGCCTCATAGCCCATGTCGAACCGGCCGCGGAACCGCTCGATCCATTCCCCCGGGACATGATGCGGCGCGTGACAGGCTCCGGGAGCGTAGTAGAGGAAGAAGGGCTTGTCCGGCGCGATCACCTTCGCGTCCCTGATGAACTCGATCGCCTTGTCGGTGATGTCCTCGGTGAAGTGGTACCCCTGCTCCGGGAGCTTCGGCTGGTCCACCGGGTGGTTGTCGTAGACCAGCTCGGGATACCACTGGTTGGTCTCGGCGCCCAGGAACCCGTAGAACCGCTCGAACCCGCGCCCGGTCGGCCAGTTCCTCCGGGTGGACGCCAGGTTCATCTCGTCGGTCGGGCACAGGTGCCACTTGCCGACGTGGTAGGTGTTCCAGCCGAGTTCGCCCAGGATCTCCGAGATCATGCCGTTCTCCGGCGGGATCGTGCCGCTGGCGTTCGGGAATCCGCTGGAGGCCTCGGTGATGCACGCCATCGAGTTGCGGGTGTGGTTGCGGCCGGTCAGCAGGCAGGACCGGGTGGGTGAGCACAGCGCCGTCGTGTGCCACTGGGTGTAACGCACCCCCCGTGCCGCGATCCGGTCGATGTTCGGCGTCTCGATCGGCCCCCCGTAGCAGGACATGGCGGCGAAGCCCACGTCGTCGAGGACGATGTAGACAACGCTCGGCGCGGCTTCGGGCGCCCTGGGCGCGCCGAACGGCTCCCAGTCGGGCACGGAGTCGCGTATGTCGATGCTGATCTTGCCCTTGAACTGCTTGCTCACTTCGGCCGCCCTTTCCCTGCGCGAATTGGCCGAGATGAGGCTGACAGGCCGCGGTCACCCCGGCATCACCCGGCTGGAGTGAATACCGTGCCGCACTCCACGGGGTACCTGGCGGAGGAGGCGCCGTATCGGTATGTGAAAATGTCTGTGCAGGTCACTGAGTGATGTTCGTTGCGTAACTTAAACCGTTACCGTCTGGGTCAGCTTGCTATGGACGAGTACCTCAATGCCCCGGTAGCGAGCAAGCTGCACCCTCCCGGCCCGCGCAAGGAATGGGTACCGCGCCGGCAGCTCGTCAGCCAGCTCGCCGCCACCGAGGCGAAGCTGGTCCTGGTCCACGCGCCCGCGGGCTTCGGCAAGACGATCGCCGTGGCGCAGTGGCGTGCCGCCGAACTCCAGGGCCGCCCGTTCGCGTGGGTCTCGCTCGACCGCGGTGATGACGACCCCGCCAGGCTCTGGTGGCACGTGACCCACGCCCTGCAGCGGGCGTGCCCCGGTCTCGGTGGCGGGGAGTTCCTGGGCACCCTCCGGGCAATGCTTCACGACGTTACCGGAAGGCTGCTTCCAGCCCTCGTCAACGCGCTGGCCGCGCTCTCGGAACCGGTCGTGCTGGTACTTGACGACTGCCAGCTGATCACGGAGCCGCGCTGCCGTGAGCAGATCGAGTTCCTGCTGCTTAACCTGCTTGCGCCGGCCAGGATCGCCCTGGTCACGCGCACAGTGCCGCAGCTGCAGCTCGCGCGCCTGCGAGCAGCCGGGGAGATCGCCGAGATCGGGATGGGTGATCTCCGCTTCACGCGGGACGAGGTGGCCGGGCTCGTTGACGTGGTGGCCGGCGTACGGCTCGGTGATCACGAGATCGCGGACCTGTCCGGGCGGACGGAGGGGTGGCCGGCCGGCGTGTATCTTGCGGCGCTCTCGCTGCGAGGCCACACCGACCCCGCCGCCTTCGTACGCCAGTTCACCGGCGACAACAGGTACATCTCCGACTTCCTCTTCGAGGAGGTCATCAGCCGCCAGCCCGGCGACATCCTGCGGTTTCTCACCCGCACGGCGATCCTCGAGCGGTTCACGGCACCGTTGTGCGAGGCCGTCACCGAGATGGCCGGCGCCGCCGGGACCATCGACATGCTCGAACGCGAGAACCTGTTTATCGTTGCCCTTGACGAGAACCGGCAATGGTTCCGCTACCACCACCTGTTCGCCCAGGTGCTGCGGAGCCAGCTCGCACTACGTGAGCCGGCGCTGGTGCCAGAATTGCACAGGCGAGCGAGTGCATGGCACCGGCTGTGCGGGGGCGTGGCCGAGGCGATCGAACATTCCCTCGCCGCCGGGGACGTCCCCGAGGCCGTCGAGCTCATCGCCGGCCAGTGGTATCCGTACGTGAACGCCGGCCGCATGGAGACCGTTCGCCGCTGGATCAATGCTCTTGGTGACGAGATGGTCAGCGCGAACCCCCTTGCTGCGCACTCCGCGGCATGGGTCGCTGCCCTGGCCGGAGAGCCGGAGACGGTGCGGCGCCTCGTCCGGGTCATCGAGGCGGCCGGGTATACGGGTCCGCTCCCCGACGGTATGCGGTCGCTGAAGTCCTCCGCCGCGCTGCTTCGCGGAGCCTTTGGATTCGATGGCCTCCGGGTCATGCGAGAGTCGGCCGCCATGGCCGCCGAGCTGGAGACCGACCCCAGGTCGCCCTGGTGTATGCTCGCGCAGGCCACGCTGGGCTTCAGCCTGTATCTTTCCGGCGACCCGGGTGCGGCGGAGCCGGTCAGGCGGGCCGTACGAGGTGAGGCGTCCGGGCCGCTCACGCGGTGCGTCGCGCTCTGCGCCGCGGCGATGGCTTCGGCCGAGGACGGCAGGCTCGGGCACGCCGAAGCGCTCGCGAACGCCGCTCGGCGAATCGCGGATGACAACGGCCTGGACAAGGCACCGCAGGCTTCGCTCGCCGGCACCGTCGCCGGTATTGTCCGGTACAGACAGGGTCGGCTCGAGGAGGCCCGGTGCGAGCTCGAGCGAGCCCTGCGGGCACGGCGGGCATGGCTGGGGCTGAGCCCGTGGCCGACGCTGGAAATTCTGCTCCAGCTGGCGGCCGTGCTCATTGACCTGGACGACCGCGCTGGCGCGGCCGGGCTCCTCGCTGAGGCCACGGACGTGCTGACGGGGCTGCCCGACGGAGCAGACCACCTGTGGGCGCGGCTGACGTCGCTCCAGCGACGCCTTTCAGGCGCGCCGGGCGGCGCGGTGCCGGCCGACGAGCTGACCCAGCGCGAGCGGATGGTGCTGCGCCTGCTCAGGGGGACGCTGACCCTCGGGGAGGTCGCGCAGGAACTGGGCATGTCGTCCAACACGATCAAGACCCACACGCGCGCGATCTACCGGAAGCTCGGCGTCCCCGACCGGCACGGCGCGGTCGCGCGAGCCCGGGACCTGGGCCTCCTGTGATGGGTGTTCGAGGGCCGGCGACGGTCAGACGCCCGGTGGGGGCAGCTCGGCCGAAGCCACCCCCACGGTGTCGAGCGTGACGGATCCCGCGGTGCCCTGGACGTGCGACGTCATCGCGATGCCGGCCAGCAGCGCGCCGGTCATGCTGATCGCCGTCGTCGAACCGGGAATCGCCGTCCACGTCTTGCCGTCAGCCGACGTGTACGCCGTGTAGTAGATGGTGGCCGTACCCGGTTTGGTGTACCGGCCGACCATCAGGTACGCCGGCACGGCCCCGGTCGCCAGCAGCTGGCTGGACGGGCCGCCCTGGGCGGTGCGCCACTGCACGGAGATCCCGTGCCCCGGCGTCACGAACACCGCGTAGTACGGCGAGCCCGGATCGGTGGTGGCGCGCAGCATCACCCCCGCCTTCGCCCACGGATCGGTGGCCTGCTGCGCGGTCACATGCGCGCTCACCGTCCCGTCCGCGCTCAGCGTCTGCCAGGCGAAATGAAACGCGTCCGCCGTCGACCAGATGTCACCGCCGCCCGCGGTCTCGTTCCAGACACCCCCGGTGGTGAGCCAGTCGGTGCCCGCCGACAGCGCCCCGCCGATGTCCGCGCACGTCCAGCCCGACGGGCAGACACCCGGGGGCGGCAGCTCGCCCGGGGTCACCGCCACCGTGTCGAGTGTGACGGACCCTCCCGTGCCCTGCGCGTGCGACGTCATCGCGATGCCGGCCAGCAGCGCGCCGGTCATGCTGGTCGCCGTCGTCGACCCGGGAATCGCCGTCCACGTCTTGCCGTCGGCCGACGTGTACGCCGTGTAGTAGGTCGTCGGCGTGGCGCCGGTCCTGGTGTACCGGCCGACCATCAGGTACGCCGGCACGGTCCCGGTGGTCACCAGCTGGCTGGTGAGGGCTCCCTGCGCCGTCCGCCACTGCACCGCGATCCCGTGCCCCGGCGTCACGAACACCGCGTAGTACGGCGAGCCCGGATCGGTGGTGGCGCGCAGCATCACCCCCGCCTTCGCCCACGGGTCGGTGGCCTGCTGCGCGGTCACATGCGCGCTCACCGTCCCGTCCGCGCTCAGCGTCTGCCACGCGAAATGGAACGCGTCCGCCGTCGACCAGATGTCACCGCCGCCCGCGGTCTCGTTCCAGACACCCCCGGTGGTGAGCTGGTCCTGGCCGGGAGGCAGCGCGCCGCCGATGTCCGCGCACGTCCAGGCCGCCGGGCAGATGAACGGCGGCGGGTTGGATGACGGCACCGACGCCAGGTTGTCGACGGCCGACGTGACCGTGGTGGCCTGCGCGTAGGAGTCGGCGGCGATGCCGGCGGCCAGCGGGCCCGGCAGGGTCAGCGCCACGGTGGAGCCGGGGACGTAGGCCCAGTTCTTCCCGTCGGTGGACGTGTAGGCGCTGTACAGCACGTTGCCGTGGACGGTGTCGGTGTAGCGGCTGGCCATCACCCAGATCGGGGTGGTGGCCGTGGCGGACCCCAGGACCTGGTTGGTCTGCGCCGCCTCCGCGCTCCGCCACTGGACGTCCACCCCGTGCTGCGGCGTGATGAACACGCCGTAGTAGGGCGCCTGCGGGTCGGTGGCGCTGGAGCGGATCATCACGCCGGTCTTCATCCACGGGCCGCCGTTGGCGCCCTGGGAGACGACCCGTGCGCTGATCGTCCCGTCGCCGTGCGGCGAGTTGGCCGGGTCCTGCGGGAAGGCGCTCGACATGAAGCGGAAGTTGTCGTACACCGACCAGATGTCCGAGCCTCCGGCCTGGATGCTCCAGCTTCCGGTCGGCGTGTTGCTCTGCGCTGGGCTCAGGTAGACCTGGTTACCCGGCAGGATGTCGGTGCCGATGTCGTTGCAGGTGAAACCGCTCGGGCAGATCCCCGGTGGCTGCGAGCTCGCCGCCGTCAGCGTCACGGCGGCGTAGTTCACCGCGGGGGTGACGCGCGGCGCGGCCGCGGTCGCGGCCAGGCCCGACAGGTACGAGCCGGTTCCCATGTCGATCGCCGCGGTGGAACCGAGCACCGGCGTCCAGTTGGTGCCGTCGGCCGATGTCTCCGCCGAGAAAAACGTCTGTGCCGGCGTGAGGCTCGTGTCCAGCCAGCGAATGATCCTCACGTACTCCCCTGAGGTCACAGACGGCAGCGCGATATGTGACGTCCTGCTGGGCACGGCGCCATAAGGGCGCCACTGGACTGTGGCCGATCCGCCCGGGTTGAGCAGCACGGCATAGTAGGCAGATGTCGGGTTGGCGTTCGCCCGCATCATGATCCCTTCCTGTGCCGCCGCCGGGTTCGTGGACTGGGTGATCACCTGCGCGCTCAGCGTCTGGTCGCCCGTCACCGTCTGGTAAACGTAATGCAGGGAGTCGGATACGCCCAGGGTAATGCCCGTGCCGGTGCCGTACAGGGTCAGGGCGCTGGCGCTTGTGGCCGTGGTGTCGCCGCGCGGGCTCGGGTTCCCGATGTCGGCGCAGGTCCAGGGGGTCGGGCAAGGATGCGCCGTGGGCTGGGGCGTCAGCGTCGTGGTAGGCGCGCCGCCGACCGCGATGTTGCTGAACTTCGCGGTGCTCGTGTTAGCGGTGGTCCCAGCGTTCACGTACAGCCCCGCGCTGGTGGTGGCCGGAAAGTCCAGGTCGACCGTGGTGCCGGGAACAAGCTGGTAATTGACGCCGTCGGTGGAAATCCCGGTGCTGAACACGTTCCCGCGGCGCTGGATCATCATGTAGATCGGCTTGTCGGCCGGGTAGACCTTGGTCAGCTCGGTCCGGGTGGCGCCGAATGCCGTCCGGTACCAGATGTCGATGTTCGCCCTGGTCTCGTTCTCGGGGAGCAGGTTCGGATACGCATCCACGCTGTACATGGGAGATCCCGGATTGGCCGTGTCCTGCCGCACGACCAGCCCGGCCTCCGGCCGCGGCTGCTGCGCGGTCGTCGGCACCGGAACCTGCGAGAGGACCTGCACGCTGGCCTGGAAGTCTCCGGTGACCGGCTTCGAGATGAACCTTCCGGCGTCCGCCGGCCCGGTGTAGCCGCCCGCCGAGGTTACCGACAGAACGCCGCCGGCGGTGCTCTCCGAGGCCGGGAGGGTTTGGTTGCCGATGTTCTGGCAGGTGAACCCGGCGGGGCAGTTGGGGTCGGCGGGCGGGGTGGTCACGGTCCCGGGCCCGAAGGCGTAGAGCTTGCCGTTCTGCGCGTCCACGAAGAACTCGCCGCGCGCCACCGACACGGCGCCGTAGACCGGCGCGGGCAGCAGGTAGCTGTAGAGCAGCGAGCCGGTGCTGGCGTTCAGGACCTCGAACGTGCTGCCCTCGACCTCGGCGATCATGCCGTTCACGTAGGCCGGCGCGCCGATGATCCCGCCCTCGGTCTGGCGGCTCCACAGCACGGCGCCGGTACCCGGGTTGAACGCGGTGATGGAGCCGGTGGATCCGTGGCCGTTCGAGACGTTGCTGCCGCCGGCGTAGTAGAGCGTGCCGTTGGCGAACACACCGGAGGAGATGGTCCCGTCGGCGCAGGTGGGGCAGTCCCCGCCGATCGCGATCCGGTGCTGCCAGACCGGCCCGGCGGCCAGGTTGCCGCGCTTGAAGGTGTACAGGATGCCGTTCTTGTTCGCCACCGACAGCAGCTGATCGCCGGCCGCGTCGGTGGTCAGCGTCGGCGTGGTCCCCCAGTCCGAGTCCGACACCGAGGCCTCGAACGGAAGCTGCCAGGAACTCTTGTAGGCGAGCGTGGTGGCGTCCAGCGCGACGATCGCCTGCGACTGCGTCTGGGTGTAGTCGTTGAGCGTGCCCGTGGACACGAAGATCGTGCTGGTCGCCGCGTCGTAGGTGGGCGATGTCCACACGCCGCCGCCGACCTGGCCGTTCGGCACGAAGTTGTAGGTGGCGACGATCTGGCCCTGCTGCGGGCCGGAGATCGCCACCTTCAGCAGCTGGCCCTGCACCAGCGGGGCATCGCAGTTGCTGGCGATGCCGATGTAGGCGTAGTTGCCGATGATCAGCGGGCTGGACCAGTTGTAGTGCGCCCCCGCCTGGCTGTTGTCGCCGGTGTAGACCTTCCACAGGACGGCGCCGGTGGTCGCGTTGAGCGCGTACCAGTACGGGCCACCGCCGCCGACGTACACCACGCCGTTGACCACCGCCGCCGACGACGTGATGCCGATCGAGGGCGGGTTGCACGCGGGGTCCGTGGTGGTGCCGGTGTAGGTCTTCCAGATCAGCGCGCCCGTCGTGGTGTCGACGGCGTACTCGTAGCCGTCCCACGCTCCCACGTAGGCGGTCGTGCCGACGATGCTCGTCGAGGTCGCCATCGGGCCGCCGGCCTGATACGACCACTTCATGCCCAGCGCCGGGGCGTTGGCGATGCTGAGCACCGGGTCGGTGGTCGCCGCCGTCCTGGCGGCGTTCTGCAGGAACATCGGCCAGTCCTGGTAGGCGACGGCGCTGGCCCGCGGCGCCGCCGGGTGCAGCGAGCTCGCGGCGGCCACGCCGGCCGTCGCGGCCGCCCCAGCCGTCAGCGCGGCGAGCAGCAGCAGAACCGAAGAGCCGAAAGAAGTAAGCCGGTGCGACAGGCGTTTGATCATGAGCTGGTCTCTACACCCTTTGTGGATGGCGGTAATGCGGATTGCCCTGGTTCGCGTAAAAGAAGGGCATATCACCTAGACGCACAGGTCACCGGATCGGTTGACGCACCGGTTTCGGCGCAGCGATCCAGGTCTGGTCACCGCGCACCGGTACCGTAAATACCGGCAATCCGGCGAGCACCACGCCGCGGGAGATCGGAAGAAAGGCATCCATGGCGGACGGGAGGTCAGGGCCGGCGGTCAGCAGACGGCGCGAGATCGGCCACGCGAGCGCACGCTCGCTGCTGATGACGATGCTGGGCGAGTTCGTGCTGCCCCGAGGCGGCCCCGTCTGGACCCAGACGCTGGTGTCCGCGCTTGCCCTGTTCGGCGTCGAGTCCAAATCCGCCCGGCAGGCGCTGGCGCGCACGGCGGCCGAGGGCTGGCTGGCATCCGAGCGCGTCGGGCGGCAGGTACGGTGGGCGCTCACCCCGCCAGGCCAGCGCCTGCTCAGCGAGGGCGCGCGGCGGATCTACGCATTCGGCCGTGATGAGGTGGACTGGGACGGCCGGTGGCTGGTGGTGCTGATGTCCGTGCCGGAATCGCAGCGGGACCTTCGGCACCGGATCCGCACCCAGCTCAGCTGGGCCGGCTTCGGCTCCCCGGCGCCCGGCGTGTGGGTCAGCCCGCACCTCGGCCGGCAGGCGGAGGCCCGGCGCATCCTCGACGATGCCGGGGTGAGCGGCTCGGCGATGTCCTTCATCGCCGGCTACGGCCACATAGGCAGCCAGGACTCGCTCGTGGCGCGGGCCTGGGATCTCGCCGCCCTGGAGCAGCGGTACGAGGACTTCATCGAAGAGTTCACCGGGCATGACCCGGCTACCGACGAGGACGTGCTGAGGGCCCAGGTGCGGCTGGTGCACGAGTGGCGGCGCTTCCCCTTCCTCGATCCGCGGCTGCCCGTCCAGTTGCTGCCGCAGAACTGGAGCGGCGCCAAGGCCGCCGACCTGTTCCACGGCAGGCACGCCGACTGGCACCCGGCGGCACAGCGCCACTGGGACCGCCTGACCGGCCACCGTGCGAGCTGAGCCGAAAACCGGCGCCTGAGCGCCCTGCATCCGGCACTTCTGCAGAGCCCGCCGGGACCGCGGTCGCGAGCTTGGAGCCGGTGAGCGGGTTCGAACCGCTGGCCTGCCGTTTGCAAAAGCGGGCAAGCGGGCAAAACGGGCGGCCGTCATGATCGCGGAAACGGCGGGCCGAATACGGCACCTACGATTCCAGGATCATGAAGCGCGGTGCTGATGGGGCGGGCGGGGCTGGCGCACCCCCCGGCGTGCGAGGCTGGCGTTGCCGTCGCGGCTGACGTTGCTGCGGTGAAAGCGGCCGGGCACCCCCGCCGGGCAAGCACACGCACGCCAGCCCGCCCGGCGCGTCGCGGCAGGGCGCTGCCGATGCAGCGGTGCAAGATCGTTTGCAATCATTAGCCTGTTAGCCGTGTCCTTGAACATGGGACTTCCGGTGACTAACGGGGTCGTCCAGGTCGCCCCGGGGCCCGTCGCGGATCACGGTCCGCACCAGGTCCGCGGTGCTCCCTTCGGCGGGGAACTCGACGAGCCACCAGGTGGCGCCGGCTTCGGCGTACGGCGCGGGGTCCGTGCCCGGCGGGAGGACGGCGACGATGTCGTACGGCTGCGCGGCGCTGCCAGCCGCCTGGCGCAGCTCACCGAGATCGGCCACGATCTGGGCGAGCTGTTCGGGGTGCTCGAGGTTGACGGGGATGAAGCCCTGGTACCTGGCGGCCCGCCGCTTGACCGAGGCGATCGAGCTGAAGTCGGTCGGACTGTCGCACCTCGCGGTCCAGACCCGGGCCAAAGGCCCGGCCGGCCCGCTGACGACGGCATTACTCAGGCCCACGCGTCATAGTAAACCGAAGCTCCGGCGGCGCCAGCGAGCCGTTTACCCAATGCCGGGATCATAAGTATTCTTAAGTTATCATCACTGTGCTTATAATCCATATATGCTTATAGATGTCGCGCGATGGCTGCGGGAGTCCGGCCTGACGGTAGAAGACCTCACCCCGGCTGGCGGGACCGATGCGGGCGTCGATGCCATCGTTGAGGTGGAGACCGACGACCGCAGCGCGCGCTTCGCCGTACAGGCCAAGTCCCGCGCGCCTTACCCACATGAAGTAGAGCGACTCCAGCAATCGCGGCACGGACTAGCCGCGCGCGGTCATCCGCTGATAGTCGCTCCGTTCATCTCTGAACCTGTCGGATCGATCCTGACCAGAGATGGCTGGTCCTGGGCGGATACCCAGGGAAACTTCGACCTGCGCGCGCCGGGGCTGCTGCTTCGCCAGCGGCGTACCTCTACCCCTCCAGCGCCCAAGCGGAAGACTCTGCCGCGCGGCTCTGGCAGCTTTGCCGTCATCCGCGTGCTCGTGGGCTTTAGCGGCGGAGAGGATGAGGAACCCGGCGCGACTGCACTGGCCGCTCAGGCTGGTGTTTCGCAACCGCGAGCCTCACAGGTACTCCATCACTTGCATGAGCTGGAGCTTGTCGACAGATCTGGGCACGGCCGCTGGGAGCCCCGCCGGGAGGCCCTGCTTGATCGCTTCCTTGCCGAATACCCAGGCCCGGGCGGCTCAGAGCAGTACTACTACAGCCTCGACTCCCCGGTTGATGTAGCCGTTCGGGCGGGCCGGGCGAGTGCACCGGGCCGCCCGATAGCGGCGTCTGCCGACGTCGGGCCGGATCTCATCCTGCCGTGGCGCAGACCTAGCCTGGTAATTTTGTATACAAAGCATATGATCGATCCCTCCGGCCTTGGGCTGACACAGGCGCAGGGAAGGCACGACGCCAACGTGATCATGCACACTGCAGGAGACCGGTCCGTCTTCCCTGCGCCCGCTCTAGTGGCTCAAGTACAAGGAAGCGATGTGCCGCTGGCTGACCCGCTCCAGCAGATCTGGGATCTTCAAGACTTGGGCGGAGCCGACCGGATCGAGGCCGCAGGGAGGCTACGGCAATGGCTGCTGGAACGCCCCTGACCAGGCTCACGCTTGGTGCCGCCTCGGTTGCCGATGATCTCGGCTATGTGGCGCTCAGCGACCTGGCACGGGCGCTCCGAGACATCGCCGCAGATTGCCGCGTCATCGGCGGCCACATGGTCACGGTGCTTGCGGCACGATGGCAGCTGGGCCACGAACTCTTCCGAGAGACGGGCGACGTAGACCTCGGCATTACGCCGGTCGCCGCCCGAGATCATCATGTCGCTGGCCGCCTGAAAGATCTCGACTATACGCAGGTGGCAGGCAATCGCTTCGCGCGAGGACTATCCGATATCCCGGTCGTAACTAGATAGGTTGCTCCGGCCTGCACCTGTCGCTATCAGTGTGTTCGCACTGGCTGCGTCCGATTCGATGGCCGCTTATTTGCGGGCGGGGCGGAGTCGTGGTGTAGTGCGGCTCGTGCCGGAGATCCCCGCTGTTCCCGATG
>JAFAZE010000100.1 GCA_019239975.1 Streptosporangiaceae bacterium
CGGCAAGAAGTTCACCCCGCAGCAGATCAGCGCGTTTATCCTGCAGAAGCTCAAGCGGGACGCCGAAGCCTACCTGGGCGAGACGATCACCGACGCGGTGATCACCGTCCCCGCCTACTTCAGCGACGCGCAGCGGCAGGCCACCAAGGAGGCCGGCCAGATCGCGGGCCTGAACGTGCTGCGGATCATCAACGAGCCCACGTCGGCCGCGCTCGCCTACCACCTGGAGAAGGAGAACGAGGCCACCATCCTGGTCTTCGACCTGGGCGGCGGCACCTTCGACGTGTCCCTGCTCGAGGTCGGCGAGGGCGTGGTGGAGGTCAAGGCCACCAGCGGCGACAACCACCTCGGTGGCGACGACTGGGACCAGCGGATCGTGGACTGGCTCGTCCAGGACTTCAAGAACGGCTACGGCACCGACCTGTCCAAGGACAAGATGGCGCTGCAGCGGCTGCGTGAGGCGGCGGAGAAGGCCAAGATCGAGCTCTCCCAGTCGACCGAGTCGCAGATCAACCTGCCCTACATCTCCCACTCCCCCGACGGGCCGCTGCACCTGGACGCCAAGCTGACCCGCGCGGAGTTCCAGCGGATGACCTCCGACCTGCTCGACCGGTGCAAGGGCCCGTTCCAGCAGGTGATCAAGGACAGCGGGATCAAGCTGAGCGAGATCAACCACGTGGTGCTCGTCGGCGGTTCCACCCGCATGCCCGCAGTCGTGGAGCTCGTCAAGTCGCTGACCGGCGGCAAGGAGCCGAACAAGGGCGTCAACCCCGATGAGGTCGTCGCCGTCGGCGCCTGCCTGCAGGCCGGCGTGCTCAAGGGCGAGGTGAAGGACGTCCTGCTGCTCGACGTGACCCCGCTGTCGCTGGGCATCGAGACCAAGGGCGGCATCTTCACCAAGCTGATCGAGCGCAACACCACGATCCCGACCAAGCGCTCGGAGATCTTCACCACGGCCGACGACAACCAGCCCTCGGTGCAGATCCAGGTCTACCAGGGCGAGCGCGAGATCGCGGCGTACAACAAGAAGCTCGGCATGTTCGACCTGACCGGGATCGCGCCCGCGCCGCGGGGCGTCCCGCAGATCGAGGTCACCTTCGACATCGACGCCAACGGCATCGTGAACGTGTCCGCCAAGGACCTGGGCACGGGCAAGCAGCAGTCGGTGCAGATCACCGGCGGCTCGGCGCTGCCGAAGGACGACATCGAGAAGATGGTCAGGGACGCGGAGCAGTACGCCGAGGAGGACCGCAGGCGCCGCGAGGAGGCCGAGGTTCGCAACCAGGCCGACACGCTCGTGTACACGACCGAGAAGTTCCTCGCCGAGAACGAGGAGAAGGTCCCGGGCGACGTCAAGTCGGAGGTGCAGTCGGCGATCGCTGACCTGAAGAAGGCCATCGAGAGCAACGACACCGACGCGATCCGCTCGGCGAGCGAGAAGGCCGCCCAGGTCAGCCAGAAGATGGGCAGCGCGATCTACGCGCAGTCGCAGGCCGCCAGCTCGCAGGGGACCGCGGACGGCGCGGCCTCCGACAGCGGCGCGCAGGCCCCCCAGGACGACGAGGTCGTCGACGCGGAGATCGTCGACGAGGACTCGCATGAGGGTGGAGCCGCCTGATGACAGGACCCGATGACACGGGCACGGGGCCGGTGATCCACGACAACCGGCGCATCGACCCCGTGACCGGGCAGGTGAGAAGGGGAAAGCACGCAGCCTCGAAACCGGCCGGCACCGCAGGTGCCGGCCGGGGGCCGGAGTCCGGCGGGGCGCGGCACGGAAGGGAAACGGATATGCCAGGGCGGACGGAGCGGCCGGAGCAGGCCGCGGCCGCTGACGAGGCGTCCGGGGCCGAGGACCGCGCGGCCGCGGAGGGGCCGGGCGCCGCCGCACCAGACGGTCAGGAGGCCCGTGACCTGGCGACCCAGCTTGCTGAGCGCACCGCGGACCTGCAGCGCCTGCAGGCCGAGTACGCGAACTACCGCAAGCGGGTCGACCGGGACAGGGCAGCCGTCCGGGAGTACGCGGTGGCGAACGTGCTCGCCGACCTGCTGCCCGCGCTGGACGCCATCGGCCAGGCACGGGAGCACGGCGAGCTGTCCGGCGGCTTCAAGTCGGTCGCCGACTCGCTCCAGTCGGCGCTGAACAAGATGGGGCTGGTTAGCTACGGCGAGCGCGGCGACGCGTTCGACCCGAAGATCCACGAAGCCCTGACCCACACCTATTCGCCCGACGTCACGCAGGACACCTGCGTGGAGATCTTCCAGCCCGGCTACAAGGTGGGCGAGCGGATCCTCCGGCCGGCCCGGGTCGCGGTCGCGGAGCCCGAGACGGGGCCGGACGGCGTCCGCAACGGCGACGGCGACGGGACCGCCGGTGACGGCGGCAGCGCGACGGGGTGGCCCTCAGGAGAAGGCACTGACTAAAGAGGCCAGCGAGGCGACATGAGCACGAAGGACTACCTGGAGAAGGACTACTACAAGACCCTGGGTGTCGCCAAGACCGCGAAGGCCACCGAGATCAAGCAGGCATACCGCAAGCTTGCCCGCAAGTATCACCCCGACGCGAACAAGGGCAACGCCGAGGCCGAGGAGCGCTTCAAGGAGATCTCCGAGGCGTACAACGTGCTGTCCGACGAGAAGCGGCGCAAGGAGTACGACGAGGCCCGGTCGCTGTTCGGCAGCGGTTTCCGGGTGCCGACGGGCACCCGGGGAGGCGGCCCCAACGGCGGGTTCGGCGGGTTCGACCTCGGCGATCTCTTCGGCGGCGCCGGAGAGGCCGGCGCCGGGCTCGGCGACGTGCTCGGCGGCATCTTCCGCGGGGGGCGCGGCGGTACCGCGCAGAACAGGGCGCGGCGCGGGGCCGACGTCGAGACCGAGACCACGCTGTCGTTCAGCGACGCGATCGACGGCGCGACCGTGGCGCTGCGGCTGACCGGCGAGGGGCCGTGCCCGGTGTGTCACGGTACCGGCGCCAAGGCCGGCACCGTGCCCCGGGTCTGCCCGGACTGCCAGGGCACCGGCCAGCAGAGCCGCAACCTCGGGAACTTCGCGTTCTCCGAGCCGTGCAAGACCTGCCGGGGCCGCGGGCTCGTGGTCGACGACCCGTGCCAGTCGTGCAGCGGCAGCGGCCGCGCGATGAGCGCCCGGACCATCCAGGCGCGAATCCCGGCCGGCGTTGCCGACGGCCAGCGGATCAAGCTGAAGGGCAAGGGCGCTCCGGGCGAGCGTGGCGGGCCCTCGGGTGACCTGTACGTGCGGGTGCACGTGAGGCCGCATCCGGTGTTCGGCCGGTCGGGCGACAACCTGACCGTCGCGGTGCCGGTGACTATCACGGAACTCGCCCTGGGCGCGGAGATCAAGGTTCCGACGCACCGGGGCGCGCCGGTGACCGTCCGTATCCCGCCGGGTACGCCGAACGGGCGGGTGTTCCGCGTCCGGGGCAAGGGTGTCCGCCGCAAGGACGGCACCAGCGGCGACCTGCTCGTCACCGCGGAGGTCACCGTGCCGCAGGACCTGACCGGCAAGGCGCGGTCGGCGCTGGAGGACCTGCGCGCGGCCACGGCCGGCGAGGACCCGCGCGAGGCTCTGCTCTCGCGCGCGAAGGAAGCGTAGGAAGGAGATGACATGAGCAGCCCGTACGAGCTGTCGGATGACACACCTGTGTATGTCATCTCCGTGGCTGCCGGCCTGTCCGGTATGCACCCTCAGACGCTGCGCGGCTACGAAAGGGTCGGGCTCGTGTCGCCGAGGCGCAGTACCGGCGGAGGCCGCCGGTACTCCATGCGCGACATCCTCGCGCTGCGCGAGATACAGCGGCTGTCGCAGGAGGAGGGGATCAACCTCTCCGGCATCAAGCGGATCCTGGACCTGGAGCGGGAGCTCGAGCAGGCCCGCCGCCTGGTCGCCGAGCTCACCGCGGAGATATCGCAGCTTCGGGCCGAGCTCGAATCGACGCGTGCGGTTGCCGCCAGGCTCGCCGAACTGCGGCGGACCAAGGCCGAAGGGGCGCCCGGGCTCGTCCCGGTGCGCGCCGGCGCCAGGGTGGCGCTCTGGCAGCCGATCAAAAATGAATAGGGAACAGAGGAAAACCAATGGATGACAAGCTGACACGGAAGAGCCAGGAGGCGCTTTCCGTGGCGGTCCGGCGTGCCGCGGCCGACGGCAACCCGCAGGTTGATCCGCTGCACCTGCTCGTCGCCCTGATCGAGCAGAACGGCGGCACGGCTGCCCCGCTGCTGCGGGCGGTGGGCGCCGATCCCGGCGTCGTCGCCAAGGACGCCGAGGAGCGCATCGCCAGGCTGCCGCGGGTGCACGGCGCGACCGCGAGCGCGCCCGAACTGTCCAGGCCGATGCTTACCGTGATCAACACGGCGGCGAGCCGCGCCCGGCAGATGGAAGACCAGTACGTCTCGACCGAGCATCTGCTCGTCGGCCTCGCCGCGGATGGCGGCCAGGCCGCCACCCTGCTCAAGGGCGCGGGGGCCGGGCCTGAGGCGCTGACCGAGGCGTTCACCCAGGTGCGCGGCAGCGCGCGGGTCACCAGCGAGGACCCGGAGAACACCTACCAGGCGCTCGAGCGGTACGGGGTCGACCTCACCCAGCAGGCCAGGGAGGGCAAGCTGGACCCGGTGATCGGCCGTGACGCCGAGATCAGGCGGGTCATCCAGGTGCTGTCCAGGCGGACCAAGAACAACCCGGTGCTCATCGGCGAGCCCGGCGTCGGCAAGACGGCCGTCGTCGAGGGCCTGGCGCAGCGCATCGTGGCCGGAGACGTGCCCGAGTCGCTGCGCGGCAAGCGGCTGATCGCGCTCGACCTGGGCAGCATGGTGGCCGGCGCCAAGTACCGCGGCGAGTTCGAGGAGCGCCTCAAGGCGGTGCTGAGCGACATCAGGCAGAGCAACGGCCAGGTGATCACGTTCATCGACGAGCTGCACACCGTGGTCGGCGCCGGCGCCGCCGAGGGCGCGATGGACGCCGGCAACATGCTCAAGCCGATGCTGGCGCGCGGCGAGCTGCGCATGGTCGGCGCGACCACGCTGGATGAGTACCGGGAGCGGATCGAGAAGGACGCCGCCCTCGAGCGCAGGTTCCAGCAGGTCCTGGTCGGTGAGCCGTCGGTCGAGGACACGATCGCGATCCTGCGCGGGCTCAAGGGCCGCTACGAGGCGCACCACCAGGTGCAGATCTCGGACGCGGCGCTGGTCGCCGCGGCCACCCTGTCCGACCGGTACATCACCGCGCGGTTCCTTCCCGACAAGGCCATCGACCTGGTCGACGAGGCCGCGTCCCGGCTGCGGATGGAGATCGACTCGCAGCCGGTCGAGATCGACGAACTGCGCCGCGCCGTGGACCGGATGAAGATGGAAGAGCTCGCGCTGACCCGCGAATCGGATCCGGCGAGCAAGGAGCGCCTCGAGCGGCTCCGCGCGACCCTGGCCGACCGGCAGGAGCAGCTCACCGCGCTGAATGCGCGCTGGGAGCAGGAGAAGTCCGGCCTGAACCGGGTCGGCGAGCTGAAGAAGCGGCTCGACGACCTGAGGGGCCAGACGGAGCGCGCCCAGCGGGATGGCGATTACGAGACCGCCTCCCGGCTGATGTACGGCGAGATTCCCGCGCTCGAGGCTGAGCTTGCCGAGGCGAGCAGCACCGCTCGTTCGGCAGCATCCGACGGAACCGCTGCGGACGGAAACCCGGACGCGGCGCCGATGGTGAAGGAGGAGGTCGGGCCGGACGACGTGGCGGACGTGGTGTCGTCGTGGACCGGCATCCCCGCCGGGCGGCTGCTCGAGGGCGAGACCGGGAAGCTGCTCCGGATGGAGGCCGAGCTCGGCCACCGGGTGGTCGGGCAGGCAAGGGCCGTGCAGGCGGTCTCGGACGCGGTCCGGCGTGCCCGGGCCGGCGTGTCCGACCCGGATCGCCCGACCGGATCGTTCCTGTTCCTCGGGCCGACAGGGGTCGGCAAGACCGAGCTCGCGAAGGCTCTCGCGGAGTTCCTGTTCGACGACGAGCGGGCGATGATCCGCATCGACATGAGCGAGTACGGCGAGAAGCACTCGGTCGCGCGGCTCGTCGGCGCGCCGCCGGGATATGTGGGGTACGAGGAAGGCGGCCAGCTCACCGAGGCGGTGCGGCGCAGGCCCTACTGCGTGATCCTGCTCGACGAGGTGGAGAAGGCGCATCCCGAGGTCTTCGATGTGCTGCTCCAGGTGCTCGACGACGGCCGGCTCACCGACGGCCAGGGCCGCACCGTGGACTTCCGCAACACCATCCTGGTCCTGACCTCCAACCTCGGGTCGCAGTTCATCGCCGACCCGGCGCTGGACGAGCGGGCGAAGCGGGACGCGGTGCTGAACGCCGTGCGCGCCGCGTTCAAGCCCGAGTTCCTGAACCGGCTGGACGACGTGATCGTGTTCGACTCGCTGAGCAGCGGCGAGCTGGCCCAGATCGTCGACCTGCAGGTCGCGCGGCTGGCGGCGCGGCTGTCCGGGCGGCGGCTGGCGCTGACCGTGACGCCCGCGGCCAGGGAGTGGCTGGCGCTCACCGGGTTCGATCCGGTGTACGGCGCCCGGCCGCTGCGGCGGCTCGTCCAGTCGGCGATCGGCGACCAGCTCGCCCGGAAACTGCTGGCGGGCGAGATCGCCGACGGCGATGAGGTTCTGGTTGACCTGGACCAGACCGCGGACGCGCTCACCGTCCAGGCGGCGGCCGGCCGGGTGGTGCCCGCGCAGGCCTGACTGGCCCGGCGCTACCGCTGAGGTCCCCGGCCGCCCCGCGCGGCCGGGGATCCGCTGTCCAGCATGCGGTCGTAGTCGTCCTCGCCAAGACCGAGGTCGTTGCGGATCCGGTATCGCAGGCGCAGCAGAAGCTGCATTTCCGCGTTCTCGCCCCGGCTCAGGTACTGCTCGACCCCCATCGTCGCCCACTCCAGCGCGGTGGGCAGGTCGCCCTGGTCGGCAAGCAGTTCCGCGAGCAGATCGCAGGTGCGCGGCGTCGCCTTGTCCTGTTCGGCCCGCAGCGCGGAGATCAGCGACTCGGCCTCGGCGTCCTTGCCGAGCGCGAAGTACGCGCGGGCGAGCGGGACCCGGGGGTCGGCGAAGGTCTGCCCGCCATCGGCGATCGCCCGGCTGAACTCGTCGGCGGCCCGCTGCGGGTCATCCGCCATGAGCCACTGGTCGCCGGCCCGCAGGTACGCCTCGGCCCGGGAGATCCCGGCGGCGTCCGCGTCCGCGGCGGCGGCTTTGTCGGCTGCGGCGGCCGTGCGGGCGAGATCGCTCATGCGCACCGCGGCCCGCAGGTGATTCCCTGTCCGCGCAGCCTGGAACTCGATCTCGTCGAAGTCTTCGGCACCCGGCACCTTTACCACCGTACCCAAGCCGGACGAAGCCAACCGTGCGGACATGAAACCTCCCCGGCTACCGGCGGGTGCGCTCCAGGGCGTCCCAGAAGCCGCGGCGCAGCGCGTGCCTGACCTCGTCGTGCAGCAGGAAATCGATGGGCAGGGTCGAGCCCTGCAGCAGCCGCGCCTCCAGGTCCGAAGGCATCCGCGGCTTTCTGGCCAGCACCGCTTCGAGCCACAGGGCAGGGGCGTCACGGGCGACGGAGCCGCCGAAATCCTGGCCCTCCTTGTGCGCCGCCTGCACGGCGTCGGCGAGGGAAACCCCGGCGGCGGGCTGGGGGGCGCCCGGGTAACCGCCCGGGGCGGGGACGCCCTGCACGGCGGGCTGCGGGCCGCTGTAGGGGGCGCTGCGCACCGGGCCGTAACCGCCACCCGGCGCCGCGGGGGCGGCAGGGGCGGCCGTTCCCGTGCCCACCGGGTTGCCGGGCCCGCGTGACGGCAGCCGGCGAAGCTGGCCCGTACCCGCGGCGGCCGGGACCGGTGCTGGCTGAGCGGCGTCCCCGGGGGGCGGGCCGGGGGGCAGAGGAGGCATCGGGTCGCGCGCGCCGCCTGGCGTGTAACCGGTCAGATCCCCAGCCAGGCGCGGCCCGGCAGACTGGTCGGCGGGGCCCCCCATCCGTTCTTCCTGGAGCACGGGGACGGGCGCGGCATAGATGTCCTGCCTGGGTGCGGGTGGCTCCTGGCGCGCCGGCGGCAGATCCTGCCGCGCCGCCGGAAGATCCTGCCGCACCGGGGAAAGCTCCTGCCGCGCCGGCACGTCCTGCCGGGCGGGCGGAGCATCCTGCCGCACCGGCAGGTCGTGCCGTACCGCAGGAATGTCATGGCGCGTGGGCATGTCCTGCCGCGCGCCCCCGGCGTCCTGCCGGGCGGCAGCGCCGGTGTCCTGCCGCGCCGGCGGCAGATCCTGCCGCAGCGCCGCCAGATCCGGCCGGGACGGACCAGACGGAGCCGGCGGCGCCGCCTCCTGCCGCCCGGACCCGGCATCCTGCCGCGCCGCCGGAAGATCCTGCCGCACCGGGGAAAGCTCCTGCCGCGCCGGCACGTCCTGCCGGGCGGGCGGCTGGATCTCGCGCTCGTCTTTCTGCGGCTCGTCGCGGGAGACATCGGCCGTCTCGTCCGCCCGTGGCTGGGACAGCTGTGCGGCCGGGCGCTGGTATTCGGCGACGACCGGGGCGGTGTATATCGACGGCGGCGACTGGTGACCGCCGGCAGACCCTGCCGGGAGCGGCTTGTACGAGGCGGTCTGGGCGCCCGCCGAGTGGCCGTTGGCCAGCGGCCGCAGTGCTATCAGCGCGGCGCCTTCCTGCTCGTCGGGGCGTGGCGGCTCGGCCCCGGAGATCAGCTCGACGTAAGGACGCAGGTGCGCGCTGCCGACCTCGACGATGTCGTCGCACTCCTGGCGCAGCATCCGGGAGATGGTCCAGTTGCCGTCCACCGTGATGTGCACCATGGTGACCCGCAGCCCCAGATCCTGCACGTCGGCGACGACCTGTGCCAGGTCTTCCTCGGCGCTGACCACGAGCGCGTCGCTGATCGCCTTGTTCCGTGCCAGGGTGGTCAGGTCCCGGTGTATCTCCCCCTCCACGCCCTCACGGCGGCCTGGGCGCATCTTGGCGAGCCGGAGCTTGACGCCGGGCAGATCGGCGAGCGCGTCGTGATCCGCGCTGCGCCTGCCCTCGACGGTCGCTTCGTACCAGTAGCAACGCAGCAGCGGGAGACCCGAACGTTCCCGGGCCAGGCTGGCGAGGAGCTGCATGAGCCCCTCGTAATCCCAGGACACCGACTCCCGGCGACGTGTCCCGTGCACGGCCATGGCGCCATCCGCCAGGACGTAGCCTGCGTCCACGAACAGCGCGCAGCGGTCCACGCCACACCGTCCTTCCCCTCGGCGCGAGAACTTGCCAGTTCAGCCGCCACCGTGCTTACGCGGCCGCTGGGTCTGTAGGCCTCTTAGCGTAGTAAAGTCGGCCGTCGGCGTATGCCGTTCCGCGTATTCGCCGCCGGCTCGGGGTGCCTTCGGCGTGCCCCCGGCGCACCCGGATATATGCTCATGTGCCGTGAGCGACCGCGCTGAGCTGCTGCAGGCGATCAGGGAGAAGGCCGTCGTGCACGGCGATTTCACCCTGTCCTCCGGTCAGCGCGCCAGCTGGTACGTCGACCTCCGGCGGGTGCTGCTCGACGGCCGCCTCGCGCCGGTGGCCGGCCGCGTGATGCTCAGCGTTACCTCGGACCTGCCCTACGACGCGGTCGGCGGCCTCACCCTGGGCGCCGATCCCGTCTCTACCGCGATGATGCACGCCGCGGCCAGGCGCGGGACGCCCGTCGACGCGTTCGTGGTGCGGAAGGAAGGCAAGGCCCACGGCCTGCAGCGCAGGATCGAGGGGCCCGAGGTCGCGGGGCGGCGGGTGCTCGCCGTGGAGGACACGTCCACGACCGGCAACTCCGTGCTGACCGCGGTGGATGCGCTTCAGGAGGCGGGTGCCGAGGTAGTCGGCGTGGCGGTGCTGGTGGAACGCGGCGCCCGGCAGCGCGTCACCGAGCGCGGCATTCCCTACCGCGCCGTCTACGAGCTTGCCGACCTCGGCCTGTAACACAGGCGCCCGTGCACCGCGAGTGCCCGTGCACCGCCAGCGGCCGTGCGCCGCCAGTGGCCGTGTGCCGCCGATGGTCTGGAACACCGGCGCCTCTAGAGCACCGGCGCCCCTAGAGCACCGAGGACAGGGCCATGCCGCCGATCACCAGCAGGACGAGCGCGACCAGCACGGCGCCGGTGAGCGCAACGTAACGGCCTGCCCCGTGCGGGTCTGTTTTATGTCGCCCCATAATGCGAGGCTAACCCGGACCCGCCGGGTACGGAGCCTGATTACAGATTGTGGCCGGCGACATCGTGGTCCTTGGCCGGTGCGGCCGCTGCTTCCCGGCGAAACTTACGCAGCCGGTAGACCGCGAAGCCGGCGAGCATGACGACCAGGACGCCGGCGAGCACGTAGCCGGCCACGGTGAGGCCGTGGTTGACGCTCTGCCACGCGCTGCCGACCCCGTAGCCGATGGAGGCGAGCACGGTCGCATAGACGAGGATGCCGATCAAGCTCAGCACCCCGAACCGCACCGGCGGCATCTGCACCAGGCCTGCCACGATCGAGGTGAAGGAGCGAACGAACGGCAGGGTGCGCCCCACCGGCAGCGCCCACACCCCGCGGCCGGCGAAAAACCGCTCCGCGCGGTCCACGTCCGACCGCGTCACGAGGACATAGCGGCCGAGGCGGTCCACCAGGGGCCGGCCGCCCACGCGGCCCACCGCGTAGGACACGTACGACCCGATGAGCTCGGCGGCCGTGCCAAGTACGATCACCAGGACGAGGTTGAGGTGCCCCTCGTAGGCGAGCACGCCGGCGAAGCCGAAGGTGATCTCCGACGAAATCGGGATACAGCAGGCCTCGAGGAAGGCGAACAGCACGAGCCCCGCGTAGCCCGCCGACGTCAGGAAGCTCTCCATCGCCCCCCTTTGCACGGCATGCCCGCGGCTACCCGATCCGTCATCACGAGGCCCTGACCACCCTCCGGAGGCCTCGCCGCGACCGCGTGCGGGGCGGCGCGGCCAGGCCGTGGCCTTCCTGAATAATAGAGTCCTGCTGACTACAACGGATACAGGAGCCATCGCAATGCCCATCGCGACCCCGCAGACTTACGCGCAGATGCTCGACAGGGCGAAGCAGAAGGGCTTTGCCTACCCCGCGATCAACGTGACCTCCAG
This sequence comes from Streptosporangiaceae bacterium, assembly GCA_019239975.1. GTDB lineage: Bacteria > Actinomycetota > Actinomycetes > Streptosporangiales > Streptosporangiaceae > JAFAZE01. Next base: position 11,151 of record JAFAZE010000100.1, read on the forward strand.
CCAGACGCTGAACGCGGCGCTGCGCGGGTTCGCCGACGCCGAGAGCGACGGGATCATCCAGGTCTCGACCGGCGGAGCCGAGTACCTGTCCGGCTCGCTGAAGGACATGGTGACCGGGGCGGCCGCGCTGGCCGAGTTCGCGCGGGTGGCGGCCGCCAGGTACCCGGTTCACGTCGCGCTGCACACCGACCACTGCCCCAGGGAGAAGCTGGACGGTTACATGCGGCCGCTGCTGCGGATCTCCGCCGACCGGGTGGCGCGCGGCGCCGACCCCCTCTTCCAGTCCCACATGTGGGACGGGTCCGCCGTGCCACTCGCCGAGAACCTGCGGATCGCGTCCGGGCTCCTGGACGAGTGCGCGAAGGCGCACGTGATCATGGAGATGGAGATCGGCGTCGTCGGCGGCGAAGAGGACGGCATCGTCGGCGAGATGAACGAGAAGCTGTACAGCACCCCGGAGGACGCGCTGGCCGTGGCCGAGACGCTCGGCCTCGGCGAGCGCGGGCGGTACATCCTGGCCGCGACGTTCGGCAACGTGCACGGCGTGTACAAGCCGGGGCACGTGAAGCTCCGCCCGGAGGTGCTGAAGGAGATCCAGGACACGGTGGGCGCCAAGTACGGTGCCCAGAAGCCGTTCGACCTCGTGTTCCACGGCGGTTCCGGCTCGGCGCTCGAGGAGATCAGGGAGGCGATCTCCTACGGCGTCGTCAAGATGAACGTGGACACCGACACCCAGTACGCGTTCACCAGGCCAATCGCCGGTCACATGTTCACGAACTACGACGGCGTGCTCAAGGTGGACGGCGACGTCGGCCGCAAGAAGGACTACGACCCGCGCGGTTACGGCAAGGCGGCCGAAGCGGGCATGGCGGCCCGCGTCGTCGAGGCCTGCCAGGACCTGCTGTCCGCCGGCCAGAAGCTCGGCCGATGACACACGGGGACCTGCTCGCGGGACCGCCCGAGACCCTCCTGCCGGACGATCCCGCTGCGCGGGAGGCGCTCGCGTCCGGGGACGACCCCGCTGACGTGGCCGCGCGCTTCCCCGCCTACTCCGCCGCGTGGGCGGGGCTGGCCGAGAGGGCCATGCGGAACGGCGACGCGGTGACCGCCTACGCGTACGCGCGGACCGGCTACCATCGCGGGCTCGACCAGCTGCGCCGGGCCGGCTGGCGGGGGAACGGGCCGGTCCCGTGGCAGCACGAGCCGAACCGCGGCTTTCTGCGGTCGCTGCACATGCTCGCAGTGGCGGCGGCCGCCATCGGCGAGGACGACGAGGCGCGGCGCTGCCGTGAGTTCCTCCGGGCCAGCTCGGCCGCCGCGGCGGCCGAGCTGGAGGGCTAGGTTCCAGGCACGCTTTCGGGTAATCTCACAACGCAAGAGCCCCTGTCGCGCTTGCGCTGCCAGGGGCTTCTTTCGTGAGAAAGGCTTGAGAAGGCGATGCCGGCCATCGTGCTGATCGGCGCCCAGTGGGGCGACGAGGGGAAGGGCAAGGCGACGGACCTGCTCGGCGACCGCGTCCACTACGTGGTCCGGTACCAGGGCGGCAACAACGCCGGGCACACCGTCGTCATCGGCGACCAGAGCTATGCGCTGCACATGCTGCCTTCCGGGGTGCTCTCCCCGGAGGTTACCCCGGTCATCGGCAACGGGGTGGTGATCGACCCGGGGGTGCTCTTCGCCGAGATAGACGCGCTGGCCGAGCGCGGGGTCGACTGCGGCAGGCTGCTGGTCTCGGCGAACGCGCATTTGATCATGCCGCATCACCGCGCGCTCGACAAAGTGACCGAACGCTACCTGGGCAGTGCCCGGATCGGCACCACCGGCCGCGGCATCGGGCCCACCTACGGCGACAAGGTGGCACGCGTCGGGATCCGGGTGCAGGATCTCTTCGACCCGGGCATCCTGCGGCAGAAGCTCGACCTTGTGCTGCGGGAGAAGAACCAGCTGCTCACCAAGGTCTACAACCGGCGCGGCATCGACGCGCAGGCCACCGCCGATGAGTACCTCGGCTACGGGGAGCGGCTCCGGCCGTACGTCGCCGACACCGGCCTGGTGCTGGGGAAGGCCCTCGACGAGGGGAAGTTCGTGCTCCTCGAGGGCGCCCAGGCGACGATGCTCGACGTGGACCACGGCACGTACCCGTTCGTCACCTCCTCCTCGCCCACGGCCGGCGGCGCGTGCGCCGGGGCCGGGATAGGGCCGACCCGTATCAGCAAGGTGATCGGCGTCGTCAAGGCGTACACGACACGCGTCGGCGCCGGGCCGTTCCCCACCGAGCTGCACGACGAACAGGGCGAGTGGCTGCGCAAGACCGGCGGCGAGTACGGCGTGACAACGGGGCGCCCGCGGCGCACCGGCTGGTTCGACGCGGTCGTCGCCCGGTACGCGGCGCGGGTGAACGGCGTCACCGATTTCTTCATCACCAAGCTGGACGTGCTGTCCAGCCTGGACAAGGTCCCGGTCTGCGTCGCCTACGAGGTGGACGGGGCCCGGCACGACGAGATACCGATGACCCAGACCGAGTTCCACCACGCGAAGCCGGTCTACGAGTACCTCGACGGCTGGGATGAGGACATTTCGCGGGCCCGCTCGTTCGGCGAGCTTCCCGCGGCCGCCCAGGCCTATGTCAGGGCCGTCGAGGAAATGGCCGGAGCCCCGGTCAGCGCCGTAGGCGTCGGCCCGCGCCGCGATCAGACTCTGCAGCTCCGCGAGCTCTGCTAGTAGGCTCGCGGCGTGCGGGTTCTTGTGGTTGGCTCCGGGGGGCGGGAACATGCGATCGTGCGCGCCCTGGCGCGCGACGCCGATGTCACGAGCCTGCACGCCGCCCCCGGTAACCCCGGAATCGCGCGGCTGGCCGAAACCCACCCGGTGAACGCCGCCGGCCCGGGAGACGTCACCAGGCTGGCCGCCCGGCTCGCCGCCGGGCTTGTGGTGATCGGGCCGGAGGCGCCTCTGGTGGCGGGCGTCGCCGACGCCCTCCGCGACAACGGCATCGCGTGCTTCGGCCCCGGCGCCAAGGCGGCGATGATCGAGGGCTCGAAGTCCTTCGCCAAGGAGGTCATGGCCGAGGCGGGCATCCCCACCGCCAGGTCGCGCACCTGCACGACGCGGGCCGAGACCGACGCCGCCCTCGCCGGCTTCGGCCCGCCGTACGTGGTGAAGGACGATGCGCTCGCGGCGGGAAAGGGCGTGCTGGTCACCGGCGACATCGCGGCCGCGCGGCAGCACGCGGCGCGCTGCGGGCGGGTGGTGATCGAGGAGTTCCTTGACGGCCCCGAGGTTTCACTGTTCGCGGTCGCCGACGGCGGGACGGCCGTCCCGCTGCTGGCCGCCCAGGACTTCAAGCGCGCACATGACGGCGGCCTGGGCCCGAACACCGGCGGCATGGGCGCCTACGCGCCGCTCCCCTGGGCGCCCGCTGACCTGGCCGGGCAGGCGATGGCCAGCGTCATCCAGCCGGCCGTCGACGCCATGCGGCGGCGCGGCACGCAGTACCTGGGCCTGCTCTACGCCGGTCTGTGCCTGACCCAGGCCGGCCCGCGGGTGGTGGAGTTCAACGCGCGGTTCGGCGACCCGGAGACGCAGGTGGTGCTTGACCGGCTCGGCTCGCCGCTGGCGCCGCTGCTGGCCGCCGCCGCGGCCGGCGACCTGGCTGGCGTGGAACCACCCCGGTGGCGGTCAGGCGCGGCGGTCGTCGTGGTGATCGCCGCGCAGGGTTACCCGGGGCAGCCGGTCACGGGCGACACCATCACCATCAATACCGAACGAACCGGGGAAACCACCGCCTACCTGCTGCACGCGGGCACTGGCAGGGACGCCGGCGGCGCCCTGGTGTCGGCGGGCGGGCGGGTGCTGAACGCGGTCGGCTCGGGCCCGGACGCCGCGGCCGCCCGCGAGGCGGCCTACGCCATGGCCGCCACGGTCCAGATGCGCGGCGGCTGGTACCGCCGCGACATCGCCGCGGGCCGGTGACCGAGACCGAGCCGGCCCGCGACCCCGGCGGGGCCCTCCCCCCGGGCCAGCACGACCTGCCGCTGCGGGTCAGCACCCTGGAACTGTTCTTCGACCTGGTCTTCGTCTTCGCCATCACCCAGCTCACCGGG
>JAFAZE010000108.1 GCA_019239975.1 Streptosporangiaceae bacterium
GCAGGTGCTCACCAACTTCGACATCGTGGCCGCCGCCGGGGCGGCGAACAAGGCCGTGGTCGAGCAGTTCACCGTCACCCCCACCAGCGGGACGATCACCATCCAGTTCACCACGGTCAAAGACAACGCCCAGGTCAACGGCATCGAGGTCCTGGGATGAGGAACGCCGACCGACAGGATATGAGAAATGGCCGCGGATTTCCCTGAGCACAGGACACCGGAGCACATGGAGCACGTGACACGGCGCGTGGTCCTGAAGCGCGCGGGCGCGCTGGCCGTGGCCCTCGGCGCGCTCGAGGCGGTCGGCCCGTTCTCCTACCTGCCGCAGCGCGCGATCGCCGCCACGGCCCCGTCCGACATCCAGTTCGACATCTCCGCTTTCCTCTCGGTGCCACCGCAGACCTACGGCAGCGGTGTGCAATTCCAGATGCCGCCCGTCCACACGGTTTTCCTGACCGCGACGCTCCAGGGCACTCCGACCAAGGCCGGTCAGTCGGCGGTGAGCCGCGCCGTGGAGGTGCTCGAGAAGTACTATCCGTGGAGCGCGGCGCAACTGGTCACCTTCGTCGCCTATGGGCTGCCGTATTTCGCCCGTCTCCCCGGCGGCCTGACCGGGTCGCTGGTCTCGAGTCACATGCCGCGCTTGGCCTCCGATTCCAGCCGGTACGTGCTGGAGGAAGCAAAACCTGGCCCGACCGACGTCAGCCCGGCCAATCCCGGCATCAGCAAGCTGCGTTACACGGTCAACGTGGCCATCGAGCAGAACGACATGCTGTTCATGCTGCGCAGCGACGACCCGAACATCCTCGCCGACGCGGTGGCCTGGCTGGGCGGCAGCGACAAGCTCCGCGGGCAGGCGGTCGCCTCCCCGGCCTTTGGCGGGCTCCTCCAGTTCACGTCAAGCCGGCACATGTTCATCCAGATGGGGCTGCCCAAGTCGCTCGCGCAGCAGAACGGCCTGCCCTTCGCCAACTTCATTCAGCACCAGTCGCCGATGTGGATGGGCTTTGCCGACCAGCAGGTCAATGGATCAGGACCGGCCGCCATCTGCACGTTCGCCGGCAATTCCTCGGCCCATCTGACCACCGCCAAGACGGGCGACTATTTCGATAACGGCGCGGTCCAGCATCTGTCCCACGTCATCCTGGACATGCTTCAGTTCTTCGACATGAGCAGCGCGACGTCGCCGCCGGGCACGGACGGCGTATTCACCGAGCGGGTGCAGTACATGTTCCACGCCCCTAACATCGCCCCCGGCAGCACCGATCAGTACACCGACGGCGGCGGACCGTCCCTCCTGCCGAACGACAACCGCGGCACCGGCTATGCCGCGCGAACCGCCCAGGGCATCGGCACGAACAACGGAGAGCACCGGATGGGCCACCTGTCCTGCCTCCAGCGCACATCCCGCGCGGCCGACGGCACGCCCATCCACCTGCGCATGGACGGCCCCGGACTGGACAGCATGGATGTCCCCGGCGGCGCCACCGTGCCCAAGCTCCAGTTCACGGTGTTCGTGCCGTCCGCCGACTTCTTTGCGACCATGCGCACCAGCCAGGCATCGCTGGACCTGCAGCAGAAGTACGGCGTCAGCCCGACCGACAACGGCCTGGAACGGTTCATCACCGCGACCCGTCGGCAGAACTTCCTCATACCCCCACGCCGCCACCGGGCCTTCCCACTGGTTGAGCTCGCCTAGAGCGGATCTCGGGAAGGTCACGGCGAACCTGGCTTCCGCCGCGGGTGACGGCATAGGCGCTGGTCAGGCAGCATCGCCCAGTTGGTAGCCTGACCAGGTGCCGCTCCGTTTCCTCGAGCGAGGAGGATGCCGTGAGCGAACTGGACCGGCTGCAGGCGGCGATGAGCGAGTGCCGGGAGATGATCCGCGAAGCCCACGCCGCCACGAAGGACCTGCGTGCCGCGGTGCGTGAGGCCAAACAGGAGCTGCGCACCCTGGCGAAGGACGAGGTGGCCGCCCGCATCGACGGGGAGGTTTCCCGGCAGCTCGAGGAGCTGGGCGAACGGACCCATGACGCCGTTACCGCGGCGACGCAGAAGGTCATCGCCGAGTTCGACCGGTTCGGTGAGTCGCTGCTCGGCAAGGAGACCTACTGGCAGAAGGCGAGCGGCCGTCGCGCCGTCGCGCGACCCGACACCGACGTCATGCCGCCCGGCATCCTGCCCGGCGAGGATAACGCCTGATGCGCTACCTCCCGCGACCCGGCCGGCACCGCCGGTTACGGTTGACACCCGCCACGGACGACGCCTAGCCTCGATCCATACAGCACTGTATGGATCGAGGCTGACCACCATGAGCGGCTACCAGACCATTCGCTACGAGCGCGACGCCGGCATCGGCACCCTGACCCTCGCCCGTCCCGCCAAGCGCAACGCGCAGAACCCGCTGATGTGGCAGGAGCTGGCCCGGCTCGGAGCCGAGTTGCTGCCCGACGAGACGCTGCGATGCCTGGTGGTCACCGGGGAGGGGCCTGCCTTCTCGGCCGGCATCGACCTGGTCGAGGGCATGGGCGGGATGCTGGCCGGCTGGGCCGAGCGGCCCGATGACGAGGAGAGCCTCGCCGCCGGCATGGCCGTGGCGGGGACGTTCAGCTGGATCCCGGACCTCGGCTGCCCCAGCGTCGCCGCCGTACGCGGCCACGCCTACGGCGCCGGCCTGCAGCTGGCTCTGGCCTGCGATTTCCGCATCTTCGCCGAGGACGCCAGGGTAGGCCTGCTGGAGACCCGCTACGGGCTCATGCCGGACATGGGCGCCACGGTCCGGCTGCCGCGGATCGTCGGGGAGAGCCGGGCGCGGGAGCTGATCCTGCTCGGCGAGATCGTCGACGCCGCCGAGGCCCTGCGGATCGGGCTCGCCAACCGGGTGGTCGCCGGCGCCGACCTCGACACGGCCGCGACCGCGCTCGCCACCCGCCTGGCCAATCAGCCGCCGCTGGCGGTGCGGGGAGCGAGGCGGGCGATCGACGCGGCGTGGTACCGCGATCCCGGGGAAAGCTTCACGGTCGCCGTGCAGGAGCAGATCCGCTGCCTCAGGTCCGATGACTTCAAAGAAGCCCTCCAGGCGATGGCCGAAGGCCGCGAGCCGCGCTGGCAGGGGCGCTAGGCACCAGCAGCGGGGCAGGCGATGGCTCCCCCGACGCGCACCTCCCGGGACGCGTGGATCAGGCAAGGGCTCCGGGTCCTCGCCGCCGGCGGCCCGGACGCCGTCCGTATCGAGCCGCTCGCCCGGGCGCTCGGCGTCACCAGGGGCGGCTTCTACTGGCACTTCCGCGACCGCCGCGCCCTGCTCGACGCGATGCTCAACACCTGGGAGCGGGCAACCACCGAGGAGGTGGCCGAGCGCCTAGAGCGCGAGGGCGGCGGCGCGAGAGTCAAGCTGCGGCGACTGCTCGCGCTCACCTCCCCCGGTGTTGTGAAGACCGACCTCGCCATCCGCGACTGGGCCAGGCACGATCCGGCGGTCGCCGAGCGCCTGCGGCGCGTGGACAACCAGCGCATGGGCTACCTGCGGGCGCTCTTCGGCGCCTGCCGCGCCGGCCCCGGCGACGTCGAGGCCCGCTGCCTGCTCGCCTACTCGCTGCTCATCGGCAACCACTTCATCGCCGCCGACCACGGCGGGCACGACCGCGCGGACGTGCTGGAACTCGCCCTCGAACGGCTCGTCAGTGAGTCATGATTCCAGGGCTCGCGACCGCGCCGCCCGGCGCTCGTAAGTTTTTTCCGAACGAACGGTGGTCACTCAGCCGGGCAGCCCGGTGACGGCGCGGGCCAGGCGCGGGGTCAAGTGTCACCCGCGATCAGGGCTGCATCGCCGCCGGCAGCACACCGCGGTAGAAGAGGGCGATGAGGATCAGGTAGGCCAGCATGAACAGGGTCCAGGGAAGGTTGTACCTGATCACCTGGCCCTCACGGCGCACGTACTTGCTGGTGGAGACGCCCACGCTCGTGGTTTGCGGGGCGATCGGCTTGCCGATCTCCGCACCCACGGAACTCACCGAGGGCAGCAGCAGCGGCGGCATGTGCAGCAGGCCTCCAACCGAGTACTGGAAACCGCCGAAGAGGGCGTTCGTGGAGGTGTTGCTGCCCGAGAGGGCGACGCCGATAAAGCCGATGACCGGGGCCAGAACCACGAACGCGGGGCCGATCCTGGAGAAACCATGCGCCATCGTGTTCGCCATGCCGGAGTAGTTGAACACCGTGGCGAGCCCGAATATCACCGGCGCAACGATCAGCGCCCCCCACATCTGCGAGAACGTAAGGCGGAATATGCCGGGGATCTCGCGCGGGCGGACCAGAAGCACCGCCAGGATGGCCAGCCACGACACCAGGATCCAGGTGCCGGCCACGGCGGGAGCGAACGACCAGGAGATCTCGGTGGCCTTGTGGGACAGCGAACTGGTCGCGGTGACGGTGGGCTTGGCGAGGTTGTAGTCGCTCAGGTGAGACCAGGGTCCCGTCGCGGCGACGACGACCGCGATGAGGACACCGAACGGCAGGAGTCCCCGGATAGCCTCACGCGTGCTGGGCTGGGTGGCTACCCGTGTGCGGGTCGCCGCTTCGACGCCTCCGTCACTGACCCGGGACGGCGTAACGCCCGGGGACGGGGCGCCGCCCGGGGACGGGGCACCGGCCGGGGACGGGGCACCGGCCGGAGGCGGGACGCCACCGCTCGTTCGGTCAAAATCTATCTCTGCTGCCTCTACCGGCACTCCGCCGAACCCCAGCGTCTCCTTCGGCCGCCAGAACCGGAGCAGGAGGAGGAGCGCGCCGAAACAGACAACCGCGCCGATGATGTCCGGCAGGTAGGGGCCGAGGAACTGCGAGGCGGGCAGCTGGCCGAGGATGAAGGAGAACGAGCCCACGACGGCCAGCGGCCAGGCGCCGCGCAGGCCCCGCCGCCCGGTGACGAGAAGGATCAGGATCCACGGCGGGAGCAGGGCGAGGATGGCGACGATCCGGCCGACCGAGGCCGACAGCTGGTCCAGCGGGACCTTGGTCACCGCCGACAGCGCGATGATGGGGGCGCCCAGCGCGCCGAACGAGACCGGCGCGTTGTTCCCGAGCGCCGCGACCCTGATCGCGTCGATCTCCACCACCCCGAGCCCGACCAGAATGGGCGCGACGACCGCCCACGGGTAGCCGAAGCCGACCAGGCCCTCAAGCAGCGCGCCCAGCGCCCAGGCGAGCAGGATCGCCTGCACCCGGACGTCCCGCGTCGCCTGGACGACGAGCCAGCGCTTGAAATCGCCGAAGGCCCCGGTGCGCACCAGCGTGTTGTAAATGATCACCCCCCAGAACGTGATCCAGTCAATCGACCAGAAGCCGGTGCCGGCGCCGACTCCCCACGCGGCGAACGCGCCGCTCACCGGTGTGCGCCAGACGGTGATCGCGAGGATGATGGTGACCGCCGCGCCGATGATCACCGCCCGCCATGCCGACATCCGCATCACGGGGAGCAGTATCAGGAGCAGGACGATCGGGATGAGGGCGACAAGCGTGCTGCCGAGCGTCGAGTGAGCCGGATTAAGTGATTGGGTGAACGAGGGTCTCGCGGCAAGAGACCCCGCACTCGCGCCCAGATTCTTGGCTCCTGCGATGAGAAACACGGACGTGGGCTGCGTCATCGGACTCCGCCTCCGTGAGCCGGACAGCATATCTTACTGCGATCTTCCTACGTTCATGATTGCGCCGCAATAGCCGCCGGGCGCTTAGCGTGATTGGAGACGGCTCCTGTGATAGCGGCTGGTACGCCCGGCACCCACGGGACACCCCTAGCGGCCGGCGGTCCTGATGCGTAACGTTTCTTCTGAATTTCCTGAGAAACGGAGGATCGGCTATGACGGGCGGCATCCATGGTGCTTTGCGCAGGACGTGCGCGCTCGGAGCGGTGGCCCTCGGCTGCGGGATGCTGTCCGCTGGGGCGCTCCCCGGTATGTCCGCCGCCGCGCCGGCCACGGGCGGGTGGCACGGGGCGAGGGTTCTGCTGGTCGGGACGTTCCATGGCAAGGCCGGGAAGTACAAGACCATTCAGTCCGCGGTGAACGCCGCACGGCCCGGTGACTGGATCCTGGTCGGGCCCGGCGATTACCACGAGCGCGCCGACGAGACGGGCCCGCGCGGGAACCCCGCCGTGGGGCGGATGGGCGGCGTGTACATCGCCAAGTCCGGCATCACCCTGCGCGGCATGAACCGCAACACGGTCATCGTCGACGGCACCAAACCCGGATCCGCGCCGTGCAGTTCCCGGCCGCCGGCCCAGGACTACGGGGCAGCGGGGCCGCATGGAACGCACGTCGGCCGCAACGGGATCCTGGTGTGGAAGGCCAGCGACGTGAGCGTCGAGAACCTCACGGTCTGCAACTTCCTGGCGGGCACGGGAGCGTCGGGCAACGAGATCTGGTGGAACGGCGGAGCCGGATCCGGCAAGATCGGCCTGGCCGGCTACTGGGGCAGCTACCTCACCGCCACATCGACGTTTTTCAGGAACGAGGCGACCGCCGCCGAGTACGGCATCTTCGCCGGCAACTCGGCCGGCCCGGCCACCTGGAACCAGCTTTACGCCAGCAACATGAACGACTCGGGCGCGTACGTGGGCGCCTGCCTGCGGCGGTGCGACGCGGTCCTGGACCACATGTGGATGGAGAACAGCGCGCTCGGCTACTCCGGCACCAACTCCGGCGGGACCATCGTCATCGAGAACTCCCAGTTCGACCACAACCAGGACGGCCTGGACACCAACACCGCGGTCGTCGGGGACCCGCCCGCGCCGCAGGACGGCCGGTGCCCGGGCGGCAAGGTCAGCCCGATCACGCACACCACCTCATGCTGGGTGTTCTTGCACAACTACGTCCACGACAACAACAGCTCGACGGTGCCGGCGGCGGGCTCCGCGGCGGCCGGCCCCATCGGCACCGGGATGACCGTCTCGGGCGGACGGTTCGACACGGTCATGGACAACGTCGTCGCGAACAACGGAGCGTGGGGCGTGCTGTTCATCCCGTACGCTCAGACGGGCACGCCGAGCCTCGGCCAGACCTGCACCGGCGCCGGGGGCCACCAGGTGCCGGGCTTCGGCTGCGTGCTGGACCCCATGAGCGACGCGCTGCTGCACAACACGTTCCGGCACAACGGCTACTTCGGCAACCCGAGCAACTCGGACTTCGGCCAGATCACCCTGTTCGGCGGCGAGCCGCAGAACTGCTTCCGCGGCAACCACGCGCCCGACGGCAGCGCGCCGCCGAACCTCGAGAAGACCCAGAAGACCTGCGGGGTCACCACCAAGGCCGCCAACACCGGAGGCCAGTTGTTCCCGCAGGTCCTCTGCGACACCGGCCTGGGGCCGTGCCCGCCCGGCGCGAAGTACCCGAAGCCGAACGGCACCGTCATCCTGAAGCCGCTCCCCCGCGGCCTGCGCTCCATGCCCGACCCGTGCGCGGGCGTCCCGGCCAGCCCCTGGTGCCCGCGCAAGGGCTGGTCCGTAGCCGGCCCCGGGCCTGCCGGCAACCACGCCCGGGCAGCCACCAGCGCGGCGTCCCTGGGCCTGGTGACGGGCCTGGTGACGGGCCCGGCGGCGGCCAGAAGGCAGCCACGCTGGACTTTGGCGTGAATGCCGCCGCGGCGGCCGCGGGCCGGCTCCAGGAGGAGGCGGGTCAGCCGTTAGGCCGGCCGGGGCGGGGGGCGATGAGGAGGGACTGGGCGCCTACCCCCAGCGGAACGTAGAAGCTCTCTGCCACGCAACGAAGGTTACTGGCCGGTCACGTGAGGGAAGGATGCGGGTTACTGGGGAGTGACCACGGCCCGTTCAGTAAAATAAATCATTCATGCTTGATTTTTTTGGCGCGGCCCGTGAGAGTGGTCCATGTGATGACGCCAGCGCCGCGGCGGGTGGCCGGGGACCCTGGGGTTATCCGGATCGGCAACTGCTCCGGGTTCTACGGCGACCGGCTCTCGGCGATGCGGGAGATGCTCGAGGGCGGCGAGCTCGACGTGCTCACCGGCGACTATCTCGCCGAGCTCACCATGCTGATCCTCGGCCGTGACCGGCGCAGGGATCCGGGCCTTGGCTACGCCAGGACCTTCCTGCGGCAGATGGAAGACTGTCTGGGGCTGGCGGTGGACCGTGGCGTGCGGATCGTGGTCAACGCCGGCGGCCTCAATCCCGCGGGCCTGACCGCCAGGCTGAGGGAGATCGCCGGGAACCTCGGCGTCACCGCGCGGTTCGCGCACGTCGAGGGCGATGATCTCATGGACCGGGCGGCGGAACTGGGCTTCGGGACACCGCTGGCGGCCAACGCGTACCTGGGGGCGTGGGGCATCGCCGCGTGCCTGACGGCAGGCGCGGACGTCGTCGTCACCGGGCGCGTCACGGACGCGTCGCTGGCCGTCGGGCCGGCCGCGGCCCACTTCGGCTGGGCCCGTACGGACTACGACCGGCTCGCCGGCGCCGTCGCCGCCGGGCACGTCATCGAGTGCGGCGCCCAGGCGACCGGCGGCAACTACGCCTTCTTCACCGAGATCGCCGGCCTGGCCCATCCCGGCTTCCCGGTCGCCGAGGTCCACCCGGACGGGTCCAGCGTCATCACCAAGCACCCCGGCACCGGCGGAGCGGTCACCGTCGGCACCGTGAGCGCGCAGCTTCTGTACGAGATAGGCGGCGCGCGCTACGCCGGGCCGGACGTGACCACGCGCCTCGACTCGCTCGAGCTGGCGCAGGACGGCCCGGACCGGGTGCGGATCACCGGAGCAGCCGGCGAGGCCCCGCCACCGCGGCTGAAGGTGTCGCTGAACACGGTCGGCGGCTTCCGTAACGAGATGGCGTTCGTCCTCACCGGCCTCGACATCGAGGCCAAGGCCGCCCTGGTGCGCGGGCAGCTCGAGGCGGCCCTGGTGAACAGGCCCGCCGAGCTGGCGTGGACGCTGGCGCGGACGGACCAGGCTGATCCCGGGACCGAGGAGCAGGCCAGCGCGATCCTGCGGTGCACGGCCCGCGACCCGAACCCGGACGTCGCCGGGCGCGCGTTCTCCGGCACCGCCGTCGAGCTGGCGCTGGCAAGCTACCCGGGTTTCAGCCTGACGTCGGCGCCGGGCGCCGCGTCGGAGTACGGGATGTTCACCCCCGGCTACGTCGACGCCGCACAGGTGCCGCACGTCGCTGTGCTGCCCGACGGCACCCGGGTCGACATCTCCCCTGCCGCCGAGACCCGCGAGCTGGAGGACGTCGCCGAGCCGGCGCTGCCGGAGCCGCTGCCGCCGGGGCCGGAGCGTGAGGTACCGCTCGGCACGATCGCCGGGGCGCGCAGCGGCGACAAGGGCGGCGACGCGAACATCGGCGTGTGGGTGCGCACCGGCGACCAGTGGCGCTGGCTGGCGAGCGCGCTGACCGCCGAGCGCCTCGGGAAGCTGCTGCCCGAGTGCGCCGGCCTGCCGGTCAGCAGGACCGTGCTGCCGAAGCTGCGCGCCGTGAACTTCGTCATCGAGGGCATCCTGGGCCAGGGTGCCGCCTACCAGGCGCGGTTCGATCCCCAGGCCAAGGGGCTGGGCGAATGGCTCCGCTCCCGGCACGTCGCCATCCCGGAGAAGCTGCTCCCATGAGCGTGCTGAGGTCCGCGCTCGACACGGGGTCCGGGGCCTATGCGGCCGCGGCCGCGGCGATGCGGGACAAGCTCGCCGAGATCGAGGCGGAGCACGCCAAGGCGATCGCCGGCGGCGGGCCGGAGAGACTGGACCGGCACCGCAGGCGCGGCAAGCTCACCGCCCGCGAGCGCATCGAGCTGCTGGTCGACGCCGATTCGCCGTTTCTCGAGCTGTGCCCGCTCGCCGCGTGGGGCAGCGAGTTCGCAGTCGGCGCGTCGATCGTGACCGGCATCGGCGTCGTCGAGGACACCGAATGCGTGATCGTCGCCAACGACCCGACCGTGCGGGGCGGCACCAGTAACCCGTGGACGATGCGGAAATCGTTGCGCGCCAACGACATCGCGATGCGGAACCGGCTGCCCATCATCTCGCTCGTCGAGTCCGGCGGCGCGGACCTGCCCACCCAGAAGGAGGTGTTCATCCCCGGCGGCCGCCTGTTCCGTGACCTCACCAGGGCATCGGCCAAGGGCATCCCGACGATCGCCCTGGTGTTCGGCAACTCCACGGCCGGCGGGGCCTACGTACCCGGCATGTCCGACCACACGGTGATGATCAACGGCCGGTCGAAGGTGTTCCTCGGCGGCCCCCCGCTGGTGAAGATGGCCACCGGCGAGGAGTCCGACGACGAGTCGCTCGGCGGCGCCGAGATGCACGCGCGCACCTCGGGCCTGGCCGACTACCTCGCCGCCGACGAAAGGGACGCGATCCGCATCGGCCGCCTGATCGTCAAGCGGCTGAACTGGCGCAAGCGGGGCCCGGCACCGCGGGCCACGGTGGCCGAGCCGCTGTACAGCGCCGGGGAGCTGCTCGGCGTCGTTCCGCCGGACCTGAAGGTTCCCTTCGATCCCCGCGAGGTGATCGCCCGGATCGCCGACGGCTCCGACTTCGACGAGTTCAAGCCGCTGTACGGGCCGAGCCTGGTCACCGGGTGGGCGGAGCTGCACGGCTATCCGCTGGGCATCCTGGCCAACGCCCGCGGCGTGCTGTTCTCGGCGGAGGCGCAGAAGGCAGCGCAGTTCATCCAGCTCGCCAACCGGTCGGGCACCTCGCTGCTGTTCCTGCACAACACCACCGGCTACATGGTCGGCAGGGAGTACGAGCAGGGCGGCATCATCAAGCATGGCGCAATGATGATCAACGCGGTCACGAACTCCACGGTGCCGCACATCTCGGTGCTGATCGGCGCCTCCTACGGCGCGGGCCACTACGGCATGTGCGGGCGCGCCTATGACCCGCGTTTCCTGTTCGCCTGGCCCAGCGCCAAGGCCGCGGTGATGGGCGGGGTCCAGCTCGCGGGCGTGATGTCGATCATCGGCCGCGCGGCGGCGGCCGCCAGGGGCGCTCCCTTCGACGAGGAGGCGGACGCCGTGATGCGCGCGATGGTCGAGAACCAGATCGAGGCCGAGTCGCTGCCCCTTTTCCTGTCGGGCCTGCTCTACGACGACGGCGTGATCGATCCCCGGGACACCCGCACGGTGCTGGGGGCGTGCCTGTCGGCCATCCACAGCGCCCCGGTCCAGGGCACCGCGAACTTCGGCGTCTTCCGGATGTGAGGCCTGGCGATGCTGACCTCTGTGCTTGTCGCGAACCGCGGGGAGATCGCCCGCCGGGTCTTCGCCACCTGCCGGCGCATGGGGCTGTCCACCGTCGCCGTGTTCTCCGACGCGGACGCGGCGTCGCCGCATGTCGCGGACGCCGACACGGCGGTCCGGCTGCCCGGCAGCGCGCCCGCCGAGACCTATCTGCGCGGCGAGCTGCTGATCGGCGCCGCGCTCGCGTCCGGAGCCGGCGCGATCCACCCCGGCTACGGTTTCCTGTCCGAGAACGCCGGCTTCGCGAAGGCCGTCCTCGACGCGGGACTGGTCTGGATCGGGCCGCCGGTCAGGGCGATCGAGCTGATGGGCTCGAAGGTGGAGGCCAAGAAGCTGATGGGCGGCGCTGGGGTGCCGGTGCTCGCCGGGCTGGATCCCGCGGACGTCACCGGGGCCGATCTTCCGGTGCTGATCAAGGCGTCCGCGGGCGGCGGCGGCCGCGGCATGCGGGTGGTCCGCGAGCTCGCCGGGCTGGCGGGCCAGATCGAGGCCGCCCGCCGCGAGGCCCGGTCCGCCTTCGGCGACCCCACGGTGTTCTGCGAGCCGTATCTGGAGAACGGCCGCCACATCGAGGTGCAGGTGATGGCCGACCGGCACGGCACCGTGTGGGCGGTGGGCGAGCGCGAGTGCTCCATCCAGCGCAGGCACCAGAAGGTGATCGAGGAGGCGCCGTCCCCGCTCGTGGAGCGCACGGCCGGCATGCGGGAGCGCCTGTTCGAGGCGGCCAGGGCCGCGGTCAAGGCGATCGGCTACGAGGGCGCCGGCACGGTCGAGTTCCTCGCGGACGAACGCGGCACCGCCGGCGAACGCGGCGGGTTCTACTTCCTCGAGTGCAACACCCGCATACAGGTGGAGCACCCGGTCACCGAGTGCACCACCGGCCTCGACCTGGTCCGGCTGCAGCTTCAGGCCGCCGCCGGGGATCCGCTGCCGCCCGGGCCGCCCGCCGCGCGCGGGCACTCGATCGAGGCCCGGCTGTACGCGGAGGACCCGGCGCGCGACTGGCGGCCGCACAGCGGGACCGTGCACCGGCTGGAGGTCCCCGGCGTGGTCACCGAGTTCGCGCCGCCCGCTGAGCCCGGGGCGCCCGGCGGGCCCGGGGTGCGGCTGGACTCCGGGGTCGCGGGCGGCTCCTTTGTTCCGGTGCACTACGACCCGATGCTCGCGAAGGTCATCTCCTACGCCGCTACCCGCGGGGAGGCCGCGCGCCTGCTGGCGTCGGCGCTGGCGCGGGCGAAGGTGCACGGGCTGGCCACCAACCGCGACCTGCTGGTGCGGGTGCTGCGGCACCCGGCCTTTCTGGCCGGCGACACGGACACCGCGTTCTTCGCCAGGCACGGCCTGGACGCGCTGGCGCGCCCGCTCGCGTCGCCGGAGTCCGTGGAGCTGTCGGCGATCGCCGCGGCGCTGGCGGACGCCGCGGCGAACCGGCGCGACGCCCGGGTCGACGGCGGGCTGCCCAGCGGCTGGCGGAACGTGCCGGCCGAGGCGCAGCTGAAGACGTTCGGCTCTGGCCACGGCGCCGACATCGAGGTGCGGTACCGGTTTACGCGGGACGGCCTGCGCGTCGAGGGCCATGACCGGCTCTCGCTCGTCTCCGCGGCACCCGAGCTGGTGGTGCTGGACGTGCCCGGCGATGCGCGGGGCGAGGTGCCCGGCGAGGCCGGCGTTGTTCGCCGCCGGTTCGAGGTGGCCCGCTATGGCGCACTGACCTGCGTCGATTCCCCGCTGGGACCGGTGTCGCTGATCCAGCGACCGCGCTTCGCCGACCCGTCGGCACAGGTTTCCGCCGGGTCGCTGCTGGCGCCGATCCCCGGCACCGTCACCCGCGTCGGCGCCTGGGTGGGCGACCGCGTGACCGCGGGCCAGCCGATCGTCGTGCTCGAGGCGATGAAGATGGAGCACGCCATCGCGGCGCCCGCGGCCGGGGTGCTCACCGCACTGGACGTCACCGTCGGCCAGCCCGTCGAGGTGGGCGCGGTCCTGGCCATCGTCGACGCCACGGCGCGAAGCGCCGTGGACGGCACACAACCCGGGGAGCCGGCATGAGTTTTATCGAGACCGATGTTCAGAAGGACCTGCGCGCCTCGGTGGCCAGGCTCGGCGAACGCTACAGCTACACGAGCTACACGCTGCCCAGGGCACGGGCGGGTGAGCCGCTGACCGAGCTGTGGAACGAGGCCGGAAAGCTCGGCTTCCTCGGGGTGAGCCTGCCCGAGGAGTACGGCGGCGGCGGAGCCGGCATCTACGAGCTGGCGCTGGTGGAGGAGGAGCTGTCCGCCAGGGGGGCCGGGCTGATGATGATGGTGGTCTCGCCCGCGATCTGCGGCACCATCCTCGCCAGGTACGGCACCGGGGAGCAGCGGCGGCGGTGGCTGCCCGGCCTGGCCGACGGCTCGAAGATCATGGCGTTCGGCATCACGGAGCCCGACGCGGGATCGAACTCCCACCAGATCACCACGACCGGGCGGCGGGACGGCGACACGTGGGTGGTGACCGGCCGGAAGGTCTTCATCACGGGTGTGGACAGGGCAGACGCCGTGCTCATCGTGGCCCGCACCGAGGATCACAGGACCGGCAAACTCAAGCCGGCGCTGTTCATCGTGCCCACCGGCGCGGAGAACTTCGTCGCGCAGCCGATGGAGATGGACATCGCCGAGCCCGAGCACCAGTTCACCCTGTTCCTCGACGACGTGCGGCTGCCCGCCGGGGCGCTGGTGGGGCAGCAGGACGCGGCCCTGGCTCAGCTGTTCGCCGGCCTGAATCCGGAGCGGATCCTCGGCGCGGCGATGGCCGTCGGCATGGGCCGTTACGCGCTGGCGCAGGCCGTCAAGTACGCCAGCACGCGCCGCGTGTGGAAGACCCCGGTCGGCGCGCACCAGGGCATCGCCCACCCGCTGGCGCAGACCAGGATCGAGCTCGAGCTCGCCAGGCTGATGATGCAGAAAGCCGCCGCGCTGTACGACAGCGGCGACGACACGGGGGCCGCGGAGGCCGCGAACATGGCCAAGTACGCCGCGGCCGAAGCCAGCATCCGGGCCCTGGAGCAGGCGATCCAGACGCACGGCGGCTCGGGGCTGACCGCGGAGCTCGGCCTGTCCACGATGCTCGCCATGGCCCGCATCATCCGGATCGCGCCGGTGAGCCGGGAGATGATCCTCAACTTCGTCGCCGAGCACACCCTCGGACTGCCGAAGTCATACTGAGGAGACGGCCTTGACATCCACGGCGATGTACGTGCGGTACCTGGCGGCCGACGGTGCCGCCACCCTGACCCTGGATTCTCCGCACAACCGCAACGCCCTGTCCGCCCGGCTGATCGCCGAGCTGAGGCAGGGCCTGGCGGCCGCGGCCGCCGACCCGGCCGTGCGCGCGGTGGTGCTGACGCACACCGGTGGCACGTTCTGCGCCGGCGCCGACCTCGCCGAGGCGAGCGCGGAGCCGGAGAGCGGTTCCCCGGGCGCGGCGGACCCGGCGGGCGCGGCGGGCGCGGGGGACCGGGCGGGCGCGGCGGGCCCTCGGGCGCGCGCACGGTCGCTGGCCGGTCTCCTGCGCGCGATCCTCGAGCTGCCCAAGCCGGTGATCGCGCGGATCGACGGTCACGTGCGGGCCGGCGGCATGGGACTGGCCGGCGCGTGCGACATCGTGATCGCCGGGCCGTCGTCCACGTTCGCGCTGACCGAGGCGCGGCTCGGCCTGGCCCCGTCGATCATCTCGCTGACCGTGCTGCCCCGGCTGACGTCGCGCGCCGCCGCCCGGTATTTCCTGACCGGAGAGAAGTTCGGCGCGCGGGAGGCCGCGGCGCTTGGCCTGGTCACGATCGCCGCCGGTGACGCCGCCGAGGCGACCGCGGCCATCCTCGGCGAGCTGCGCCTCGCCTCCCCGCAGGGGCTCGCCGAGTCGAAGGCGCTGACCACCGCGGCGATCCTCGGCGGGTTCGACCGGTCCGCCGAGCGGCTCGCGGCTGAGTCGGCCCGGCTGTTCGGCAGCGAGGAGGCGCTGGAGGGCATGGCCGCGTTCCTGCGGAAACGGCGACCGAGGTGGGCGGTTTGAGAACGGCGACCGAGGCGGGTACCCGCGAGCCCAAGCAGGAGCGCAGCCGCGCCACCCGGCAGCGGCTGCTGGAGTCGGCCATCGACTGCCTCGCCGCGCACGGGTGGGCCGCCACGACCGTGACCGTCATCGCGGAGCGCGCCGGCGTCTCCCGCGGCGCCGCGCAGCACCACTTCCCGACCCGTGAGGATCTGGTCGTCGCGGCGCTGGAGTTCATGTCAGACAGCCGCATGGCGCTCATGCGCGAGGCCACCGGCCTTCCGGACGGGCCGGGGCGCACCGAGGCGGTGGTGGTGCGGATGGTCGGCATGTTCACCGACCGGCTGTTCAAGGCGGCGCTGCAGGTATGGTCGGCGGCCGCGGCGGACGAGTCGCTCAGACGGCGGATCAGGCCGCTGGAAGCCAGGATCGGGCGCGCCGCGCACCGCCTGGCCGTGCAGCTTCTGGGGGTCGATGACAGCGATCCGGTGGCTCACCGGCTGGTGCAGGCCACCCTGGACCTGGCCCGCGGGCTCGGGCTCGCCGACCTGCTCACCGACGACTCGGCGCGCCGGGAGCTGATCGTCCGCCAGTGGGCGGCGACCCTCGACGCCGCGCTGCGGGACCGGTGACCCCATGGCGGCGCTGCGGTGAATAAGGCGCCGCTGCAGCTCCTCACCGAGGCGCATGCCGCCGCGGCCGAGCTCAACCGGCTGGCCGACCACCTGCTCGGCCACTTCGTGGACGAGGCACGGCGGGGCGGCGTCTTGTGGAACGAGATCGGCGATGCCCTCGGCGTGACGAAGCAGGCGGCGCAGCAGCGGTTCGCGCCCGGCCAGGCGGCCGAGCCGGCGTTGCTGCGCGGCCAGGTGTTCGCCGGCTGTGGTGGCTGGCGACCGTCGTCATGATCGCTACAGCGCTGCTGTCGGCGTGCATGGGGATGGCGCTCGGGACGGCCGTGAACCCTCGCCGGATCAGCGCGCTGATGTCCTTCATCATGATCCCGCTGACGTTCCTCGGCTGCGTGTACTTTCCGTGGGCGGCGCTGCGGCCCATACCGTGGCTGCAGATCCTCGTCCTGTTCAACCCGCTGCTGTACTTCAGCGAAGGCCTACGCTCGGTCTTCGTCCCGCAACTGGCGCACCTGCCGGCCTGGGTACTCGCGATCGCTTTCACCGCAGGCTTGGCCGCCTTGACCCCGATCGCCACCCGGCTGTTCATCCGGCGCTGCGTCACGTGATCGGTCGCGAGGACCGCAGCTCACCACGCAGACGCTGGCTAGAGGCGCGGGGGCGAGCTTCGGCCGGGCTGGTCGGCTGGTGCCGCCGATCCGGCTGACGCCGTAGCGAGCGCGGCCTGCTCGACCTCGATGACGGACTCGCTGCGCAACCTCGCCTCGTATGCCTTCTTGCCGCCGCGGACACCGAACAGCCGCTTGGCCCACACCAGGTAGGCGACGAGCAGCAGGTTGATCACGAACGCCGCGACCCGCAGCCAGGTGATCTTCACGGTCAGGTCATAAATTTCATAGGGCAGGAACGCCGAGGTCGCCACCATGGCGAAGTACTCGCCCCACCGCTTGCCCAGCCACAGCCCGATGCTTTCCACCAGCTCGATGACGGCGTAGGCGGCCAGCCCGATGGCCAGGTAGGTCAGCGTGCGTGAATCGAGCGTGAACGAGTGCTGGATGAGCCCGAGCAGCCTGGAGTTGCTGACGCTGAAGCCGAGATCCCGGTACAGCGCGCGGATGGCCGGCAGGTCGTTGTTGAACGCCCGCTGGATACCGGCCCGGTCGTACTTGAAACGCCACACCCCGTAGGCCGCGCCGCCGAAGACCAGGAAACGGAGGAACCGCTCGACCGCGAACACGCGCAGAATCAGCTCGCTGCGCAGCTCCTTGCCCCGGCGGATCAGCGGCGCCGCCGCGGCCGGGCCGCTGCCGTGCTTCGCGCCGGTCACAAACGCACCGCAGCGCAGGCACCGCCAGGCCGTTCCGCCCGCTGTCGGTACCATCAGCCGGTCCCGCAGCTCTGGTTCGTCCGGCGCGTACGTCACGTGCCCCCGGCGGGCGCAGCCGAACAGGCTCCAATCCACATTCCGAGAATAGCCACATGCTGGGACCCATGAGGTCCGGCCGCCCATCAGTGCCCGGGTCAGCGCCGGCGGACCGGGCCGGGGACAAGTCCCTGGAGCTAGAACGCTGACGTGTACGTGATCAGTGAAGCCTGCGGCTGCCGCACGCCGGTGGCGGTGTAGCAGGCGACATCGCGCACGAGCACCTGCCCGCCAGCGGTGCCCCAGACCGTCAGCATGTTGCAGAAGTCCGCGCTGGGCCCGAACGCGGTGACCAGGACGGTGTTGGGCAGCACGCCGGCCCGCGGGAAGATGACGAGCCGCAGCCCGGTGCCCGCGGCCCGGATGGTGTTGATCCCCGCCAGGGAATTGAAGTTGACCGCCGGGGGCACCGGCGCGTAGGGCCCGGGCAGGAGGGGCTGGTTGTCAAAGGTGTAGCCGAACGCCTTGGGCTGGGTACCGGTGATCGCTCTGCCGCGCTGGTAGCTGAGGCTCCAGCCGGTGCTGAGGGGCGAAGCCAGCTTGTCGAAGCAGCGCACCAGGAACACCTGCTCCGGGGGCGACGGCTTCCACGCTGCCACCTTGCATTTGGCGGGGTTGACCGGGTCGACCGCGGTCACCTGAACGTTGCCGGACAGGCCCGCGGACCCCAGACCCGCCATATGCACGACCCACGTGCCCGTCCCCGCGGGGGTGACGGTGATGGGGGCGCCGCTGGAGTTGAACTGGCTTACGATCCCGCCGCTGAAGTGGACGTAGCCATACGCGCGTCCTGCCGGGAACGGGCCCGTGGAGCTTTGCGTGAACGTCACGCTGAACGGCACGAATACCGGCGCACCGCCTGGCCGGAAGCAGCGGACCACCGCGATCTCGTCGGGACCGGACGGGAACCACCCCTGCGCCTGGCACCATACCGCTATGTCGGCGACGGCGGTCACGTGCACGACGCCTCCGGGGGACGCGATCCGCGGAAAGCGCACGAACTCCTGGCCCGGTGCGCCCGCCGAGACACTGACCTTGAAGGGGGCAGGCCAGCTGCCCGCCTGATGGCTGGGGTCAGGGATGCCCGTCGGTACGTTCACATAGGCGAAGCCCCAATGGTTCGGGACGGCCGCGGCCGCCTGGGCCGGGACGGCGGCGCCCACCACGGCGAGCCCCGCGCCGAGGACAAGAGTCGCGATCGCGTCGCGCAGCCGCACCAAGCGTCTGCACAGCCCGCGGAATCGATGGACGTTGCCTGCCATGTGGCCCTCCCCGTTGGTGCGGCTCAGCTCGCCGGCCCTGCCATGCGCCCCCAAAGCGCTCCCCTGACATGAAGAGCCGGACAATCGCCCGTAGATACGCTCCGCGCGCCGCCTTTACAGGCAGCCCGTCCAGCGCCGTGACCACCATCTCGTATCCGGTGCTCTGGCGTGTGTATTTCTGGATGGTCGCGGCCGGGCTCACGATGGCGGCGGGGCCGCTGGCGCATCTGGCCCCGCCCAGTGGGGCCGCTGGCGCATCTGGCCCCGCGCAGGAGGCTGCTGCCGGCAGCGGGGGGTGTTACCTGTGGGCATGGAGGGCGGGTAGCGATCGATGAGGTTAGTTACCATCCGGAGGTTAAGCCAGAGCCGTATCCGGCATGCTGGTTTCCACGACGGTGGAAGGGCGCCGCGTGTCGCGGAAATTGGGGGTGAGCCACCGTCCGTTTAGTGAGAAAAAGGGCGTATCTGGGACGTGCCGGAAACCCTGGTACGAAGCCCAGGCCGCTGCGGGCGGTGGTCGCGGATTAGGCGCGGTGGTCGCGGATCTGGCGCTTGATGCGGGCCAGCATGGCGGCCATGCCGCGCAGGCGGAGCGGGCTCACCAGGTCCTGCAGGCCGAGCTGGCCGGTGAACTCGGCGGGAGTGGCCAGGACCTCGTCGGCGGTGAGGCCGTCCAGGCCGGTGTGCAGGATGCCCGCGAAACCACGGGTTGTCGGTGCTTCCGGTGGGGCGTCGAAGAACAGGTGAACGGTCTCGTCGTCGCCGACCTCAACGGCGAGGAAGAGCGGTGACTGGCATTCCGGCACGGGCTCGAGCAGCGCCGGATCCTCGGCGTAGCGGCCGGGCAGGGCGGGCAGCTCTTCGGAGAACTCGAGCAGCAGCTGCAGCCGGTCCTTTCCCGGCAGGGCGGCGAAGTCATCGACGATCTCCTGCAGCCGGGGATGGAGGATGGCGGTCGTCACGGGGTGTCTCCTCGGGAGATCGGAACGCGGACGCTGTTGCCCCACTCGGTCCATGACCCGTCGTAGTTGCGCACGTGCGGGTAGCCCAGCAGGTGCTGGAGCACGAACCACGTGTGGCTGGAGCGCTCGCCGATGCGGCAGTAGACGACGATCTCGTCACCGGGGCGCAGGGCCGCCTCGTCGCGGTAGATCGCCTCCAGCTCGGCTCGCGGCCGGAAGGTGGCGTCCTCGGCGGACGCACGCGCCCACGGGACGTTCCTGGCACCGGGGATGTGTCCGCCGCGCACGGCGCCTTCCTGCGGGTAGTCGGGCATGTGCAGCAGCTCGCCGGTGTACTCGCCGGGCGAGCGCACGTCGATCAGCGGCTTGCCCAGGTGCGCGAGCACCTCCTCCCTGAACGCGCGGATCTGCTTGTCGTCGCGTTCCACGACCGGGTACTCGGCCCTCGGGCGCTGCGGGGTCTCCGTGCTGACCGGGCGGCCCTCGGCGACCCACTTGGCCCGCCCGCCGTCCATGAGGCGCACGTCAGGGTGGCCGAAAAGCGAGCAGACCCACAGCGCGTACGCGGCCCACCAGTTGTTCCTGTCACCGTAGAGGACCAGCGTGGTATCGCGGGAGATGCCCTTTTCCGACATCAGCCGGGCGAAGCCGGCACCGTCGACGTAGTCGCGCGTGACCGGGTCGTTCAGCTCGGTGTGCCAGTCGAGCTTGACCGCGCCGGGGATGTGGCCGGTCTCGTAGAGCAGCACGTCCTCGTCGGACTCGGCCACCACGAGGCTCGGGTCGTCGAGGTGCGCGGCCACCCACTCGGTCGACACGATCATCTCCGGGTGGGCGTACTCCTGGAACTTGGCCGCGGAGTCGTAGGGCAGCGCCATTGTGAGCCTCACTTCCGCTCGCGATGCTGATGCCGGTGCTGGTGCTGGTGCTGGTGCGTGCGCCACAGTCACGTAGTTCAACGCGCCGGCCGGCCCGACCCTTCCTTGCGGAGAGCGGTGACGAGCTGCGCGCGATCCCGGCGTGGCGGAGTGCGGGCGGCACGGCGGAGGTACGGGCCTCCAGCGGGAGCGGGTTCCGGCGTGCCGGGATGGAGAGGGCGCTTCGCTCGGCCTTGTTATCCACCGGATTGTTCGCAGCATATCCACACGTCACCGACGTGAGGTCGCCGTCGGCAAGAGAATACAGCCGCTATGTTCGGGGGCGCCTCCGTCACAACGGTGACGACGGATCTGGAGGCTCGGCGGGGAGCGGCAGGCCGAGCGCGCACATGATCTCGGGCGCCGCCGCCACCACGCGGGGGCCGCCGACCTGGGGCGCGACCGCGAACAGCACGCCCAGGATGTCCTTCGGGGAGACGCCCGAGGCGAGGGCGTTCTCCACCTGCCACAGATAGGACGCCGGAGGCGCGTCCAGCGCGATCAGAGCGGCGATCTTGACCAGGGAGAAGCTGCGCTCGTCGAGGCCGCTCCGCTGGCGCCACTGCTCGCGGAGTTCCATGCCGTCGGCTATGGGATCGATGTCTCCCACCGACAGGCCGAAGAGCGTATCGCGCGTCATGTCATCAACGTCAGCCTTGACCGGACCAGCCATGATCGTTCCTTTCCAGCGCCCGACAGCGTTCGGAGTGAGAGCGTTCCCAGATCAACGGTCGGCCCTGTGCCCGGCACACACGTCACCCACCGTGGGTGGTTTGTGAGCGGGCCCGGAATTGTTCACTCGGTGTGGGGCACGTGAAGGAGCCGAGCCATGCGGAAAGTCGCTGCGGGATTCGTTGTCGTCTTCTGGGCCGTCATCGCCGGCTGCATGGTGACGGCGTGCAGCCGGGCCGAGTCGGCAAAGCACGCCGTGAGCGGTTTCGCGGCCAGCGCGGCCGCGTCGGTCACCCGCCCGGTGGCGACGACCCCGCCGGCGTCGGCAACCGCCCCGGCCACGACCACCGCCCCGGCGACCGCCCCGGCGGCGACCACCGCCCCGGCCACGACCACCGCAGCCGGAGTCGCACCCGCAACCGTGACGCCGGGAACGCGGTCCCCGGCCGGGGTCGTACCCGCGCCCTCGGCCACCGCCTCAGCGCACACCACCTCCGGCTCGGCGCTCACCTGGCTGTGGGTCGCGCTCGGCGCCGCCGTCTTCATCGCCCTGCTCGCGTGGATCATCGCGCTGACCACGCGCGGCAGCCGGCGCCGCGCGGCCGCCGCGGCGGGCTGGCGGTCGCGGCTCATCGACGCGTACGCGAGGGGCGCCGCGCTGCATGACGCGATGGCGGCGGCCGAGGCCCCGGACGCGCTCTATTCCGCCGACGCGGCAGCACGCTGGTTCGACATCCAGCGCCGTGCGGACGACTACGGGCAGTTCCTCTACGGGCTGCGCGAAAGCGCCGCGGACGACGCCGACCGCATGCGCATCGCGGACGTGCTCGCTTCGCTGCAGGCCGCGCGCTCCGCCATGGGCGCCGAACGGTCCGCCGCGGGCGCCGACAGCACGCTCGCGAACGTGGTGCGGGACCGCCTGGCGTTTTTCGCGGCCTCGCTGCGCGAACTGCGTGAGCCGAACGTCCGCCCCGCCTGAACAGCACGAGCGGCCTGAACAGCACGAGCTCGAGCGCCACCTCGGCCGGTGGCGCCGTGCGGCATGCGTTATATGCGGCGGCGCGAGACGCGCCGTGCGGTCCGCCGTGTGGTCCGCCGTGCCGTGCGGCGGGCGACCCTGCGGCTTCCGAACATCTCGGTCCTCCTCCCGTTCGTCAAGACTTAGCCGCGCCCGTGGTTTCCAGCGCGTGCAGCTCTTGCGCTTCATCGGCAGTCATCATCCCGATCGCCACCAGGTCGAGTGGGCTGATGAAGCCGTCGCTGATGCGGAAGCCACCGGCGCGGGCGATGGCGTCCCGCAGCGGCACCGCCCAGTGGTGCTCGAGCAGGATGAGCGCCGCCGCCGAGTCGTTGGGGATGTCCTCGAGCACGTCCCACTCCTCGGCGTCGCCGAAGACGTCGATTCCCTCGGCCGCCGCCACCTCGGCACCGGCCTCGGCGCCCTCGATCATGCCCTCTTCGCCTTCGATGCCAAGGCCGATGAGCGCGCCGATCTTGGTTCCGTACTCGATCGCCTCCTGCTCCGTCAGGTTGCTGAGGTGCTCGACCTCGAGCTCGCCATCGGCGTCCTTGTACACGGCTATCGCGTCGATGACGCGTACCGTGTCGCTTTCCCGTAGCCGCTCGAGCTCTTGGATCACCTCACCATGAAAGTCGGGGTGGTTGAAGCCGAGCACGATGAGCTGCACCGGTCCGATCGCCATGCCGCCTCCTCCAGTCGTCTGTGCCTTCAGCGTCAGCGGTACCGGGCCGGGAGACATCACCCAGCGTGGGGTATACGGCGGCGGCCGGCGGCCGGGCACTCCGGGTCTGCGAAGACGTGCCGGATCGTGGACTCTACCCGTGCGGGGTGATGCGGGCGGCGGGCCGGCGTACCAGCATGAGAGGAGCCGCGCAATCCTGGAGGTCCCGATGAGCCTTCCTGCCGGCGAGCGCCGGAAGCTCCGCGCGATAGAGCGCGCCGAGGCCAGAGCCGACCCGGGCCTTGCCGCCCGCTTCTCCATATTCAGCCAGCTCAGCCAGCCTGATGACATGCCGCGGACGGAACGGCTGAGGGCACGGGAAATCCGGCGTAAGAACTGGGCCGAACGGGCGATAGCCGCGTACCTGATCTCGGGCTACGACTGACACCGGCGCCACGATGCTCAGCCGCAGCGTTGAGCACGCGTCTCCCCCGCGGCGGGTGATGCACGGCGCGCGTCAGCGCATGCTGAGCAGGTGGTACCCCACGGTGGCAGGCTCATCCCGCCAGGTGAGGCGGCACCTCACCCTGATGGGATGATGGCGGGGTATGGGTGCCAGACGAACCGCCAAGCTCGCGCGCCACGTTCTGATGGATCTCACCCCGCTGCGGCGGTCCCGTGACTTCCGCGCGCTCATGAGCGGGCAAGCCGTATCCACGCTGGGCACCCAGATGACGGCGGTCGCGGTGCCGTACCAGGTGTACCAGCTCACGCACTCATCCCTGTACGTCGGGCTCGTGTCGCTCACCCAGCTTTTCCCGCTCATCGCCGGGTCACTGCTCGGCGGCGCGGTGGTCGACGCCGCAGACCGCCGCCGCGTCCTGCTCGCCGTCGAGTCGCTGATGGCCGCGTGCAGCGCGGGGCTCGCGGTCAACGCCGACCTGGGTGCCTCGCTGTGGCCGCTGTTCGTCTTCCCGGCCGTGGCCGCCGGCCTGAGCGGCATGGACAGCTCCGCGCGCAACGCCATGGTCCCCAACATGGTCGGGTTGCGGGAGGTGGCCGCCGCCAACGCCATGTTCCAGGCGCTGTTCCAGCTCGGCGCGATCGTGGGGCCCGCCTCGGCCGGCCTGCTGCTCGCGGGTGCCGGGATCCGCTTCGTGTACTGGCTGGATGTCGCCAGCTTCGGCGCGTCGCTGCTCGCCACGTTCCTCATCGCGCCGCAGCCTCCGGCCGGCCTGCGCCGCGCGCCGGGCCTGCGGTCGATCGCCGAGGGGTTCCGCTTCGTGCGGGGGCGCCAGGCCGTCCAGGGCGCCTACCTGATCGACCTCAACGCGATGGTGTTCGGGCTGCCGCGCGCCCTCTTCCCCGCGCTCGCCGCGACCGTGTTCGGCGGCGGCGCGACCACGGTCGGCCTGCTCTACGCGGCACCAGGAGCCGGCGCGCTGCTCGGCGCGCTGACGACCGGGTGGGTCAGCCGGATACGGCGCCAGGGACGGGCGGTGATCATCGCGGTTGTGGTGTGGGGCCTGGCGATCACCGGGTTCGGGCTCGTGTCCTGGCTGCCCGCGGCCCTGGCGCTGCTCGCCATCGCGGGCTGGGCCGACGTGATCTCGGCCGTGTTCCGGAACACGATCATCCAGTTCTCGGTGCCCGACGCGCTGCGAGGCCGCCTCATGGGGCTGCAGATGGCCGTGGTCACGGGCGGCCCGCGGCTGGGAGATCTGGAGTCGGGGGCGGCCGCCACCGCTTTCGGTGCCGGCGCGGCGGTGATCTCCGGTGGCGTGGCGTGCGCGGCGGGAGCGCTGATCCTTGCCAGGCTGCTGCCCGGATTCCGGAACCAGCGGGCAGCGGTGTCCCCGGTCCGCGCGGCCGGGGACGTTCCTCCCGCGGGCGCTCCACCCGCGGGCGTTTCTGCTGGGGACGTTCCTCCCGCGGACGTTCCTCCTGACGGCGTCACACCGGGCGACGTGCCTTCGGGGGTCGGCGATTAGACCGTGGAGCCGGGTCCGCCGCGCACGACCGTCTCACAACTCGATTTCCGGGTAGAGCGGGTGGCGGCCGAGGAGATCGGCGCAGCGGGCACGGCAGTCCGCGGCGACGCGGGGGTCGATGATGTACTTCGCCCTGGCCGTCGCGGACGCAGGCGCGGTGGCGCGGAGCGCGGCGGTGATGATCGCGGAGATCTCGTCCAGTTCGCCGGGGCCGAACCCGAGCGTGGTCAGCGCGGGTGTGCCGAGCCGGATCCCGGATGTGTACCAGGCGCCGTTGGGGTCGCGGGGCACGCTGTTGCGGTTGGTCACGACGCCGGCCTCCAGCAGGGCGGACTCGGCCTGCCGACCGGTCAGCCCGAAGCTGGCCGCCACGTCGGCCAGGACGATGTGGTTGTCGGTGCCGCCGGTGACCAGGCTGGTTCCGCGGCGCTGCAGTCCTTCGGCGAGCGCGCGGGCGTTGGCGACGATGCTGGACGCGTAGCCCGCGAACGACGGCCGACGAGCCTCGGCGAACGCGACCGCCTTGGCGGCCATCACGTGCGGCAGCGGGCCGCCGAGCACCATCGGGCAGCCCTTGTCGACGAACGGGGCGTACTCGCCGGTGCACAGCACGAACCCGCCACGCGGGCCGCGCAGCGACTTGTGCGTGGTTGCGGTGACCACGTCGGCGTGCGGCACGGGATCGAGGTCCCCGGTCAGCACGCCGCCGGCGACCAGCCCGGCGAAGTGCGCCATGTCCACCATGAACGTCGCGCCGGCGTCCTCGGCGATCTCGCGGAGCCGTGCGAAGTTGGGATTCCGCGGGTACGCGGAGTACCCGGCCAGCAGGATGAGCGGCCGGAACTCGCGGGCCTGGGCGGCGATCGCGTCGTAATCCAGCAGCCCCGTCTCCGGGTGCGTCCCGTAACTGGCCTGGTCGAACAGCTTCCCGGAGATGTTCGGCCGGAAGCCGTGGGTCAGGTGGCCGCCGGCGTCCAGCGCCATGCCCAGCATCCGCTGCGAGTGCAGATCCTCCCGCAGTCTTCGCCATTCGGCGGCGGGAAGGTCGTTCACATGGCCGGCGCCGGCGGTGGTGAGCGCTGGCTCTTCCACCCGGCGGGCGAGGATCGCCCAGAACGCGACCAGGTTCGCGTCGATCCCCGAATGCGGCTGGACGTACGCATGGTCCGCGCGGAACAGCGCCCGGGCGTGCCCGGCGGCGATTGACTCCACCCGGTCCACCGCCTCGCAGCCCGCGTACATGCGATGCCCAATGGTGCCCTCAGCGTACTTGTCCGACAGCCAGTTCCCCATCGCCAGCAGCACCGCCGGCGAGGCGTAGTTCTCCGACGCGATCAGCTTCAGCTGCCTCCGCTGTGAGGCGAGCTCGCCGGCGATCGCGGCCGCCACGTCCGGCTCGACGGCGGCGATGGTGTCGAGAGCGGCGGCGCAGGCCGCGGCGGAGCTTGCTGTGCCGCTTGGTGTGGCTACGGGGCTGGTCATGGGCGCGCTCCTTTGGGCGAGTTCGTGCTGCTCGCCCAGGCGCGCGGCTCTTCCCGGCACTGCCGGGGGCCGCTCCCCGGTGGTGCTCCACCCGAACGCCAGTCACGGCCCGTGGTCAGCGTAGTGCTCGCGTTCGGAGCGGCACAAGGCTTTTGCGACTCCTCGGGCGGCCGCGAACCGGCGCGGGGCCGCGCGCAATAGAGAGGCCGGGGGTGCACCCAGATACGGGAGGAAAGCATGATCAGACTTTGCCCAGGCTCCGCGCCGCGCCGCCGGCTGCTGGCCGCGGCGGCGGGGATAGCGGTGACGGGCCTGCTCGCCGCCGGATGCGGCCCCGTTCAGGCGGCCGCCGCCGGGACGGCGCGGTCAGGCGGTCCGGCGCCGTCAGGCGGTCCGGCGCCGTCAGGCGGTCCGGCGCGGTCAGGCGGTCCGGCGCCGTTCGCCGGGTCGACGGCGGACTGTGATTCGGCGACGACCTGCTATACGCCGGAGCAGCTCCAGGTGGCCTACGGGGTCAGGCCGCTGCTGGAGCGCGGGATCGACGGCCGCGGCGAGACCGTGGTGCTGCCCGAGCTGGCCGAGACCACGCTGAAGCCTCCCGCGGTCAGCGACCTGCGCCAGGACATGGCGCGCTTCGACAGCCTGTTCCGGCTGCCGGCCCCGCGGATGCGGGTGGTGAGCACCTTCTCCGGGGCGGTCTCCCCCTGGCTGGCATTCGGGGAGGAGGTGCTGGACGCCGAGATGGTGCACGCACTCGCCCCGCGCGCCAGCCTCGTCATACTCCTGGTCAGGTCGACATCACTGGACAACACGCCGAACGCGGTCGCGGCCGCCGTCGCCTCGCTGCGGATCGGCAGCACGCTGGGCGGGGTGATGTCGATCAGCGCCGCAGGGCAGGTCGGCGGCGAGCACTGCGTGACCCGCGCGCAGACCGAACTCGTGCACGCCGCGCTGCGGACGGCCGCCGCCCGGCACGTGACGGTGGTCGCCGCCTCCGGAGATATCGGCGCCGTCGGCGAGCCGTGCTCGCCTATCAAGGCGCTCACCGGCAGTGGCACGTTCCCCCCGGTCAAGGAGGTCACCCTGCTGGCCTCCGACCCGCTCGTCCTCGGCGCCGGCGGCACCACGCTGACCGCGAGCCACAAGACCGGCGCGTGGATCGGCGAGACCGCCTGGGGCCTGCCGTACGGCAACCCGGGATCTGGCTTCCAGGGCTCCGGCGGCGGGTTCAGCCGCCTGTTCGCGCGGCCTCGTTACCAGGACGGGATGCCCCGCACCCGCGCCGTCCGGGGAGTGCCGGACGTGTCCGCTGACGCCAACGGCCACACCGGCATGGCGCTCGCCATCAGCGTGGGCGGCGGAAGGTACGTGATTCGCGACAGCGGAGGCACCAGCGCCAGCGCCCCGATCTGGGCCGCGATCATCGCCCTCGCCGACCAGTACGCCGGCCGCCACCTCGGCTTCGTCAATCCGGCCCTCTACCGCATCGCCCGTAGCCGCTGTTACCACCGGGCCTTCCACGACATCACGGTGGGGAACAACACCGCGCAGTTTCCGCCCAGGACGTTCACCGGCTACCGGGCGGGACCGGGCTGGGACGCGGTTACCGGCCTGGGAAGCCCCGACGCTCAGGCGCTCGTCCCGCTGCTCGCGCGATGACGCTGTCCGTCCCCTTCTCGTGGCTCACCAGGGAAGGGGACGGCCGTCGCGGAAGAAGCCGCCGGTCGGGCCGTTGTCGGGCAGGGTGGCCGCCCAGACCACACCGGCCGCGCCCTCGGCCACGGGACGGCCGCCGGCGCCCCCCATGTCGGTGGCCACCCAGCCAGGGCAGACCGCATTCACCAGGATGTGCTCGGCGCGCAGTTCTGCCGCGAGCATTCGGGTCAGCGCGTTCAGCGCCGCCTTGGTGACCGTGTAAGCGGGGGTGCCGCCGCCCATGCTGGTGAGCGATCCGGCCTCGCTCGAGACGTTCACGATGCGCGGGTGGTCGCTGTTGCGCAGCAGCGGCAGGAACTCCTCGACGATCAGCCACGGGCCGTACAGGTTGGTCTCCGCGGCCTCGCGCACGACGCCGAGGTCGGCGGTGATCGCGCGCTGCCACGTGTCGTAGGAGATGGCGGCGTTGTTGACCAGGACGTCGAGTTTGCCGTAATGGTCTTTCACGGTGGCCGCGGCCTCGGCGACGCTGGCGGCTTCGGTGACGTCCAGGCGCAGCGGCGTCGCACCGGCCGCCTGGGCGGCGGCCGCGGCGGCTTCGGCGTTCCGGGCGGTCAGGATGACCGTGTGTCCGCTGGCCGCGAGCTGGCGGCAGATCTCCCGGCCGATCCCGCGGTTGGCGCCGGTCACCAGGGAGACGGCGGTCATGACATGAGGGTGACGGCCGTGCCGACGGCGGAATCCACGAGCTCGATGATGTCAGCGTGTTTGCTCACGGCTTCAATCGTCGATGACGGATATGTCTCGTGTCCACTCCGGGGGTGGTTGCTAGCGATGGCAACTTGTACTTTGGCGTACACTGACGTACAGTTTGAGTATGGTTGCAATGTCGGTGAGTGAGGCGCGAGCCGCGCTGCCTGAGGTACTCGACCGGGTCGCCGAGGGCGAGGAGATCACGATCACCCGGCATGGCCGCCCGGTCGCGGTGGTGGTGCGACCCGACGTCTTGTGGAGCCGAGGCAGGGCCGAGGTCGTGCTTGGCGAGGCCGAGCGCCTGCATGGCGTGCTGGCGGCCGCGCGCGAAGCGCCGATACCGGTGTCGGCCGGGCTGACCGCGGAACGCGCGGAGGAATTGATCAGCGCGATCCGCGCCGAGCGCGACGCGCGGTAGTGGACGCCTTCGACGCGGACGTCCTCATCTACGCCGCCGTACCCGGACATCCGCTCGGGCGGAGAGTGGCCGCCCTGTTCACCGTGGAGCCGCCCGGGGAGGCTGGCGAGCCGGGCGCGTCCGCCAGACCCGTCAGGTTTGCGGGAGCCGGATCGGTACTGCTCTTGCCGGAGGTGCTCGGCAAGCCGCTGCGCGACGGGGACACCGGCGAGGTGCAAGCGCTGGCCGCGCTGCTGGCCAGGATCGACCTGCGCCCGGTTGACCGGGCCATCGCCGAACTCGCCACGGTGGTCGCGAGCACATACAGCCTGCGGGCGGCGGATGCCGTTCACGTGGCCACCGCGATCTCTCTCGGCGCGGAGCGGTTCATCACCAATAACCGGCGGGACTTTCCCTCCGCCATACGCGAGATCGATATCACTTACCCGGCCGATCTTCCTGACCCCGCCGCCGTTTCATAATCGCGTGTAGTTACAGTCGTTTGTGCAGATCAGCGAACTATCAGGGTCCGCGCGATCCCAGGGTGGGCTGCTGATGCCGTGCCGGTGCCTCCCGGCCGGTCAGCGGGTGGCATGAAGCTGCGGTCCGGAATCCGGCTCGGCCGGCAGCTGGCTGCGGTACCAGCCGATCTTCTCCTGGAGGTGTTTATGCTGGGCCTGCAGCAAAGTGATCCGTCCCTGCACGCGCACGTCATGGTCGGTCAGCAACTGCATCCGCTCCGCCATGGTGGTCAGGCTTGCCGGGCTTGATCTGTGCCGAGAAGCCGGGAGATCTCGGTCATCTCGGCTGGCGACAGTGGGCCCAACCGTAGTGCCGTAGCGTTCTGCCCGGCCTGGGCGACGGTGCGGATGCCGGGAATGGGCACTGTGCGGGGGCTGCGGGCCAGCAGCCAGCACAGCGCACCCTGCGCCAAGGTTCGTCCGCTGCTGGCGAGTACGTCGCGAACGGCATCCAGCCGGGCCAGCCACACCGGTGCCGGCCGACCGCCGGTGAAGTAGCTCACCCACGGCTGCGCGGCACGCACATCGTCGGGCGGAAGCTGAGATGCGGGGCCGTATTTGCCACTCAGCAAGCCCATGGCCAGCGGGCCGCGGTTGATGCTGGCCAAGTCGTGGCTGTCACAGGCCGCGAGCATGGCGGGAGCGTCGGCGAGCACGTTCATCTCGTGCTGGACGGCCGCGCAGTGTGCGCTGGACGCGAACGCCGTCGCGCGTCGCGGGTCATCAGTGCTCCACCCATAGGCGCGGATCAGCCCGCCGGCCATCAGCCCTTCCAGGGTGCCCGCCACCTCCTGCGCCCGGGAAAGCGAAAGCTCGCCCAGGTGCAGCTGGTACAGGTCGATCCGGTCGGTGCCCAGCCGCCGCAGCGACGCCCGGCACGCCCGGCCGATGTACTCCGGCGAGGCATCCTGGCCGGTGATCGCCCGCTGCCCGGTGTCGAAGGTATAGCCGAACTTGGTTGCGATCACCACCTCGTCCCGGTGTCCGGCCAGCGCCCGGCCAAGCACCTGCTCGCTGTGCCCGGCACCCCATCGCTGCCCCTTCGGAATATCGCCGGTTCCGGCACCAGCTTCGGACCTGTAGCGCGCTCCAGGTCAAGCAGCCAGCGACTCGGCTGCCATAAGCGCGCGCTTCACGCAGAGCGGGCGGTCGCAGCCAAACGGGGGGTACGAGCGCATCGTCGGCAGCCGACAGGCGCTCAGGGTAAATGCAGGCGATCACGGCATATGTCGTCGGGTTACCAGTAGGTGGTGGGCCGGGTGACGTGCTGGCGTCCGGAGGGGCCGGTCCAGATCATGACGCCCGGTTCGGGCTGCTGGAGTGTCCACCCGGGGTCTTGCTTGCACCGGTGGTGGTGCCGGCAGGGCGGGCCCAGGTTGCACTGGCAGGTGGGCCC
>JAFAZE010000016.1 GCA_019239975.1 Streptosporangiaceae bacterium
CCGCAGCCGCTCGCATACCTGGTAGCCGGACAGGCCGGGCAGCATCAGGTCGAGCACCACGGCGTCGTACTGGCCCTCCCGGGCCAGGTGCAGGCCGTCCACGCCGTCGTGGGCGACGTCGACGACGAACCCCTCGGCGGTCAGGCCACGCCGCACGGCCGAGGCGAGCCGCTGCTCGTCTTCCACCACTAGCACCCGCACTTTTCCAGTGTGACCTATACCACCGGCTTCCCCGTACCGGCCTCTCAGGGTGCTCACAGCGCTCGCGCGGCACTGTTGACAGGAGCCGGGGGGGTACGCTCCGATAACGGGTGAGGTGTCATGGTTCAGGTACCGAGGCTGACCCGGCGGTCCAGGTGGGCCGTTCCGGCTGGCGTACTGGTCGTTACCGGCGGGGTCATGGCCGGGACGCTGATCTCCGCGGCCCAGGCCGCGCCCGGGCTGCCCGCGCGCAGCCCGGCCCAGCTGCTCGCCGAGGTGGCGAGCTCCACCACCCCGCCGCTGACCGGGACGGTGGTGGAGACCGCGGCGTTCGGCCTGCCCGCGCTGCCCGCCACCGGCAACCCCACGTCGCTGTCCTCGCTGATCACCGGGTCGCACACGATCCGGGTGTGGTACGCGAGCCCGGGGCACTTCCGGCTGGCCGCCCCCGAGTCGCTGAGCGAGAGCGACCTGATCAGGAACGGCAGCACCGCCTGGCTGTGGCAGAGCACGCTGAACAAGGTGACCAAGTTCGCCCTTCCGGCGCATGCGCCCCAGACGGCCGTGCCTGAGCAGCCGATGACGCCGCAGCAGGCCGCCCAGCAGGCGCTGGCCGCGGTCGGGCCGACCACCACGGTCCGGGTGGCCAGCAACGTGACGGTGGCCGGGCAGGCCGCCTACGCGCTGGTCCTCGCGCCCAAGGACGCCAGGTCGCTGATCGGCCAGGTGCAGATCGACATCGACGGCCGCAACGGCGTGCCGCTCCGGCTGCAGATCTTCGCCCGCGGCGCGAGCAGCCCCGCGTTCCAGGTGGGCTACACCGCCATCGCGTTCGTCCGCCCGGCGTCCGCCGAGCTGAGCTTCACCCCGCCGCCGGGATCGGCGGTCAGCCAGGTGAACCTGGCCGCCGGGGACGGGACCGGCACGGGCCACGCCACGTCCGGCTTCGCCGCGATCGGGTCCGGCTGGCTGACCGTGCTCAAGCTGCCGTCGTCCATGCTGACCCCGGGCGCCCCCGCCAGGGCCAGCAGCTCCAGCTCCCCGTACGGTGACAGCACGGCCGTGCTGAACGCCTTGCTCGGCTCGGCCCGCCACGTGCACGGCGCCTGGGGCAGCGGCCGGCTGCTGCGGACCAGCCTGGTCTCGGTGCTCATTACCGACCAGGGCAGCGCGTTCGTCGGGGCCGTCCAGCCCAGCGTGCTGTACGCGGCGGCGGCCGCGTCCCCGGCTGTGCCCACTTCCGGCCAGGCACCTTGACCGCGATCTCGACCGGCGGGCTGACCAAGCGGTTCCGCGGCGGTCAGCTCGCCGTCGACCATATCGACCTGGACGTCCCGCACGGCTGCGTCTACGGGTTCCTCGGACCGAACGGGTCGGGCAAGACCACCACGATCCGGATGCTGCTCGGCCTGGCCTTCCCGACCAGCGGCCGCGCCACCCTGCTTGACGTGCCGATGCCGGGCGGCGCCTCCCAGGTGCTGCACCGCGTCGGGTCGCTGGTGGAGGGGCCGGCCTTCTACCCGTACCTCAACGGCGAGGACAACCTGGCCCGCATGGACGCCGCGGACCGGACCGCCGACCCGCGGACGGCGGGCCGGCGAATCGGGGCCGCGCTGGACCGGGTGGGCCTGCTGCCGGCCGCGAAGAAGCGGTACCGGAACTACTCGCTCGGCATGAAACAGCGGCTGGCGATCGCCGCGGGCCTGCTCCGGCCCCGTGAGCTGATCATCCTCGACGAGCCGACGAACGGCCTCGACCCGCAGGGCACCCGCGAGGTACGGACGCTGATCCGGCAGATCGCCGCGGACGGCACCACCGTCTTCGTCTCCTCGCACCTGCTCGCCGAGGTCGAGCAGATCTGCTCGCACGTCGGGGTGATGCGCACCGGGCGGCTGGTCTTCCAGGGCCCGCTGGCGGAGCTGCGCCGCTCCGCCGCCGCCCGCGTCACCGTTCGGACCGCCGACCCCGAGGCGGCGGCGAAGGTGCTCGCCGCGCTCGGGCTGGCCGACGCGCTGGCCGGGTCGCACGAGGCGTCGGCCGTGCTCGGCGACGCCGAGCCCGAGCCGGTCTGCGCGGAACTCGTCCGCGCCGGGATCGGGGTACGCGGTTTCACGGTCGACGCGCCGAGCCTGGAGGACCTGTTCGTCGGGCTCACCGGGGAGGGCTTCGATGTCGACGGCTGACCTGCCCGCGCCCGGACCCGCGCCGGGAGCAGCGCCCGGACCCGTGCCCGCGGAAAGGGCCGAAGCGGTCCTGCCGGGGGTGAAACCACGTCCCGTTTGGTCATATCTGAGATTTTTCCGCTCTGAGCTGCGGCTCATTTTCCTGCGGCGGCGTAACCTCCTCCTGCTCGCGGTGACCGCGGCGTTCCCGCTGCTCATCGGCATCGCCCTGAGGCTGGCGGCACCGCGTCCCGGCAACGGCGGAAACGGCCCGGGCGTCGCGTTCTTCAACTCCCTCGCCGGGAACGGCGTGTTCCTCACGTTCATCGCGCTGAGCTCGCTGCTGATCCTGGTGCTGCCCATCGTCGTGTCCGTGGTGGCGGGGGATTCGGTGGCCGGCGAGGCCGGGTACGGCACGCTGCGCTACCTGCTCGCGGTGCCCGCGGGGCGCACCCGGCTGCTCTCGGTGAAACTGCTGGCGATCGCCGCCTGGGGACTGTGCGCGACGTTCGTCGTGTCGGCGGTGGCGCTGGTGGTCGGCGCCATCCTGTTCCCCGTCGGGCCGGTGACGCTGCTGTCCGGGGTCACCGTGCCGCTGGCCGAAGGGCTGCTCCGGCTCCTGTTCGTCACGCTGTACGTCGCCGCGGCGATGGCCGCGCTCGGCGCGGTCGGGCTGGCCATCTCCACGCTGACCGAGCACGCCATCGGCGCCATCGCGGCCGTCATGGTCCTGGTGGTGGCCAGCGAGGTCGTCGACCAGGTGCCGCAGCTCGCGGCGATCGGCCCGTACCTGCCGACGCACTGGTGGCTGTCGTTCGACTCGGTGCTGCGAGCGCCGGTGGACACCTACGGCCTGCTGCACGGGCTGCTGTCGTTCGGCGTGTACCTGGTGCTGGCCGGCTCGTTCGCGTGGGCGCGCTTCACGTCCGCCGACGTCACGAGCTGAGGTCTTCCTCCCAGAACTCCGCCGTCCCGCGGCCGTCCCGCGCCCGTGTCTCGCGGTCGCGAAGCTCAACGCGGCGGATCTTGCCGGAGATCGTCTTCGGCAGCTCGCCGTAGAACTCGATGCGGCGGATCCGCTTGTACGGCGCGAGCCGCTCACCGCAGAACGCCAGGATCTCCCTCGCCAGCTCGGGGGATGGCTCGCGGGCGGCGGTGAGCTGGACGTACGCCTTCGGCACCGCGAGACGGACCGGGTCGGGCGACGGCACGACCGCCGCCTCGGCCACCGCCGGGTGCTCGACCAGGACGCTCTCCAGCTCGAACGGCGAGATGCGGTAGTCGGAGGCCTTGAACACGTCGTCCGTCCGCCCGACATAGGTGATGTACCCGTCGTCGTCCATGCTGGCGACGTCGCCCGTGTGGTAGTAGCCGCCCCGCATGGCCCCGGCCTCGAGCTCCGCGTCGCCCGCGTAGCCGGCCATCAGGCCGAGCGGCCGCGGCTCCAGGTCGAGGCAGATCTCCCCGTCGCGGGCCGGAACGCCGGTCACCGGGTCGACGAGGGTCACCTGGTACCCGGGCAGCGGACGGCCCATCGAGCCCGGGTGCACCTGCTGCCCGGGCGTGTTGCCGATCTGCGCCGTCGTCTCGGTCTGGCCGAAGCCGTCGCGCACGGTGATGCCCCAGGCCTTGCGGACCTGGTCGATGACCTCGGGGTTGAGCGGCTCGCCCGCCGCGGCGCACTCCCGCAGCGACGTGACGTCGGCGGCGGTCAGGTCGGACTGGATGAGCATCCGCCAGACCGTCGGCGGCGCGCAGAACGTGCTGACGTTGCGCTCGCCGAACGCCGCGAGCAGCACCGGCGCCGAGAACCGCCGGTAGTTGAGGATCAGGATGGTCGCGCCGGCGTTCCACGGGGCGAACACGTTGCTCCAGGCGTGCTTCGCCCAGCCGGGGGAGGAGATGTTCAGGTGCACGTCGCCCGGCTGGATGCCGATCCAGTACATGGTCGACAGGTGACCGGCCGGGTAGCTGGCGTGGGTGTGCGCGACGAGCTTCGGCTGCGCGGTCGTGCCGGACGTGAAGTACAGCAGCAGCGGGTCGTCCGCCCTGGTGACGCCGTCCGGCGTGAACCCCGGCGCGGCGGCCGCCGAGTCCGCGTACCGGTGCCATCCGCCCGCGGCCTCCTCGCCCCCCGCCGCCTCCTCGCCCGCCGCCACCGCGATCCGGGTCCAGTCGCCGGGGACGCCGCCGAACTTCGGCGCCTGCTCGGTGTCCGTGATCACGTGGCGGACGTCGCCGCGCACGATCCTGTCGGTGAGGTCCGCGGGCCGCAGCAGGGTCGACGCGGGGATGATCACCGCGCCGAGCTTCATCGCCCCGAGGATGACCTCCCACAGCGGCACCACGTTGCCGAGCATCACCAGCACCCGGTCGCCGCGCCGGACGCCGAGGTCACGCAGCCAGCTCGCGACCTGCCCGGAACGGGCGGACAGCTCCGCGTACGTGCGGCCCGCCTGCCCGCCGTCGCCGGCCACCACCCGCAGCGCGTCGCGGTCCGGGTGCTCGGCGGCGATGACGTCGAACCAGTCGAGCGCCCAGTTGAACTCGCCGAGCGCGGGCCAGGAGAACTCCCGCCGGGCGGCGTCGTAGTCCTCCCGGTGGCGAAGCAGCAGGTCCCGCGCCCCCCGGAAGGCGGCGGTCGAAGCAGAGTCGGTCATTTCGCCATCCTGGCACCTCAGCCGCTGGTTATCCACGGCCGGCTTGACCTTGACCAGGGTTGAGGTTGCACCATCCTCTAGTGACCGATGACGGTGCAGGTGTGCGGAAGGCTGACCCGCCCGCGCCGGTTGCGGCCTTTGGGTTCACCAAACGGATCCGTGCGTCGCCTTATTACCCCGCCCTCACCCACCCGGTGCTCCGCCGCCTGCTGCCCGGCGTCGCGCTGTCCGCCCTGGGTGACGGGATGAGCGCGGTGGCGATCGCCTGGCTCGCGCTGCGCCTCGCGCCGGCGGGCGACCGCGGCCTGTGGGTCGGCGCCGCGGTCGCCGCGTACTCGCTGCCGGGAGCCGTGGGCGCCGTCGTGCTCGGCCGCTGGATGCGCGGCCGCGGCGGCGCCGGGCTGGCGTTCGTGAACGCGTCTGCGCGGGCCGCGGCGCTCGGCCTGGTGGGCTGCCTGGCGATCGCGGGTGTGCTCGGCCTGCCCGCCTACGTGTGCCTGCTCGGCGCGTCGTCGCTGCTGAGCGCGTGGGGCCTGGCGGGCAGGTACACGCTGGTCGCCGACGCGCTGCCCGCGGGGCACCGGGTGGCGGGCAACACGATGTTCGGCGTGACCGACCAGGTCAGCCTGATGGTGGGCCCGGCACTCGCCGGTGTCGTGACCGCGCTGGCCGGCCCCGCCGTGGTGATCGCGGCGGACGCGGCCACCTGGGCGCTGCTGGCGGTCAGCTACGCGCGCGTCGCCCCGATGATGGCGCCGCCGTCCCCAGCCCCAGCGCCGTCCCCAGCCCCAGCGCCCTCTCCAACCCCACCGTCCGCGTGGTCGGTGATCCGCCGGAACCGCGTGCTGCTCGGCCTGCTCGCGCTCTCGTTCGTGTTCTACCTGCTGTACGGCCCGGTCGAGGTCGCGCTGCCGGTGCACGTGGCCACCGGCCTGCACGGGTCGGCGGCGCTGCTCGGCGTCTTCTGGGCGGTGTTCGGCGCGGGCGCGGTGGCCGGCGAGCTCGCGGCCCCGTTCCTGCGGCGCCTGCCGGTGTGGCCCACGATGACGGCAATCGTGCTCGGCTGGGGGCTCGCGCTGGTGCCGCTCGGGCTGGACACGCCGCTGTGGGCCGCGCTCGCCGCGTTCTGCGCGGGGGCCGTCATCTGGGGTCCCTGGACGTCGCTGTCCATGGCCGTGTTCCAGGACGCCAGCCCGCCCGGCACGCTGGCGGCCGTGCTCGCGGCCAGGGGCTCGCTGCTGATCGTCGCGTCGCCGCTGGGCACCGCGCTCGGCGGCCCGCTGGTCGCCGCGCTCGGCGCGCGCGGCACGCTGCTCGGCTCGGCGCTCGCCACGATCGCGCTCGCCGTGGTCACGATCGCCGTGCTGAGCTGGGCCTCGCGTGCCCGGGAACTCATACCGTCCTGAGAAAACCCCTAGACTGGCCTTTTAACTACGGATGCCAGGCTGGATGCCATGACTCAACCACTGCCGCGTGACGCGGCGCGGGCACGTGACGCCGCGCGGGCGTTGGCCGAACGCGAGCGGGGCCGGTACCGGCTCAACGCCACGACCACCGCGGTCGGCCTGGCCAGCGTCGTCGCCGTCGGCGCGGTCGCGCTCGGCCTACCGGGCTCGGCGCACAAGACGGCGACGCCGGGCTCAGGCGCCACGCGCGGCTCGTCGGTGTCCGGCAGGAGCAGCGGCTCCGGCTCCCCGGCTTCGGGTTCGGGTTCGGGTTCGTCCAAGTCAGGCTCTTCGAGTTCCGGCTCCTCGAGCTCGTCCACCTCGGGCTCCTCCGGTACGGGCCCCCCGAGCTCGAATTCTTCGGGCTCGGGATCGTCCGGCAACTCCGGCAGCGGCCTGGGAGGTTCATCGTCCGCCCCGTCGTCGAGTTCCGGTAGCCCGGTATCCACCTCCGGCGGAAGCTGACCCCCATGGCGCTTCGCCTTACCCCCCAGGCGCAGCTACCCCGCGCCACCCCGGTACCCCGCGCCACCCCGGTACCCCGCGCCACCCCAGTACCCCCGCCGGCCCGAACCCCCCGCCGTTTGGGTGCGATCCGTGCTGTCATGGCGACGCGCATCGCACCCAAATCGCGATGACCCTCTCCGCGCGGCGCGGGGAGCCCGCACAGCCCGGCGCCGCGACACCCCAGCCCCAGCCCCAGGTGGCCTCGGCCTCGTGGGATGCGCTCGGCATGCTGATACAGCTCGTCGTGACGGACGGCGCACGGATCGGCGAGGCGCGCCAGATGCTCGCCGGTGACCTGGCCGAGGTGGATCTCGCCTGCAGCCGGTTCCGGCCGGATTCCGAGCTGGCCGCGCTCGCGCGGGCCGCGCCAGGCGCGGACGGCCTGTGCACCACGACCGTCAGCCCGCTGCTCGCGGAGGCCGTCGCCGTCGCGCTCCGCGCGGCCAGCCTGACCAAAGGCGACGTCGATCCCACGGTCGGCGCCGCGCTGTCCGCGCTGGGCTACGACCGTGACTTCGGCCAGATCTCGCGCAGCGGGCCGCCGCTGCCCGTCGCGGTCCGCGCGGTGCCCGGCTGGCGGGAGATCCGTCTCGATACCCGTACGCGCCAGCTCACGCTGCCCGCCGGCGTCCAGCTCGACCTGGGCGCGACGGTCAAGGCGTGGGCGGCGGACCGGTCGGCCGCCCGGATCGCCGCCAGCCTCGGCTGCGGCGTCCTGGTCAGCCTGGGCGGTGACACGGCCGTGGTCGGCGATCCGCCCGAAGGCGGCTGGCGGATCCGCGTCCAGGACGTCACCGGCCGCCCGGAAGACCCCGCGCACGGCCCCGCAACGGTGATCGCGATCCGTGACGGCGGCCTGGCGACGTCGAGCACGGCCGCCCGCCGCTGGCAGCGCGGCGGCGACGTCCTGCACCACATCCTGGACCCTCGCACCGCCCTCCCGGCCGCCCCCGTGTGGCGCACCGTCTCGGTTGCGGCGGGCACCTGCGCCGACGCCAACACCGCCAGCACCGCCGCGATCATCCGCGGCCGCCGCGCCCTCGCCTGGCTGGCAACCCTCCGCCTCCCCGCCAGGCTGGTCGAGACCGACGGCACCGTCCACACGCTCAACGGCTGGCCCCCCGACTGACCGCACCGCCGCCGGCCGGCCCTTCAGGCGAGGCAGACTCCGGCGATCGAATTCCGCGGCAGCCGTGATCACGTAAAGAAAGAACTTTGCGGTATATGGCCTATGTGTGTATAAAGCGCCATTTACTTGGCATCATAAGGGCTGAATAAGATCACCGCCTGATCCCGTCAATATGAACGGGTGACTTTCCGGTGGGATCGTGGCAGTCTGGACAAATGGGGGGAGTGCTTGTCGTGCTGGCCGCTGCCCTGGCCGGGCTCGCCGCCTACCGGTGGGGAGAAGCCCGTGCCACGTGGCGGCGAGTCAGGGACGGCAAGATCACCTTTCGTAGCCAGCGGAAGGCCGCCTGGCGGTACACAGGCCGCACTGCGCTGTACATCGGCATAGCGGTCATCCTCATCCTGATCGTGAGGCCTCGGTGATCACCACGGCATCCGGCCGGTAATGCGCTACGGCGGGGCTGCCCGGCGTGCGCCCGTCCCCAACAGCGACCTCGGTCCCATCGTCGACTATGGATTCGATACTGTGATCTATAATTAGACGTTAGGTCTCCGGAGGGGTCCTGCCGCCAGCGGCCATCGGCAGCAGGAGCTTCAGAGGCTTTACATAGCGAACTTAAGGGCCAGACTGCGAACGATCGGTGATCCTTCAAGGGTGAGCGGAATCAACTCCTCCACCGTGCTGTGGTACATGAGCAGGTCGACCGGTGTGGTCTCCCTGGTGCTGCTGACCGCCGTGGTGCTGATAGGCCTGCTGATCACGCAGCAGGGAAGGCTCCCGGGCCTGCCGCGGTTCGCGGTCACCGGGCTGCACCGCAACCTGTCCCTGCTCGCGGTGGCGTTCGTGGCCATCCACGTGCTGGCGGCGGTCGCGGACAGCTACGTGTCCATTCCGCTGACGGCGACGGTGATCCCGTTCGCCTCCGGGTACGAGCGGT
Source organism: Streptosporangiaceae bacterium (assembly GCA_019239975.1). GTDB lineage: Bacteria > Actinomycetota > Actinomycetes > Streptosporangiales > Streptosporangiaceae > JAFAZE01. Next base: position 9,042 of record JAFAZE010000016.1, read on the forward strand.
TCTGGCTGGGGCTCGGCGCGGCAGCGGCGGACCTGATGGCGGCGATGATCGTGACCAGCCTGCTGCGCCGCCACCTCAGCCGCCGCGTCTGGCGCGGGGTCCACCTGCTCGCGTACGTGAGCTGGCCTGTCGCCCTGGCACACAGCATCGGATCGAGCACGGACCTGCAGCACGGCTGGGCGCTCTACCTGGCGACCGGCTGCGCCGTGGTGGTGACCGCCGCCGTCGTCTGGCGGCTTGCCGCGGCGGCGCGGGCCGTCCCGCGGGCCGAGCGCGTCACGGCTCTCATGTCGGCGCGGCGGCGCCCCGGCTCGCGCCCCGGCTCCGGGCGCGACCTTACCGGGGCGGGCACGCGATGACCTCTCCCATGACATCCGCCGCGCACGACGAGCCGTGGGAGGAACCGCTGGACCCCACAGCCCGCGGCGTGCCGGGCGACGGCCGCAGGGCCGCGCGCTGGCTGCCGCGCCTGCTGCCCCGCGGCACGGACGTGCCCGAAGACCTCCGCGCCCACGTCGCCAGGTACGGCGGGCCGCCCTACCGCGGCGCGGCGCAGCTGCTGGTCGGCGACGTCCGCGCCGCCGGGCTGACCGGGCGCGGCGGCGCCGCCTTCCCCGTGCACCGCAAGCTGGCCGCCGTGCTGGACGCGGCGCGCCGCAGCAGGTACTCCCGCCCGGTCGTGGTGGCCAACGGCGCCGAGAGCGAGCCGGCCAGCGAGAAGGACGCCACCCTGCTGTGGCTCGCGCCGCATCTCGTCCTGGACGGGCTACAGCTCGCGGCGGAGGCCGTGGGCGCCGACCAGGCCATCCTCTGCGTGCACGCGCACCGCGGCGGTGATGTCGGCATCGCGCTACGGCGCGCCCTGGCCGAACGGGACGGCGCCCAGATCGACAAGGTCCCCGTCGAGCTGGCCGAAGCGCCGCCGCGGTTCCTGGCCGGCCAGGAGACGGCCCTGGTGAACCGCCTGGGCGGCGGCCCCGCACTGCCCACGTTCGTGCCGCCCAGGGTGACCGAACGCGGCCTCGGCAACGCCCCCACCCTGGTGCAGAACGTGGAGACGCTGGCCCACCTGGCGCTCATCGCCCGCTACGGGCCGCGCTGGTTCCGCGCGGCCGGCACCGAGCTGGAGCCCGGCAGCATGCTGTGCACGCTGCGCCGCGCCGACGGCGTGTCCCGCATCACGGAGGTCCCGCTGGGCACGCCGCTGTGCGACCTGCTCGGCGGCCGCGACGTCGAGGGCACCGTGCTCGTCGGCGGCTACCACGGCACCTGGATCCCGGCCGGGAAGGCGGCCGCCCTCACCCTCGACAGCCAGTCGCTTCGCGGGGCCGGTGCCTCGCCGGGCGCCGGCATCCTGATCACGCTGCCGCCCACCGCGTGCGGCCTGGCGGAAACCGCGCGGGTGGCCCGTTACCTGGCGCTGGAATCGGCCGGCCAGTGCGGCCCGTGCCTGAACGGGCTGCCGCGGATCGCCGGCGCGCTCGACGAGCTGGCCGGGCCGCGCCCCCGGCGGCGCACCGTGGAGGACGTGCAGCGCTGGGCCGGGCTGGTGACCGGCCGGGGCGCCTGCCATCACCCGGACGGCACCGCCCGCTTCGTCCGCAGCGCGCTGATCGCGTTCGCCGGCGAACTCGGCCTGCACGAGCGGGGCCGCTGCTCGGCCACCAGCCGTAAGTGGTTCCTGCCGGTGCCCGCGGACCCGGCACGCACGGAAGAGGACTGGATGTGAGCGAGCCGACCGCGAACCGGCTGCTGGTCAACCCGATTGAGTGCTCGGGCCACGGCGCGTGCGCCGAGCTGCTGCCCGAGATGATCACCACCGACGAATGGGGTTACCCGATGGTCGACGGCCGCCCGGTGCCGCCGGCCCTGGAGCGCGACGCCCGCCGCGCGGTCAGCGCCTGCCCGGTGCTCGCGCTGCGGCTGGTGCCCGCCGAGGTCGCGCCGGAGGCCCGGACCGGGCGCGCATAGCCGCCCCGTCCGGCGCGGGCCGGGCATTCCGGTTTCACTGAACGAACGGTGCGCTGCGCCTGCGCTAGGGGCGACAACCCAGCCCCCGAAGCCAGGGAGGCCCGCCAGGGCCGACCGCCCGCGAGGGGGCAAAACAGCAGAGCAACCCCCGCGCGGAGCAAGCTCCGCAAGATCAGAGCGCGTGCCTACAGCACGTCATGACCGGGATGCGGGCCGGCCGGCAGGGTTTCGCCCGCCGGCTTCGCCGGGATCGTCCCGAGCCTTCCGGCCTGGAAGTCCTCGAAGGCCTGTACGAGCTCGGCGCGGGTGTTCATCACGAACGGTCCGTACGCCGCGACCGGCTCGCGGATCGGCTGGCCGCCGAGCAGCAGGATGTCCAGCGACGGGCCCGGCCCGTCCTGGCGCCTGTCCGCCGCGATCGTGATCGCCTCGCCGGGACCGAACACGGCGAGCTGCCCCGTCCGCACCGGCTGGTGCGCGGCGCCCACCGAGCCGGCGCCGGCGAGCACGTACCCGAGCGCGCTGAAGTCCCTCCGCCACGGCAGCCGCACCTGGGCGCCGGGCGACACGGTGGCGTGCACAAGCGTGATCGGCGTGTGGGTCACCCCGGGCCCGGCGTGCCCGTCGAGCTCGCCGGCGATGACCCGGAGCAGCGCCCCGCCGTCGGCGGAGCTGAGCAGCGCGACCTGCCCGGCCCGGATGTCCTGGTAGCGCGGCTGGGTCATCTTCAGCCTGGCCGGCAGGTTGACCCAGAGCTGGAAGCCGTGGAACAGCCCGCCGCTGGCGACGAGTTCCTCCGGCGGTTCCTCGATGTGCAGGATGCCGCCGCCGGCGGTCATCCACTGGGTGTCGCCGTTGGTGATCAGCCCGCCGCCGCCGTTGGAGTCCTGGTGCCGGAACACGCCGTCGATCATGTAGGTGACGGTCTCGAAGCCGCGGTGCGGGTGCCAGGGCGTGCCCTTGGGCTCGCCGGGGGCGTAGTCGACCTCGCCCATCTGGTCCATGTGCACGAACGGGTCGAGCTGGCTCAGATCGACGCCGGCGAACGCGCGGCGCACCGGGAACCCCTCACCCTCATAGCCGGACGGCGCGGTTGTAACTTTCAGCACCGGCCGTTCCGCCGCCGGGCCCGGCTCGGTGACCCGGGGCAGTACCAGGATGTTCTCGACCGTGACCGCTGGCATGATGTCTCCTCTGACCGTAGATGATCCCTGTCATACCCGGTGGCCGGGCGCCCGACAGCGGTAACCGATCTTGAACCTTCAACATTCCCGCGCGGCGCGGGGACACAGAACCGGCTCGGTGGAAATCTGAGCCGGTTATAACCGGCTCAGATTTCCACCGAGCCGGCCAGTGCGCGGTGCGGGGGGCAGAGCGCAAGGACGCCGGAACGGCGCCGGCCGGGGAACGTATTGCGCGATTGGCTTTGAACCAACACAATTCAGGCGTAGCTAACGTTGGCCAGCCGACCTGGGCCGGGGGAACGCCATGCCCGCGCTGCGGATCCTCGGGCCGCTCCGGCTCCGGGGCGTGACCGGTGACGCCGCGCTCGGCGGCGACAAGCCGAGGCGGCTGCTCGCGGCGCTGGCGCTGCACGCCAACGAGGCTGTCTCCGCCGGCCGGCTTACGGAGGTCGTCTGGGGTGCCACGCCGCCCCGGTCAGCCAGGCAGAACCTGCAGACCTATGTGTGGTCGCTGCGGCGTGCCCTGAAGGCAGCCGGTGACCGGGGACCGCTCATCGAGGCCGTGCCTCCCGGCTACGCGCTGCGCGTCGAGCCGGAGGACCTGGACTGGCTGCGCTTCGTCCGCCTCACCGCCGCCGCGGGCGAATGCCTGGCGCGCGATCCGGCCACGGCGTCGAAGCTGCTCCGCGAGGCGCTCGGTTACTGGCGCGGTCCCGTACTCGCCGACGTCGCCGACGATCTGGGCGCCCTGCGCCCCCGCATCGCGGCGATGGAGGAGGCACGGCTGTCCGCGCTGGAGCAGCGCATCCAGGCCGACCTCGCCACCGGAAGGCACCACGAGCTGACCGGCGAGCTGGCCGAGCTCGCCGCCGCCTACCCGCTGCGCGAGCGGCTCCGCGCCCACCAGATGCTGGCCCTGTACCGGTGCGGCCGGCAGGCCGAGGCGCTCGCGGCGTACCACCAGCTCCGCGCGCAGCTCGCGGAGGAGCTTGGCGTAGACCCCGGCCCCGAGCCGCAGCGGCTGTTCGAGGCGATGCTGCGAGCCGACCCTGGGCTGGACGTGCCCGCGCAGCCAGCCGCCGCGGACGCGGCGGACGGCCGGTGGCCACGGGTGCCGAGGCAGCTTCCGGCCCAGGCGGCCGGCTTCGCCGGGCGGGCCGGGGAGCTGCGGCGCATGGACGAGTTCCTGGCGGCCGCGCCCGCCGCGTTGCTCATCGTCGCCGTCACCGGGCCGCCGGGTGCCGGCAAGACCGCGCTCGCGCTGCACTGGGCGCACCGTGTTCAGCAGCGGTTCGGCGACGGCACGCTGTTCGCCGACCTGCACGGCTGGGACCCTGGCCGGCCGGCCGCCGAGCCGGCCGAGGTGCTCGACGGCTTCCTGCGCGCGCTGGCGATCCGGCCGGAAGACATCCCGCCGGGCGTGGATGAGCGTGCGGCGCTGCTCCGTTCCGTGCTGGACGGCAAGCGCGTCCTGATCGTCCTGGACAACGTGCCCGAACCGGGCCAGGTCCGCCCGCTGCTGCCCGGTTCGGCGGGCTGCCTGGTGCTCATCACCAGCCGCAGCAGGCTGTCCGGCCTCGCGGCACGCGACGGCGCGGCGCGGATCGCGCTTGGGCCGCTCGCCGAGGACGAGGCGCTCGCGCTGCTGCGGCAGGTCACCGACCCGTGCCGGGTCGAGGCCGAGCCGGCGGCGGCGAGCGAGGTGACCCGGCTGTGCGGGGGGCTGCCGCTGGCGCTGCGGATCGCCGCCGACCGGATCGCGGCACAGCCGGCCCTCGCCCTGTCGGGCCTGGTGGACCAGCTTTCCGACGAGCGCGCCAGGCTACGGCTGCTCGCCACCGACGACGACGACACCGCGGTGCGCGCCGCGTTCTCGTCCTCCTACCGCGGGCTTGGCGTCCCGGCGGCACGCATGTTCCGGCTGGCCGGGCTGCACGCCGGCCGGGAGTTCTCGGTGGCGGCAGCGGCGGCCGCCGCCGGAACGGATGAAACGGACGCCCGCGACCTGCTGGTCCTGCTGGCCGGCGCGCACCTGCTCGACGACACCGTTCCCGGCCGGTTCCGGCTGCATGACCTGCTGGCCGTCTACGCCGCCGAGCGGGCGGCCGCCGAGGATCCGCCGGGCCCCCGTGACCGGGCGCTGCGGCGGCTGCTCGGCTGGTACCTGCATACCGCGGACGCCGCCGACCGGACGCTCATTCCGCGGCGCGCCCGGCCGCCGCTTGCCCGGCCGCCGGACGACTGCCGGCCGGTAACCTTCGGCGGCTACGACGAGGCGTTCGCGTGGTGCGAGACCGAGCGTGAGAACCTGGTCTGCGCCACCCGCCAGGCCGTCGCGGCGGGCGAGCTGGAGATCGCCTGGCAGCTTCCCGCCGCGCTCGGCGCGTACCTGAAGATCAGCCGCCGCTGGGATGACTGGATCGCGACACACGAAGCCGGCCTCGGCGCGGCGCGGCGGCTGGGGGACGCCGCGGCCGAGGCATGGCTGCTGAGCAGTCTCGGCGGCGCCCATGGCGATCTGCGCCAGTTCGGGCGGGCGGCGGAATGCTTCGCCCGCGCGCTCGCCATCCGCCGGGAGCTGGGCGACCGGCACGGGCAGGCCGTCACGCTCCTCAACATGGGGTTCCTGCACTGGAAGCAGCGCCAGTTCGGCGACGGGATCGGCTGCTTCCGGCAGAGCCTGGCGATCGCCTCGGAGACCGGCGACCGATACGCCGAGGCGATGGCGCTGAACAATCTCGGCGAAGCGTACCTTCAGCTCGGCCGGCACGGGCAGGCCCTCGAGCCGCTGCACCGCGCGCTGCGGGCATTTCGCGACACGGGTGACCTGTACAACCAGGCCATGACGCTGGACAGCCTCGGCAGTTCCTACGGCGGTACCGGAGACCTGGACAAGGCCCTGGCCTTGTTCCGGGAGTCGCTCGGCCTGCGGCGGCAGACCGGAGACCGGCAGGGCGAGGCGATGACGCTCGACCATATCGCGCAGATCCGCCGGGCCAGGGGCGAGGCTGCCGAGGCACGGCGCTGCTGGCAACGAGCCCTCGGCATCTTCGAGGAACTGGGCGATCCGGAGGCGAGCGGCATCCGCGCCCGGCTCGCCGGGCCGGACGGCCAAGCCCAGGGCCAGGGCCAGGGCCAGCGCTTATATCCGCTTTGTAGCGCCGCCCGCCACCCTCATCCCGTACGGCAGCCTGCGCTCCCTGAGCGGCTGCCCGGCTGTGACCCCGGGAATTGCAGATCGGAGCACGCTCGTGTCAGTTCTCACACCCCGGCACGTGCTGGCCCGCAGCGTGCCGGCCCGCAGGGTGCTGGCCCGTAGCGGGCCGGCCCGCAGGGTGCTGGCCCGCAGCGTAAGGCTGCTCGCCATCGTCGTGACAGCCGCCACCGCCGGCCTGACCGCCACCGTCGGCCTGTCCGTCGCGGCCACGCCGGCCGTCGCGGCCACGCCGGCCGCCGCGGTATCGCCGTCGCACGCGTCCGTCGCGCGGACGCAAGCCGGCTCGCGCACGCACCATGTCAGCCTGCGGGCGTACTGGCCGGTGCACGGCAAGATCCACAGTGCGCAGCAGATCTCCCGGCTCATCCGTGCCGGGGAAAGCCCGGACCGGATTCCCGGCCTCGTCCCCGCCGGAAGCACCGCGCCCGGAGCGGCCCGTGCCACCACGGCGCCCAGCCCTCGTGCCGCCACGGCGCCCAGCCCTCATGCCGGTGCCCCGCGACGGGCCGCGGCGCCGAGAGGCACCATCAACCCCGGACAGCCCCAGTTCACCGTCGACAGCGGCCTGTACCAGGGTGGTCATCTGCCCGCGGACATCTATCAGTACACATCGGTGAGCGAGTGCCGCAGCCACATAGCCAATGATCCCAATTCAAATGGCACATGGACGAAGAACCGCTACGCTGCTTGCGCCGTTATTTACTGGGTTGCGCAGGACTGTATCATCGCCCCATGCGGGCAAACTGGAAGCATAGTCATAGGCAGCGTCACTTTCCGTGTCACTCTTATCGGCTATGGCTCGAATATGGACCGTACCATGGGGTTCGTGCAGACCGACGATCAATTTAATGCATGGGGAACCCTGGCCAGCCCCACCATCCAGGCGAGCATGGACTGTACCCTGACCGTCGCGGGCGGCGCGTGTAACCCGGCCGCCGGCAACGGCCGGACCGGCACGCTGGCCCAATGGCAGGCGAACAACACCGTTTCGTTCACGTTCAGCTCACCGGCGAACAGCGGGATCACCTCCGATTACCTCGTCCATGCTGAGACGGGAGTTACCTACCAGGTGACCGCCGGTACGTTCGACCTGAGTTACACGGTTCCAGTCCCCGTGCCGTTCCGCTTCGACTCTGCCACCAGCTACACCGGACGCCCGGGCGGCGCGGTGTTCAATGACGCCGTTCCCACGCTCACCTTCAACGCCGCGGACCCCGGCATCACCCAGTCAGCCAATCATATCCAGACGGCCCTGAACAATCCGGCCGCAACGTGGCCGCAGGTAACGCCCAAGCCGATTCCCGGCGGCGGACGCAACCTGAACGACTTTCTTACCCGCACAACCGATGCCGCCCGGATCAATTCGAACCGGGGAGCCGCGGACACCGCCTGTGCGCAGGCGGTGAACTTCGGGTTCTTCCCGGCCCCCACCGCCGGGCAGCAGTGCGACGAGTTCCCCTTTGCCACTACCTATGAGGGGGCAAGCGCCGGAAATCTGCTCTACTCGGTGCGGTATATCAGCGGTGCCGACAATCAGGAATCCGGGAACCGCATCAACGGATTCTACCGGGCAAACCGGATGATAGACGGCGATGAGTTCGCGGTCGGCGTCTACAGCACGGCTCCTGCGGTGGTCGATGTCGCGGGCGGCGGCGCGTTCGCCACGGTATGGGCGGCCGCCGGCGGCGCCGGCGGCGCGCTGGGCGTCCCGATCGGTAACTGGTATGCCATCCCCGGGGGCCAGGAACAGCAGTTCGCCAACGGCGCGATCTACTGGTCCGCCGCGACCGGCACCCACGAGGTGCAGGGTGTCATCTACGCTGACTACGCCGATCTCGGCGGCCCGGCCTCTCAGCTCGGTTTTCCGGTTTCCAACGAGCAGAACGCGCCCGGCGGCGGCCGGGAGTCGCTGTTCGCCGGCACGAGTTGCGGTTCGGCGGCCGGCAGCGCCATCCTCTGGACGCCGGCCAGCGGCGCGGGGGAGCTTCAGGGATGCATCTACCAGGCATACCTGAACACCTATGGTGGCTCCGCGGGCAGCCTCGGCTATCCAACCTCGAACGAGCAGGGCATTGCCGCTGGCCGGGTGAACTACTTCACCGGCGGTCCGGCGAAGCCGAGCTGCTCGACGGGATCCGAGCCCGCGGACGGTATCAGCACCGCCGCGATCTACTGGGACGGCGTGGCTCACGACGTGACCGGCTGCATATTCGCCGAATATCACGCGGTCGGCGAGGCGGCCGGCGAGCTCGGATTCCCGACCGATGACGCGTATGCTTACAATGGGGGTCATCAGCAGAATTTCCAGAACGGCTATATCTTCGACATTAACGGCACCGCCACGGTGACCCTTGGCGGAAACTGGGTCGTTGGTCATGCCGCGCACGCCGGTAACGATTATCCATATGAGACCGTCGGGCAGTTCGAGCATCAGGACGAAGGTGCCGATGCGTGGAACGAGTACTACGGGCAGTGTGACTCGTTCGGCGCGTGGAAGGTGTATGAGAACCTCGCCGGCTCTGCGGCGCAGCATCCGAACACCCCGGTTCCGGCGGTGGGCTGGCAGCCATCGAATGCCTCCATAAGCCCGGTGAACCAGAACACCTGGTATAACGCGGATAACTGGGACGTGATGTGGAAAGCGCAGGGAGTGGCGGTCAACAACGTCCCGGCGCCGGGCACGATCGCGTACTGGCCCAACGCGACCGCCGATCCGCAGGACCACCACCCCACATCGGCGAACGGGATCGGTGAGTTCGGGCACGTCGGCTACGTCACCGACGTCTATCCGGACGGCTCGGTCACGATAGAGATGTACAACCTGCGGATCAACGGCGAGTATTCGGTGATCCACATGGCGTACGGGAAGTCCGCCGTCGACACGAGCTACAACCAGGGCTCCTACACCGTGCCGTGGCCGACGTCTTTCATCCACGTGGGCGACGGGACCGGGTCGTCAACGCCGGCCTCACCCGAGCCCGCGAACGGCACCGTGTCCTGGGGATATCCGAGCCAGGTGAAGGTCATCGGGCCCGGCTCGCCGTCCAGCGAGTACAGCCTCGCGACCTCCACCTGGTACCTGGACTCCGGACACGGTGAGCTCGGCAGCGAGGAGTGGACCCACACCAACGGCGCGGCCGCCGACTCCACCGCGACGTACACGCCCTCCGGGCTGTCCGCGAGCACCTGCTATGAGGTGGACGCCTTCGTTCCCAACAACTACTCCGACAATCCAGTGGCGGTGTACACGGTCAGCGATGCCAAGGGCACGTACCTGGCCGCGGTGAACGAGAACCAGTACACGAACGACTGGGCGGAGCTCGGCGTCTACGAGACCAGCGGCAGCGGCGGGGGCCTGGCGGTCAAGCTGGACGACCGCGGGACGACAGGCCTCTACGTGGCCGCCGACGCGATGCGGTTCTGGAAACAGGCATCCTGTTCCGGATATGGCGACGTGTCGCCGATCATCGGGCCGGGAACCCTGCCGGGAAGCTGGTCCACCGACTCCGGCCACGGCTTCTTCGGCAACGAGAAATACTCACCGACCCACGGCACCGTGCTGCAGAACTACGCCACCTACAACCCGCACCTGCTGGTCGAGGACTGCTACGAGGTCTTCGCCTATGTCCCGGACAACTACTCCGACAACAACGCCGCCACCTACGAGATCCTCGACCAGTGGCACGGTGACTTCTGGCCCCAGGTCAACGAGAACTCGTTCACCAGCCAGTTCACCGACCTCGGCGCGTTCATGTCCCGCGGCGACGGCACCCTGCCGGTGACTCTGGAGGACCTCGGGCCGTCCGGCGAGTACGTCGCGGCGGACGCGGTCGCCTACACGCTGGACGCGAACTGCTCCGGCGTCGGTGAGTCCGGTACCGGGCTGGGCAACGTCTACCAGCCGAACCAGATCGGTCCCGGCTCGCCGCCGTCCCTGTTCTCCACGGCGAATCCGTGGTTCACCCGGCTCGGCCACGGCTACACCCAGCACGAGCTGTGGACCTACGACAACGGCTCGACGGCCGACTCGACCGCCACCTGGACGTTCCACGGCAACGCCAGCACCTGCTACGCCGTGTCGGCGTACATACCGGACAACTTCGCCGACAACCCTCAGGCGCACTACTCGGTAGGCACCAGCCTGGAGGGTTTCGGCTCCGCCTACGACCAGGAGGCCTATACGAACGCCTTCATGTCCCTCGGCGCCGTTACCACGGGCAGCGACGGAGTGATCACGGTCAGTCTCAGCGATGTGGGCCCGATCACCGACTCCAGCGGCAGCCGGCTCTACACCGCGGCCGACGCCATGCAGTTCGACGAGGGGGGCGCCGGCTGCTGAGCGCCCGAAGATCGGTCTTACAGGGGCAGGCCGGCCTCCAGCAGCGCGAGTCCCTCGTCGATCCGCCTGAACCAGTCCTCCCCGATCTCGCCCATGCTCCACTCCGTGTAGGGCACCGAGATCGCGGTGATGACACCGAAGACGGCGCCGACCAGCGTCCGGACGGCTACGTCGTCCGGCCTGCGCCCGGCGCGCTTCGCCAGCACCTCGGACATCGCCTGGATGGTCCGCATGAACTCGTCGAGCGACCTCGCCCGGACCTCCGGCACCGTCATGGTCATCGTCGTCGTTTCGCGGAGCTGCTCCCAGTCCGCCGGGGTCAGCGTGGCCAGCGCCTCGCGCATCGCCGCCCGGATCGCCGGGATCGGGGCCATGCCGGACGGCTGCCGCCCGAGCGCCTCGAACATCCTGACGTCCATATCGTCCTGCAGGACCACGTCTTCCTTGGTGGGGAAGTACCGGAAGAACGTGCTGGGCGACACCTCGGCGGCCGCGGCGATCTGCTCCACGGTGGTGGCCTGGTAGCCCTGCTCGCGGAACAGCCGGAGCGCGTGCTCCCTGATGGAAGCACGCGTCCTGGCCTTCTTCCGCTCCCGCAGGCCGGTCTGCTGCGTAGCGCTCAACTCCGTCACCCTTCCAATTCTGCCCGCTCGGTGACGTTGATCCCCGGCTCGGTCATCATCGTCGCGGGGTATCCGTCCCCGCGCCCGTCTTCCGCCGGGGCCTGCGTCCCCGCCGCGCCGGCCCGGCGGGGCAGGAAGGCGAGCGCCAGCGCCGCGCTGACGAGCGCGATCCCGCCGCATGTCCAGAGCATGATGTCCATCCCGTGCACGAACGCCACGCGCACGTCCCCGAGGAACGCCGCCGAGTGCAGGGCGTGTGCCACCGCCACGCCGGCCGCGACGCTGCTCTTGGCCGGGCCGCCCACGGCGGCGGGCAGGCCGCTGACGTCCAGCCGGCCGCCGTAACCGTTGCTGAGCAGGGTGCCGAGCACCGCGACCCCGATCGTCGCCCCGACCTGGCGCAGCGCGGAGATCAGCGCCGAACCGGATCCGCTGCGCTCGCGGGACAGCGCGCCGAGCGCGGCGTTCATCGCCGACGGCATCGCGAGCCCGAGCCCGAGGCCCGCGATGGCGATCCACGCGGCGGCGTAGCCTGTGCCGGTGCTTGCGGAGGTGAACGCGCCCAGAGCCATCGCCGCGGCCATGATGGCGAAGCCGATGGTGACGGCCGCCTTGGCGCTGACCGGCGGCGCCGCCAGCTCGCCGCCGGCCCCCCGGCGCGGGGCCTGCAGCCGGGTGCCGCCGATCATGCCGGCCAGCAGCCCGCCGATCATCGGCAGCAGCCGCACCCCGCTGCCCAGCGCGTTCGCGCCCTGGACCTCCTGGAAGTACTGCGGCATCGCGAACAGCAGCCCGAACATCGCGAACGTCACCATCGTCACCAGGATCGTGCCCCACCGGAACCCCGCCGACCGGAACAGCGAGAGTTCGATGAGCGGCGCGGTGCCCCCCCGAGCGGTGCCGCCCCGAGCGGTGCCACCCCGAGCGGTGCCACCCCGAGCGGTGCCGCCCCGGGGGGACGAGCCCTCCCGGGGGTTCTTCAGCCGCCTGCCGACCAGGCGCTCCCAGGCCACGAACAGGGCGAGCACCACGGCCCCGGCACCGATGGCCGCCAGCGCGGCCGCGTTGGTCCAGCCGTCCTGGCCCGCCTTGATGAAACCGTAGGTCAGCGCCGTAAGCCCGGCGCTGGAGATCACCACGCCGGCGATGTCCACGCGCGGCCGGCGCTCGCTGCGCGACTCGGGCAGCAGCAGGGCGACCGCGGTCACCGCGAGGATGACCACCGGGACGTTGATCAGGAAGACCGAGCCCCACCAGAAGTGATCGAGCAGATAGCCGCCGACGATCGGGCCGATCGGGTAGCTGATGAACGTCGCGGACGCCATCAGCGCGATCGCCCGCTGCCGCTCCTGGTTGGAGAACAGCACGGGGATCACCGACAGCGACAGCGGGAAGATCGCCGCGGCGCCGATGCCGAGCAGCGCGCGGGCGGCGATCAGCTCGCCGGTGGTGGCCGCGTAGGCGCACAGCGCCGAGCTGACGCCGAAAAGGGCCAGCGCGATCAGCAGCACCTTCTTGCGCCCGTACCGGTCGCCGAGCATCCCCGCCGGCAGCATCCCCGCGGCGAGCACGAGGCTGTACGCGTCCGAGATCCACTGCAGGTCGCCGGTCGAGGCGTGCAGGCTGGTCGAGATCGTCGGAAGCGCCAGGCTGAGCACGGTCAGGTCGAGCCCGACGACCAGCACGCTCGCCGAGATCGCGACCAGCGCCCACCACCTCCGCCCCCCCGGCCCCGCAGAAGCCGTCACGGCAGTCACCACCCTTCAGGAGTAACACCAAACTGAAACTCACAACCAAAAGCTAGCCCCTACGATCAGCAAGTGTCAACCACTTGCCCCACCCCGGCCCAAATTGCCCCCCCGCATAGTCAGTCCGATCACCGCGCTCTCTTCCGTCACAGTGGTCACGCCGCCCGCCTCTGCGAGGCGGGGCCGCTGGCGCATTTGGCCCCACTGGGCGGGGCCAGTTACGCCAGCGGCCCCACTCCCGCGACCGAAGGGGCGCCCAGCCGCCCCACTCCCGCTTGATCGCCCGCCGCATGGTCAGTCCGGTCACCGCGCTCTCTTCCGTCACAGTGGTCACGCCGCCCGCCTCTGCGAGGCGGGGCCGCTGGCGCATTTGGCCCCACTGGGCGGGGCCAGTTACGCCAGCGGCCCCGCTCCCGCGACCGAAGGGGTGCCCAGCGGCCCGCTCCCGCGATCGAAGGGGCGGCAGCGCTCCTCCCGGGCGATGGGGCGGGCGGCGGTGCGTCGCGCACGCCGTTCCGGCCTCTCGCGGGCATGAAAACGGGGCCGCTGGCGCATTTGGCCCCACTGGGCGGGGCCAGTTACGCCAGCGGCCCCGCTCCCGCGACCGAAGGGGCGCCCAGCGGCCCCACTCCCGCGATCGAAGGGGTGCCCAGCGGCCCCACTCCCGCGACCAAAAAGGGGCGCCAGCGGCCCTCCCGCAACCAAATGGGCCCAGCCATCCCGCTCTCACGGTGCCCCGGAATGCCCGCGACCGCCCCCCGGAAGGGGCCGGCGCCCCCGGAAGGGGCCGGCGCGGAGTACGCCGTGGCGCGGAGTACGCCGTAAGGCAGCCGGGAGCGTCAGGCGCTCAGGCGGGACAGGAGGGCGGTGCCGTTGGGGGAGCCCAGGCCGGTGCACGCGTCCCAGCCGGGGCCTGCCTGGTAGGCGCCGTTGTTCCCGCTGGTGATGTCCTGGAAGCCGGCCACGTCGGTGCCCGGAGTGACGCCCGCGTACAGAAGAGGCTGAAGCAGCCCGAAGCGCTTGCCCGTCGCCTGCGCGAGGCGCGCGGTCAGCGCCGCCCACAGCGGCGCGACCGCACTGGTGCCACCGAACACCTGTGACTGCCCGTTGACGACGACCTGATAGCCGGTCAGGGGGTCGGCGTTACCGGCCACGTCGGGCACCCCCCGCCCGCTCCCGCCGCCGCTGACGGCGCGCGCGGGGACTCCCGCGGTCTGCTGCCACGCCGGCAGCGGGAACTGATCGCTGACCCCGCCGCCGGTGGCGCCGTGACCCGCCGCGGATTCGTTCCATACCGTCTCGGCGGATATCACGCCCGTCGACGGGTCGCCCTCCAGCCGCGTCCCGCCGCAGGCGAGCGCGTTCGGGCTCGAAGCGGGGAAGTCGACGTGCACGGACCCGTCGGACACGCCGTCGCTGCTGCCGCTGTCGCCCGCCGCGGCGCAGACGGTCACGCCGAGCGCCGCCGCGTCGGCCAGCGCGGAGTCCATCGCGGCGCGCCCCTGCGCGGTCCACACGTCCTCGGACTGCCCCCAGCTGACCGAGATCACCGTCGGCGCCGGCGAGGCGTGCGCGGCGTCGGATACCGCGTCGATGAACCCCTGATCGGTGTTGGGCGCGAAATACACGAGCTGTGAGGCACCGGGCGCGGCGCTCCCCGCGACCTCGATGTCCAGCAGGACCTCGACATCGGCGGGATCCCCCGGGGAGTTGCCCGCCCCGTCCACCGAGACCGCGGTGACCGACGGCACCGCCATCCCGAGGCCGGAGAAGTACGTGGTCAGATCGCTGGTGGTGTACCCGCCGCCGAGCTCGAGGATCGCTATGACCTGGCCGGTCCCGTCGGTGCCGGCCGGAAACTGGTACAGCGCGGCGACCTGCGGCGCCGTGAACGAGGTGGCCGCGGCGCTCGCCGCCGCGGCACGGAACTGCGCGCGCGCCTGCGGCCGGTTGTCGAGCCCGAGCACGGCCTCCACGACGCCGCCGAGCTCGGCCGGGACGAACAGCTGCCCCTCGCGGTACCGGTAGGTGGTCATCCCGCTGCCATCCGGGTGCGGGCTTTCGACCTGCCGCAGCGTGGTGCCGAAGGCCGCGGCCACGTCCGCCACGCTTCCCGCGACCTTGACCCGGCGGGAAGCCGCGTGCGTCGCGGTCACCGTCAGCCCCTCGCGCTGGAGCACCTCGCTGACCAGCATGACGTCGGCCGGGTCGGCGCCGTACCGTTCGGCCAGGCTGGAGTTGCTGATCACCTCCGGCCCCTCGACCAGCTCGGCGGGCAGCGGTGCCCGGCGGCGCAGCACCAGGGTCACCTCGATCCGCGCCGACTGGTCGAGCTCGCCGGCGGGCCGGGCCTCCGGCAGCTGCGCGCGCTCGCTGCCCGGCAGTGGCACAAGTGACGGCATCTGTTCCCCTCGCGTTTGGTCTCCCGCTCCCGTCGGGATTGTGTCGCGTCGGGGGAAGCGCCACCGCCCGTTCGGTAAAAAAATCTTTCATTTACCAAACGAGCGGTGGTGCCTCTCTTCGCCCGGTGCTGTGTGCCGGTGCTGTGTGCTCGCCTCCGGATCGCTTCCAGGGCGGCTCCGGCTGCCTAGTTGTTGCCGCAGATGCTGCCGTTGAGGTAGAACGCGACCGGAGGCGGATCCTGGCCGGTGTCGCTGCCGTTGAAGCCGATCGACACGGAGCCGCCGCTCGCCGGGAGCTGTGAGTTCCAGCTCGCGTTGGTCACGGTCACGTTCGCGCCGCTCTGGCTGTAGGTGCCGTTCCAGCCGCTGGCGACCGCCTCGCCGCTGGCCGGCCACGTCCAGGTCAGCGTCCAGCCGCTGACCGCGGTGGCCGCCTTGTTGGTGATCGTCACCGACGCGCCGAAGCCGCCGGGCCAGCTGCTGCTGACCGCGTAGTGCACGGCGCAGCCCGCGTTGGACGGCGGCGGCACCGTGAACATGACAGGCGGCGAGGGCAGCGAGGAGTTGCCCTGCGAGTCGGCCGCCACCACGTTGTAGGTGTAGCTCGCGCCGACGGTCAGGCCGGTCAGGTTCACGGTGGTGCCTGCCGTCGTGGCGGCGAGCGTGCTCCCGCTGGAGGTGACCTGGTAGACGTTGTAGTGCGCCACCGGGTAGGTGCCCGCGGCGGAGGCGGGCCAGGTGAGGGTCGCGGTGCCCGAGGTGCTGCTCGAGGTGGACGACGAGAGGTTCGACGCCACGGGCTGGCCGGGTGCGCCGGGCGCGGTCACGCCGGTGCCGCCGCTGCCGGGGACGTGCACCACGGTCAGCGAGTACGGGCCGGCGGTCACCGACGACGAGGAGCCGGACGCGCTGGTGATCGACGTGGCGTTGTTCGCCAGCGTGTACACGGTGGGCGTGCCGCTCGCGGTGAAGCCGCTGTAGCCGAGGCTGACCGTGTAGGAGTTCGACGGGTCCTCGTTGTCGATGAGGATGTTCAGGTTGCCGCTCGAGTCGCGCACGGCGTGCACCCGCAGCAGCGACTGGCTGGAGGCCGAGGTGACCATGGTGGCGCCGGGCGCGGCGAGCTTGGAGAGCATCTCGATGCCGTAGTAGGGAGCGAACGGCGTGTCGACCGCGGGCTCGGTGACGCCGCTTCCGTTGCTCGCGCTGGAGAAGATGCCCTGGTCGTTATAGTCCTCGGTGCCGTCCACCGTGCTCGGCGTGCCGATGCCGTTGTGCTCGTCCCACCAGTCCACGTTCGTGACGCCGTTCTCCAGCCAGGTCATGTACATGTCCGCGGCGAACAGCGCGGCAGGCTGGGTGTCCAGGTCGATCGTGGAGTTCGTCTCGGTGACGATGACCGGGACGCTCGACGGGTTGCTGATCTTGGCGTACTGGCTGAGCTGGCTGTGCAGCGTGGACACGATGCCGGCGATGTCGGAGGGATCGGTCAGCATGCCCGCGGTGGTGGAGCCGCCGGGGTAGTAGTGCACGATGACGCACTGGGTGCTCGCGCCCAGGGCGGACAGCACCGTCTGATTCCACGGGTTCGGGTACTCGGAGTTCGTCACTCCGTCCGGCCAGAAGCCCGGGGTGGTGAGCACCGCGCAGACCTTGGCGTTCGCGTTGGCGGCGTGCATCGCGGACATGTACTGCAGCACGTTAGCGGCGTACTCCGCCGGGCCGCAGTTGTATGTCTGCGACGGCTCGCTGCCGACCGTGACCGCCGGCCCGTTCAGCGAGGTCTTGCAGTGCGAGTCCACCTCCCAGTTGGCGCCGTAGGTGCCGTTGCCGTACACCTCGTTGCCCACTTCCCAGTACTGGACGTTGTCGCTCGCGGCCGCCTGTACCCAGGCGGCCGCGAGGCTCGGCGTGCCGGTGCCGTAGTTCACGGTGATGACCGGCGCGGCGCCCGCCGCGTTCGCGGTACCCATGAAGCTGGAGAAGCTGGTGTTGGGCGCGACGTAGCCGCCCGCGGCGGCGGTGCCGGTCTGCCAGTTGTAGATGTCGGAGTAGGAGCCGCCGGGATAGCGCAGCGCGTCGATGCCTGCCGCCTTCAGCAGGGGCGGGATGGCCGTGTCGTTCATGTAACCGTCGTAGACGGCGGTGTTCAGGCCGATCGCGTGCGCGGGAACGGTGCCCAGCCCGGCCGTCGCGTTCACCGTGACGCTCGCCGTCAGCGCCGCGGCGTTCGCCGGGGACGCTGCCGCGCTCGCCCCGCCCGCGGCGAGCGCCCCGCCCAGCAGCAGGCCCGCGGCCAGCCGCGCCGCCCTGTGCCCGCGCGGTGCCCGTCCCGGCGAGCCGCCCTGGCCTGGTGGGTGCGCGCGCGATCTCATGCTGAACATGCCTAGCCTCCTTGCCCTGAATGCATGCCATGTCGCCGCGTTTCGAGCCGTCCCGAGTCGAAGCGCTTCGACCCTTGTCATTAGCCACGCGACCCGACCGCGCCGTCTAGGCGCGCCGCAGGCGGGTAACCGCCCTGGGCGCGTACACCCAGGTCAGCCGCCATCACAGCAGCCCCCGAAACACAACGTGAAATGAAAGAGACCCGGGCCGCGGCCTACGGCGGGCGGCGCGGAGTGAGCCGCGCCAGCGGCTCACATTCCGCGATCGCGCGGCCCGCGGGGGCCAACGGCCCCCCGGCCGCGCGATGATACGGCGAGCACCACAGCGGGCCGGGGGGGTCTGGGGGGGTCGCCCTCTGGGCGACCCCCCCAGGCAGCAGAGCGACTCGGGCTAGCACAGCTAGCCCGAGTCGCGCAGCACCAGTTCGGTGTCCAGGATGGCGTGGAAGGGCTCCCTGCCCGGGGTGGCGATGAGGCTGAGCAGCTCGCGGACCATCCGCGCGGCCATCGCGTCGACCGGCTGGCGCACCGTGGACAGCCGTGGGTCGGTGTGCTGCGCGAGCGGCGAGTCGTCGAAGCCGATGACGGCCACGTCGTCGGGCACCCGGCGCCCCAGGCGGCGCAGCGCGCGCAGCACGCCGGCGGCCATCAGGTCCGAGGCGACGAAGACGGCGTCGAGGTTCGGCCGGTGGTCGATGAGCCGGAACAGCGCGTGCTCCCCGGACAGGCGGCCGAAGTCACCGTAAGCGATCATGCCGGGATCGTTGATCCCCACGCCCGCCATCGCCTTGCGGTAACCGAGGAGCCGGTCGATGCCGGGGCTCATGTCGGTCGGCCCCGCCACGGTCGCGACGGACGTCCGCCCGCTGTCGAGCAGGTACCTGACCGCCTGCCTGGCGCCGCTGACGTTGTCGGCGTCGACATAGGACAGCCGCTCGGCGCCGGTGACCGGCCTGCCGCACAGCACCAGCGGGATGCCGAGGCTGGCGAGATCGAACTGTGCCTTGCCGTGCATGGACACGAACAGCGCGCCGTCGACGTGGCCGCTGCGCAGGTACCGCGACACCGTGTGATAGTCGCGGGCCGAGTACAGCGTGAGCAGGACGAGCTGGAGGTCCGCCGACGCGAGCGCCTTGCTGACGCACCACAGCATGCGGGAGAAGAACGGGTCGGCGAACACCTTCACGTTCTCCTCGCAGACCACCAGCGCGATAGAGCCAGCCCGCCGCGGGTCAGCCGACCTGGGCGCGCGGTTGCGGACATAGCCGAGGCTGGCCATGGCCTGCTCCACCCGGTGCCGTGTCTGTGGCCGGACGCGAGCGGAGCCTGTGAGGACACGGGACGCTGTCGCCGACGAGACGCCGGCCAGGTGGGCAACGTCAGCCAGCGTCGGGGGCGTCAGCGGGGCCGCTGATTCTGAGACCGTCACCGCCATCTCCCGAGACAGAATTTGCGGACAGGTGAGGTACGCCCCTGTGCGGGACTTCGTGCCCGCTCGTCGCGAAGTCCGCCGCCCTCAGTCGAATTGTGAGAACTATTGTGTAACACGGATGAAACGTTGTGCAACATCCGGCGGAGGCCCTGCCCGCACGTCCAGGGGGCGCCGATTTGTTTCGGTGCCGGTCTTCGCCGCAAGTTTTCGGTGGCAATGCGTTTATGCTGCTCATGCCAATGAGCTCGCCGTCATCGGGAGTCGCCGCCCTATCAGGCCGTTCAACTGCACGCTTGCGCGGCAATAGGCCCTCCTCCGGCAGATGCCGGTAACGTCCGGTAGCCGGACGCCGGATGTAAGTTTCATATCGGCGGGCTGAAGCAGCGCCCGCATATCGCGGAAAGACCAGGGAAACGTCAGGGGAAAGTTCGGG
The DNA here is from genome assembly GCA_019239975.1 of Streptosporangiaceae bacterium. Taxonomy (GTDB): domain Bacteria; phylum Actinomycetota; class Actinomycetes; order Streptosporangiales; family Streptosporangiaceae; genus JAFAZE01. The sequence continues at coordinate 28,775 of JAFAZE010000016.1, forward strand.
GGCAAGCTCAGGGTTTATCCCCGATGACGTCTTCGCCGCATGCGGTCCCATAGATGATTCTCAGCCCCGGGGCGCGGTTTTCCGTGACGCGTGCCGAGCGTGAGCCGTGCTCCCCGGGCCGCCCGGCCCGGGGAGCACGCACCCCTTTAGGTACAGGCGGCGCCGTTGACGGTGAACGACGTCGGTGAGGCGTCGCTGCTGGTCCAGGTGCCCTGGAAGCCCATCGTGGCGGAGCCGCTCGCCGGAATAGTGGCGTTGTAGCTCTCGTTGGTGATCGTGACCTTCTCTCCGCTCTGGCTGGCCGCGCCGTTCCAGGCGTTGGTGATCTTCTGGTCACCGGGGAACGTGAAGACCAGCGTCCAGCCGTTGATGGCCGACGAGCCGGTGTTGGCGATCGTGACGCTCGCGGTGAAACCGCCGGTCCACTGGTTGGGCGTGTAGGTGACATGGCAGCCGCCGCCGGTGGTGGCGGTGCCGATGGTCCATGTGAAGGCGGCTGTCCCGGAGGCTCCGGTGCCGTCGGTGACGGTCACGGTGACGGTATTGCTGGCCGCCGTGGTCGGGGTGCCGGAGATCAGCCCGGTGGACGAGCTGATCGACAGCCCGGCGGGAAGGCCGGTGGCGCTGTAGGTGAGCGTCTGGCCGGAGGCGGAGTCGGTCGCATGGATCTGCAGGCTGGCGGCCATGCCGACCGTGCCGGACTGGCTCCCCGGGTTCGTGACCGTGACCGTGTTCGTGGTGCCGGAGGAGCCGATGGACCAGGTGAACGTGGCCGACCCGGAGGCTCCGGTGCCGTCCGTGGCGGTCACGGTGACGCTGTAGCTGCCGGCCGTGGTCGGGGTGCCGGAGATCAGCCCGGTGGACGAGCTGATCGACAGCCCGGCGGGAAGGCCGGTGGCGCTGTAGGTGAGCGTCTGGCCGGAGGCGGAGTCGGACGCCTGGATCTGCAGGCGTGCCGCGGTGCCGGCCGTGCCGGACTGGTTCCCCGGGCTCGTGACCGTGACCGTGTTCCCGGTGCCGCCCGGCGGGGACACGTTCGGGAACAGGTACGCGAACGCGTCGAAGGCCGTCGCGATGTCGGCCTCCGCCCAGAACCTGTGGTAGTGGAACGTCGGCGCGGCGCCGCCGTTCAGGTAGCTCTGGACATTGGACCAGCCCGTGAGGCTCGTGTACCACGGGCGGATGGACAGGAACGTGTTGGTGGACGAGCTGAGCGAGACGCCGTCCGGGTAGGTCCCCGTCCAGTTGGACGGGATGTACACGCCCTCGTCGTTCTTCGTGTTCCACGCGACGTTGAAGTTGCTGTAATCGGTGCGGGACTCCGGCGCCGAGTAACCCAGCGAGTCGCCGTAGAACTGGTGGATGATGTCGATGATGTTCTGCGCGGCGGTCTCGGTGGTCGTGTCGCCGGACTTGGCCGCGTAGTACTCGTACACCTTGGCCAGCGAGGCGGACACGCCCAGGTCGGCGGAGCAGCCCGACACCGAGACGTGCAGGCCGGTGTTGGCCGGCGGCTGCGACGAGCTCGACGTGCCGGTGGTCCAGCTCTCGGCCGGCTGGCCGGTCCAGGTGAGCGTGCCCGGCAGGCAGATCGCGCCGGTGCTCGTGTTGAACGTGGCCACGGATTCCGCCCACGACACCCATTTCTTCAGGATCGCCCCGGCCTGGGTGTTGCCGGTCACGTAGTAGTACTCCGCCAGCCTCTCCATCGGCCAGGTCTGGTAGCCGAACCACTGGTTGCTCGGCGGGTTGTGGTACTCCGGCTCCCAGTCGTAGTACATGCCGTCGAAGGTCGGGTCGCCGGACGGTGGCTTGGACACGTCGCCGTAGTTGCCGCCCCAGTTGTTGGTGACACCTCCGGCCATCCCGCCCTCCGCCGACTGCAGCCACTGGTACAGGTTGAGCTGCGTGGTGAGGCTCGTCGCCCAGTCCGACTTCGCCGTCGGGGACAGCGGGATCAGGCTGGAGGTCGTGGACAGCGCGTACGCCGCCAGCGGGTTCTGGTATCCCTGGTGGATCTCGGTGCCGCTGATCCGCCACGACCAGGCGCCGGTTGTCGAGCCGCCCCAGGCGTAGTACCAGGACATCAGGTAGGTGTCCTCGTTGGCCTTGCTGGTGCCGGCCGGGCAGGACACCGAGCCGTTCTGGCTGCACGACGCGCTGATCTGCTTGAAGTACTTGTCGAACATCGAGTAGCGCAGGAAGTCGCCGAGCTTGGCGGCATCGGCCAGCGTTGACGAGATCTGCGACTGCTCGCCCTGCGCGGTCGCGTACTGGTCGGCCCAGTACGCGGCCTGGATCATCCGCGCGTCGGCGTCCGGCGCGTCGGTGTACTTGTACTGCGCGGAGAAGCTTCCGCCGCCGTTGTTGAACAGGTCGAGATAGCCGGAACCGCTCATCCCGTACTTGAGCGCGTCCCAGTCGGGCTGCGGGACCGTGTCCCACACCGACTCCTCGGGGCCGCGCTGGTAGCTGTTGATCCAGCTCGGCGTCGAGGTGCCGTCCTCCTGCTGGCCGAACTTGTACATGTTGTCGGTGTCCATGATCCAGAACGGCGCGTAGATGTCGCAGTTGCCGTACGTGGACCTCAGCTCGCTGAACAGCGGGTCCGAGCCGACCGGGACCGAGGAGTTCAGGCTCACCGGGTAGTCGCTCGGCAACGGCTCCTCCGGCCCGTACTGGGCGGGCGAGGACGCGTTGTAGGTGCACTGCCCGGGCTGGTTGGCGTCGTTCGGGATCATGTACTGCTGCATGTTGGCCCATGCGTTGTTGAACGCGGTCCAGGTGCCGGTCACGCGGCCGTAGTCGGCGGTCAGCCACAGCCAGTAGCTGTAGGTCTCGGACACGGTCTCGTGACCGTAGTCCGGGGCCTCCACGATGAGGTTCTCGACCGAGTGGTACGGGATGCCCTGCGGGCTGAAGTAGCCGTTGCTGGGGTTCGTCAGCTCGTTGTAGAGGCTGGTGAACCACGCGTCGTAACCGGATGCCGCCGCTGCCTGGTTCACCGTGAGCTTCGCCGGCTGGTACCCGGCGGCCGAGGCGGTGAAGCTGGATTCCTTGCCGACGTCCTTCTTGTCGCGGCTCGCCGCGACGGTGACGTTCTGCGGCTGGTTCCAGTTCGCCGGCGTGAACGTGAGCGTGGTGGTGCCCGGCGAGGCGCTCGCCGTAGCCGCTCTGCGGCCGCGGGTCATGAGGTTCGCGGTTCCCTTCGCGCTGCCCGTCGCGCCCACCGTCACCGTGACATCGTGGCTCGGCCGCGCCGACAGGGCGACGCCGACCGCGGACGTCGTGCCCTGCTGAACGGTCACCGTCGGCGGGTTCGTCACGACGCTTGGCTTCTCGACCTGGATCGCGATCGGATCCGAGGTGGTGCTCAGCCCCAGCTTGCTGGTCGTCACCGCGGTCACCGAGTAGCTGCCCGCCGGCCAGTGTGTCACGCGCAGCGTCCATGGGGCGGCGGTGGCGGTGCCCAGCAGGATGTTGTTGTCCAGGCGCGTGCTCGCGTAGAACGCCACCGACCTGACGGGGCTGGTGCCAAGCCCGTCCCTGGCGGCCTCGCTCGCCGGGAGGGGGGCGGCCTGGAGGGTGATGGCCGAGCCGGGGGTGAAGATCGCGCCGCTGGCCGGCCGGACGATCGGTGCCCCCGCCGGCGGCTGCCTGTTCGCCTTCACGGTGTTGGCCTTCACGGGCGCCGGCCGCGCGGCGTGGCCGGGCGGAGCTGCCTGCGCCGCCACCGCGCCGGCGAGCAGGCTGCCTGCCAGGAGCGCGATCCCGGCGAAGCTGTGCGCCAGCACACGGCCGGTGGTTCTCGGACTTCGTATTCGCATTCGCGTCCTCCTCGCTGAGGGGTTTGATCGGGCCCGTGGCGGGCGGCCGGGGCGCAAGCCAGGTGGGGATCGCCGGGCGCGCACAGCTTTCGCGCGCGGGGCACTCCACGCCGGGCGCAAAGCGCCTCCCGTCGTGCGGTAAGCGCTTTCACGTCCGGCTGAAGCGTAAACTCGCTCAACCGGCGCGAAAAGGGCGGTGGCGAGGCCAAGCGCTACCGAGCGCGATCACCGGCGGAATGCTGGGCCGTTATGCCCGCTTGCCGTCAGTCGGGTACGCGCCTCTTACCTGGGTTTAAGCCGCGGGCACTCGCGCTTCGCCCGGATCCGGATCGTTGCCCGGCTACCCGTTAACGTCACACCGGGTGACCGGCGTTGCCCGTCCCGCATGAAAGTCTCATGACATCGCGGTGAACGGCGCGGGCCGCCGCCCGGCCGCCCGTATGCGAGCGAGGATCATGAAAACCCGACACTGGTTTTCATTCGATATGCGTTTCGCAAATTAGCCGTTACGGCTGTTGATAACCGGCTGCAACCCCATCTGGCCGAGGAATTGCTTGACCGGTATAGTGCCGCGTCTCTAGCCTGACCGGCGTCCATCCCGAGGAAGGTGCATTGGATGCGCAAGCTACGCCGATTCATGATATCCGGCGCGTCAGGCCGGCCCAGGCCCGTCCGCACCCGGGACAGCACGCGGCTCACGAACCGGCGCAGGCCCTGGCGCAGCCACGCCGGTATCGCCGTGGCCGCGGTGTGTGCCCTGACCGCAGCGGGCTTCGCCGCGTTCGCGACCGCGCCGGCCAGCGCGGCCAGCGCGTGCACGGCGGCCTACTCGGTGACCAACCAGTGGAACACCGGGTTCCAGGCCTCCGTCACCGT
>JAFAZE010000034.1 GCA_019239975.1 Streptosporangiaceae bacterium
TCCCGGGCCTCGATGTTCATCGACAACGCCCGCCGGTACAGCCGGGAGCATGCCACCGCGCTGACCCTGCAGCGCAGCATGCTGCCGACCGGGCTGTCCGCGCCGTCCTCGGTCGAGGTCCGGCACCGCTACCTGCCCGGCAGCAAGCTGATCGAGGTGGGCGGGGACTGGTATGAGTCCATCGCGCTGCCCGGCGGCCGGGTCGCGCTAGTGGTCGGGGACGTGGCCGGGCACGGTGTGCGGGCCGCGGTGACCATGGGCCGGCTGCGCACCGCCATTCACACGCTGGCCATGCTCGAGCTGCCGCCCGCCGAGTCGCTGCAGCAGCTCGACGAGCTGATGCACACCCTCGGCGAGCGCGAGCCGCACTTCGCCACCTGCGCGTACGCCGTCTACGACGCCGTCAGCGGCGAGTGCGAGCTGGCGGTCGCCGGGCACCTGCCGCCGCTGCTCGTCCGGCCCGACGGCACGAACGAGCTGCTGAACGTCACGCCCGCCCCGCCGCTCGGCATCGGCGACGGGCACGTCGAGAGCCGGCGGTTCACGGTCGAGGACGGCAGCCTGTTCGTGCTCTACACCGACGGCCTGGTGGAGAGCAAGGGCCGGGACATCAGCGACGGCCTGTCGCGGCTGCAGGCGACGTTCGGCCCTGGCTCCCCCACGCGGTCGCTCGAGGAGCTGTGCAAGGCGTCGCTGGACGGGGTGTACTCCGACCACCAGCGCGACGACATCGCCGTGCTCCTCGCCCGGCTCAACCGGCTGCCCGAGGACTACCGGAACTCCTGGCCGCTGACGCCCGAGCCGTCGTCGGTCCGGCATGCCCGGTCGCTGATCAGGGACCCGATGAAGCGCTGGAACCTGGAGGACCTCATCCCGGTGACCGAGCTGCTGGTCTCCGAGCTCGTCACGAACGCGCTGCGCTACGCCAAGGGAGAGATCACGCTGCGCCTGGTCCTCGAGTCCGGGCTGGTCTGCGAGGTGCACGACTGCTCCCCCGCGCTGCCCAGGGTGCTCAACGCGACACGCGAGGACGAGAGCGGGCGCGGGCTGCAGGTCGTGAGCCAGCTCGCGACGCGCTGGGGCGTCAGGCGGACCCACACGGGCAAGGTGGTGTGGTGCGAGCAGCAGGTGCCGGCCACGGTCCTTCCGCCCACCGCCGGCAGCGTGGACCCGGTGGACGCCGAGGAGGCGGGCATCCCCTTCGGCACCAACGGCGGCGGGCCGGACGGGCGGGGCGGGGCGTCCGGGTCGGTCACGTCGCTGCTCACCCGCCGGTGAGGTCCCGGGCGCTCACTCGACGGTGACGCTCTTGGCGAGGTTGCGCGGCTTGTCGATGTCCCGGCCGAGCTTCGCCGCCATGTGATAGGCGAGCGTCTGCAGCGGCACGTTCAGCAGGATCGGCTCCAGCTCCGGCTCGGCGCGCGGCACGCGGATCACCGCGTCCGCCAGGTCCTCGGGCAGGCCGGCGCTGGTGACCGCGATCACGCGGCCGCCGCGCGCCCTGATCTGCTCGATCGTGGAGATGTTCTTCGCCACGAGGTCGTCGGACGGGACTATCACCACGCTCGGCATCGACCCGTCGATCAGCGCGAGCGGGCCGTGCTTGAGCTCACCGGCCTGGTAGGCCTCCGCGTGCACGTAGGAGATCTCCTTGAGCTTCTGCGCGCCCTCGCGCGCCACCGGCCAGCCGCGGACCCGCCCGATGTAGAACATGTGCTCCGCACCGGCGAACCGGTGCGCGGCCGCGGCGATCGCCTCCTCGTCGGCCAGTATCCGGCTGACCTGCTCCGGCAGGGCGCGCAGGCCGGCCACGATCCGCTGGCCGCCCGCCGCCGACAGGTCCCTCACCCGGCCGATCAGCAGGCCGAGCAGCGCGAACGTCGCCGCCATGTTGGTCAGCGCCTTCGTGGACGCGACCGCGACCTCCGGCCCCGCGTGCAGGAAGACCCCGCTGCCGCACTCCCGGCCGATCGCGCTGCCGACGACGTTGACCGCGCCGATCACCTGGCCGCCCTTGCGCTTGAGCTCCTGGACCGCCATCAGCGTGTCGATGGTCTCGCCCGACTGGCTGACCGCGACGTACAGCGTGTCCGGGTCGACCACCGGGCTGCGGTAGCGGAACTCGCTGGCGGGCTCCGCGTCCGCGGGGATGCGGGCCAGCTCCTCGACGAGCAGCGCGCCCATCTGTCCCGCGTAATAGGCCGAACCGCAGCCGAGGAACTTCACCTGCCTGATGCCGCGAAGCTGGCGGGCGTCCAGGTTGATGCCGCCCAGCCGCGCGGTCGCGAACCGGTCGTCGAGCCGCCCCCGCAGCACGCGCCTGAGGGCGTCGGGCTGCTCGTGGATCTCCTTGTTCATGAAGTCGGCGTACGGGCCGAGCTCGTAGTCGCCCGTCTCGGCCTCGACGGTCGTCGGGGTCCTGCTGGTCATCCCGGTCTGGTAGTCCGCCGCGCGGATCGTCGCGACCTCGCCGTCGTCCAGGTAGATCACCTGCCGCGTGTACCGGACGAGGGCGGCCACGTCGGAGGCCACGAACATCTCGTTCTCGCCGAGGCCGAGCACGATCGGGCTGCCGTTGCGCGCCACGACCAGCTGGTCCGGGCGCCGCACGTCCAGGACCACGAGGCCGTAGGCGCCCTCGACGCGGCGCAGCACCCGGCGCACGGCGTCCTCCAGGGCGCCGTCCTGCGCGGCCTCGGCCGCGATCATGTGCGCCAGCGCCTCGGTGTCGGTGTCGGTGACCAGCCGGACGCCGTCGGCCTGGAGCTGGTCGCGGAGCTGCTCGGCGTTCTCGATGATGCCGTTGTGCACCACCGCGATGCGGCCGGACGAGTCGGTGTGCGGGTGCGCGTTGACCTCGTTCGGCTCGCCGTGGGTCGCCCACCGGGTGTGGCCGATTCCCACGCTTGACCTGACGCCCTCCCTGAGCTTGTCGCGCAGGTCCTGCACGCGCCCCGCGGTCTTGGTGATCTGCAGCCGGCCGCGGTGCACCACCGCCAGCCCCGCGGAGTCATACCCCCGGTACTCCAGCCGGTGCAGACCCTCCACCAGCACGGGAACCGCGTTCCGCTTGCCCACGTACCCGACGATCCCGCACATGCTCGATCTCCCTCGTGGTCCGCTGGTGCTGGCGTGGCGCTCCTCCGCCAGATGTTTACCGTGTCAGCCGTACACCATGCGCCTGAGCTGGCGCTCCGACAGGGACGGGGCGCTGAACCGCCGCGCGCCGAGCTCGGCCGCGATCAGCGGCCAAATCTCGTCGTTCCTTCGCTGCGCGAGGCGCATCTCGCCGTGCCGCCGCCGGACGAAGTCCTCGACGGTCTCGGTGAAGTACGCCACGACGTCGGCGACGACCCGGGTCGCGGTCGCCTCGGGCAGCCCGGTCGAGGCCGCGACGTGGCGGGCGAGCTCCTGCGGGTACGGGTCGTTCATGGCGCTGCCATGATCGCAGAACCGGCGGCGGCTGAGCAAGCTTCCTGCCCGGTTCCGGGCAGGAAATGCGCTCTAAGGGCCGCGCAGGCTCAGGCGTGGCGGCAGCGCGGCGACGGCGGCGGCACGTCCAGCGTGGGGTTGCGGTCGAAGAAGCCGGCGGGCCTGAGCGTGAAGCCGCAGCGCGTCACCGGCATCACCGGCCAGTCCTCCGGACGCGGGAAGTGCACCGGCCCGAACGTGTGCCAGAGCACGATGTCGGCTCCGTCGAGGTTCCTGTCGCCGGCGACGAAGGCGGGCAGGCCCGCGCCCCCCGGGTGCTGGTTCACGAAGTCGCCGGCCGGGTAGCGCTGCGCCGGGTCGTACCGGGTGACCCAGAGGTGGCTGGCCGCGAAACCGGCCCGCGCGGACACCGGCGCGGCCGGGTCGGCCAGCAGCGGCGGCGCGGCCTCCGGGCAGAGCGTGAAGCCGACCGGGCGGCCGAACCTGTTCGTGTGCTCGGTGCTGATCACCCGCCAGGTCCGGCCCCGCGACGCGTCGGCGCGGCGCGCCGCCTGCGACTCGCGGGTGAGCCGGGTCGCCCGCTGGACTATGGCGTTGCCGTAGGGGTTGTCCGGCCCGATCGGCAGGCCGGTGAAATCAACCTCCTCCACCGCGTTGGCCAGCCCGTCCACGGTCATGTCCAGCCGCGCGCTGAACAGGTGCTGGTGCACGGGCGCGCCGAGTCCCGGCGCGATCTCGGCCGAGTGGGGGTCGTCGCCGCCCGGGTGGGCCGCGGTGAAGACCACGCCGGTCATCTTGATCTCGCACTCGATGGTGCCGTCGAGGTAGAAGTACCAGTAGAAGCCGTAGTCGTAGTTGCCGACGGTGGTGAAGAACGACACCACCAGCCGGCGCTGGCGGCGCGACTGCGCCGAGCCGTTGAAGATGTCCGTGTGCTTCCAGAGGATGCCGAAGTCCTCCTCGTGGACGCAGATCGCGTTCGGTATGACCCTGGGGTGGCCGGAGTCGTCGGTCACGGTCGCGTCCAGGTACCTGATCTCGCCCAGGCAGTCACAGCCGAGCTCCAGCGAGTTGGCCCACTTGCCGACCAGGTACTCGCCCGTGTCGAAGTAGGTCTGCCAGTACCGGAAACGCGGGTCGCCGTAGGGCACGACCATCTCGGGGACCGAGGCCCGGTAGATCACCGGCCGCTCGCGGCCGCCGGAACGCAGGCTGATCTGGTGCAGGGTCAGCCCCTCGCGCGCGTCGAAGCCGACCCGCATCGACCAGTCCTGCCAGCGCAGCAGGTTGCCCTCCAGGGTGAAGCTGGGTCCTTCGGGCTGGGTGATCTCGATGGGGCGCAGCGTGCCGCGGTACGGCCCGCGCACGGCCGGGTCGTCGTAGTCCCCGGATTCCGCCGGCACCGGCAGCTCGAACTCGTCGACGATCTTGAAGACCTTCTTCTCGATGAGGTCCACGTACGCGGCGACGCCGTCCACCGGGTGCGCCCAGGCCAGGTCGTGCTCCCTGGCCTGGACGAACGCCAGCACGCGCACCATCCGACGCCGGTCGTCGCCGGCCGGGCCGAACGCGCCCGCGGTGATCGGGCAGGTCCGGATGACCGACACGTCGGCGAGCCCGCGCCGCGCCATGGCCGCGCGCCAGCCCGGGTCGGCGTGGACGATCTCGTCGACGGTGGCGAAGTCGGTGTCGGTGATCGGCAGCTGCCCGTCGGCGGGCGGGTCCACCCTGCGGGCGCCGATCACCCGCCGCTGCCCCAGCGACACCACCGCGTCGGTGGACTCACCCGTATCCAGGTTGATCAGGAAGGCGCGGAGCCTGCGGTCCGTGGCTTTGGCGCCCAGCACCTCGTCCTTGGGCGGCTCCTCCAGCCCGTAGTAGGCGAACCTGACCGGCTCGGCCAGCAGCCCGGCGGCCGCCATGATCTGCCGCCCGGCAAGGTACTCACCGGCCGTGGCGGGATCGAGCGGATGCGCTGGGAGGGCACCGGCCGCCGCACCCGCGCGAACTGCCGTGTCGGTCATGGGGCCTCCAAATTTTTCTGAACGAGAGGCGCGGCGCCCCCGGGGCAAGCCCTCTCCGGCGCGGTTGCCGCGTGCCGGTGCGGGGGTTCCTCGCGGTGCGGCGGCGGTGTGCGGTGCGGCGGTGTGCGGTGCGGCGGTGTGCGGTGTGCGGTGCGCGGTGCGCGGCGGTGTGCGGTGCGGCGGCTGTGTACGGTGCGGCGGCTGCTCGCGGCGGCTACTCGTCGGCGACGATCGAGCCGACCCGCTCCCCCAGGCCCGCGTCACGCCGGGTCAGCAGCGTGGCGTAGACGACCGATACCGCCACGATGACGAGCGCCGCGTACGGGAACCAGTCGTAGGGGCTGGCCTGGCCGGGCTTGCACAGGTAGTACACGGGCACGCCGATCGCGAACATGCCGAGAACCGGCAGCACGAGGTGCTTGACGGGGCTGAACTCGGCCGGCCGGTACTTCCGGTAGTAGAACGGCAGCGCCAGGTTGGCCAGGAAGTACACGACCAGGATCAGGATGGTGCCCATCGTCCCGGACTCGTCGAAGTAGTTCAGCGCGCTCAGCGCCCCGGTGCTGCCGCCGGCCCAGTGCCCGATCGCCCAGCCCAGCACGATGATCCCGGCGATGGCGATGAACGCGAAGATGGCGTTGACCGGCGTTCTGCGGACGGGGTGCACCCTGCCGATCCAGCGCGGAAGCAGGCCCTCGCGGCCGGCGTTGAAGACCAGCCGGCACTGCGAGTTGACCGCCGCGATGAGCACGCCGACGGTGGAGGTCATGCCGGCCAGGTAGGCGAGGAAGGCGAGCCAGCCCACGATCCCGTGGGCGACGCTGATGAACGGGATGGGAGCGGCGGCGAGCGCCGGGCCGTTGTCGTGGAAACCGCTCACCGTGGAGTAGGCGACCAGCAGGTAGGTGATGCCCATCAGGGCGACGGACATGAACACGGCCCGCGGCACGTTGCGCCGGGGGTTGCCGGTCTCCTCGGCGAGCGCCGCGGAGTTCTCCCACCCGATGAACAGGTACACGGCCAGCGGGAAACCGGCGGCCAGGCCGCTGAAGCCGTTGTTGATGTGCTTCGGCTCGAACGGCGCGCCGCTGAGGTGGCCGCCGTTCTTGACCAGCGCGGCGATCGACACGACGACCAGGACCAGCATCTCGAAGCCGAAGAAGAAGCCCGCCAGCCTGGTCGACACGGCCACGCCGCGGACCATCATCATCACGGCGCCGGCGGTGAGCAGCACGGAGAAGACGATCCATGGAACGTTCCAGTTCACGTAGTACTGCAGCATCATCGACAGGAACCCGCCGGAGATCACGAGCACCGAGGAGATCGCGATGATGTAGCCCGCGCCGCAGAGCAGCGCGGTCGTCACGGCGCTCGTGCCGCCGAACGTCTTCCCGACGAACGTGATGAAACCGCCCGTGGACGGGTGTGCCCTGGAGAACTGCGACAGCGTGTTGGCGAGCAGCGCGATCGCGACGATTGCCGCGATGATCGTCAGCGGCGCCGCGATGCCGGCCGTGGTGACGATGAGGCCGAAGGCGAAGTAGAAGCTGTACGCCGGGCCGATGTTCGCCATCGTCGAGGCCGAGATGTCGATCAGGCCGAGCGCACCACGGTGCAGCCGGTCCGGTGCCTCAGGTGCCTTGGTTTCGGAGAACGGAACCTGTGCCGCTTCGCTCATATGACCCTCCCCTGCCAGTCGCCGGAGTGGCGGCCTCCCTGCGTTTGCCGGGCGCTCGCGCCGCCGGCGCGGGCCCGGTACCGGCCCGGTCAGCGACGGCACAGCGCCACGTGATGCTTGTGAGCTTGATTGTTCTTTCTGCTCAGGTCAATAGGGACATTTCGCACGCGAGCGACCGATTCCACGGCACCCCCGCGCCTCAGGTACGAGCGTTGCGGAAGCAACCTTGGCAAGCGCTTTCCAGTACCGCCGAAACTATCGGACGCGCGCCCTCCGCGCAAGAGCCCGCGGCCGTCCCCGGCCCCTCTCAAGATCACGTGACCCGGGGGGATTATGTGACCCGGGAGGTTGTATGCGACCCCGGAGGTTACGCGACTCAGGAGACCGCATCCGACCCCGGGGGTTACGCGACTCAGGCGGTTGCACCCGACCCCGGAGGTTACGCGACTCAGGGGGCACGCGACCCCGGCTTCCTGCGCGACTCCGGGGGGGGCTTCCTACGCGGCTCAGGCTGCTTTGTATGTGTTCGGTGGTCGCTAACTAGGACAAATCGGATATCTACTCGTCGGTACGCGTACTAAGTGCGCCGGCGGCTCTTTCCGGGCCGGGACTGGTGCTGTCCCGCAAGATCACTTCGCCGGGGACGGGGACGACGCGCGGGCGGTCCGGTTCTGTGTCGCTGAGGAGTAGGGCGGCGGCCATCTCCCCCATCCGCCTGAGCGGCAGCCGTACCGTGGTGAGCGGGGGGTAGACGTCGCGGAGGGTGAGGATGTCGTCGAAGCCGGCCACCGCGACCTGGGCGGGCACCTCGATGCCGGCCGCGCGGAGCCGGGCGAGCGCGCCGACCGCCATGACGTCGGTGACCGCGAACACGCAATCCGGCAGCGGCCCCGCGGCCAGGATCGTGCTCATCGCCTCGTAGCCGCCGTCTCGGGTGAGGGCGCCGTGCACCACGCGGGCCGGGTCGGGGGATACCGACCAGGGGGCCAGGCCTGCCCTGAACCCGTCCAGCCGGTCGCGCGCCGTGAGCAGGCCGCGGGGCCCGGCGAGCACCGCGAACGTGCGGTGGCCGAGCGCGGCAAGGGCCCTGGCCAGCGCGCCGGCGCCCGCCGCGTTCTCCGGCATGATCGTGTCCACGCCCAGCAGGTCCTGGCCGACGCAGACGGCGCGGCCGCCGGCCCGGGTGAAGGCGGAGATCTCGGCGCGCAGCGCATCCCTGGCGTCCGCGTCGTCGGACCGGCTGCCCACGAGCACCACAGCGCGGGCCCGCTGCGCGCGCATCAGCGCGACGTACTCCCGTTCGGCGTCCTCGGTCGCCGCGGTGCTGGACATGCACACCAGCAGCCCCCGGGCGCCCGCCACCTCGATGAGGCCGGACGCGATCGAGGAGAAGTACGGATCGGCGATGTCGTGCACGACCACGCCGACCATCGTGCTCTGCCCCGTGGCCACGGCCCTGGCCTGCAGGTTGGCGGTGTAGCCGAGTTCGGCGACCGCGTTGTGGACGCGTTCGGCCAGCGACCGCCCGACCCGGCGTGAGCCGTGGTTCACCACCCGGGAGGCGGTGGTCAGCGAGACCCCGGCGCGGTCGGCCACATCCTGCAAGGTGATTCTGTTAGGCTTGGAAAGCACTTGCCCAGACTAACCCGCCGAGGGCTATCCATGACGCGCAAGGTCATCCACGTCGCTCTGAACGGGGTCACCGGACGGATGGGATACCGCCAGCATCTCGTGAGATCGCTGCTCAGCATCCGCGAGCAGGGAGGCGTGCCGCTCGGCGACGGCACGAGCCTCTACCCCGAGCCGGTCCTGGTCGGCCGCAACGAGGAGCGGCTGCGGGCGATCGCCGAGCGGCACGGCCTGGGGCGGTGGACCACGAGCCTGGACGAGGTGCTCGCCGACCCGGCGGTCGGCGTCTACTTCGACACGCAGGTCACCGGCGCCCGCGAGGCCAGCCTGCTGAAGGCGGTCGAGGCGGGCAAGCACGTCTACACCGAGAAGCCGCTGGCCAGCTCGGCGGAGGGCGCGCTGCGGCTCGCCCGCGCGGCGAAGGCGGCGGGCATCACCCACGGCGTGGTCCAGGACAAGCTGTTCCTGCCCGGCGTGATCAAGCTGCGGCGGCTGGTCAGGGAGGGCTTCTTCGGCCGCGTGCTCTCGGTCAGGCTGGAGTTCGGCTACTGGGTGTTCGAGGGCGACGGGATCCCGGCCCAGCGGCCGTCATGGAACTACCGCGCCGAAGACGGCGGCGGGATCGTGCTGGACATGTTCCCGCACTGGCAGTACCTGCTCGAGGACCTGTTCGGCCCGATCGCGGCGGTGTACGCGCGGAACGTGACGCACGTGCCCCGGCGGTGGGACGAAACCGGCGCGCCCTACGACGTGACCGCGGACGACGCCGCGTACGCGGTGCTCGAGTTCGCCAGCGGCGCGTTCGCCTCGGTGAACGCGTCCTGGGCGGTCCGGGTGAACCGGCGGGAGCTGCTCGAGCTGCAGGTCGACGGCACCGGCGGAAGCGCGGTCGCGGGCCTGCGCGAGTGCGCGATCCAGCACCGGGTGTCCACGCCCCTGCCGGTGTGGAACCCCGACCTGCCCGATCCCATCGACTACCAGGCGCTGTGGACGGACGTGCCGGACAACATGGAATTCGGCAACGGCTTCAAGGTGCAGTGGGAGCTGTTCCTGAAGGCCGCCGCCTTGGCAAGGCCTTTCCAATGGGATCTCGCGTCTGGCGCGCGCGGGGTCCAGCTGGCAGAGCTCGCCCTCCGGTCCGCCGCCGAGGGCAGGCGGATCGAGGTGCCGCCGCCGGACTCCAAGGATGAGCCGGCGGCATGGACGGGCTGAGCGGCGGCATGGACGGGCTGAGCGGTGACATGGACGGGCTGAGCGCGAGCCGGGAAGGGGCGGCGGCGAGCGCGCGGATCCTGCTGCCCGGGCGGGCGGAGCCACTGGAGATCGGCACGCCGGGCTGGGCGGCGAGCTACCCGCCGCCCGCGTCGCGGCGGGTGTACGCCGCCGCCCACGTCGCGGCGCGGCCCACCCCCGGCGGTCCCGTCATCGACTGGGAGTCCACGCTGCGCTTCCGCGATCACCTGTGGGCGCACGGGTTCGGCGTGGCCGAGGCGATGGACACCGCGCAGCGCGGCATGGGCCTTTCCTGGGAGCAGGCACGGGAGCTGATCGCCCGCTCGGCGGCCCGTGCTGGTGCCCGGAACACAGCCGAGCGGGACAGAGCCGAGCGGGACAGAGCCGCTGGCAACGCGGCCTCTGGGGCCAGCGCCGCCCGGGACGGAGGGGGCTCGCACGGAGGGGGGTCGCACGGAGGGGGGTCGCACAGAGGGGGCTCGCACGGAGGGGGGTCGCACAGAGGGGGCTCGCACGGAGGGGCCGGCGGCGGGGCAGCGTCCTCCGTCCTGGCTTGCGGCGTGGGCACCGACCAGCTTCCTGCCGGGGACAGCCACCCGCTCGGGGAGATCATCCGTGCGTATGAGGAGCAGCTGGCGCTCGTTCGGTCACATAAAGCAGGTGTGATCCTCATGGCGAGCCGTGCGCTGGCCGCCACCGCCCGCGGGCCGCGCGACTACCTCGAGGTGTACGGCGCGCTGCTGAAGCAGGCGGACCAGCCGGTCATCCTGCACTGGCTCGGCGAGGCGTTCGACCCGGCGCTGCGCGGATACTGGGGCGGCGCGGACTTCGGCGCAGCGGCCGCCACGGTGCTCGAGCTCGCCGAGCGCCACGGCGACAAGGTGGACGGCATCAAGCTGTCCGTGCTCGATGAGAGCCAGGAGGTGTGGCTGCGGCGGCGGCTGCCGCGCGGGGTGCGCCTGTACACCGGGGACGACTTCAACTACGCCGCGCTGATCCGGGGCGACGAGCGCGGGCACAGCGACGCGCTGCTCGGAACGTTCGCCGCCATCGCCGCGCCGGCCGCCGCGGCGCTGCACGCCCTGGACGCCGGCGACGTCGCCGGCTATGACGCGGCGATGACGCCGACGATTCCGCTGAGCCGCCTGATCTTCGAGCAGCCGACGTTCTGCTACAAGACCGGCGTAGCGTTCCTGGCCTGGCTGAACGGGCTGCAGCCGCACTTCGTGATGCTCGGCGGGCTGGAGAGGCGGCGGACGGCCGGCCACCTCATCGGGGTGTTCGAGCTGGCCGCCCGCGCGGGCGCGCTCGCCCATCCGGCGCTCGCGGTCGGCCGGATGAACGAGTTCCTGGCGGCGGCCGCGTGACCGCGCCGCCGCTGGACCGGCTTTCGCTGAACCAGGCGACGGTGCGGAAACTCGGGCTGGCCGAGGTGGCGGACCTGTGCGTACGGCACGAGATCCCGGCGATCGGGCTGTGGCGTGATCGCGTCGCCGAGTTCGGCCTGGCCGAATCCGCGGCGAGGGTCCGCGCCGCCGGGCTGCACGTGTCCAGCCTGTGCCGGGGCGGGTTCTTCACGCACGCCGAGCCCGGTGCGCGCGCGGCCGCGCTGGCGGACAACCGGGCGGCGATCGCCGAGGCCGCCGAGCTGGGCGCCGGCGCGCTGATCCTGGTCTCCGGCGGGCTCGTGCCGGGCAGCAGGGACCTGTCCCTGGCCCGGCGGATGATCGCCGACGCGATCGGCGAGCTGGTGCCTGACGCGCAGCGGCTCGGGGTGCGGCTCGGCGTCGAGGCGCTGCACCCGATGTTCTGCGCCGACCGGTGCGTGATCACCGGGCTGGGCGAGGCCGTGGACCTGGCGGCGCTGTTCCCGCCGGACGCGGTCGGTGTGGTCGTGGACACCTACCACGTCTGGTGGGACGCCCGGCTGGCCGGCGACATCGCGCGGGCCGGGGGGCGGATCTTCGGCTACCAGGTGTGCGACTGGGTGCTGCCGCTGCCTTCGGATGTCCTGCTGGGGCGCGGCCACGTCGGCGACGGCGTGATCGACTTCGGGCCGATCTCGGCCGCGGTGGCGGCCGCGGGCTACGACGGCTACATCGAGACCGAGATCTTCAACGCCGGCGTCTGGGACGCCCCGCCCGACGAGACCGCGGCCACCGTGCGCGAGCGGTTTCCCGCCGCTGTGAGCGGGTATCAGCCGCGGTTACGCGAGTATCAGCCGCGGTTACGCGGGTATCAGCACTGCCCGTCGAGGGGGGCGGTGGTGACCGGGGACGGGGAGGGAGTTACGGGAACCGGCGGGGTGGCGGTGGCGTAGACGTGGGTCCTGTTGCGGCCGGCCTGCTTGGCGTAGTAGAGCGCGGCGTCGGCGGCGGCAATCAGGTCGGTCAGCTCCTGGCGGCTGCCGTTGAGGGACGCCACGCCGATCGAGATCGTAAGCTTGATGCACGCGGAATCCTCGCTCTCGCCCGCCGGCACGGACATGCCGGCGACGTAGTTCCGCAGCCGCTCGGCTATGTGCCGTGCGTCGTTCTCGGTGGTTTGCGGGAACAGGATCACGAATTCCTCGCCGCCGAACCGGCCGGCCAGGTCATACTCTCGCAACTGGCTGCGCAGGCCGTCGGTGACAGCCCGCAGTACCTTGTCGCCCACCAGGTGGCCGTAGGTGTCGTTCACCGATTTGAAGTGGTCGATGTCGATCAGCGCGAGCGCCACCGGACTGCGGGTCCTGGCGGCGCGGACCAGCTCGAGCGTGGCCTCGCTCTCCCACGTCGACACGTTGAGCAGGCCGGTCTTCGCGTCGTACCGGGACTGCGCGACGAGCTGGGCGTGGATGAGGAACCGCCGTACCAGAAGGACGGTGGGCACGGCGAAGACGGCGAGAACGGGGCTGACCGCGACGACCACGGTGGTCAGCACGCCGAGGTCGATCTGCGCCAAGTCGGCGTGCAGTGCCTCACGGTTGAACATCAGGTTCTTCAGCCGGGCGGTCGGGTCGGTGAGCTTGATCGCTGCCACGATGAGCAGATCGTGGCCTAGCCAGCCCACCACCTCGCAGGCCGCGACGGCCAGCGCCCACGTCAGCGCGTGCAGGCCGCTGCCTATGGACGGGCCGGCGAAGGACGCCGGCAGCGCGTGGAAAAGCAGCGACGCCACGCCGTAGGACAAGCCTATGGCGCCGGCGGTGAACACCCTGCGGTAGACGATCCCCCGGTGGATGTGCACCTGGGTGAGCACGAGCAGCGGTATCGGCGCCAGCATGGCGTAGACCGGCGGCAGCAAGATCGCCACCGGGAGCACCCACACGGTCAAGAAGTCCGTGACGATGCCGCCCTGACCGTAGGCAATTCGGGGCGTCGCCGCCACGGACACCAGGCCGCACCCGACGAGCAGGAAGAACTTCGCCAGCTCCGCGCCAGTCCATACCGCCTGCGACGCGGCGGCAACGATCGCCACAATCGCAGCGCAAGGCACAAGGGCAACGTACGCCCGGAGCGTCCGGGGAAGCCGCCACCACAGCCAGTCTCGCGGCGCCATCACCGCGCGAGCGTGGCGTGTGTCCGAGGAGGCTTCCATGTTCCACCGTTCCGGATGAGGCCCTCGCGACGGCTGTCTAGTCACAGCTCACCGTAAAGGACTAACTCCGTATAGCTACCGTAACCCATTATGGCTATTCGAGGGCCATTGCGCCAGATTCGCCGACATCTTCGGGCAAGCAGGGGCTAAATGGTGTTGTGACGAGCCCTGATCACATCCCGTGTTCATCAGGGCCGTGCATCGGCTGCATGCGTTATCGGAGAGGAGCGCGCATCATGCGCAACACCTGGGCCTGATTTCACTTCATTCCCGGCAACAGCTCTAGGTAAGGAGAGCAGACATGCGTGACACCTGGACCTGAAGAAACTCAATTCCCACCCAGTCGGCCCGGCCGGAGAGGAGACCCGCCATGCGCGACACCTGGACCTGACGACACGGCGACCACAGCGTAAGACGCCGTGCCCGGTAGCGCCGGCTGCGCTACTCCAGCGCCGGCAGCGCCGGCGAAGCCGGGCGGAAGACGGCACACCAGCACAACTCAGAGCGGGACGAAGACAGCGCACCAGCACGACCTCACAGCGCACCAGCACGACCTCACAGCGATGCACAGCCTGGAGCGGGACACTTGCGTACGCACGATGTGAGCGGGAGGCCGAGCACGGGAGCCCGCCTGCGACCTGACGTCGGCCCCAGGGCCCGCCGCAGACCTCAGCGAGAACGTGCGTGCACCGGCACCGGCCTGCGCAGCGGGGCATTACCGCGGACCTGCCTCGCCGCGTGGCGCCCCACGCGTGGCGACATCTGCCGCCAGCGGAGCGCGAGCGCGCAGGCCGCCAGGGCGCCGATTCCACCCCCGACCGCGATCACCGCCGAGGGCGGTACCACCTCGGCGGCGGCGCCGGCCGCCATGAACCCGATTCCCTGGCCGACGATGACCCCGGCGTTGGCCAGCCCGAACGCCTGCGCCCGCCGCTCGTTCGGCACCCTCGCGACGAAGGCGGTGTTGGCGGCGATCTGGTACATGCCGAACGTGCCGGCCACTGTGAAGATCACAAGCGAGACCACCAGGCCCGGGCGGAAGGCGGTCAGCACGAGCGTCACGCACGCCAGGACCGCCATCGGCCCCATCCAGCGAACGCGCCGCAGCGGGCCGACCTTCCGGGTGAAGATCGGCGTGGCGACCGCCGCGCCGAACTGCCCGGAGGCGATGATCAGGCCGGCCGCTACCGCTCCGCCGCCGAGCCTCGCCGCGTACGGAGCGGCGATGCCCTCGGGGATCGCGTAGAGGGTCACCAGCCAGCCGAACAACACGAGCGTGCGGAGCTCCCGGTCCCCGAACACGAGCTGGACTCCCCCGCGCATCCGCGCAAGCGCGCCCTGGGCGGCCGCCGCCACGGCCCCCCTGGCACGCGTGCCGAAACGAATGATCAGCCCGGAGACGATGAACGTCGCGGCGTCGACCGCGAGAGCGGGACGGGCGCCGATCAGGGCGACGGTCACTCCCGCGCCCGCCGCCCCGAGCACTATCCCGGTACGGAACGTCGTCTGGATCACCGCGGTGCCGAGCACATACCGTTCGCCTTCGAGGATGTCCGGGGTGATGGAGGCCCTGGCCGCCTCGAACGGCGGGGCGAACATCGTCGTCGCGAACAGCAGCCCGACGAGCGCCGCCACCGGCAGGCGCGGCACCAGCATCGCCGCGACGAGCACCGCCCTGACCAGGTCGCAGGCGACCATGACCTCCCGGCGCGGAAGCCGGTCGGCCAGCCCCGACAGCAGCAGGCCGCCGATGACCCAGGGCACGTAGCCGGCCGCGTACGCGACGGCCGCCATCAGCGGCGACCGCGTCCTGTCGTAGACGAGCAGGGTGAGCGCGACCAGCGCCAGCCGGTCGCCTCCCACGGACAGGATCTGCGACATCCACAGCGCGCGGAACTCGCGCACTGCGAACACGTCACGGAAGGTTGCGCGCGGCGTCAGTGCGGTACTCACAGCGGCCCTCTCGCCGTTTTCTCGTCGGCGGCGCCGTGACCGCGACCAGCCACGAGACGCTACCGCTAGGTAATGAGGGCAATACTTTCACATAGCAGAACATCACGTGCCGAAACGGTCACGCGTGGTTCATGGCTGACAGATTTCGTCCCGTCGGGCCAGAGAGAAAAATATGGATACTGAACGGACGGCGCGGTGAGCGGCATGAGAGTATCACCACCTGACAACGGGAGTCGGCCGTTCCGCCGATCCGCCCCGGTACGCATCGCGGTTCCCTTGAAATTACAGTACGCGGTAGTATAGTCACGTTACGCGACCTAATCGTCGGCCGGGGTGAGGGTCCTGCCGGGGGTGAATGTAGTCCTGTCGGCGGTGAACGTGGGCCCCTGTCTGGGCGGATACGGTCTTGTCGGGGGTGAATGTGACAGCAAGCTGGCTGGCGGCCCTTGGGCCGCATTCATGGCGAGCTGCGCGCTCGAATCCAGGCTGAGCCACGAGGTGAGCCCGGACACAACCAGGTTGCCGCCCAGGCGGCCCGGGAGGTTGCCAGATGGCCGCCCACGCCGGGGTGCGGGCTGAGCCGGGCTGGCCGCCAGGGTGTCTGGCCGCCAGCCCGGGCGTGTCGGGGTCCGTATCCGCCGGGCTCGGTCCGAGCTCGGTCCGGTGTCCGTCCCAGCGGAATGGTTGCGCGGGCACGTTATCGCGTCAACTTTGTTTGGGCCGCGTGACTGCGGCTGTGGCTTATTGGCAGGGCAGACGGCCGTTTCGCGCGCGGCGGGGTGAAATTACGTGAAAGAAGGCCCCGCGTTTCCGCGAAAAGGAGGCGGAGGACGCGTGGCGGAAACCGCGGGCGGCGCGGGCAGGGCGCGGGCGGGCGCATGCGGGGGGCGGCGGGCGCATGCGGGGGGCGGCGGGCGCATGCGGGCGTGGGGCCCGAAAGTTCCAGGATGTATTGAGCGCAAACAACGTCGTGGAAACGAGGGTGCCGTGGGCGACCCGAAAGTTCCGCGAAAGGGAGGGGGGAAACAGCGTTGTGGAAACGAGGGTGCCGTAGGCGACCCTAAAGTTCCATGACGCGGCTGGCGTGCACGGGGTGGTGGAAACTTGAGGGCCGCATTCGGCCGTATTCGGCCGTATTTGGGTTGGCTTCGGCCGTATTTGGGGTCGTCGGCCCTTATTCGGCCTTATTCGGCGCCGGGATTGCGGGGGAGGTCAGGAGATCGAGTCGCCGGTAAGCGGCATGCGGTGCCGTTGACGGAGAAGGTTGCCGGTGAGACGTTGCTGGCCGTGTAGGTTCCGGTGAAGCCGACGGTCACCGAGCCCGCGGCGGCCACCGTCGCGTTGTACGGCTCGGCGGTCGCGGTGACGTTCTCGCCAGACTGGGTGTAGCTGGCGTTCCACAGGGTGGAGATCTTCTGGTCGCCGGGGAACGTCCAGGTCAGCGTCCACGGGCTGATCGAGGCCGTGCCCGTGTTGGTCACCGTGACCTGCGCCTGGAAGCCGCCCGCCCAGGAGTTCACCAGCGTGTACGCGGCCGAGCAGGACAGCGCCGAGGGTGAGCCGGACACGGGGGGCGAGGCCGGGGGGGAGGGTGAACCCGTGGGGGGCGGTGAGAGCGATGGGGACGGCGAGCCTGGCGGGGACGGCGAGCCAGACGGGGAGGCGGACACCGAGGGCGACGCGGAGGGCGACGGCGAGCCGGACGGGGATCCCGTCCAGAACGCGGCGGGCGCGGCGAACTGGGAGGTCCGGCCCTGGCTGTCGACGGCCTCGACCACGTAGGCGTACGCCGTCCCGGCGGACAGGCCGGACAGCGTGTACGACGCCGACGTGGTGGTCGCGGCCAGCCGCGCGGACGGGGTGAGCTCGTACACGCGGTACCCGGCGAGCGTGCTCGTCCCCGGCGCCGACGGCGGCCAGGACAGCGTGGCGCCCGAGGAGGTGACCGCGGTCACCGACGGCGTGCCCGGCGGCGACGGCGGCACGGTGTCCGCCGCCGGGAGCGACGTGCTCGGCGACGTGATGAACTGAGCGATGTTCGACGCCGCCGACGCGGCGCCGGAGCCGCTCACCGCGACGACGTAGTAGCCGTACGGCGACGTCCGGCTGGCGTTCAGCCCGGTGAGCGGGTACGAGGTCGAGGTGGTGGTCCCGGCCAGCGTGCCCGCCGTGGTGTAGACGTCGTAGGCGGCGACCGGGGTCGCGCCGGAGGATCCGGGTCCCGGCGCCGTCCAGGAGAGCGTCGCGCCGGTGGCGGTGACGCCGCTCGCGGTGAGCGAGCCCGGCGCGCCCGGCGCGGTCACGGCGGACGGCGGCGTTCCCCAGATGAGCGTGTTCCCCGAGTAGAGCGTGATGTCGCTGACCGTCACGGGGGCCGCGCTGGCGGCCGTCGGTATGCCCTGGAAGGACCAGTCCTCCGCCGGGTTGTGCGCGGCCGGGAACGTGATACGGAACTGCACCTGCGCCTGGTAGTCGTCCCCGGTGTAGTCCGCCTCCCCCACCGGCTCGATGTCGAGGCTGGCGCAGGAGACCTGGACGTAGTAGGTGCTTCCCGAGTACTGGTAGGGGCCGGACGGCGGCTGGCACTGGTCGTACGGCGACGTCAGCGTGATCTGGCTCGCGGTCTCGCCGGGGTCGAGCGTGAAGTAGTAGCGGAAGCTCGCGTCCGGCATCGGGCGGGCCGGCCAGGCCGACTGATTGTTGATCAGCGCCTTGATCTCGACGAAGTTGGAGCCGGAGTTGTTGACCGCGGCCTGCATGTAGATCTGCGGCCCGTCGGGCGTCTCGGGCGGCGGGAAGTTCGCGGCAGGCGTCCCGCCGTACTGCTGGGTCAGCGCCGCCAGGTCGCCGGAGAATAGCGCGTTGTAGTCGAGCGCGCCCTCGGTCTCCTGGTAGTTGGACCGCTGGTCGGTGTACTGGTCGTTGTTCGAGGACGGGCCGCCCACCAGCAGCCCGTAGTCCAGGTGCCGGGTCTGCGCGGGCGTGGTGAGGTTGTCGGCCCACGAGTCGTGCGCGGTCGAGTTGTGCGGGTACCGCGACCACGCGGAGCTCGTGCCGCCGTTGGTGAAGCCGACCTCGTAGCTCATGTTGTTCGGGTTCTGGCCGAGTATGTAATTGATCTGCCGCACGGCGAAGTCGTGATAGGTGGCGGCACGGGCGGAGTCGAGGCCGTTCGCGGTCAGGTAGTCGCTGAACTCCAGGGCGAGGAACGCGGCGTTCGACGAGTAGCGCAGCGACCCCCAGGCGTTGAGGAAGGCCTCGCCGCCCGGCGAGTAGCTGACCTCCGAGCCGCCGAACCCGGTGGTCCACCAGTCCAGGTTGTTCTCGGCGTCGGTGACGTACTGCTGCTGCCCGGTGAGCTGAGCCATCCAGATGTAGTCGGCGAAGCTGTCGTCGTCCCAGTTCACCGTCCAGTTGTACTCGTGCAGCGTGGACTGCGAGGCCAGCGGCAGGTTCGCGAAGTCGGTTTCGGCTTTCGTCAGCCAGCTGGCGCTGCCCGTCGCCCTGTACAGCCAGATCTCCGCCGCGACGAGCTGGCTCCAGTAGCCGCTGAAGGAGTTGTAGTACCCCTGGGCCTGCGTGATGCAGTTCGAGTAGTCGCCCAGGTGGCTGTCCGCGAACGTGAACAGCGATTCCGCCTGGGACAGGAGCTCGGCCGAGTACTTCGGGTCCGCCGCCTTGAAGACGATCGAGGAGGATGCGAGCGCCGTGGAGGCCTGGCCGGCCAGGTCGGACCCGGGACAGGACGCGGTCACCGCGTACGAGGGCCGGACCGTCGGGTTCGTCTCCGCGGGCCCCCAGTACTGGTGGTCGGTGGAAGGGTTGGCGACCTGCCCGTAGAACGTGCCCGGCGCGGTGTACGCGGACAGGATGTAGTCGTCGCCCCAGCGCAGGTTCTCCAGCGCTGTCTGGTACTGCCCCGCGCCCTGGTACCCCTGGGGATAGTCGAGCAGTCCCCAGGCCAGCATGTTCATCGACCATGCCTCGGGCAGCCCGAACTTCACCAGGTCCCCCGCGTCGTGGTAGCCGCCGGTCAGGTTCACGCCGTTGTCCGAGCCGTCGGACAGGTCCGAGTCGCCGCGCCAGCCCACCTCGCTGTCCGGCGGCAGCTGCCCCGACCGCTGCGCCTGGTAGAAGAACATCGAGTCCTGCAGCGCCTCGGCGTAGTCGAACGAGCCGGCCGCCGACGGCGCCGCCTGCGCCCCGTGCGGGACCACCGCCCGGGCGGCCGGGACCGCCGCGAGCCTCAGGCCGGCCAGCGTCAGTGCGGCGAGCAGCGCCGGGATACCCAGGCGGCGCACGTTCGGCGGGAACGCGGCTGCGAACATGGGGGACCACCGTTCGTTCCGAAAATGATCAATGACAGGTGGTGCCGTTCACGGAAAAGCTGGCCGGCGACGCGTTGCTGGTCGTGTACGTCCCGGTGAAGCCGATCGTGACCGAGGCGGAGGGAGCGAGCGTCGCGTTGTAGCTCTGCGCGGTCGCGGTGACGGCCTCGCCGGACTGGGTGAAGGTGGCGTTCCAGAGGCTGGAGATCTTCTGGTCGCCGGGGAACGTCCAGGCCAGCGTCCACGGGCTGATCGGGCTCGTGCCGGTGTTGGTCACCGTGATCTGCGCCTGGAAACCGCCGGCCCACGAGTTGACCAGGGAGTACGCCGCCGAGCAGGACGCCGGCGCCGCCGACGGTGACCCGGACGGCGGCGGCGTGCCGTTGCCCGCGCCGGGCAGCGGGAACTGGATCGTGGCGAGCAGGCTCTGCTTCGCGCTGCTGACCGGGGTCGCGTCGTAATTGCCGTCCAGCAGGTCGTAGGAATCCTCGCCGTTCAGCGCCCAGTAGGTCCAGCCCATCCACCGGTTGCCGGATATGTAGGAGACAAGGCTGCTGAACCACTGGCCCTGCGAGCCAGCGGCGCTCGACTGGATGTCCGAGGCCGCGTTGCCGGTGCCGAATTCGCCGACCCAGACCGGGGCCGTGCCGCCGGTGTAAATGTAACCCCAGTATTTGTTCCATATCGCGTCCAGGCTCGCGGGCGTGGTGGACGCATTGAACCAGGCCTGCTGGAACAGGTTGGGGCCGTAGTCGTGGGCGGAGTAGACGACGTGCCCGGGCTGGCTCAGCGTGACCGGGTACTGCGCGACGCCCTGCAGGTCGCCGCCCCACCAGGTGGTGTCGTAGCCGCCGGACGCCGCGGAGTCCGGGAACTCGCTGATCCCCTCGCAGAAGATCAGCGCGCCCGGGTCCGCGGCGAGGATGGCGTTGCCTGCCTGCTCGTAGGCGAGCCTGACGTCGGTCGACGTGTCGCCGGTGCCCCAGGTGGCGCCCTGCGCGTAGGTGTCACCGGCGGGGGTGTGCGGCTCGTTGCGCAGGTCGAAGCCGACGACCGTGGGGTCGTTCGCGAACATCCTGGCGAGCGTCGCCCAGTCGCTGACCCAGGCCTGGCCGCTGTACGAGGAGGTGTACCAGAGGCCGTTCTGCTCGGCTGACTCCCCCGCCTCGGACCGGTGGTCGTCCAGGATGACCTTGAGCCCTGCCTGGCCGGCGTAGGCGACGATCTTCTGCAGATCCTGGAGCGCGTTGAGACCCTTCAGGTCCGTGTTGATGGGGCCGGAGTTGTTGTTGAAGCTCAGGTTCTGCGGGATTATCGGCGTCTCCACCATCTGGTTGGAGAACGGGATGCGAATGGTGTTGTAACCGAGGTTCTTTATGTCGTTGATGACCGTGTGGTAGTCCTGCACCCACAGGCCATGCGCTATCTCGTCCGGGGTCTCGAAGCCGTACCAGTTGATGCCGGCGATCCTCACCGGATTCCCGCTGGAGTCGAGGATCTGGTTGCCGCTGGTGTGCCAGTAACCCGCCCCGGCGCCGGAGGCCGGGGCCGCCTGTGCTTGGGCGGCTTGTGCTTGGGTGAACTGCGCCGGGGCGCGCTGCGCGGCGCCGGCGGGCAGGGCGAAAACCAGCGCGGTCAGCGCGGCGGCGGCGATCCCCACGGCGCTCGCGGCCGCGAGCACGGGACGGCTTCTGTGACCTGACATCATCGTCTCCTGACCTTGGTCTCCGGCCGATGCTGGTGCGGACGCTAGGCATACGGCGCGCCACGGTCAACGAAGCGGTGCGCGTGCGGCTTGCGTACCTGGCCGCGGCGATGAAAGCAGGCTGCCGCTTTCATCGCGGCCCGCGCGAAGCCGCGTGCTCCCGGCGGCGCCGGGACCCCTAGCGCGGGCGTCGTCAGCGGCGGAAGCCGCAGGCTGACGCCCATGTAACTTTCCCGGAACATGCCGCTTTCCCGTGCCGGGCCGTACCCGGTACGCGGGCGCGTCATTTTCCCTTGTAGCGCGCGATTTCCGCACGGTTCCCCCACCGCCCGGCGGCCATTCCCGCAGGCCCGCGACGGGCCCGCGGAGCGGCGCCGCAGGGCCCTGACCTGTACAGCCTGCGGACGCGCGCCTATCTTCGCCGCAGCACCTAAGGCGTGGTGACAGGCGACGCCAATCGGCGGGTGCTTCAGTCCGCTAATGCGGTCACCAGGAAATGCCGAGAAGGAGGACCTGCATGAAACTCAGGGTGCCAGGCGCGGCGTCACTGAAGACGTCATGCGCAGGGCTATTTGCCGCGCGTGGCGCGCGGCGGCGGGCGGCGCCCGGGCAGTTGGCCGGCCGCCGCGCCGGGGGGCGCCGTGGGGTGCCGAGGCGCGGCGGTATCGCCGTGGCCGCGGTGTGTGCCCTGACCGCAGCGGGCTTCGCCGCGTTCGCGACCGCGCCGGCCAGCGCGGCCAGCGCGTGCACGGCGGCCTACTCGGTGACCAACCAGTGGAACACCGGGTTCCAGGCCTCCGTCACCGT
>JAFAZE010000039.1 GCA_019239975.1 Streptosporangiaceae bacterium
TCACCGCGGAACTACCGCTCGCCCCGGAGGACGCTGCCCGATGACCGCTGACCAGCCCGCGCCGCTGCGTATCGTCATCGCCGACGACCAGGCCAGCGTCCGCGAGGGCCTGGTGCTGCTGCTCGGCGGGCTGCCCGGCATCGACGTGGTCGGCGCCGCCGCGGACGGTGAGCAGGCGGTGGCGCTGGTGGCCGAGCACCAGCCCGACGCGATCCTGCTCGACCTGCACATGCCCGTGCTCGACGGCATCGGCGCCACCCGGCGGCTCGCCGCCGGGCATCCCGGCGTCGCCATCGTCGTGCTCACCACCTACGTGGACGACAGTTCCGTGCTCGAGGCCCTCCAGGCCGGCGCCCGCAGCTACCTCACCAAGGACGCCGACCGCACCGACATCGCGCGGGCGCTGCAGGCCGCGGCCGGCGGCCTGACCGTGATCGATCCGCGCGTGCACGCGACGCTGCTCGCCGCCGCGTCGGCACCCCCGGCGTCCGGGACCGGCACGCCCGGGGGCGCCGCGGCCGGGGGCGCCGCGGCCGGGGGCGGTGGCCGGCCCGGGCGGGAGCTCGGGCCGCCGGACGGCCTGACCCAGCGCGAGGCGGAGATCCTCGGCCTGATCGCCGGGGGCCTGACCAACACCGAGATCGCCGAGCGCCTTTTCCTGAGCAACCACACGGTCAAGACCCACATCAACCGGATCTTCGCCAAGACCGGGTCGCGGGACCGGGTGGCCGCCATCGGCTACGCCCAGCGCCATGGCATCGGCTGAACCTGGGCCGTGACTTCACTCTCGGCGCGTCCCGGTAAGCGTGCAACGCGCTTGCTCCGTGCGGGCACGGGCCCCTGGCTGCGCCGGCCCATACCTGAATGAACGGCTGGCGCCCGGCCCGCGTCAGTACGCCCGGCCGAAGACGAGCCGCTTGCCGTAGGCCGATGGCAGCTCGCAGCGGATGCAGCGCCCTTCCGCTGGCGGCCCGTCCAGCGGGATGCAGCGGGGCGTGGCCGACGTCTCGGCCTTGATGTCGTCCTCGCAGGACGGCTGCCCGCAGTGCGGCGCGAGTGCCCAGCCGGTCTTGACCGCCTCGGCGAACTCGCCCCAGGAGCCGACGGTGTTCGTGTGCTCGTCGCGGAAGTCGGTGGCCCGCCGCAGCAGCATGTCCTGGAAGGCGCCGAGCTCGGCCTCCAGCCGCGCCGGCGCCGAGTCGAGCGAGACCGGGGTCTTGCCCTGGCCGAGCCGGAGGGACATCAGCGTGGTCCCCCCGGCCAGGTCCCTGGGCCCGAGTTCGAGCCGGACCGGCACGCCGCGCAGCTCCCAGTCGTTGAACTTGAACCCGGGGGAGAGATGTGTCCGGGTGTCCACGTGCGCCCGGATTCCCTTGCGCTGGAGCCGCCCGGCCAGCTCCTGCGCGGGCGGAAGGACCTGCCCGGCCTGGTCACCACGGCCGATGGGCACGATCACGACCTGATAGGGCGCCAGCACCGGCGGCAGGACCAGCCCCTTGTCGTCGCCGTGGGTCATGATCACGCCGCCGAGCATGCGCGTGGTCATCCCCCAGGACGTGGTGTGCGCGTACTCCAGCTCACCGCTTTCCGCGGTGTACTGGATGTTGAAGGCCTTGGCGAAGTTGGTGCCCATGTAGTGCGAGGTGCCGGACTGCAGGGCCCGGCCATCGCGCATCATGCCCTCGACGGTGAAGGTGCGCCGCGCGCCCGGGAACCGCTCGCCCGCCGTCTTCTCCCCCGCCACCACCGGCATGGCCGCGATCTCGCGGGCCACCGAGGCGTACAGGTCGAGCGCGAGCAGCGTCTCCCGGATCGCGTCGTCCTCATCCACGTGCGCGGTGTGCCCCTCCTGCCAGAGGAACTCGGTGGTGCGCAGGAACATGCGCGGCCGCATCTCCCAGCGGACCACGTTCGCCCACTGGTTCAGCAGCATCGGCAGATCGCGGTGCGAGCTGATCCACTTGGCCATCATCTCGCCGATCACCGTCTCCGACGTGGGCCGGACGATCAGCGGCTCCTCGAGCTCCTTGCCGCCGGCGTGGGTGACGACGGCCAGCTCGGGGGCGAAGCCCTCCACGTGCTCGGCCTCGCGCCGCAGGTAACTCTCCGGGATCAGCAGCGGGAAGTAGGCGTTGACATGGCCGGTCTCCTTGATCCGCCGGTCGATGCCGGCCTGCAGCAGCTCCCAGATCCGGTAGCCGTAGGGGCGGATCACCATCGTGCCCCGCACGGGGCCCCGGTCGACGAGTTCGGCCTTGAAAACGAGTTCGTTGTACCAGGCGGAGAAGTCCTCGCTCTGCGGGGTCACTCCGCGTTCATCGCGCGCCACATCCAGAGGTTACGGCATAGGAACCCGCCCGGCGCAAGGCCGAGGGAGCCAGCGGGGCCGGGGTGGCCGACCACGAGCCCATTCGACATAATCGCTCGTGTGTTTGATACTATGACCAGATATTGGCGACTCCTGTACAACAGTACGACAGCGGGCCGGTCGTCCCCGCCAAGGGCACCTCGGAAGGATCAGCCATGCCACCAGACCGCCAAGAGACGACACCGGTTGTGACCATCTACCCGGCGGTGTGCGAGCGCCTCGTGTCGCTGGGCTTCAGCCGCCAGCGCGCCGAGGGCATCCTGAATGCCGCGCAGACCGAGGGCACGCAGGAGCTGGAGCGCTGCGGCGGGGTGCGGCTGCTGCGTGTCACGTACCTCGCCCTCGGCCGGTTCAGCCTCGAAATTCGCAGCTACGCCGCAAGGCCGCACGCCGGCAGGCCTCCCGCCGGGGTGCCTCCCGCCGGCAGGTCCCCCGTGGGCGTGCACCCGGGCCGGGCCGATACGCACGTGCACCGCGGCACGCTCAAGATCAAGCGAACGGGCAGGCACGCCTCGCCCTCACAGGTGGAGAAAATAGCGGCGCAGGCGGGCAGGGCAGCACCGGCGATGGCGATCGCCGGAGCGCTCGTGGCGGCGGCGCCGCAGGCACAGGCCGACGTCAAGATCCCCGCCAAGCCCGGCACGGTCACCGAGCGGGTGCATCTTGACGCCAAGGTCACTCACGCCGCGCGCGCAGGCCGCACCTATGCCGTCGTCCAGCAGGGCGACACGCTGGCCGCAATCGCGCAGCGGCTCTACGGTAACTCCGCGGCCTGGACCCGGCTGTACCAGGCGAACAGGCCGGAGATACGCGACCCGAACCTCATCTACCCCGGCGAGAGGCTGGACGTCCCGGGCAGCGCGGCGGGGCACGTCTCCGCGCCAGGGCATCCCGGGGCCAGTGAACTGACCGCGTCCGCCGCGCCGTCCGAGAACGAGAACGACGGCACGCAGCCCGAGGGCGAGAACGACGGCACGCAGGCGGCGTCCGCCTCGCCGTCCGAGAACGAGAACGACGGCGCCCAGTCCGCGCCGGCCGCGCAGTCCGCGGGCGAGAGCGATGGCGCCCAGTCCGCGCCCACCGCGCAGTCCGCGTCCTCCACCGCCCTGAGCGGGACGCTGAGCTGCTCCGGCCTGGAGCAACTGTGGCAGCAGGCGGGCGGCTCACCCGGCGCGGCCGTCACGGCCGCCTCGATAGCCATGGCCGAATCCAGCGGCGAGGAGTACTCCACCGGCCCCGTCGGCGAGCGCGGCTACTGGCAGGTCGCTCCGGAGCACGGCTCGCTGTCCACCTACGACCCGCTGGGCAACGCCAGGGCGGCCGTCGCCATCTCCTCCAACGGCACCGACTGGACGCCGTGGACCACCTACAACAACGGCGCCTACACCGGCCGGTGCTGACCGCCGCGATGAATGTGTCATTCGGCCGGCCAGAGCCGGCTCGCGGCCACATTCACGTCAGGGCCGGCGCCAGCTAACCGGGCTCGCTCAGGAATGAGGGCATGATTGGCGGGCATGCACTGGCGATGACGGTTCGCAGCGTGGGTGTAGAGGAAGAGCTGCTGCTGGTCGAGCCCGGCACCGGACAGCCACGGGCGGTGGCTGAGACGGCGCTGCGGGCCATCCGGCGCGCGGAGGCGGACGGGGACACAGCTGCCGATGGTGGTGCCGCGGAATCGCTCGGCTTCGAGCTGCAGCGGCAGCAGCTGGAAACCAACACCAGGCCGTGCCGCGATCTCGGCGAGCTCGACCGGGAGCTGCGCCGGTGCCGGGCGCTGGCCGCCGAGGTCGCGGCCCGGGCCGGAGCGCGGGTGGCGGCGCTGGGGACCTCGCCGGTCCCGGTCGTGCCGCAGCTGATGCGCAGCAGCCGCTACCTGGAGATGGCCCGGGCCTTCGGGCTCATCGCCGACGAGCAGCTCACCTGCGGCTGCCACGTCCACGTCGAGGTCTCCTCGGCCGATGAGGGGGTGGCCGTGCTCGACCGGATCGGGCCGTGGCTGCCGGTCCTGCTGGCGCTCAGCGCGAACTCACCCTTCTGGCAGGGGCGGGACAGCGGGTACGCCAGTTTCCGCTACCAGGCGTGGGGCCGCTGGCCGAGCTCGGGGCCCACCGGCGCGTTCGGCACCGCCGAGGCCTACCGGCACACGGTGCGGCAGATGGTCCGCACCGGCACCCTGCTGGATACCGGCATGGTGTACTTCGACGCCCGCCTGTCCGAGCACTATCCCACGCTGGAGATACGGATCGCCGACGTGTGCCTGTACGCCGACGACGCGGTGCTGATCGCCGCGCTGTCACGGGCGCTGGTGGAGACCGAGGCACGCCGCTGGCGAGCGGGCAAGGGCGCCCCGCACGAGCGCACCGAGATGCTGCGCCTCGCCACGTGGCGGGCCAGCCGATCGGGCCTGGACGACGTCCTGCTCAATCCGCTCACCAGCCTGCCGGACCCGGCGGCGGCAGTCGCGAACACGCTGCTGGAGCACGTCAGGAACGCGCTGGACGAGGCGGGAGACACCGGCACCGTGACCGAACTGCTCGCCGCGGTGCTGGCCCGCGGGAACGGGGCCGCCTTCCAGCGCAGCGCTCAGCACGACGGCAGCGGCCTGCCCAGCATGATCGACAGCGCCGCCGCCGTGACCACGCGCTAGACATGACCACGCGCTAGACATGACCACGCGCTAGACGTCACCGCGGCGACCACCCAGCATGGGAGCGGCGAAAATGCCGGGGATCCAGGCTGGCGTCAGGCTGCCCGCGGTGCGCATCCCGCTATGGGCTCTGGCAGGAGACGCTTGCCGGGACGACCGGGGTAGACGCTTCGCTGGCGGTGAACCCGAACGTGGCGCTGCCGCCGGGCGGGAGCACGTTGTTCCATGATGCGTTCTTCATGGTGGCGAGCGATCCGGCCGGCGTCAGCGTCCCGTTCCAGGAACTGCTCACCGTCTCGTCGTTGGCCAGCACCCAGCCGACCGTCCATCCGTACATGGTGGAGGTGGTGGGGTTGGTCACCGTCACCTCGGCCTGGAAGCCGCCCGGCCAGGTGGTGGTGATCGCGTACGTCGCGGCGCACGGCGTCTCGGTGGGCGGCGGGGCCGTCGAGCCGATCCCCGTGACCTGGCCGTTGCCGCCGTCGAACACCACGTCGGAACAACCGTAGAAGGTCTCGGTGCTGTCCGAGCGGGCCCACACCGAGTAGATGATGTGATAGCCGGTGTAGCCCGACGGCAGCGTGGCGTTCCAGTAGTAATAGCTGCTGATGCTGCCCGGGTTTCCCACCGAAGGCGGGTTGGTGGCCGTGGAGAACGGCATGGGTTCCATGTCCGCCCAGGTCAATGGCTTGGTCGAGTCCCATCCGGGCTTGGTGATGTACAGCGAGAACGTGCCCGGATGGGCGGCCCACTTGTTGTACTGGATCTGGATGGTGGCCCCGGCGGTCAGGTGCGTCTTAGGCCAGTCGGGGCTGGCCGCGTCAAAGCCGGAGAAGTCGAAATAGCTGCTGTTGCCGCTGCACAGCTTGCCGTCCGGGATAAAGCCGGTCGTCTCACCGCTGGTGGTCCCGGACCGGTTGCCGACCGCGAACCAGTTGTACAGCGGAGTCGGCCCGCTGTTCGCGATCGCCGCCTGGCATGCCGGGTTGTGCGGCTGGATCTGCCCGGTGGAGGTAATGGCGTCCTCGTAGCACAAGAACGTGCGGCTGCCGGGAATCTCCATCGCGCCATGCGCGGAGGCCGGCACAGCGAACAACACAACTCCCCCCAGTGCCGCCATCACGGCGCACATACCGGTCAGGATTGACCTGCGTCGCTTACGCATGTCCCAAACCTCCTCGCGTCAGCGGTATGCCGGGTTGCCGTGATCGTAAGTTCCCCGGCGCGCCATGGGCAGCCGATGGGCCGGCCAGTTCGCGGCGCGCCGCCTGACCGCAGGTCAAGGCCGAACGGGCGGAAGCGGTCTCACGCGAATTCTGCGCCGCGAATGAAAGTTACGGCGCACACCCGCCGCAACATGGAGAAGATGTAATTTTCACTCATTCGCCGCGTCAGCCATTCCTTTGAAATCGGCAGCTCACAGACGGACTAGGCTGCGGAAAGCACCGCGGATAAAATCTTCGCCGGAGTGCAGAACCGTTTCCGGCCCGCGGAGTGCTGACAAAGGATCAGGTTGCTGTGACGCAGGAATTCGCCGGGTCTGCTTCCCCGGTGATGACGCAGCCGGCGGATACGCGTGAGGTGCCGCTTGCCACCGCCGAGCTCGAGGTCGGCGGCATGCACTGCGGCGCGTGCGCGGTGCGGATCGAGCGGGCGCTCGGCCGCCTGCCGGCCGTTGCCAGCGCATCGGTCAACCTGGCCACGACACGGGCGTTCATCTCCTATGACGGCTCCGCGATCAGCGCCGGCGAGCTCTGCCGGGCTGTCGCCGACGCCGGGTACACGGCCGAGCCGGCCGCCGCCGCGAGATCCGCCGGCCCCCGGCGCGGCGACCACTGGGTGCTGCGCGCCGCCATCGCCTGGCCGCTGGCGATCGCCGCGTTGCTCGTATCGCTTCTCCTTCCCCAGACGGCGGGGCCAGGATGGACCGTCTTCGTCCTCGGCCTGTGTGCCGAGTTCGGCGGCGGGTGGCCGTTCCTCCGCAATGCGGCCCGCCTCCTGCGCCATGGCGCGGTGAACATGGACACCCTCACCGCCTTCGGCACGCTGGCCGCGGTCTCGGTGCAGGCCGTCGAGGTCATCGCCGTCGGCGGCAGCCATGTCCACATCGGCGGCGGCAGCGGCGCGTTCGCGGCGCGGCTGCATTACGCCATGGCGCCGCTCATCGTCGCCATATTCGTCAGCGGGCGCGCGGCCGAGGCCGGCGCACGCCGCCGGGCCGCGGGCGCCATGCACTCGCTGCTTTCGCTGCGCCCTCCCACGGCCCGGGTGGTCACCGATCCGGCCAGCGAGCGCGGCGATCTGGTCGCGCCCGAAAGCGTGCCGGTGGGGGCGCTGGTGCGGGTGCGGCCTAATGAGGCGATTCCGCTCGACGGAACCGTCGTAGCGGGCTGGTCACCGGTCGACGAGTCGATGCTTACCGGCGAGCCCCTGCCGGTCGACCGTGGCCCCGGCAGCCAGGTCACCGGCGGCACGCGGAACGGCTCGGGGGCGCTGGTGGTGCGCGTCGGCGCCCTGGCCTCGGAGTCGGTGCTCACGCGCCTGCAGCGCCTGGTGGAGGAGGCTCAGCGCGACAAGGCGCCGGTGCAGCGGCTGGCGGACCGGGTCAGCCGGGTGTTCGTCCCCGCCGTGCTGCTGTTCGCCGCCGGGACGTTCGCGGTGTGGTGGTTCGCCCGGGGCAGCCACGACAGCGCGGTGCTGAGTGCCCTGTCCGTGCTGCTGGTCGCCTGCCCGTGCGCGATGGGGCTCGCCGCGCCGATGGCGATGATGGTCGGCTGCGGGAGCGCCTCGGCGCTGGGGATCTTTGTCCGCAACGGCGACGCGCTCGAGCGCCTGTCCCGGGTGGACACCGTCGTGTTCGACAAGACGGGAACGCTGACCGAGCGCCATGCCGTCGTCACCGGCGTGATCACGGCACCGGGGATCAGCCGGGACGAGCTGCTCACCGCGGCCGCCGCGGTCGAGGCCGAGAGCGACCACCCGGTAGCCCTGGCGATCACGGCCGCGAGCGGCCCGCCTGTGCGCGGGTCGGATGTCCGGGTCATCCCCGGCGTGGGCGTGGCGGGAGTGGTCGGCGGGCAGCCGGTGCGGGTGAGCCGCCTGGAGCGGCGCAGCCTGCCGGAATCGCTGTCGGCGGCGGTCGCGGCCGCCCATGCGCGAGGCGAGACGGCCGTGCTGGTCGAGCGCGGCGACGATGTCCTGGGGGTGATCACGGTCACCACCCCGCTTCGCCCGGAGGCCAGGCCCAGCATCCGCCGCCTGCACGAGATGGGGATCGCGACGGCGATCCTCAGCGGGGACAGCGAGCCCGCGGTCGCGACGGCGGGCGCCGAACTCGGCATCGCCGACGTACAGGGCGCCTTGAGCCCGGCCGGCAAGGTCGCGGCGCTGCGCGCCGGGCGCTTCGCGGCACGCAGCGCCGCGATGGTCGGCGATGGGGTGAACGACGCTCCGGCGCTCGCGGCGGCCGCGGTCGGCTGCGCGATCGGCAGCGGATCCGAAGCCGCGCTGGCGAACAGCGACGTCGCGCTGCTCGGCAACGACCTGAACGCGGTGCCGGCCGCGGTCATCCTGGCCCGGGCGACCTACGGTGTGATGCTGCAGAACTTCGGCTGGGCCGTGGGGTACAACATCGCCGCCCTGCCGCTGGCCGCTGCCGGGCTCATCGACCCGCTGGTAGCCGCCGCCGCCATGGGCCTGTCCAGCCTGCTGGTCGTGGCGAACAGCCTCCGCCTCGCGCGGCTGGGACGATCAGGGCCGGCCGGGGTGCATGGCCCGCGTATTCTGCGCGGTGCCCGGGGCGTGGCGGCGTCGGCAGCGCTCCCGGTCGTGGCGTTCGCCGCGCTCACGCTGGCCGGCCAGGCCGTGTCGCCTGCCCGGGGCCAGTCCCTGCTCCCGCGGCTCCCGGCGATATCGACCGTGAGCCTGGCCCGGGGCGGCAGCGCCGAGGTCTATCTCGATCCCGGCGCACCCGGGCTCGACGAGCTGCACGTGCTCATCTCCCCGCCGCACGCCCGCATGACGATAGGCACCGTGGAGGTCACAGCCGCACGCGGTGACGAGCCGCCGCGGTTGCTCCGGCACCTGCGGATCGCGCCGGGCCACTACGTGAACTACATGCTGCTGACGCCGGGAACGTGGACCTTCCATGTCTTCGCCCAGGTCGGGGGCGAGGCCGAGTCCTTCGACATCAGGCGCACAGTCTCGTGACAGCGGGAGAAGGGAGTGACGAATGCCGCGCAGAGCACGCCCCGGCCTGACCCCCCTGGCCGTCCTGCTGGCGATCGCCGCCTGCGGCGGTCCCGCGGCACCGGCACCAGCACGGGCACCAGCACCGGCGCGGGCGCCGGCGCGGGCGCCGCAGCCGGCGGGCAGGTCGCCCTCGGCGATTTCCCGCATGATCTGCACCCCGAAGACGGCCGCGGAGATCGCCCAGGTAATGGGGGCCAGGGCGGCGGTGGCCCCCCCGACCTGGGCGGCCCATCTCTACTCCTGCGGTTACCGCTACGGCGAGGGGACCATGGTGCTCTCGGTGAAGGAGCTTTCCAGCTGGCCCCAGACATACGCGCACTTTGACCAGCTGGCCGGGGCACTGCACGAGACAACGCCGGTCAAAGGGCTCGGCCAGGGCGCCTTCATCGTGCGCGACGGATCGGTGGTGGTACGCAAGGACTGGAAGATCCTGCTGGTGGACATCTCCGGGGTGCACGGGGAGGTCGGGTCGCCGCCGAGGCCGCCAGGGGAGGTGGCACTCTACGTGGCGCAGGTGATCCTTGGCTGCTGGGCCGGTGACTGACGCGCCCGGTGGTGCCACCCTTCCGTCCGGCCTGGGCTACCCGGTGCCCTCTACTCCTCGCCGCACACGTCCGGCGGCTGCGCCGTACCCCGGCGCCGCGGACGGAAGGAATCCGGGGGGCGCGGGGAAGAGAGTGCGGGAGTTGTCCTGAGGTGGTGAGGAGAGCCTTGTGCTGGCAGCGTCGTCCGATGAGCCCGTACCGGCGGTCAGGCGTGTTGATCACCTGGAGGGTTTCGCAGCGATCTTCGATGCCCACTTTCCTGAGGTTCACCGGTACATCGCCAGGCGGCTCGGCCCGGACGCGGCCGACGACCTCGCGGCCGAGACGTTCACGATCGCTTTCCGGCGGCGGGGCAGCTACGACCGTGCCCTCGGTGAGGTACGGCCGTGGCTGTTCGGCATCGCGACCAATCTGATCGCCAGGCACCGGCGCCTGGAGGCCCGCACGCTACGGGCGCTCGAACGCCTGGAGGCGGATCCGGGCAGGGGTGTACACGACGACAGGGTCGCCGATTGGCTCGACGCGGACGCGGCGCGGCCCGCGCTGGCCCAGGCGCTGGCGGGTCTGTCCCCCCGGCTGCGTGACGTGCTGCTGCTTGTCGTTCTCGGCGAGCTGACCTACGACGAGGCCGGCCGGGCTCTTGGCATCCCCTACGGCACGGTGTGCTCGCGGTACAAGCGGGCGCGCGACCAGGTGCGCAGGGCTCTGGGCAAGACCAGGCTGATGCGCGATGAGGAGGAGTTCCATGGATGAGGCACGACTGATCCGCGCCTTTTTCGGGCGGCCGGCGCCGCCGGCCGCCACGGTCACCGCGCGCGGCCGCGCGGCGGCGCTGGCCGCGGCCGGCGGCTCACCGGTGCGCCGGGCTGCCAGGCACCGGCCGCCCGGCCGGCTGATGATGGCCGCGACGGCGGCGGCCGTGGCGGTGTCCCTGGCCGTGGCGGTCGCCGGGACGACGTCCGCTGCACGGCGTGACCGAAGCGATGGGTCCCCGGCGGCCTCGGCCCGGCAGTTCCTCCTCGCCGCGGCCTCTTTCGCGGCTCGCCGGCCGCAGCGGACCGGACGCTACTGGCACGTGCTGATCCACGAGAGTTACGACACGCCGGTGGAGGCCAGCGGCGTCCGGTTCACGGTGACCCTGGAAGATCGTCAGGAGAGCTGGACATCTGCCGCGTCGCGCGCCGACGACACGGATATCTACCAGAGCCTCGGGTTCCGCCCGGCCACAGCGGCGGATGAGGCGGCGTGGCGCCGGGCGGGTTCCCCCGGAACGGTCTGGATCCCCGGCGCCCCGCCGGCGCGCCTGCCGATGGCGCCCGGTCCCGTCCAGGTGTCGTCCGGTGAACGGATATGGCCGGGCGGGCTGAACATGCGAGACGTTCAGGACCTTCCCAGCGGTCAGGCGATGCTCAAGGCCCGACTGCTCCAGGCGGGAGAGCATATCGGCGCGCCGACCCGGCTTCCGGCCCCCGATCTCGGGCGCTACCGGTTGTTCGAGGTGGCTGCCGTCCTGTTTCGGAGCGCACCGCTTTCCCCTGCCGTTACCGCCGCGGTCTTCCGGATCCTCGCTGGCCTTCCCGGGATCACCAAAATCAGCAATGTCAGGGACGGGGAAGGGCGTTCCGGATCCGCCGTCGCGATGGTGGTACGCGCGGCGGGCGGCGGGACGGTTCTCAGCCGGCTGATCCTCGATCCGGCCACCGGAAACATACGGGGCGATAGCGAGGTCGTCATCACGCCGTTTCCAGGCCTCCCATGGCTGCAGCCCGGTGACCTCTTCAGCGATCACACGGTGGTGGCGCAGGGCTGGACCGGCACGGCCCCGAAGAGCTCATGAAGGACCGCGGCGGCCAGCCCGGCACAATCATGCCCGAACAAGGAGAATTCGTGAAAAGAACACGATGGCTGATGGCTTCTGTGCTCGTACCGGCGGCCGCCACCGCGGCCGCGCTCGCGGCACCGGTGGCCTCCCAGGCCGCCCACCTCGCGCTGCGCACGTCCGGCTCGAAGGTTATCGCGTCCTCAGCGAAGTGGAGAGAATACCCGCTTCCCATTTCCGGGAACGCAAGCGTGTACGGTATTTCCGCGCCCGGCCGAAATGACGCGTGGGCGGTGGGCGCCACCTTCGGCAGCACCGGCAAGGCCCGTGCTTACGTCCGCGCCGCACACGGCCCGGCGGTTCTTCCGGCGGTTCATCCGGGAGACGGCGCGGGCTGCGTGCCGATGCAGGGAGACGGCTCGCTACTCATGCACTGGAACGGTGCCAGGTGGGCGCGAGTGGCCGTGCCCCAGGTGGGTGACATCGGCTATGTGACCGTGGCCGGCCCGGCCGACCTGTCGGTCGCCGCGGCCTGCGAATCGCTGCACTGGAACGGGAAGACCTGGGCGGCCGCCTCCTACGCGCACGTCCCCAACATGCAGAACTTCACCCTCACGGGCTTTGCCGCCGACGGGCCGCGGGACGGCTGGCTGACGGGCGTGGTGAGCGGAACCAACGGGTTCTTCACCGGCTACGCCGAGCGATGGAACGGCTCACGGTGGCGGCGGGTGCAGCTTCCCAATCTGGGCGCCGACTATGGGCTGAGCGGTGTCGCCGCCCTCGGCCCGGACAACGTCTGGGTCGGCGGCTGGGACGCGAATCAGCACATGATCCTCCTGCACTGGAACGGCCGCTCGTGGACCCTGGCACCCGCGCCGGGCACCGGCTACCGGATGACGGAGATCTACACGGTCCGGGCGGTGGCGCCCGGCGATGTCTGGACCGTCGGCTACGGTTCCCGCGCGGTCGCGCCCAACATCGTCCGCTCACCACTGATCATTCACTGGACCGGGCACCGCTGGGAGAACACACCGGCGCCCGCCCCGCCCTACCACAGCGAGATCTACACGATCGCCGACGACCACGGCCAGCTGTGGGCCGCCGGCGACACCTTCACCCCCGCCGGGGACACGTACGGGATGGCGCTGCTGCGATGGACGGGAAGCCGCTGGACGGCCAGCCCGCCCCCGGCCGCGGGAGAGGGCGCCGTCAGCCAGCTCACAGCCGTTCCTGGTGGCGGGCTCTGGGGCGCCGGCTACATCTCCGACGCCAGCGGGCTTCCCCGCCCGGTCATCGCCCGCCGCTAGGCTAGGTCCGCGACCGCGAGGCCGGAACGACCCTGGGCATCATCCCGGGCCCGGCCACGGCCCTCCGGTTCGGCGGCGCGCCCTCAGTGCCCATGCGATCGCCCGGGCCGGTGCGCGGGGTGCCAGAATAAGGAAGAGTGGACGTTACGC
This sequence comes from Streptosporangiaceae bacterium, assembly GCA_019239975.1. Classification (GTDB taxonomy): domain Bacteria; phylum Actinomycetota; class Actinomycetes; order Streptosporangiales; family Streptosporangiaceae; genus JAFAZE01. The sequence goes on from JAFAZE010000039.1 coordinate 13,088, forward strand.
AGTTCGAGAAGGTTAAGACCGGCCGCGGTTTCTTCGCCGCGCTTGACCAAAGCGGCGGCAGCACGCCCAAGGCGCTTGCCGAATATGGCATCGGCCAGGACCGCTACGGCTCCGACGCTGAGATGTTCGGCCTGGTCCACGCGATGCGAACCCGCGTGCTGACCAGCCCGGCGTTCGGCGGCTCGCGCGTTCTCGCGGCGATCTTGTTCGAGCAGACCATGGAACGGGACGTCAACGGCGTTCCCGCGGCCCGGTATCTGTGGGACGAGAAGAACGTGGTGCCGTTCCTGAAGGTCGACAGCGGGCTCGCCGCCGAGCAGGACGGCGTGCGGCTCATGAAGCCCATCGACACCCTCGATGACCTGATCGAGCGCGCACACCGGCACCAGATCTTCGGCACCAAGATGCGGTCGGTGATCAACGACGCCGACGAAGGCGGGATCTCGGCGATCGTGGACCAGCAGTTCGGCTACGCGAGCCGGATCATGGCAGCCGGGCTGGTCCCGATCCTCGAGCCCGAGGTGAGCATCTCCAGCCCGCACAAGGAACAGGCCGAGACGATGCTGCGCGACGCCATCACCAAGCACCTCAAGGCGCTTCCCGCGGGCTCGCCCGTCATGCTGAAAGTCACCATCCCGGCCCAGCCTGGCCTGTACGGCGAGCTGGCAGCCGACCCACGCGTCCTGCGGGTCGTCGCCCTGTCGGGCGGCTACAGCCGCGATGAGGCGTGCGCCCTGCTCGCACGGGACCCCACCCTCATCGCCAGCTTCTCACGCGCCCTCCTCGAAGGGCTGACGGACAGCCAGACCGACGAGGAGTTCAACACAGCCCTGGACTCCTCGATCGAGCAGATCTACCAGGCATCGGTGCACAAGCAGCCGCTGCACCACCGGTGATCCGGTTCCCGGTTCAGGCGCTGGCCGCGGGTTCGGCCGGCGTGCCGGCCACCCTAGTTTCCGCCACCCTGGTCGCGCCGCCGGCGTCGTGGAAGTCAAGGGCCGGATACGGCACCTAACCTTCCATGACGCTGTCCCGGGCGCGCCCGTCGTGGAAACTAGGGGTCGCGCTGAGCTCAGGAAGCGTCCCGCTGGCCGCACATCGGCTGCGGACAGCGCTTCCGCAACGGCATTCTGTAGCGATTAGCATTTCGCCCCCGCCGCCCGCCCGCCGGTCAGAGCAGCCGGAGCGAGCAGCCAGCCCCGGCCAGCCCGGATCCGAGGCGGCGGCATCCGGACGGGCCCCGACGGCAGCGCGGCTGCGTGCGCGCAGCGGACCGCCGGCGCTCCGGCCACCCGCCGCAGGAACGCGGGCCCGCGCGGGACACCACGTCCCGTTCGGCTGATCAAATGATTTTTACCGAACGAGCGGTGGCCGCACCCCTTTCACCCGGGGCGGAGCCCGGCAGGGGCAGCGTGACCATGGCGGCGGTCATCATCCCCATGGCCAGGTGACCAGCCACGTCGTGTCGTTGGGCCACAGGGCGGGGGTGTCCCACGGGTTCCAGCCGCCATCGCTCCCGATGTACACCACGTAGTCGTAGTGGCGGATGTACTTGTACGGGTAGTTGACCGACTGGAACGAGTATCCCTGGCCGCTGTTCCCCCGCCGCGGGCAGAAGGTCGCGTCGTGGGCGAACAGTGAACTGCCGTCGTCCGGGTCCAGGTAGAGCTCGAAGTCGGAGTGCCTGAGATACTGGCCGGGGTCGTTGGCCGACTCGAACGAGACACATGAGCTGCTGGCCAGCCCCGCTTGCACGATCCAGGTGGCGTCGGCCCTCGTGGCGGCGGAACTGCCCGGCGTGATCTGCGTGATGACGACCCGGTTGTCGCCGTCGTCGTGGCGGATGTAGAACGACGTGCAGCACGCGGTCGTGGCCCGTATCGAGATCCGGGATCCAGGTGTGAGCGCCGGGACCGCAGGGGTCGGTGATGGCGCCGGGCCGGTGGCGGTCGCGGACGGGGCAGCGGTAGCCGTGGCGGTGGCGGCGACCTTCCTCCCGGTGGCTTCCGCCGTGGCGGGCCGGCTGGCTGGCGGGCGCGCCGGATGAGGAGCGCTGGCGCCGGAGGGAGCCGGGACCGGCAGCACGGTGCCGGGTACCTGAGGAGCGATCTGAGCGCAGTTGCCCGGCTGGCACTTGCTTGCGAGGACGGTCGTGGAGTGGTTCGGCAGGACGAGGAGCAAGCCGATCGTGAAGGTGGCGATCCCCGCCGCGGCAACGATCGCCACGTGCGAACGGCGAACCGGCGGTCGTGCGGCGCCCTGCTCCGCCGGAGAGGCTGATTCAAGCTCCGGCGGAGAGGCTGGCCCGAACCAGCCGGACACGCTGGCTTCGTCCGCCTCCGGAAGCGAGACCGAGCCGCCGGGCAGACCATTGCCGACCGGGTCATCCAGCGGCCTGTTCGTATTGTCACCGGAACCGCTGACGTAGGGCCTGACCAGGCCGTCAAGCCTCTCGTCCCGCTCTTCCGGGCTAGACGCGCCGGAGTTTTCCACTGGCCCACGATCTCGCGCCGAACATCACGTCATGCATAGTTATCATCCGCCCCCCCAGGCACTCTTAAAAGCGGGATCAACTTATCAAACGGACGGCCGCCATGATCGTGGAAACGCCGGGCCGAATACGACACCGCCGTTTCCGTGATCACGAGGTGTGGTACTGATGTGGCGCAGGGGGCTAGCGCGAGCTGCTGCGGGCGGGGCTGGCGTTGCCGCCGTGCTGGCAGGCGGCCGGTGTGGCGCCGCCCGGGTCGCACAGCAGGCTTATCGCGGCCGCCCCGGCCGTGCCAAGGGCGGCGCACAGCGCGATGCTCGCGGAAGGAGGCACCATCTCGGCGATCGCTCCGGCCAGCAGGACCCCCACGCCCTGCGCCGTCTGCAAGCCGGCCGACGCCACGCCGATGGCGCGGGCCCGGAAGGCGTCCGGGACCGCCCGGGTGAACGCGACCTGGACCAGCAGCATGTACCCGGACAGAAAGCCGCTGCAGGCCCAGAGCGGGACCGCCAGCGGGACGGGCGGAACCAGAGCGGTGGCGATGAGCGGCAGCCCGGTCGCGATCGCCAGCGGCACCATGAGGCGGGATCGCAGCGACGGCGGAAGCCGGGCGACGAGCAGGCCGCCGAGCGCGGCACCGGGCAGGTCGGCGGCCATCAGCACGCCGACAACGGCCCGGCCGGCGCCGACTTCGTGCGCATAGGGCGCGGCCAGGGCGGTCGGCGCGAGATAGCAGCCGTACAGCCACAGCAGCCCGGCCAGGCCGCCGAGCCGCCGGTCGCCGGCGATGATCCTCACACCGCCGGTGAGCCGCCCGCCGGAGGCGGCCGCGCGGTCACCGCCGCCGGGCGGGTGCGGCCCGATGCCCAGACGTAGCATCACGGCCGAAACGACATACGTGACGGCATCGACGCCCAGGGCCACGTGCGGGCCGCCGAGGAACGCCACCACCACACCGCCCGTCGTGAACCCGGCGATCTGCGAGACGAAGTCGGTGCTGTTGACGATGCTCATGCCGACCGGGAACCGGTCGCCGGCCAGGATCGCGGGGATGGTGGCGTTGCGTGCCGCCGAGAACAGCGGCTGCGGGCAGGTCAGCACCACGACCAGAGCCGCGATGACCGTGAGGGGCAAACCGGGAATCACCATCAGCGCGACCAGGAAGGCCCGCACCAGTTCGGTCACGACCATGACGCTCCGGCGCGGATGACGGTCCGCGAGACCGGACAGGAACGGCGCGCTGAGCAGGGGCGGCAGGTATGTGAGGGCGTACACCAGCGTGGTGAGCCCCGCGGACGAGGTCCGGTCGTAGACCAGCAGCGCCAGAGCA
>JAFAZE010000046.1 GCA_019239975.1 Streptosporangiaceae bacterium
TGACCAACCGGCAGATCGAGGCCGCCCGTATCGCCATGACCCGGCACATCCGCCGTGGCGGGAAGGTGTGGATCAACATCTACCCGGACCGGCCGCAGCAGGCGCAGCGGCGGCGCCGCCCCGACCGCCCCGAGCGCGGCCCCGGCAACACCGGGCCGGGCGCGGGCGGCGGCCAGGCGGAGCCGGCGCCGACGACGGCAGGGGAGGGCTGAGCAATGCTGATCCCGCGCCGGGTCAAGCACCGGAAGCAGCACCGGCCGCACCGCACCGGGGTCGCCAAGGGCGGAACCCACGTGACGTTCGGTGAGTTCGGCATCCAGGCACTCGAGCACTCCTACGTGACCAACCGGCAGATCGAGGCCGCCCGTATCGCCATGACCCGGCACATCCGCCGTGGCGGGAAGGTGTGGATCAACATCTACCCGGACCGGCCGCTGACCAAGAAGCCGGCCGAGACGCGGATGGGCTCCGGCAAGGGCTCACCGGAATGGTGGGTGGCCAACGTGAAGCCCGGCAGGGTCATGTTCGAGCTGTCGGGTGTGGCGGAGCCGGTGGCTCGCGAGGCGCTGCGCCGCGCGATCCACAAGCTCCCGATGAAGTGCAAAGTGGTTAAGCGAGAGATGGGTGAGGCGTGATGTCAAAGACTCACAAGTTCCCGATGCTCTGCTTGCCGATAATCTGCAAAGTGGTCAAGCGAGAGATGGGTGAGGCGTGATGTCAAAGACTCACAAGTTCCCGATGCTCTGCTTGCCGACAATCTGCAAAGTGGTCAAGCGAGAGATGGGGGAGGCGTGATGGCGACGGGCTTGACCGCCGGGCAGCTGCGTGCCTCCACCCCGGAGGAGCTCAGCACCAAGCTGGCCGAGGCCAAGGAGGAGCTGTTCAACCTCCGGTTCCAGGGTGCCACCGGCCAGCTGGAGAGCCACGGGCGGCTGCGTGCCGTGCGCAAGGAGATCGCCCGCATCTACACCGTTATGCGCGAGCGCGAGCTCGGCATCGTGACCGTGGTCGATGAGACGGACGCGGACGGGGCGGACACCACGGATACGAAGAAAACGCCGGTGGCGGCGGAGGGAGCTGAGAAATGAGCACCGCACCTGAAACCGGCGAGCAGCAGGTGACCCGTGGTTACCGCAAGGTCCGTGAGGGCTACGTGGTCAGCGACAAGATGGACAAGACCGTCGTGGTCGAGGTCGAGGACCGGGTGAAGCACCCGAAGTACGGAAAGATCCTCCGCCGCACCAAGAAGTACAAGGCGCACGACGGCGATAACGCGTGTGGCGTGGGCGACCGCGTGCTGCTGGTGGAGACCCGGCCGACGTCCGCCACCAAGCGGTGGCGCGTGGCCGAGATCCTGGAGAAGGCCAAGTAACCCAGTAACTAGGAACGACCCGCCGGTGAGCGCCGGCGTGACGAAGCAGGAGTTGACGTGATCCAGCAGGAGTCGCGGCTCAAGGTCGCCGACAACACGGGTGCGAAGGAGATCTTGTGTATCCGCGTGCTCGGCGGCAGCGGCCGGCGATACGCGAGCATCGGTGACGTCATCGTGGCGACCGTGAAGGATGCGCTGCCCGGGGCTGGCGTCAAGAAGGGCGACGTCGTCAAGGCGGTCGTGGTGCGCACCCGCAAGGAGTGCCGCCGTGGTGACGGCTCCTACATCCGCTTCGACGAGAACGCCGCGGTCCTGATCAGGGACGGCGGGGACCCGCGCGGCACCCGTATCTTCGGCCCGGTCGGCCGTGAGCTGCGGGAGAAGCGGTTCATGCGGATCATCTCGCTGGCCCCGGAGGTGCTGTGATGAAGATAAAGAAGGGCGACCACGTGGTCGTCGTGGCGGGCCGTGACCGCGGCCGCACCGGCACCGTCATCGCGGCCTTCCCTGATCAGCAGAAGGTGCTGGTGCAGGGCGTGAACATGGTGAAGAAGAACAAGAAGGTGACCCACCAGGGGGTGCGCGGCGCCAAGGAAGGCGGCATCGTGCACCAGGAGGCACCGATCCACGTGAGCAACGTGCAGCTGGCCGACCCGGACACCAAGCGGCCGTCCCGGGTGGGTTACCAGATCGACTCCGGCGGCAACAAGGTCCGCGTCGCCCGGCCGAGCGGGAAGGAAGTCTGATGGCCACCGAGGCCCCGGCGGTGCCGCGGCTCAAGGAACGGTACCTGAGCGAGATCGTGCCCGCGCTGCGGGAGGAGTTCAAGTACCCCAACGTGATGCAGATTCCCGGGCTGACCAAGATCGTGGTCAACATGGGCGTCGGCGAGGCGGCCAGGGACGCGAAGCTGATCGACGGCGCGGTCCGTGACCTGTCGGTCATCACCGGCCAGAAGCCCGCGGTCGCCCGGGCGAAGAAGTCCATCGCCCAGTTCAAGCTCCGCGAGGGGATGCCGATCGGGGCGCATGTGACGCTCCGCGGCGACCGGATGTGGGAGTTCCTCGACCGGCTGCTCTCCACCGCGCTGCCCCGCATCCGCGACTTCCGCGGCCTGTCCGGCCGGCAGTTCGACGGGCACGGGAACTACACGTTCGGTCTCACCGAGCAGGTCATGTTCCACGAGATCGACCCGGACCGGGTTGACCGGCAGCGCGGGATGGACATCACCGTCGTGACCAGTGCAACCAACGACGCCGAAGGTCGCTCCCTGCTGCGGCGGCTCGGCTTCCCGTTCAAGGAGGGCTGACCAGTGGCGAAGAAGGCCCTGATCGCGAAGGCCAACCGCAAGCCCAAGTTCGCCGTGCGCGCCTACACCCGGTGCTCCCGCTGCGGCCGGCCGCGTGCCGTCTACCGGAAGTTCGGCCTGTGCCGGATCTGCCTGCGCACGATGGCGCACCGCGGCGAGCTGCCAGGCATCACGAAGTCCAGTTGGTAACGAACACCGCAGGTCCCCGCGGGCGCGGGGAAACCACGGTGAGGAGGGCCCCAAGGCCATGTCGATGACCGATCCGATCGCGGACATGCTGACCCGTCTGCGCAACGCTAACTCGGCGTACCACGACACCGTGGGCATGCCGTACTCGAAGATCAAGTCGCACATCGCGGAGATCCTCCAGCAGGAGGGCTACATCGCCGGCTGGCGCGTGGAAGATGCCGAGGTCGGCAGGCGGCTCGTGGTCCTGCTGAAATACGGCAACGCCCGCGAGCGGTCGATCGCCGGTATCAAGCGCGTCTCCAAGCCCGGGCTGCGGGTGTACGCGAAGAAGGACAACCTGCCCCGGGTGCTCGGCGGGCTCGGCGTCGCGATCATCTCGACGTCGTCCGGCCTGATGACCGACAGGCAGGCCAAGAAAAGCGGCGTGGGCGGCGAAGTCCTCGCCTACGTCTGGTAACGAGGGGAGAGACGCTATGTCACGCATTGGCCGGCTCCCCGTCGCCATCCCCAGCGGGGTGGACGTCACGATCGAAGGCCGCGACGTCACCGTCCAGGGGCCGAAGGGAACGCTGGCGCTCACCGTCGCCGAGCCCATCGCGGTGCAGCAGGAAGACGGCGTCATCAGGGTCACCCGGCCGAGCGACGAGGGCCACGTGCGCGCCCTGCACGGCCTGTCGCGGACGCTGATCGCCAACATGGTGACCGGGGTCACCGAGGGGTACCGCAAGACGCTGGAGATCGTCGGCGTCGGCTACCGGGTTCAGGCCAGGGGCGCCGCCCTGGAGTTCTCGCTCGGCTTCAGCCACCCGGTGACCGTCCAGCCGCCGGAGGGCATCACCTTCCGGGTCGAGGCGCCCACCAGGTTCGTGGTGGAGGGCATCGACAAGCAGCAGGTGGGCGAGGTGGCCGCCAGAATTCGCAAGCTCCGCAAGCCCGACCCGTACAAGGCCAAGGGCGTGCGGTACCAGGGTGAGCAGATCCGCCGCAAGGTCGGGAAGGCTGGGAAGTAAGTCATGTCTGGCACCAGGACCAGGTCCCGCGAGTACGCGAGCGGGCGGGTGCGCCCGCGGACGGCGGGGGCGACGCGCGCGCGTGTGCGGCGGCACCTGCGGGTACGCAAGAAGATCACCGGCAGCCCCGGCCGGCCGAGGCTGGTGGTGAACCGGTCGGCGCGGCACATGTTCGCGCAGATCATCGACGACAACGCGGGCCGCACGCTGGCCTCCGCGTCGACGCTGGACGCGTCGATCAGGGGCGAGACCGGCGACAAGACCTCGAAGGCGAAGCTCGTGGGCGCGCTGCTCGCGCGGCGGGCAGCCGAGGCGGGCATCACCGCCGTGGTCTTCGACCGCGGCGGCTACCGGTACCACGGCCGGATCGCGGCACTAGCCGACGCCGCCAGGGAAGCCGGGCTGACACTGTGATGAGGAGGAACAGCTAATGCCAGGAGCTCCGCGGCGCGGCGGCGGCGGTGGCGAGCGGCGGGAGCGCCGTGAGGACCGGCGCGGAGGCGCGGCCGAGAAGCAGGCGGCCTACCTTGAGCGGGTGGTTACCATCAACCGCGTCGCCAAGGTGGTCAAGGGCGGCCGCAGGTTCAGTTTCACCGCGCTTGTCGTGGTCGGTGACGGCAACGGCATGGTCGGTGTCGGGTACGGCAAGGCCAAGGAGGTGCCCGCGGCCATCGCCAAGGGCGTCGAAGAGGCCAAGAAGCACTTCTTCAGGGTGCCCCGCATAGCCGGCACCATCCCGCACACCGTGCAGGGCGAGGCCGCCGCCGGTGTCGTGCTGCTCAAGCCGGCCAGCCCCGGCACCGGCGTCATCGCCGGCGGCCCGGTGCGGGCGGTGCTCGAGTGCGCCGGGATCAGCGACGTGCTGTCGCGCTCGCTCGGCTCCTCCAACCCCATCAACGTGGTGCACGCGACGGTGGCGGCGCTGAAGGACCTGAGCCGCCCAGAAGAGATAGCGGCCAAGCGCGGCCTGCCGATCGAGGACGTGGCGCCGGCGGCGATGCTCAAGGCCCGCGCCGCCGCCACGGTGGGGGCGTGAGCACGATGGCGCAGCTGAAGGTCACCCAGATCAAGTCGAAGATCGGCGGGTCAAAGCAGCAGCACGACTCGCTGCGCTCGCTCGGCCTGCGGCGTATTGGCCAGGTGGTGCTCAAGCCGGATCGCCCGGAGTTCCGTGGCATGATCCAGGCCGTCCGGCACCTGGTCCGGGTAGAGGAAGTGGACTGACTCATGCTGAAGTTGCATCATCTGAGGCCGGCTCCCGGCGCCCACACGGCGAAGACGAGGGTTGGCCGCGGTGAGGCGTCCAAGGGCAAGACGGCGGGCCGCGGCACCAAGGGCACGAAGGCCCGCGCCCAGGTACCGGCCAGCTTCGAGGGCGGCCAGATGCCGCTGCACCGCCGCGTGCCGAAGCTGAAGGGCTTCTCCAACTCCGGGTTCGGCACCGCCTACCAGGTGGTCAACATCGGCCGGCTGGCCGAGCTGTACCCGGCCGGTGGCGATGTCACGCCGGAAAACCTGGCGGAGCGCGGAGCCGTCCGCCGGGGCGAACTCGTCAAGGTTCTCGGCACCGGCGACGTCAGCGTCGCGCTGCGGGTCAGCGTGCACGCGGTCTCCGCGCCGGCCAGGGCGAAGATCGAGGATGCCGGCGGTACCGTCACGCTGCTCGGCTAGCTCGCCTGCCGGGCCTGCGGGTAGGATACGGACGCTGCTGCATCTGCGTCGCAGGTGACGATAGAAGTAAGGATCGCGTATGCTGACCGCGTTCATCCGGGCGTTCAGGACACCGGACCTGCGGAAGAAGCTTCTGTTCACGGTCGGCATCCTGGCGCTGTTCCGGTTCGGGGCATCGCTTCCCGCGCCGGGCATCAACGAGAAGAACGTGACCCACTGCGCGGGCCTGGTGAGCGCCAGCGGCAGCTCGGTCGCGAGCGTCTACCAGATCGTGGACCTGCTCAGCGGCAACGCGCTGAAGTACATGTCGGTGTTCGCGCTCGGCATCATGCCCTACATCACCGCGAGCATCATCCTGCAGCTGCTCACCGTCGTGATCCCGCGGCTGGAGGCGCTGAAGAACGAGGGCCAGGCGGGCCAGGCCAAGATCACGCAGTACACCAGGTACCTCACGGTCGGCCTGGCCATCCTGCAGTCGACCGGCTATATCGAGCTGGCCAGGTCGGGGAACCTGTTCCCGACCTGCTCGACATCGCAGTACCCGATCATCCCGAACGCCTCGGTGTTCAGGATCGCGACGATGGTGATCACCCTGGTCGCGGGCACCGCCGTGATCATGTGGATGGGCGAGCTGATCACCGACCGCGGTGTCGGCAACGGCATGTCCGTCCTGATCTTCACGCAGGTCATCGCCGTCATCCCGGGCGAGCTCCTGACGATCTACCAGACGAAGCACGCCTTCGTGGCGCTCGTCGCGATCATCGTGATCATGGTGATCGTCGCGTTCATCGTGTTCATGGAGCAGGCGCAGCGCCGCATCCCGGTGCAGTACGCCAAACGGATGGTCGGCCGCCGGATGTACGGCGGCACGTCCACGTATATCCCGATGAAGGTCAACCAGGCGGGCGTCATCCCGGTCATCTTCGCCTCGTCCCTGCTGTACATCCCCCAGCTCGCGGTCTCGCTGTTCGGGAACCAGTCGCACCCGCAGGGCTGGGACGTATGGGTGCAGAAGTACCTGGAGTCCAGCACCGGGTACGTCTACATCGGCGCCTTCTTCGTGCTGATCATCGCGTTCACGTACTTCTACGTGTCGATCACTTTCAACCCGACCGAGGTCGCCGACAACATGAAGAAGTACGGCGGCTTCATCCCGGGCATCCGGCCGGGCCGGCCAACCGCCGAGTACCTGAGCTACGTGCTGAGCCGCCTCACCGCGCCCGGCTCCTTCTACCTGGGCTTGGTCGCCATGTTCCCGCTGATTGCGCTCGGCGTCCTCGGGGTGGCCAACCAGTTCCCGTTCAGCGGCGTGAGCCTGCTCATCATGGTCGGCGTTGGCCTTGACACGGTCAAGCAGATCGAGAGCCAGCTGCAGCAGCGTAACTATGAGGGTTTCCTGCGATAGTGCGCATCGTCCTCGTCGGGCCCCCCGGTGCGGGCAAGGGGACACAGGCCCAGTTCATCGCCTCCGAGCTCACGATTCCGCGCATCTCGACCGGGGACATATTCCGCTATAACGTCACGCACAACACCGAACTGGGCCGTAAGGCCCGGGAGTTCATGGAGCGCGGTGACCTCGTGCCCGACGAGGTGACGATCGCCATGGTGCGCGACCGGCTCGCGGAGGACGACGCGCAGGACGGTTTCCTGCTGGACGGCTTCCCGCGTAACGTTCCGCAGGCCGAAACGCTGAAGAAGATGCTCGCCGAGTGGGAAACCCGGCTCACGATCGTCCTCGAGCTGGTGGTCGACGAGGACGAGGTGGTGCGGCGGCTGTCCGGGCGGCGTACCTGCCGTCGCTGCGAGCGGGTCTGGCACCTGCTCTACGACCCGCCGCCCCGGGACGGGATCTGCGGCGACTGCGGCGGCGAGCTGTTCCAGCGGGACGATGACTCCGAGGACACGGTCAGGCACCGGCTCGAGGTCTACCAGGACCAGACCGCGCCGCTCATCGCCTTCTACGCCGACGAGGGCATCCTGGTCGGCATCGACGCCACCGGGCCGGTTGAGGACGTCACCAGCCGCGCCCTCGCCACGCTTCGCCCTTACGTCCGGTGACACCCCGGTTCGAAGGTAGCGTTGTAAGCGGGTACCGGAACGCTGTTAGGAAGTGGCAGGATGCGGTGGCGGCGCAGATGGGCGATCGAGATCAAGACCCCGGAGCAGGTCGCTCGCATGCGCCAGGCTGGGCTGGTGGTGGCGCGGACCCTGCGGGTGCTGGCGGAGGCCGTGCGGCCCGGGATCACCACCGCCGACCTCGACTCGATCGCCGCGCGCGAGATCCGCGCCGCCGGGGCCGTGCCCAGCTTTCTCGGCTACCAGGGCTATCCCGCGACGATATGCACGTCGGTCAACGAGGAGATCGTGCACGGCATACCGAGCCCGGTCAAGCGGCTGCGCGGCGGGGACATCATCTCCATCGACTGCGGCGCCATCGTGGACGGATGGCACGGCGATGCCGCCGTCACGGTGGGCGTCGGCGAGATCGCGCCGGAGCATGAGCGGCTCCTGTCGGTATGCGAGGCGGCGCTCTGGGCGGGGCTGGCCCGCGCGCGGCCCGGCGGCCGCCTCAGCGACATCTCGCACGCCGTGGAGCGGTCCGTCCGTACGGCCGGCCCGTACGGCGTGATCAGGGAGTACGTCGGCCACGGGATCGGCACCGCGATGCACATGGATCCGCCGGTGCCCAATTACGGGCCGCCGGGGCACGGCCCGCGCCTGACCGCGGGCATGGCGCTGGCGGTGGAGCCCATGGTGGTTCTCGGCAGCAGGCAGACCGCCGAGCTTCCCGACGGGTGGACGGTTGTCACCGTGGATGGCTCGTGGGCAGCGCATTTCGAGCACACGGTGGCGATCACTCCCGAGGGGCCGTGGGTGCTCACCGCTGAGGACGGCGGCCGGCCGGCCGGAGCCTCGCTCACGTCTTCCACCGGAGCGCGCGGGGAAGGAGGTGCCGCCGATGCCCGGTGACCCGCGGATCCGCGCCTCGGACGCCGACCGCGACCGCGTCGCGGCGCTGCTGCGCGAGCATCACGCCGACGGCAGGCTGACGGCCGAGGAGTTCAACGAGCGCCTGGACAAGGCGCTCGCGGCACGCACGATCGGCGAACTCGACGCGCTGCTGGAGGACCTGCCCAGCATCGACCTCTACCGGCTGCCCGACGCATCGCTGCGCCGCCCTCCGCCCGGCTCCACGCTGCCGTGGCCGGGGAGTGGCCTGGCGCCCATGCACGCGGCCAGGTGGGCGGCATGGGCCGGCGTCAGCTCGCTGCTGTTCATCGTGTGGCTGGTCACAGCCATCGCGACCGGCGGGGGCGCCTGGTTCCCCTGGTTCATCTTCGTCTCGGGCCTCTGGGGTTACGCTCTGGCCCGGCGCAGGCGTTAGGCTGCGGAATAACCACGCGACCGGTGGCGTTACGCTAGCTGGTTCGCGTAGGGGGGATTCGTCGAGTAGAATCTGCTGCGGTCCATCGGCTGGCTTTCGCATGGCTTGCGCTCTTCGGTGCGTTAACTATGCGCCGGCCGTGCCCTGTGCCGGGGCCGCCAGGAACTGGCGGGTCCGCGGGGAGCTCGCCACCATCAAGTATGCGCCTGGCGGCGGCTCACCGCCGCCTGACCGTACGTGAACCAGCCGATAACGCAGAAGAACGAAGCGCGGAGGATATGCCCAAGAAAGACGGCGCCATAGAGATTGAGGGCACGGTCGTCGAGACCTTGCCGAACGCCTTCTTCCGAGTGGAGCTGGACAACGGGCACAAAGTACTCGCCCACATCAGCGGGAAGATGCGGATGCACTACATCCGGATACTTCCCGACGACCGGGTCGTCGTCGAGCTGAGCCCGTACGACCTGAGCCGCGGGCGGATCGTGTACCGGTACAAGTAAACGGAGGGGCCCCGGAGAACGGGGCAAGCCAAGCCAGGTGGCCCGCGGGACGGGCCAGAGGAGACATCACCGTGAAGGTCAAGCCGAGCGTCAAGAAGATCTGCAGCAAGTGCCGGATCATCCGTCGGCACGGCCGCGTCATGGTCATCTGCTCGGACCCGAGGCACAAGCAGCGCCAGGGTTAAAGGCCGGGCAGCCGGCGTTACGCGCACCGCAGGCGGCACAGCGATCTGAAGATCGCCTGTGCCGCGACCCCCGGGTGGAGGCCGGGGCCGGTCCGGGCAGGGACCGGGAGGCGGCGCGGAGGACCTCCAGGAAGAGAAGGGAACTGCCCGTACATGGCACGTCTTTCCGGCGTCGACCTTCCGCGCGAGAAGCGGCTCGAGGTGGCGCTCACCTACATCTACGGGATCGGCCGGACCAGGGCGCTCGAGACGCTCCAGGGGACCGGCGTGAGCGGCGACGCGAGGGTCCACAGCCTGTCCGATGAAGACCTGATCAGGCTGCGCGACTGGATCGACGCCAACTACATGGTCGAAGGCGACCTGCGCCGTGAGGTCCAGGCGGACATCCGGCGCAAGATCGAGATCGGCAGCTACCAGGGCATCCGCCATCGCCGCGGGCTTCCGGTGCACGGTCAGCGCACGCAGACCAACGCCCGTACCCGCAAGGGCAAGAAGAAGACAGTGGCCGGCAAGAAGAAGGCCGGCAAGAAGTAGTTCTCTGCCAGCCCAGGGGGGCCACCCCCGGGAACCCCAGCAGGGGACAGCACATGCAGAGGACCGATCACCTCCAGGAGTCAGGAAGCATATGCCGCCGAGGAGCCGCAGCGCCGGTGCCGCCAAGAAGGTGCGCCGCAAGGAGCGGAAGAACGTCGCCCACGGGCACGCCCACATCAGGTCCACGTTCAACAACACCATCGTCTCGATTACCGACCCGACCGGGAACGTCATCTCGTGGGCGTCATCCGGGCAGGTCGGGTTCAAGGGCTCGCGGAAGTCGACGCCGTACGCCGCACAGCAGGCCGCCGAAGCCGCGGCACGCCGTGCCATGGAACACGGCATGCGCAAGGTGGATGTCTTCGTCAAGGGCCCGGGATCGGGCCGGGAGACCGCGATCAGGTCGCTGCAGGCAACCGGTCTGGAGGTCGGCTCCATTCAGGATGTCACCCCAGTTCCGCACAATGGCTGCCGTCCGCCGAAGCGGCGCAGGGTCTGAGGAGGACGGAGAGACTCATGGCTCGATACACGGGCGCGGACTGCAAGCTGTGCCGCCGCGAGAAGGTCAAGCTGTTCCTGAAGGGCGCGAAGTGCGACTCGCCGAAGTGCCCGATCGAGATCCGGCCCTACCCGCCGGGTGAGCACGGCAGGAACCGGCCGAAGGACAGCGAGTACCTGCTGCAGATCCGCGAGAAGCAGAAGGCGCGCCGCATCTACGGCGTCCTGGAGCGGCAGTTCCACGGGTATTACGAGGAGGCCGCGCGCAAGCACGGCATGACCGGCGAGACGCTGCTGCAGATCCTGGAGAGCCGCCTGGACAACGTGGTGTACCGCGCCGGATTCGCGAAGAGCCGCGACATGGCGCGCCAGCTTGTCCGGCACGGGCATTTCCTGGTGAACGGGACGAAGGTAGACATCCCGTCCTACCGGGTCACCGAGAACGACGTCGTCGAGGTCCGGGCCAAGTCCCACGAGCTCACACCGATGATCATCGCGCGCGCCGAGGCCGGCGAGCGCATCGTCCCCGCCTGGCTCGAGGTCATGCCGGACCAGATGCGCATCCTCGTGCACGCGCTTCCGGCCCGGGCACAGATCGACACCCAGGTTCAGGAACAGCTCATCGTCGAGTACTACTCGAAGTAAGTAAGACCCGTGGCGGCACAGGAGTCCGCCGCGGTCGCGAACGTCATATAGCGGGCTTCGCGGAAAGGAATACCAATGCTCATCGCACAGCGTCCCTCGCTCGGCGAGGAACAGATCGGCGACTACCGGTCGAAGTTCACCATCGAGCCGCTCGAGCCCGGCTTCGGTTACACGATCGGCAACTCGCTGCGGCGCACCCTGCTGTCCTCCATCCCGGGTGCGGCCGTCACCTCCATCCGGATCGAGGGCGTCCTCCACGAGTTCTCCACCGTGCCCGGGGTCAAGGAAGACGTCACCGACATCATCCTGAACCTCAAGCAGCTGGTGGTCTCCTCCGAGCACGACGAGCCCGTGGTGATGTACCTGCGCAAGCAGGGCCCGGGCGCGGTCACCGCGGCGGACATCGCGCCGCCCGCCGGGGTCGAGGTGCACAACCCGGAGCTGCACATCGCGACGCTCAACAGCAAGGGCAAGCTGGAGATGGAGCTGACCGTCGAGCGCGGTCGCGGCTACGTCTCCGCCACCCAGAACAAGCAGCCTGGCCAGGAGATCGGCCGCATCCCGATCGACTCGATCTACTCGCCGGTGCTGCGCGTGACCTACAAGGTCGAGGCCACCCGGGTCGAGCAGCGCACCGACTTCGACCGGCTCATCCTGGACGTGGAGACGAAGCCGTGCATGCGCCCGCGCGACGCCGTGGCCAGCGCGGGTAAGACGCTGACCGAGCTGTTCGGCCTCGCCAGGGAACTCAACGTGGACGCGGAGGGCATCGACATCGGCCCGTCGCCGACGGACGCCGCGCTCGCGGCGGACCTGGCGCTGCCGATCGAGGACCTCAACCTCACCGTCCGCTCCTACAACTGCCTCAAGCGCGAGGGCATCCACACCGTGGGCGAACTCGTCGCGCGCAGTGAGCAGGACCTGCTCGACATCAGGAACTTCGGCGCGAAGTCCATCGAGGAGGTCAAGCAGAAGCTGGTGGACATGGGCCTCGCGCTCAAGGACTCCCCGCCCGGGTTCGACCCGAGCAGCGCGGTGGACAACTACACCGGCGACGACGACGAGAGCTACGTCGAGACCGAGCAGTACTGAGTCCCGCGGCATCGCGCTTCACGGCACTGAGGTCTGACGCTACAGAAGGGGACGGTAAGTTCGTATGCCCACGCCAACCAAGGGCCCGCGGCTCGGCGGCAGCCCGGCTCACCAGCGGCACATGCTGGCGAACCTGGCCGCCGCGCTGTTCGAGCACGGGAAGATCACCACGACCGAGGCCAGGGCCCGGCGGCTGCGCCCGGTCGCCGAGCGGCTGATCACCTTCGCGAAGCGCGGTGACCTGCACGCCCGGCGCCAGGTGCTCACCGTGGTCCCGGACAAGGGCATCGTGCACTCGCTGTTCACGGAGATCGGACCGGGATTTTCCGAACGGGACGGTGGCTACACCCGCATCACCAAGCTCGGGCCCCGCAAGGGCGACGCGGCCCCCATGGCCGTCATCGAGCTGGTACGCGAAGAGGTGACCGCCGCGAGGCCGCGCCGCCGTACCCGCCGTGCCCAGCCCGCCGGGACCCCGGCCGCCCCGGGAACGACGGCCGCCGTGAGCACTGACGCTGAGACCGCCACCGACGCCAAGGCCGATGAGGCGGCGGTGGCCGCCGAGGCCGACGCGGACGCCGAGGCCGAAGCGGACGTGGCGGACGCCGCGGACGAAGCCGGGACGGAGGACACCGCCGAGGCCGACGCGGATGCCGGGGAACAGACACGCAAACCGGAAGCCTGACAGCCCCGGACGGGAACGGGGCGAGCGAAGCGGTCGTTCGGCTTCGTCTTGATCTGTCCTACGACGGGTCAGGGTTTTCCGGGTGGGCGGCTCAGCCGGGCCGCCGCACGGTGGAGAGCGTCGTCGCCGAGGCGGTCGGGCGCGCGCTGCGGCTGCCTGAACCGCCACGGCTGACCGTAGCGGGACGGACCGACGCGGGTGTGCACGCGCGTGGGCAGGTCGCGCACCTCGACACGGCCGGGGCCGCATGGGACGCGGCCCCGGCTGGCGTCGTTCGGCGGCTGGCCAGGGCGCTGCCCGATGACGTCCGGGTGCGGTCGGTCACCGTCGCGCCGCATGGCTTCGACGCGAGGTTCTCCGCGCTGTGGCGCCGCTATTCCTACCGGGTGTGCGACGATCCCGGCCGTGCGGACCCGCTGCGCCGCCACGACACCCTGTGGTACTTCCGCGAGCTCGATCTGGCCGAGATGAACTCGGCCGCGGCCGCGTTTGTCGGCGAGCACGACTTCGCGGCGTTCTGCCGGCGCCGGGAGGGCGCGACGACGGTCCGGTCGCTGCGGCGGCTGGAATGGCGCCGGGAAGGCGATGGCGTCGCGGTGGCGAGCGTGGTTGCCGACGCCTTCTGCCACAACATGGTGCGCGCGCTCGTCGGCGCGCTGCTCCCGGTGGGTGACGGCGGCCGGCCGCGTTCCTGGCCCGCGGAGGTGCTCGCCGCAGCCGCCCGCGACCCCGCGGTGCGGGTGGTACCGCCGCACGGCCTGTGCCTGGAAGAGGTGCGGTACCCGGAGCCGGAGCGGCTCGCCGGGCGCGCCGCCGAGACCCGGCGAACGCGCTCTCCTTAACCCCGCTCGCCTCCGGCCGCTTTGAGCCCTTTGGCTCGCGGGGTCAACTGACGGTGCCGGGCTTGCCGGTCACCATGCGCTCGCTCAGGCTGATGTTGGCGGTGCCGGCCACCAGGTCCGTCTCGAACTTCTCGAGAACGCGGTCCTGCGCCGTCGATGACGGCGTCCTGAGGTTGGTGTACTCGGCCCAGGTCAGGATCAGATAGTGGCCCTTGTACTCCGCCTCCACCACCCCGGTGCCCTGGCCGAGGCGGCGGGCGAAGCCGTGCTTGGAAGAAAGCGGCGTGATGAAGTCGCTCCCCCCGACCATGCGGCCGGCCTTGGCGGCGCTGGACGTGGTGTTCAGGTTGAGCACGCCGATGGTCCCCATGACCTTGCCGTTGCCGGACACATAGCTCGCACGGAGAACCTGGGTGCAACGGCCGGCCTTGAGCGCCGCCTGGAGCTGGCTGCCGATGACCGCGCCGGCGCAGTCCTTGTCGGCACGCTCGGCGGCCATGAGGAAGGAGGCGTGATCGCTCACGACCTCGAGCTGGGGCTGGAAGAGCTCGGTGAGCGACAGCGGCACCGGGTCGCTGGTGCGGGTCTGGATGTGGCAGTACCTGCCCAGTTTCGCCTGGCACGCGGTCGTGGCGGCCGAGGAGGTGCTCGGGCCCGGCAGCCGCTGGGCCGTCGGGGGCGCCGTGGGCCCGGCGGCCGTGTTCTTGTGCTTCACCAGGAACATGTAGGCGGTGACGCCGAGGGCGGCGACCACGATCACGGCGGTGGCCGACAGCAGCACGGTCCTGGACATGAGGCCGCGCAGTCCCGGGCGGCGCCGCTCCTGCCCGCCGCTCACGTCGTCATACGGGTTCCGGTAGTCGTTCTCGTACGGGCCGCCCCGGCCGCCGGGGCCATCCTCGTCGTCGTAGTCGTCCGGGTAATCCTCGGAGTCAGGCTGCGGCGGGGGCGGGAAACCACGGACGGGGTCCCGGTAGGGCACCAGGGCGCCGCCCTGGTGGGCGCTGTCCTGGTAGGCACCGTCCTGGTCCCCGTACGCCCCCTCTGGATATCCGTTGCCGCCGTACTCGGGCTCGTCGTACCAGTCGCCGGGCTCCGCATCCCCGAACGGGTCACGGCCGCCTTGCCCGGCATATCCCGCGTCCGCGCCGGAGCGTTCGCGCCCCGCCTGCTGGTCATAGTCGGCGACCTGGTCATACGTCGGCGCCGCGTGGTATGCCTGCCCGTACCCCTCCGGGTGGCCGGCCGGCGCGTATCCGGGCCGCTGGCCGTACCCCTGCGGCTGCGCGTATCGGGGGCCCTGGCCGTATCTTTCCAGCTCGCCGTGTCCCTGGGGCTGGTCGTTTCGCTGTGGCTGGCCGTAATCCTGCTGCGGGTATCCCTGGGGCTGCCCGTATCCTGGCTGCCGCGGCCAGCCGGGCTCCTGGCCGTAGCCGGCTCCCTGGCCGTAGCCGGCGTCCTGGCTGTACCCGCGGTCATCGGCGCCGTGCCCGGCGTAGTTCTCGTACCCGGCGTAGCCGTCACCGCCAGCATGCGCCGTGTGCCGGCCATGCCCGCTGTATCCGCCGTCGCCGTCGTATCCGCTGTATCCGCCGTAGCCCGGAGCGTCGCCGTAGCCATCGGCGCCACGATTCCGCTGTTCACCGGCCACTTGCGGCCCTGATGGCGCCCCCGACGACTGCCAGGGCACTTGGGGCCACGAAGCCTCCGGCGAGCGCGAGACATCCTCCTCGCCCCGGTATCCCATACCGACGAGGGTAGCGTCCATACCAGCGCGGTAAAGCTCGTCGAGGAACTTTCCGCATTCTGTGATGAGAACGTATCAAAGCGTAACCCCGCCACCCTCAATACCATGCTGCTTTCCCAACAAACCCGCAACCGTTTCCCAGCAAACGTTTCCCGGCAAGCCCGCAACCGCCGTGACGCTGGATCGCGCGACAGCGCGATGCGACGGTGAGCACCGGAGCGGGCTACGGTGAAGAGCGCGGGGCAGAGCCTTGCGGCGCCCCGCGATCGCGCGGCTCGCGAGGGCCCGCGGCCCTCCGGCCGCGCGATGCTACGGCGAGCACCCCAGCGGGCAACCGGGGGTTCCGGGGGGTCGTCCCCCCCCCCGGGCCAGCACGTCCCCCCGGGCCAGCACGTCCCCCCCGGCCAGCACGTCCCCCCGGGCCGACACTTCCCCCGGGCCGACACCTCCCCCCGCTTTGGCAACACGCCGCGCTAGCGAGTATGCTGTATTGGCGTCATGCGCGACGAGCGTGCGGTAGAGCTACGGACCAGTCGCGGATGCTCACCGGCAGGCGGTCCCATCTGCGGGTGAACGCCCCCGGTACCGGGTCCCATGAGATCACGAACCACATGCGAAGGCTTAACGACTGTGCGCACTTTCAGCCCGAAGGACAGTGACATCACGCGTCAGTGGCATGTTGTGGATGCCACCGATGTCGTGCTCGGCCGGCTGGCCAGCCATGTGGCGGTGCTGCTCAGGGGCAAGCACAAGCCGATTTTCGCGCCGCACGCCGACACCGGCGACTTCGTGATCGTCGTCAACGCGGAGAAGGTCTCGCTCAGCGGCGGGAAGCTGGACCAGAAGCAGGCTTACCGCCATTCCGGCTACCCCGGGGGCCTGCGCTCGGTCAGCTATGCCGACCTGATGGCGCGACATCCCGAGCGTGTCGTGGAGAAGGCGGTCAAGGGAATGCTGCCGAAGAACTCGCTCGGCAGGAAGACGCTGCGCAAGCTGAAGGTGTACGCCGGGCCGGACCACCCGCACCAGGCGCAGCAGCCGCAGCCCTACGAGATCCGGCAGATCACCCAGTAGCGGCGACGATTCGAGCTCTAGGAAAACGAGGAATACAACGTGGCCGAGCCCACTGGCGTAGAGACGTCGCCGTCAGACGCGGGTCTGGACGACGCTGGCTACTTCGACGAGAACTATGCCGACGAGGGATTCGACGCCGAGGCCCCGTCGGAATACACCACCGAGTCTCCCGAGGAGACTCCGGCACGGCGCATCACGCGCCGCCCGGTCGTCACCGGTCACGGCGCGGGCACCGGGCGCCGTAAGGAAGCGATCGCGCGCGTCCGGATCGTTCCCGGTAGCGGCCAGTGGACGATCAACGGCAGGTCGCTGGATGTGTACTTCCCGAACAAGGTGCACCAGCAGATCGTCAGCGAGCCGTTCGTGACCCTGGGGGCGGAGAACAAGTTCGACGTCGTCGCCCGGATCGCCGGCGGCGGTGTGACGGGCCAGGCGGGCGCGCTGCGGCTCGGGGTCGCGCGCGCGCTCACGCTGGTCGACCCGGAGAACCGCCCCGGGCTGAAGAAGGCCGGCTTCCTGACCCGGGACGCCCGGGTCAAGGAACGGAAGAAGTACGGCCTGAAGAAGGCCCGTAAGGCACCGCAGTACTCCAAGCGCTGATACGTCCGCGTACCGGTAAGGGCAGCGAGATGGGCCGCATGTTCGGTACTGACGGTGTCCGCGGAATCGCGGGCCGGGACCTGACCGCCCAGCTCGCCATGGACCTGGCCACGGCCGCGGTTCCGGTCCTGGCGGGAGACCCTGGTGATGCCGCGGACGCGCGCCGTCATACACGTCCGGTCGCCGTCATCGGCCGCGATCCGCGGGCGTCCGGCGACTTCCTCGAGGCCGCGGTGGTCGCGGGCCTGGCGGGCTCGGGCGTCGACGTGCTCCGGCTGGGTATCGTCCCGAGCCCCGGCGTCGCCTACCTCACGGGCGCGCTCGGCGCCGATTTCGGCGTCGTGCTGTCCGCGAGCCACAATCCCGCGCCGGACAACGGGATCAAGTTTTTCGGCCGCGGCGGCGTCAAGCTACCGGACGAGGTCGAGGACCGGATCGAGGACCAGCTCCGTTCGGGCGCGCCCGCGCACGCCGAGCCGGGGTTCGGCCGGGTCACCGACGCGCAGCCGAAGCAGGAAGGCTATCTGGAGCACCTGCTCGCCACGCTGCCCGGAACTGACGGCCGGCCGCCCCTTGCTGGCCTGCGGGTGGTCGTGGACTGCGCGCACGGCGCCGCGTACAGCATCGCGCCCCGCGCGCTGCGCCAGGCGGGCGCGGAGGTGATCGCGATCGGCGCGGCGCCAGACGGGCTGAACATCAACTCCGCCTGCGGGTCGACCCACCTGGACGCGCTGTCCGCGGCCGTCGTGGACCATGGCGCCGACGCCGGGCTCGCGTTCGACGGTGACGCCGACCGCTGCCTGGCGGTGGACGCGGACGGCGCCCCGCTCGACGGAGACCAGATCCTCACCGTGCTGGCGGCCGAGCTCAAGGAAACCGGGCGGCTGGCCGGCGACGCGGTCGTCGTCACGGTGATGTCGAACCTCGGTTTCCGCGCCGCGATGCGGGACGCCGGGATCACGGTCATCGAGACCCCGGTCGGTGACAAGCACGTGTACGCGGCCATGCGCGAGGGCGGCTACGTGCTCGGCGGCGAGCAGTCCGGGCACATCATCCAGCTTGATCACGCGACGACCGGCGACGGCGTGCTCACCGGCCTGCACCTGCTCGCGGCCGTCAACCGGCGCGGCGTGCCGATGGCCGCGGCGGCGAAGATGATGACCAGGTACCCGCAGGTGCTGATCAACGTGCGGGGAGACAAGTCCCGCGCGATGGCGGCGCCCGGGCTCGGCGCGGCCGTCGAGGCGGCGCGGGCACGTCTCGGCGGCGCGGGACGGGTGCTGCTGCGCCCCAGTGGCACCGAGCCCGCGATCCGGGTGATGGTCGAGGCGACGGACGCCAGGGAAGCCGAGCGCGTCGCGAACCAGCTCGCGGACGCCGTGCACGAAGCCATGGCCGGCTCGGCATGATCATCGGCGTCGGAATCGACGTCGTCGAGATCGCGCGCCTGGAAGTCGCCCTGAACCGTACGCACGGACTTGCCGGCCGGTTGTTCGCCGCTGGAGAACGGAACCTGCCGATGCGGTCGCTCGCGGCCCGGTTCGCCGCGAAGGAGGGGGTGGCCAAGGCCCTGGGCTGCCCCGCCGGGCTGCGCTGGACCGACGCGGAGGTGGTGACCGACGCGAGCGGCAGGCCATCCCTCGTCGTGCGCGGCACCGTGGGCGCCGCCGCGGCACGCAGCGGCGTTCGGCGGTGGCATCTGTCCCTCAGCCACGACGCGGGCATCGCGACCGCGGTGGTCATCGCCGAAGGCGAGAGCGGCGGCCCCAGCGGGGGACTCGGCTGGGTCTAGGCGGCCGGCGCAGGGGACACTAGGGGCATGCGAGACGCTTACGCGGTGCCCAAGATCCGGACGGCCGAGGCCGCGCTGATGTCGTCGCTGCCCGAAGGCGCGCTGATGCAGCGGGCGGCGGGCGGGCTGGCTTCGGTGTGCGCCCGGCTGCTGACGTCGGGCCATGACGGCCGGGTCTACGGAGCCCGGATCGCGGTGCTCGCGGGCACCGGTGACAACGCCGGCGACGCGCTGTACGCGGGCGCGGCCCTGGCCGGCCGCGGCGCGGCGGTGACCGCGGTAGCGGCGGGAGGGCGCGTCCATCCCGGAGGCTCCGGGGCGCTGCGCGCCGCGGGAGGCAGGATCATCGCCGCCGGCGCGGCCGAGGCGGGCGGCGACCGGCTTATCAGGCACGTGATCAGCCACGCGGACCTGATCATCGACGGGCTTCTCGGCATCGGCGGCAAGGGCGGCCTGCGTGAGCCGTACGCGACGCTCGCGCGGTGGGCCGGCCAGGCGCGTGGGCTCGTTGTAGCGGTGGACCTGCCCAGCGGAATCGACGCCGACACCGGCGCGGTCGAGGGGCCCGCGGTGCGGGCGGACGTCACCGTGACGTTCGGCGCCTGCAAGCCGGGCCTGCTCATCGACCCGGGCGCCTCGCACGCGGGGGTGGTTGAGCTCGTCGACATCGGGCTCGGCCCCCATCTGCTCGAGCCGCCGGACGCGTCCGCGCCGCAGCGAGACGACATCGACGCGCTCGTCCCCCGCCCGGATCCGGAATCGGACAAGTACCGCAGGGGCGTCGTCGGCCTGGTGGCGGGCAGCGACCGCTTCACCGGAGCCGCCGTCCTGGCCACCGGCGGGGCGGTCCACGGCGGCGCCGGGATGGTGCGCCTCGTCACGGCGCCGGAGGCGGCGGCCGCGGTGCGCCAGGAGTGGCCAGAAGCGGTGCTCACCGTGATCGGGGATGAGGAGGCCGGGGGAGGAACCACGGCCCGTTCGGAAAACATAATTGAGGCCGCCGGCCGGGTCCAGGCGTGGGTCGCCGGGCCGGGGATGGGTGTGACGCCGGCCGCGGCGGGCCGGCTGGCCGCGGTGCTCAGCACGAACCTGCCGGTGCTGGTGGATGCGGACGGCCTGAGCCTGCTCGGTCAGCGGCCCAGCCTACTGCCGCGTCCCGCGCCGACGCTGCTGACGCCGCACGCCGGTGAGCTGGCGAGGCTGCTCGGCGCCGAGCCGGCCGCGGTGGCGGCGCGGCGGTTGGAGCACGCTCGCCGCGCGGCCGGGCAGTTCGGCGCGTGCGTGCTGCTCAAGGGCTCGACGACGGTCATCGCGGCGCCGGACGAACTGGATCCCGTGCTTGTCAACACGACCGGAACGCCGTGGCTGGCCACGGCGGGGACCGGGGATGTCCTGTCGGGGCTGGCGGGCGCGCTGCTCGCGCAGGGCCTGCTGCCGCCGCAGGCCGCGATCGTGGCCGCGTACCTGCACGGGCTGGCCGCGCGGCTGGCGGCCACCGGGGACCTGGCTCCCGCCCGGCCACCCGGCCGGAGCCTCGGCGGAACCGGCCGGGCGGCCGGCGGAAACGGAGAACCGCTCCCGCCGGCCGATGGCCCGGCCGTGGCGCCGGCAGGCGCGCCGATCGGCGCGTCGGACGTGGTCCGGGCGCTGCCCTCGGCGTTCCGTGCGCTGTAACCCCGCTCCGCCTAGCAGGGGTTGCTGCCGAGGATTCTCCGGAAATCCTCGTACTTGTACTGGGCGGCCGGCTGGCCCTTGCTGTTCACGGTCGCGTAGGGCAGCGCGAGCGGGCTCGTGCCGTACTCCGTCCTGGAGGAGCCGCCGAACTTGAGCCTGGTGCCCGGTATGCTGGCGCCGCCGAGCTGCCAGAGGCAGGCCCGGCCAAGGCCGCGCGTCGTGTAGAACGGGTAGAACTTCGCGCCCGGCGGCGGGTTCACGCAGTTCTTTCCCGTTGACGGGTCGCAGTACGGGCCGGGGCCGCCGAGGTTCGCGTACTCGATACGCGGCATGTCGGTCTCGAAAGCGACCCGTGAGTACTGGCGGAAGCCGTCGAACGTCGGGCTGGTGAAGATGTAAGGCTCCGCCGTGAGCCGCGGCGACGTGGTTCCGGGCCAGTCCTTCAGGTAGGGCGGCCCGTCGAAGTCGTTGTCGGCTCCGGTGCAGCCGCCGATCGGGTAGAGCAGGCTCTGCGCCGCGCTGAAGCAGCCGATGTCGTCCGGCGACGGGTTCTTGCCATCACCGGGGTCGGGTGTGCTGCAGGTGCTGTTGGTGGTGTTTACCTTGGCGCAGTACTCGAAGTGGCCGATCTCGTCGGAGAACGCGATGTTGTAGGAGTGCGCCGCCCACGGGACGCGCGTATTCGGGCTCGACGTCGAGTACATGGGGTGGAAGGCGTAGGGGGTGATGCTGCATTTCGCGGCCTTCGGCTGGAAGTCGACCTCGGCGAACTGGTTCGCGACGCTCGCGGTCATCGAGCCGCTGGTGTGCGCGGTGAGGTCGTTGACGTTGACCCTGAATCCGGTCGGCGTGTCGAAAAGGCTGACCGCGAGGATGTCGCCCGGGTTCATGAACAGGTCCTTCGCCCGGTCAGGGGTGTAGGTCGCCGCCGTCGCCTGGAGCGGGTTGGCCGGCGCCTGCGCCTTGCCGTTCTTCGTGATGAAGGCGAAGTTCACGTACTCGGTGCCGACCGTGTTCACGCAGGCCGCGTTGTTGCTCACGCCCGCCGGGTTGGAGCTGTAGCTGTCGATGTTCAGCGCACCGCACCACTGCCTGGCCGAGCAGCTGGGGCCGGCGGCCATCGAGGCCCACCCGGGCGGGTAGAACTGCATCTCCATGAACGCGGTGCCCGGGTGCTTGCCGATGTAGTGCGGCGACGCGGGGTTCGGGCTGTTGAAGATGTTCTTGTCGGTGTCCGGGGAGCACTTCGACGTGTAATTCGGGAACGACTGCGTGTCGCACAGCGCCATGCCCAGCCAGAACGCGGGGTGGAGCATGAAGTTGTCCGTGCCGCCGGTGCCGTTCTGCTTCGGCTGGACGGGCGCTTCCTTCGGCAGCCTTACGAAGTACGTGTCGTTGTTTCCCGAGCCCGGGCGGTTGCTGTAGAACAGCAGCGACGGCTCGTCGTGGCCGACGTAGCTGCCGCCCCATCCGACGTTGGGGTACTGATTGGACACGTCCGTACAGTTGGCGGCGTGGCTGATGTCGCTGCAGAATCCCCATTTGTACGGGTTCTGTGCGGCCGTGCGCGCCGGGGATGCCGCGGCCGCGCCGGAGACCGCGGCGGCGGCTGTGCCCGCCATCGCGAGAACCACGGCGGGGGCCGTGATGGCCAAACGCCATTGTTTCCATAGCATGATGATGCTTGCTCTCCCTTTCGTGGGTGCCAGCGGATGCTCGAACCAGTTTGATACTGGTGACAGCAGGTTTTAAAGATGGAAACTGCATTGTTTACGGACCTTTGACGATTCATGGCGTGATATTTGTGCTGATCATCCCGGATGTCCGCTTAAGGGCGCATCTCGTGCGAGCCATAGATCGTCGCTGGCCTGGCAGAATGAAGGCCTATGGAGAGCCATGCGGAGGCGGCCGTCGACCTGGACGTGATCGCGGGCAACGTCACGGCGCTTCGCGAGCGGTCGGCGCCCAGCGAGGTCATGGCGGTCGTGAAGGCCGACGGTTACGGTCACGGGATCATCCCCGCGGCCCGCGCCGCGGTTCGCGGCGGGGCGCGATGGCTGGGCGTGGTCCACGTGGCAGAGGCCCTGAAGCTGCGTGCGGCCGGGATCGGCGCGCCGCTGCTGTGCCTGATGGCGATCGGCGAAGACGCACACGCCGCGGCGATCCGGGCTCGCGTGGACCTTGCGGCGGGCTCGGTCGCGATGATCCGCCGCATCTGCGCGGCCGCCGCCGAGGCCGGACAGCCGGCGAGGGTACACCTGAAGGCGGACACCGGGCTGAGCCGCGGGGGCGCCACCGCCAGGGAGTGGCCGTCCGTCGTGGACGCCGCGCTGGCGGCGCAGGCCGGCGGGCACCTCCGCGTGGTGGGGCTGTGGTCGCACTTCGCCTCCGCCGACGAGCCAGGGAACCCGTCGGTCGGCGGACAGCTCGCCGCCTTCCGCGACGCGACGGATTACGCCGAAAAGGCGGGCATCACCCCCGAGCTCAGGCACATCGCGAACACCGCCGCCGCGCTCATCGTGCCGGAAGCACGGCTGGACCTGGTGCGGCTGGGCGGCGCGATCTACGGCCTGTCGACGCTGCCCGGTGGCGCCCCGGGCTGGCTGCGGCCCGCGATGACGCTGCGGGCGCGGCTGACCCAGGTGAAACGGGTGCCGCCCGGAACCGGGGTCTCCTACGGGCACCGGTACGTGACCAGTGCGGAGAGCACGCTGGGCCTGGTGCCGCTTGGCTATGCCGACGGGGTGCCGCGCGCCGCCTCCGGCGCTCTCCTGACGTACGCACGCGGCGCCCGGTGGCCTGTCGCGGGCACCGTGTGCATGGACCAGTTCGTCATCGACTTCGGGGACGAGCCGGTGGCCGAGGGGGACGAGGTGGTGCTGTTCGGCCCGGGCGCCGACGGCGAGCCCACCGCACAGGAGTGGGGTGAGGCGCTCGGCACGATCTCCTACGAGATCGTCACCGGCATCGGCGCCCGGGTGCCGCGGGTGTACACAGGGGACGGCGCGCACGGGGCGGCGCGAGCCTCTGGGAGAGTCCGGTGAAAGAGACGGTGCGGGTGGAGACCGCGGCTGGGATGCGGGCGCTCGGGCGGCGGCTCGCCCGCCTGCTGCGCGCGGGAGATCTGGTGATCCTGAACGGGCCGCTCGGCGCGGGCAAGACCACCCTGGTTCAGGGCATCGGCTCCGGCCTGCGGGTGCGCGGGCCGGTGACCTCGCCGACCTTCGTCATCGCGAGGGTGCACCCGGCGGCGGCCGGTCCCGCCCTTGTGCACGCGGACGCCTACCGGCTCGGCAGCGTCAGCGAGGTCGACGACCTCGACCTGGACGCGGACACGGCCAGGTCTGTCACGGTCGTCGAGTGGGGTGAGGGGCTCGCCGAAGAACTCGCCGAGGACCGGCTGGAGATCTCGATCGCTCCGGACCCGGGTCCCGGCGCCGCGGCCATCCCGGACGTCGGCGGCGACGAGGATTCCCCGCGCACGGTCCGGCTGTCCGGGATCGGGCCGCGGTGGAGCGATGTGGCGCTTCCGCCCGCGGAAGCGGGCTGATCTCGTCTATAGTTCCGCCTGTACAGTTCCGGTTTGTACGAACACTCCGGCTCTCGCCAGTCTCCCGTGCCGTTCCACCCTTCCCCGGAGGCGTGCCGTGACTCAGCAGGAGTCCTACCCGGCCCGGCGGCCGGGCCGTCGGCTGTTTCCCGACGACGACGTCCCGCCGTGGGCCACGACGGAGGGCGCCGGGCCGCCGTCCGGCGAGGAGACCGGCTTTGGCGGCCCCCCGCGCCGCTCTCGCGGCGACCGGCTGGCGGACCGCCGCAGGCGGCGCCGGCTGATCGCGGCAGGCTGCGCCGTCCTGGCGGTGATCGCCGTCGTCACTGTGGTGCTCTCGCAGCGCGGCAGCTCCAAGCCGGGCGAGGTGGTGCCCGGTTCGCTGATCACGACTTTCCTGCCGGGCGAGATCCAGAAGGTGCCGAATGCCTGCACAGTCGTGCCTGCGGCCAGCCTGCAGCAGATCCTGCCCGGGCAGGCCAAGCAGGCGGCGCCGCCGCTGGACGGCGGCCAGGACAGCCAGTGCAGCTGGACGCTGGACCGGCGCCCCGTTTACCGGCTCCTCGAGGTCGATATCGACGCCTATTCGCCCAGCGGGCTGGCGAGTGGTGACGGCAGCGCCACGTTCGCCGCGATAGACGCCTTCAGCGAGGCGATGCAGGTAAAGCAGAACCCCGGGCCGCGCAGCGGCGAGCCGCCGGCGCAGGTGACTTCCCTGCCCGGGCTGGGCAGCGCGGCGTTCAGTTCCGTGCAGGTGTTCCGCTCCAGCACCGTGACGGACGTCGCGACGGTGGTCGTCCGGTACCGGAACGTCCTGGTCAGCGTGGTGGTCAACGGCATCGATCACTCTCGCGACGGGCACTACGGCCCGGTGTCCGCCAGCGAGCTCGGTGCCGCCGCGCAGACGGTCGCCCAGCAGGTGACCGCCGCCCTGACCCGCTGACGGCGCCTGCCCTACCGGGTGCCTTCCGCACTGGGTGCCTTCCGCGGCTCTGAGAACGGCGGGCCGCTCCTCGTCGCGGCTCCTCAGCGAGGATCGCTACGGCATCCGACGTACTCACGTCTTGGTCGGCAGTATCGGCCGTGGGCTCGCAAGGCTATTCGGAAATCTCCATCCGCGATGCCTGTTCAGCTTGCGCTTGGCCGAGGCCGTGTTATACTCGAACTGAGCATCGAGCAAGCGCCGGCGGAGTATCTGGGTGACAGGGCTCTTCCCGGCAAGGGACTTATCCCCCCCGCAGTGCGGGCCTGCTAAAGCGTGACGGATTTCAGCGTTCAGGCCCACACGTGCATTCTGGGAGGGGGTGTCCGCCCGGTGGCTGCCCAGCCTGAAGACTTCAGCCAGGAAAACGAGCCTGGCCAAAGCCGCGAGTCCGGCGACTGCGCCCCCGGTGCGGTCGCCTATCCGGGTGCGGCCGATGGCGCTGATGCTTCTGCCATGTGTGCTGCGGTTGCGGCGGCCGCGCCTCCCGCGACGGTGGCCGAGGCGCTGGGGATGATCCGTGCCGGGCTCGGGTTCTTGAACGCCACCGATGTGGCGGGGTTGCCGTCGGCGGCGCAGGCCGGGGTGCTGGCCGCGCTGGGGCAGGTGCAGGCGATGCACACCGCGGCGCACGCCGGGGTGCTGGCGGCGTTCACCGCGGGCGGCGGGTATGAGTCCGGCGGTCATGGCGGCCCGGTGCCGTGGCTGATGCACGTGACCCGGGTGACCAAGGGCGCCGCCCGCGGGGCGGCCGGGTGGATGCGCCGCCTCAACGCCCACCCCGGCGTCGCCCGGGCGCTGGCTGCCGGGGGTATCTCGGAGTCCTGGGCCCGGCAGTTGTGCGACTGGTCCGACCGGCTGCCGGAGGGGAACCGGGCGGCGGCGGATGCGATCTTGCTGGCTGCGGCGGCGGGCGGGGTGCCGCTGGGTGACCTGGCGGTGCTCGCCGCGGAGATGTATGAAAAGGCCAAAGCGCAGGCCCCGGATCCGGAGGGGGATCCCCGTTTTGATGACCGGGGGGTGCGGCTGGAGGACACCATCGACGGCGCCGGGGTGCTGACCGGGAATCTCACCCCCGCCTGTGCGGCCGGGCTGCACGCGGTGCT
>JAFAZE010000142.1 GCA_019239975.1 Streptosporangiaceae bacterium
GCGGATGTGGCGCTCGGACCTGCCGCCCGCGCAGGCCAGCGTCCCGATCGATGGCACCGCGGCTGCGGCTCCATCCGATGACCAGCTCGATGCGCTCGACAGCCTCGGGTCCGGCGGCACCTGGGAGGTCTTCGACCGCAAGCTGCGGCTGACCAACCTGGACAAGGTGCTCTTCCCGCCGGCTGAGGGGCGGCCGCCACTGACCAAGCGCGAGTTCATCCGCTATGCCGCATGCATCGCCCCTGTGGTGCTGCCCTACCTGGCCGGCCGCGCCCTGAACATGCACCGGTTCCCTGGTGGCGCCGATACTCCTGGGTTCTGGCATAAGCAGCTGCCCGATCACGCCCCGGACTGGATCGCGCGCTGGGACAACCCCGACGCCAGTCCGGGAGACACCAGCACCTACCTGGTCGTCAACGAGCCTGCGACACTGGTGTGGGTGGCTAACTTCGGCGCGCTGGAGTGGCACGCCTGGACCTCCCGCACCGATCAGCCGCGGCTCCCGAGCTATGCCCTGATCGATATCGATCCAGGCCCGGCCACGTCCTGGGACGATGTGCTTGCACTCGCCCGCCTGCACCGCGTCGCGCTGGAGCACCTCGGCGTGGCCGGCCAGCCGAAACTCACCGGCCGGCGGGGGATCCAGATCTGGATCCCCATCGCCCGCGGGCCCAGCTTCGACGATACTCGCGGCTGGACCAAGCAGCTCTCCCGCGCCGTCGGCGACGCCGTCCCCGAGCTGGTCAGCTTGAAGTGGAACGTGCGTGACCGCGGCGGCCTGGCCCGGCTGGAC
Organism: Streptosporangiaceae bacterium; assembly: GCA_019239975.1. Lineage (GTDB taxonomy): Bacteria > Actinomycetota > Actinomycetes > Streptosporangiales > Streptosporangiaceae > JAFAZE01. The sequence goes on from JAFAZE010000142.1 coordinate 794, forward strand.
TACACCCAGAACGTCGTCAACAAGACGCTGGTCACGCCCTACAGCCCACGCGCCGCCCCGGGCGCCCCGGTTTCCGCGCCGATCGAATGGGATGAGCTCGACGACCCCTCGCTGCGGCCCGACTCCTTCACCGTTCGTGACTTCCCCAGGCGGGTGGCCGAGCGAGGCGACCTGTTCCGGACCGTGCTGACCGCGCGCCAGGTGCTGCCACCGATCACATGACCCACCCCGTCGCACAGCGGGAAGAGATCCTCGGCTACGGCAACACGCACGGCGCCGCCACGGTGATGCGGGTCCCGTCGCTGTAAACGCAGGCCGAAATTGGGACCGGCAGTGATGTGACAGCGCCTGGACAGTAGCGGCAGGGATACTGACGAGACTGGCCTGGATTCCCGGATTCCTTCCGACAGGTCATGCCTTGCTTTCACGACAACGGGAAGGAGCTATTCGTGCGGCGCAAAATATGGAGATGTCTTATGGCGGGGAGTGTCGCGCTCCTGGCGGGACTGGCTCTTCCGGCGGGTGCAAATGCCGGCACCGTCGCGGGGAATCATACGGCGCCGGCTGGCGGCACGGTGGCGCGGCAGTATCACGCCGTGGCTCCGGATCACGGGGCAGCCGGATCGACGGCACCCGGCGGTGCGGTGCCCGCGGGAATCGGCGTCGGAGGCACCCTGGCGCCTTTCTACTTCAGCGCGCAGGTGTATCAGTGCCCGAAGTATTTCCGCAATCAGGGAACCGACTACGCCGACAACGACATAGCCGCGAACTGCTACCTCTACGATTACGTGAATAAAGCGGGGCTGGATACTGACCCTGGATCACGCGAATGACGTCTCAGGCTACGTACACGACGACGGCGAGTATATATGGACCGGCACGATCGGCCAGTGCCCAGTCGCCCCGTCCAAAGCCATAACTTCGTCGCGACGAAGGTATATCAACAGCGTCGAAGGGTTCATCCGCTATTACGACTCTTCGACGCCCACGTGCTGAGCAGGTTCCCGGTCAGGTGATGCACCGGCGGCACGCGGGCGGGTGCGCGCCGCCGCCGGGCATCCGAGCGTCTGCAGACCGCAACGTCACCGTCCGTTCGGAATAATTCAAATCTTTCTTACCGAACGAGCGGTGGTATCACTTCCACGCCGGCGGGTGCCGGCCGTGCCGTACGTGGCCGGCGAGGCCGAGAAAACCCGCCTGAAGCGGGGAGATCGTCAGCGGCGGAGAAGTCCAGCGGTATGCCGCGTTCCCCTGGCCGACGTGGTTCCCGCGCCCCACCAGCGGTATGCCGCGTTCCCCTGGCCGACGTGGTCTCCCGCGCCTCATCAGCACCACGCCGGGTGATCGTGGAAACGGCGGTGTCGTATTCGGCTTGGGGCCGCTGGCGCATCTGGCCCCGCCCAGTGGGGCCGCTGGCGCATTTGGCCCCACGCAGGGGCCGGCGGCCGGGGGCGCGGCCCGCCCACAGCGGTCGCAGGACCGCGCCAGACGCCGCCGACGGATCCGGGTGCCTCAGCCGCAGGACCGCGCCAGACGCCGCCGACGGATCCGGGTGCCTCAGCCGCGCCGTCCCTGCCTGCGACGGCCCCGGAAGCTTCCGGACGCGGCGACGGCGCCGCGGCCGGTGGCCTGGGCGGCGGACGGCGCCGGACGGGCACGCCCGGCAACTGGGGCGGTACGGCGGGCAACCGGAGCGGTACGGCGGGCCGGCGGCCCCGCGATCGAGCGCAGTACCGCCGAGCCCGGGCCGACGGTGGCGGCCTGCGGCGTCACGCCCGCCTTGCGCATCAGGGTGCGCACCTCGGCGGCCTGGGCGGCGGTCTGCACGGTGACCACGGTCCCGCCGGCGCCGGCGCGGGCGGTCCGGCCCGACCGGTGCACGTAAGCCTTGTGCTCGGCCGGGGGATCGGCATGAATCACCAGGTCGATGCCGTCCACGTGGATACCACGGGCGGCGATGTCGGTCGCGACCATGGCGCGAACCTCGCCCGATCGCAGCGCCTCGAGGTTCCGGCTGCGAGCACCCTGGGCCAGGTTGCCGTGAAGCTCCGCCGCCGGTGTCCCCGCGAGGGTCAGCTGGCGGGCGAGCTTGCGCGCCCCGTGCTTGGTCCTGGTGAAGATCAGCACCCGTGCCTCGCCACTGGCCAGTGTCGCGACAACCTCCGCCCGGTCCGCTGGCGTGACGGTGAGCAGATGGTGGACGACCCGGGCCGGCGGGGAGACGGCGTCGACCGCGTGGCGGGCCGGCCGGGTCAGGAAACGGCGCGCGAGGACGTCTACCGCGCTGTCCAGGGTTGCTGAAAACAGCAGCCGCTGGCCTTCCGGCGGCGTGGCGTCGAGCAGCCGTCGCACCACCGGCAGGAACCCCAGGTCCGCCATGTGGTCCGCTTCGTCGAGCACGCTGATCTCGACGTCGCCGAGGTGGCAGTGGCCCTGCTCGATGAGGTCGGCCAGACGCCCAGGGCACGCGACGACGATGTCGGCGCGGTTGCGCAGCGCGATCACCTGCGCTCGCTGCGGGGTGCCGCCGAAGATGGTGGCGACGGTCAGTCCCATGGCGCGGGCCAGCGGCGAGAGGACCGCCTGGACCTGGGCAGCCAGCTCACGCGTTGGCACCAGTACCAGGCCGCGCGGGCGGCATGCCATCGTGTGCCCGCCGGCCAGCCTGGCGACGAGCGGAAGGGAGAAGCCCAGCGTCTTGCCCGACCCTGTCTGGGCGCGCCCGAGGATGTCGCGCCCAGCCAGCGCATCGGGCAGGGTGGCGGCCTGTATCGGGCGGGGCGAGGTGATGCCGTCCGCGGCGAGGGCGGCTACCAGGGGAGCCGGGACGCCGAGATCGGCGAAGGTGGCATCGGCGGCACGCGGCCGGGTGGGCCGGGGGCGCCGCCGGCCGGCTCGTGGCTCGGCCGGGGGCATGGCTGCGGGCATCTCACTGGGCAGAGCAGTCAAGAGATCGTCTCCAGGACTTGAGTGGTCGCGTTGTCGAAGGCGCCACATCCGTGGAAACCGATTCGCTCACCGAGCGACATACGACCGGCGTGCCCTCATGGCTACGCCTTTGAATGCGCGTTACGCGCTTCCCTGACTTTACCGTATGCCGGCCGGGCGGCAGGCGTATCGGCCCGGCCCGGCCCGTGCAGTCCGCCATCCTGACCGGCCCCGGTTGAGGCGTGAGCGGGCCAGCGGACCGTGGCGTGGTGTTAAATGAATCTGGTTGTAGTCGAAGTTCGTTCGTGTCACAGCGCCTGCGAAGTTCTGACAGCGGGCGCCGTCGATCCCCAGGCCCAGCCTCGGAAGCCAGGCGGTCGCAGCAGCCCAGGATGCACGCCCGTGGATCCTGATGATCATCTCGGTAGGAGAAGCACAGTGGCTCAGGGAACAGTGAAGTGGTTCAACGCGGACAAGGGCTATGGGTTCATCGCCCCCGACGACGGCACGCCCGACGTGTTCGTTCACCACTCCGCCATCGAGGCGGAGGGTTACCGCAGCCTCCAGGACAACCAGCGGGTCGAGTTCACCGTTACTCGTGGCGCCAAGGGCCCGCAGGCCGAGCAGGTACATCCGCTCTGAGGACCCGCCGCGGCACGGGGTGGCTCTCACGCGGGAGCCACCCCGTGTACCCGGCCCGGCGCCAGGCGGCCCGGGCCAGATCATGGGCGATGCTCGCCGCCAGGCCGGGAGTCATCAGGGTGGCGTGTCATGATGTGCCGCCCTGCCGTCTAGGTCCGCTTCCAGCGCCGTCAGGTCGCGTACCGCGTAGCGGCGGTGCTCGCACTCTTCATTCATGATCACGCGCAGGCAGCGGCCGACCGACCATGTCTCCTCCGGGTAACCCTCGAAACCGGGCGCGGGCAGCCGCAGGCACACCCGTTCCAGGCTGGCGTCGGTGAGCCCGTCGACGATACCGCGTACCAGCGTCATTCGGGTCTCGCGTACCTCCATCACCTCTGCCAGCGACGGGCGCGCGTCGAGGTCTATGCCGAGCGCAGCCGCGTCCTCGGGCGGATAGCCGGGTTGCGGGAGGCCGAGCGGGTGGAAGGGCGCCGGCTGGCCGAGGATCGCGCGGCCGGCCCACTTGTCGGTGGCGAGGACGAGATGGCGCAGCGTCTCGGCGAAGGACCACTCGTCGTCGACCCGCTGGGCCAGAGCAGGTCCGGGCAGCCGCCCGGCGCGGCCGACGGTCCCGGCCCACAGGCGCTCGATCGTGTCCCACATCGCACGATGGTCGCCGGCTGTCCGCATCTGTCTTAGCTGCACGCGTTCGGGGTGCCGCCGGTCGAGCTCGGCCTCCACGAATGCCGTGACGTCAACGTCGTTGACGATGAAACTGCCAACGAGCCCGGACACCCTGACGTCGGTGAGCCAGGAGTCAGTGATCTTGACCCGGCGCAGGTCACAGTCCCGGAAGCTCGCGCCGGCGAAGTCCGCGCCCGTGAAGCTGGCACCGCGAAATGAGCCGGCGCCGCCGTAGTCAGCTGCCACCGCGCCATTGTCCTCAACCAGCCAGAAACCCACAAATGCCGCCACCCCGCGCCGCTCTGTACGGGGCGCGTCTCCTCCGACGGGGATTAGTGCGCAGATGCCGGAAGGGCGCACCCCGGCAGGACCGCCACGAGCGCGGCAGGATTGTCGGTCACCGCGTGTAGGGTCTGCCTTGTGGTAGGGGCCAGCACGGCTCGAACTGTGTGGCTGGGCGTGGTGGCGCTGTGCTTGGTGCAGTTCGTCGATGTCCTGGGTGTGACTGTCGTGGTGACGGCCCTTCCCGCGATGCTGGCGAGCTTGCGGGCACCGGCGGACGCGGCCGGCTTGATTTCCACTGGCTACGCCATGTTCTTTGGCGGCCTGCTGATGCTCGGGGCACGGCTGGGGGACCGGTTCGGTCACCGGCGCATCATCCTGGCCGGCCTGATGTTCTTCGCCGCCGGCGCACTCGCCGGCGCGACCGCCGGATCGGCGGTGGTTCTGATGGCCGCGAGGTGCCTGCAAGGTGCCGCGGCCGCGATCTCGGTGCCGTCGGCGTTGCGTTTGCTCACCACGATCACCGCCGAGGGGTCGCAGCGGCGCAACGCGGTCGCGATGTGGAGTGCCGCGGGCGCGGCCGCGGGAGCGAGCGGTTTTGTTGTCGGCGGGGTGGTAACCGACCTGCTGGGCTGGCGCGTCGTGTTCTGGGCGTATCTCCCTCTCGCCGCGGCGCTGACCGTCGCGATCGCGCGGGCGGTGCCGCCAGATCGCGATGCCGACCGGTCTGTGCGGCTCAGCCTGGCGAGCTCGGCCGCCTTCACCGTGGCGGTGATGGCGTTCGTCGTCGCGACGACCCTGCTGCCCGAACGGGGCAGGGCGATGCCCGGCGCCGTTCTGCTGGCCGCATCGGTCGTGCTGGCGGGTTTGTTCGTCTCGGTTGACCGGCGGTCGGCCGCACCGCTGCTGCCCCGGGCCTTGCTGCGCGAGCGATCGTTGCGGCAAGGCGCGCTCGGCGGATTCCTGAACACGCTGACGACCAGCTCGGCGTTTACCTTGGCCACGCTGTATCTGCAAAACACCCTGGGCCGCACGCCGCTCGTCACCGCGCTGATGCTGCTGCCCTTCAGCCTCGCCGTCATCGCGGGCTCCGCGCTCGCCGCCCCAGCGCTCGGCAGGCGCCCGCCGCAGCATGTCATCGCGGCAGGCTTGGCGGTGATCGCTGTTTCCGGCGCCGCGCTCATCGCGGCCGCGAGAAGTCCGTGGGCGCTGCCGGTGTGCGCCGCCGTCAGCGGCGCCGACATCGGCCTGTCCTCGGTCGCCGCTACCAGCCTGGGTACCAGTGTCGCCACCGCCGCCCGCGGCACGGCATCTGGGATCATCAACACCGCCGCGCAGCTTGGCACCGCCCTGGGCATCGCCATAGTGCTCTTCGCCGCCGCCGCGACCACGGGGATCCCGCAGTCGCACACGCCGGTGCCGGTCGCCGGCTGGGGCCTGGCCGCGGCAATCAGCCTGGCAGGCGCCGCGATCTTCGGCCTCTGGGGCCGCCGCGTCGCCGTCCGGGCGACGCGGCGGCGTTCCTAGCCGTCGAATGAGCCCTGCGGATCGTGCTCCGGCCACCGGCTGCCAGGGAAGGGTCCCCGGACGAGCTTGGCATGGTCTCAGTGCTGGCCGGCGCCCGGAATCCCTTTGCTGCGGGCGGCCTTGGCCTGACCGGCGATGATGTCACGTAGTTCGGACGTGATGCTGTCCGGGTACTGGTCAAGCGTTGCTTCGAGATCGCACCGCTGGGCCGGGGTTGAATACGCGGCCAGCTCGCGCTCCAGCTCCGAGCGCCGCTTGTGGTCGGCGTCGGGGCTGGCTGGGATCAGGGGCGCGGACAGGAGGAACAGGAGTCCGGGGACGAGAGCCACGCCCCACGCTCCGCTGCGCAGGACGACGCCGGCCACCGTGAGCACCGCTCCGCCCAGGAGGGGCCGCCACCGGGGGCGCACAGCGCGCGCCAAGCCCACCAGGCCGGCGACGGTGAGCAGCGCGGCGGTACGCATGAACCGGTGAATCCGCCCGGTGCGCGCGAGCCGCGTGAGCCGCAGGGCGCCGTACCCGCCGGCAGGGCCGGCGGACGAGCTCCACACCACCAGGTTCCGCCGATACGGCCGCAGTCTCATCGCCGCCTCCTGCACCCGGCTCCACGCTGCGTGCCGTCAATGGTACGCCTCCGTGCTCTCGAGGATCGTGCGGCGCAGGGGCTGGATACCGGCGGTCCAATCCCGCCGCGGTCGCGCTGCTGTATCCGGAAATTTTCTGAAAGTTTCGGCAATACAGGCGCGGATTCTGGTCATCTGGCTGATGGCGTTCAGCTCAGCTCGGGCCAGATCATCCGCTTGAGGCCACTGGCCAGGGACGATGCTACCCCACACAATTCGCTGACTAAGAGGGGCATTCGAAATGTTTCCGAAACCGTTGACGGCTCGCGGCGCCCAGATCCATGCTGTCCCCGCCGGGTGCGTATCACGCTGCCTGGCCGCCCCGCCAGCCCGCACGAGGAGGAAGCACGTACATGAACGGCCCCCCCGCCCACCCGAAGAGCCGCAGCCGCGGCCACATCAGCCTGCTCATCGGCGGCGCCTGCGCCGTAGCGCTGGCCGTCGTCACCGCGATCCTGCCCGGCAGCGCCCGCGCCGCGACCATCTGCTCCAATCAAACGGGCTCCAGTAACGGTTACTTCTACTCGTTCTACACCGCGGGCAGCGGGTCGGTCTGCATGAACCTGGGCTCCGGCGGCAATTACAGCACCTCATGGAGCGGCGTCGGAGATTTCGTCGCCGGGGTGGGCTGGAATCCCGGCGCGGCCAGGACCGTGACCTATTCAGGAACCTTCAATCCGTCCGGCGACGCGTACCTGTCCGTGTACGGGTGGACGACCAACCCGCTCGTGGAGTACTACATCACCGACGACTGGAGCGGTTACAACCCCTCCTCCGGAGCAACGTTCAAGGGCACGGTTACCAGCGATGGCGGCACGTACAACCTCTACGAGGACCAGCGGGTCAACCAGCCCTCCATCATAGGAACCGCGACCTTCAACCAGTACTGGGCCGTCCGGACGTCGCCGCGGGTCGGCGGCACCATCACCACCGGCAATTTCTTTAACGCCTGGGCCAGCCACGGAATGAATCTGGGCACTTTCAATTACCAGATTCTCGCGACAGAGGCATTCAACGGCGGCAGCGGGAACTCCAACATAACGGTGGGCTCCGGCGGCGGGGGCGGCAGCAACACGGTCACGGTGACCAACCCGGGCAGCCAGACCGGGACCGTCGGCACGGCCGCCAGCGTGCAGATCCACGCCAGTGATTCGGCCGGGCAGGCACTGAGTTACAGCGCCACCGGACTCCCCGCCGGCCTGTCGGTCAACTCCTCGACCGGGCTGATTTCCGGCACCCCGGCCGCGGCCGGCACGTCCACGGTCACGGTCACCGCCAGCGACAGCACCGGGGCGTCCGGGTCGGCCACGTTCACCTGGACGATCGCCTCCTCCGGGGGCGGGGGCGGCGGCACCTGCCACGTGGCCTACACCACCACGAGCCAATGGACCGGCGGGTTCACGGCCAACGTCACGATCAGCAACACCGGCACCTCGGCGATCAGCGGCTGGACACTGAATTTCACCTTCCCGGGCGATCAGCACATCACCAGCGCCTGGAACGGCGCCGCCAGCCAGTCCGGTGAGAACGCGACCCTCACCAACGCCAGCTACAACGGCACCATCGCCCCCGGCGGCAACACCTCGGTCGGGTTCCAAGGCACCTGGACCAGCAGCGACGCGGCACCGTCCAGCTTCACCCTGAACGGCACCGCCTGCACCTGACAACCCCTCCCGCGCTGGCCGCACCACCAGGCGGCCAGCGCGGGCGGCGCCTCCGCAGCCGCTGGGGATGCGCCGCGCCAGTACGGGCTCCGGAAATTTCCCAGTTTGCCCCGCAATCCTGAAACCGCCGCCACACCCGGCGTCCTTCCGCCCCGGCACCCCAACCGGCGCGGCGCCCGGCGTCCTGGCCGGCCCGGCGCTCAGCACCCCAGCACCCCAGCACCTCAGCACCTCAGCGCCCCCAGCACCTCAGCGGCCCAGCGGCCCAGCGCTGCGGCGGCCTGGCACCCCGGCGCCGCGCGGCCCTGCAGATAGCCGGACAAATCGGACGGTCGTCATGATCGCGGAAACGGTGGGTCAAATAGGGCGCGTCTGTTTTTAACTTGGCGGTTGTTTCGAGTGTTGGGCTGTACGTGTCGGTGCATGGCTTACCGGCGGGTATGCCGGTGAGGGTGATGTGGTGGGCGGTTGCGTGCGCGCGCAGCTGATCGAGGGTGGAGATGCGGG
>JAFAZE010000172.1 GCA_019239975.1 Streptosporangiaceae bacterium
TACCTGCGCACCCGGGTGCTGGGCGCCCCGTTCAGCACGTCCAGCCTGCCGCTGGATGTCGGGGCCGCGGACACTATCCCGGCGCATATCCGGCGGGCGGTCCTCCTGCGCGCCCGGGGGCGGTGTGAGTGGGCGGGGGGCTGTGACCGGCCCGCCGCCACGTGCGAGGTGCACCATCTGATCCCCCGCGCCGACGGCGGCCCGACCAGCGTCACGTCCTGCATTTTGCTGTGCTCGTTTCACCATCAGGTGTGCGTGCACCGGTGGGGCTGGGCGATGATCTTGCACCCGGACGGCACCACCGAGGCCCGCTCCCCGTGGGGACAGGTGCTGCACAGCCACGGACCACCCGCCCGAGCCGGGTAACCGGCCAGGATCGGCGCGACCGCGGCGACCTCACCATCGAGCAGGCCGTGCACCGGATGACCGGGCAGCTCGCGGACCTGTTCGGTTCGTCGGCCGTGGCCGGCTGCGCCGCCCGGCGGGGGCTACCGCTACACCGTCATCGGCGGCACCGTGGTCCAGGTCGGCGGCGAGCTCACCGGCGCCCGTCCAGGGACGGTGCTGCGCTGAGCGCGTGCCTGACCAGGGCTACGAGGACCTTCTTGACGGACTGTTTCTCCCGGGCGTCGCAGAGCACGACGGGGGTGTCCGGGTCCAGATCGAGGGCGTCCCTGACCTCTTCGGGCTGGTAATCCGGGGCACCGTCGAAGCAGTTGAGGGCCACCAGAAACGGCGTGGCGCGGCGCTCGAAGTAGTCCACCGCGGCGAAACAGCCGGCCAGCCTGCGCGTGTCGGCGAGCACCACCGCTCCGATGGCGCCGTAGGCCAGCTCGTCCCACATGAACCAGAACCGCTCCTGCCCGGGCGTTCCGAACAGGTACAGCACGAGGTCGGCGCGGAAGGTGATCCGGCCGAAATCCATCGCCACCGTCGTCGTGGTCTTGCGGTCCACGCCGCTGGTGTCGTCGATGCCGATGCTCCGGTCGCTGAGCGTCTCCTCGGTGCGCAGCGGGCGGATCTCGCTGACCGCGCCGACGAGGGTGGTCTTGCCCACGCCGAATCCCCCGGCGATGAGGATCTTCGCCGTGGCGGGCATGACGTCTGCCTCGCCCTGGTCATAGTGCCTGTAGGCCATCCAGTACGTCCTTCAGTAGACGCTCGTTGGTTACCGGTCCGGGCGGAGTCGACAGGACCCGCAGGGCCCCGTACTGGATCAGGTCGGACAGCAGCACGCGCACCACGCCCACCGGGAGGTCGGCGCCGGACGCCAGGTCCACGACCGTGACCGGCTCGCGGCAGCGGATCAGGATCCGCCTGTGCTCGGGGTTGAGGCGCAGGCCAGGAGGGAGCCGGTGCTCAGCCTCGGCCACCACCACGTCGATCAGCCCGACGTACGACCCGGAAGACGGCACGGTGCGGCCCTTGGTCATCGCGTACGGCCGTACGACCGGTCCGGCGTCGCGGTCGAGCCACCTGTCCCTGGGGGCGCTCATGCTCGCCTCTGGCGCGCGCGGGCCGGCTCGCTCATGGTGTCACCCCGCGGCTGGTTCTTGATCGCGCCTCGGCGGCGCGGTCAGGTGCGTGCCCATGCGCCGGACCAGCATCGCCATCTCGTACGCCATCACCCCCAGGTTGGCGTCCTCCGAGGCGAGCACCGCCAGGCAGGTGCCCCGTCCGGCGGCCATGACGAACAGGAACGCGGACTCCATCTCGATGATGGTCTGCCGCACCTCGCCTCCGCCGACCTGCCGCCCGGTCCCGCGGGCCAGGCTGTGCACGCCCGCCGCCAGCGCGGCCAGATGGTCGCCATCCTCCCGGCCCATGCCCTGCGACATGGCGACGACCAGGCCGTCCCTGGACAGGACCAGGGCCTGGCGGACGTTCGCTACCCGGGACACCAGATTGTCCAGCAGCCAGCCGAGCTGCTCCCCTGCGCTCTTCGTCTGCGCCATCAGTCAACCTCGCGATCGTTCGGTCCCGCTTCCGTGCCCGGTGCTTCATCCGGCCAGCCGCCCGGTGCGCCGCCGGGCCCGTCGTCTGCCGCGCCGCCCGGCCAGTCGTGCCCCAGCTCGTCGTGGCGTCCCCGCTGCCACCCGTCCTGCAGCGCGGAGAGCAGGCTGCCCATCTCCTCGGGCGAGCGTGCCGGCGGCTCGAAGATCTCGGCAGGCTCCGGCTGCGGGGCGGACGGCCCGGAGCTGAACTGGCCGCGCAGCTGCGGGGCGAGGCTGGCCTGGCGGACGCGCTTGGGCAGGCTCGGGCGGCCGGCTCCGGCCGGTGTTCCCGGGCCCATGGCCGCCGGTTCCGGCGCCGGTTCCGGCGACCGCGGCGGCGCGGTCGCGCCTGGCAACGGCTGAGGCTGGAGCCTGGGCGCCTCCGGCGAGGGGGCGAGCTGCGGCGCGGAGCCGAGGTTTGGTGCGGAGCCGAGATTTGGCACGGAGCCGAGGCTGGGTGCGGAGCCGAGGTTTGGTGCGGAGCCGAGGCTGGCTACGGAGCCGAGCTGCGGTGCGGAGCGGGGAGCTGGCGCGGGACGGAGCCGATGCCGGCCGGTCAGCCCGAACGCCGGCGCGCTCCCGTCCGCCCAGCCGTGTACCGCGGCGGGCGGCGAGCCGTTCGGTGGGGCGAACGGCTGCCCGGCCGCGCCGTCCGCACCGTGCCCGCCGTCCGCACCGTGCCACGCGAGGGGCTCGTTCTCGGTCACCATGATCTGGCGGGGGAGCAGCACGATGGCTGTCGTCCCGCCGAAGGGCGACGGCCGCAGCGACACCCTGATCCCGTGCCTGGCGGCAAGCTGGGCGGCGACAAAAAGGCCAAGCTGGTCGGTGTTGGCGAGATCGAACTCGGGCGGGCTGGCCAGCCGCTCGTTGATGCTGGCCATTTCCTCCGCGGGCATGCCGAGCCCACGGTCCTCGATCTCCACGGCGAAGCCATGGCCGACGGTGTCGCCCCTGACCTCGACGCGGGTCTGCGGCGGGGAGAACGCGGTGGCGTTCTCGATCAGCTCGGCCATCAGGTGGATGACGTCGTTCACCGCCGTCCCGGCCACGCAGTCCTGGGAATCGGTGACCACGTCGACGCGGACGTAGTCCTCGATCTCCGCGACCGCGGCGTTCAGAACGTCGGTCACGGGCACCGGATCGCGCCAGCCCCGCCCGGGCGTGGACCCGGCCAGGATCAGCAGGCCCTCGGCGTGCCGCCGCATACGGGTGGTCAGGTGGTCGAGGCGGAACAGATCCGCCAGCGCTGCCGGGTCGGTGGCGGCCCGCTCCATGTCGTCGAGCATGCCGAGCTGCCGGTGCAGCAGGGACTGGTTCCGCAGCGACAGGCTGACGAACACCTGGTTGACGCCCTTGCGGAGGGTGGCCTGCCCGACGGCCGCCTCGACCGCGGTGCGCTGCACGGCCGAGAATGCCTGCGCGACGCGCGCGATCTCGGTGATCCGGTCGGCCCGCAGCGGCGGGGACTCCGCCTCGACGTCGACGTCCTCGCCGCGCCGCAGTCGCTCGACCAGCCGCGGCAGCCGCTCGCTGGCTGTCTCCCTGGCACTTTCGTAGAGGCTGGTGAGCTCACCCCGGAGCCTGCGGCCGAACCGCACCGCGACGAACTGGGACGCCACGACCGCGACCAGGCCGAGTCCGCCGGCCAGGTAGAGCTCGGTCAGCAGGCTGTCGCTGAGCTGCGCGGAGCGCGCGGCCAGCACGACCCCGGACTGCGCCTGGGTCGCCCGGGCCGCGCCCTGGATCGCCTGGGCATCGGCGTAGAAGGCCACCGGATCCACCGGTACCGGCCGGCTGGCCGGGCTGCTGGCGACCTGGCTCTCGATGGCCGCCAGCCGGTGGTACGCGGGCGTGTCGAAGACCTTCGCGAACACCGCCCTCAGCACCGGGCTCGCCAGCGAGAACATGTCGCTGACCTCGAGGTTCTGCTGACCCACGACCTCGGCGAACAGCGCTCGGCCGGGCTGTGTCATCACGCCGCGCCCCGCGAGCGCCCCCGCGATCAGGGCGACGGCGCCGCCGGTGAAGTCCTGCGCGCGGGCGCTCGCGATCGATGCCTGCGTCATGAGGCTCAGATCGGGATCGCCGGGCGGCGTGGAGTTGTGGAAGTACCCGAACTCGGCCGAGGTGATGACGCTGTACGCGCTGAAGGCCGTTACCTGGGTATCCGCCCCGGAGTCGGCCGCGGCGCGTATCTGATTGAGGGCCGCCAGATCCGTGAGGAAGGCGTCGAGCTGCGCTTGCGCGGTGGCGTTCAGCAGGCCGCGCACCGACGTGACCGCGACGCGTACCGCCGGGACGAACCTGTCGGTGCCGCGGCGCGCGGCGAGCAGTTGCGCGCGCAGCAGCGAGGACCGGCGGTCGGTGCCCAGCCAGGCGAGCGTGAGCGCGCGCTCGGCCTCGAGTGTCTGCTCCAGCCCGGTAACGCTGGGGGCGATCGTGTTGACGACCGTGTTGTAGTGCTGGTCGCGGATGACGTTGCCGAGCGTGATGCTGGCGACGAACCCCCACAGCGCCGCGAGCGACAGCAGGGGAATCACGAGCAGGCTGACCAGCGTCAGCCGCGCGGACCTGGTACGGGGTGGTGGCGAATGGACAGCCATGACACCTCTTGTCAGGACTCGGATGGAGACTTTCGAAGCGTTCGGGCGCTCTCGTCGTCGGCGACGGGCAGCGTGGCTGACGGCCGGTCGGGACTGCCCGGCGGCCGGCGCGCTGGGTCAGCAGCGCCCCGCCACCGGGTGAGGAACTGCATAACTGATCGCCAGCCGCGCTGAACCCCCCCTGCGCCCTTCGTTCCCGCGGTGAGCCGGACAAGAAAAGGGCAGGCCACGGGCCCTTTCTGGAGAGCCCGTAGCTAGTTCCTAGCAGATCGAGATAACCCTTTAGGACCGTTTGGCGTGGCAGATGCCGAAATGTGTCGGAGGTCACCCCGGGGACTGCGCGGCCGCATCCTGCTTCGCGAGCCATTCCTGGTGCCGGGCGAAGTGGCCCACGTCGCACAGCACCATCACGGCCTCGCCGCGGGCGAGAACCGCACCGGTGCTGGCCTGGGTCAGCTCGCCGGCGATGTACCCCCGGCCCGGGCCAGGGGGCCCACGCATAGGCCCTGTCCCGGCCCCTGGATTCCACGACGTTGCGGGGCTCCGCCTCTTCGCGGAAACGGCGGGCCGTATGCGACACCCAGACTTCCGCGATCATGAAACGCGCCGTGGGGCGGCGGCTTCAGGCTGGTGCAGGTCACCAGCGCCTGACCGCCTCGGGAGCCGCGCCGCGTGACCGGCGTCAGGGTGGGTCCACGCCGACGTAGGCATGAGCGAACCAGCGCGCGAACAGCGGGTCGCTGCGCAGGGCGGCGATCCAGGACCGCCTGAGGCCGTTGGCGAAGCCTCCCGGCACGGCGCCAGGCGGCTCTTTCCCGTCCCGCAGGCTGGTGAGGATGACGTGCAGGAACCAGCTGGAGAACGCCTCGGTCCGCCAGACGGGCGGCAGGCGCGTGCGGGAGTAGCCCGACAGGCGCCCGCCGTCGCGTTTGGGGCCGAAGCGGTCGATGAGCCCGTGGGCCAGTTCGACGGCGTCCTGGACGGCCAGGTTCATGCCCTTGCCGCCCGCCGGGGTGATCAGGTGGGCGGCGTCGCCCGCAAGCAGCAGCGGGCCCTGCTGCATCGGCTCGATCACGCGGACTCGCAGATCGAGAACTCCAAGGTCGCCGACCGGCACATCGTCCAGCCGGCCGTCGGCGCCGAGGCGGGCCGCGAGCTCGTCGCGGACCCGCTGCCGCGGCCAGTCGGCGACGGTGTCGGTCGCCGGGATCTCGAGCATGTAACGCGTCTGGGCCGGGCCGCGCCGCATCTGGCCGGCGAACCCGCGGGGATGCGCGGCGTAGATGGTGTGGTCTTCCATCGGCGGCGCCTCCCCCAGGATGACCAGCCACCGCACCGGCAGGGACTGCTCGCTGACCCGGGCCCCGGTCATGGCCGCGGCCACCGGGCTCCTGGATCCCTCGCAGCCGACGGCGGCCTCGCAGCGGACCTCCGACGAGCTTCCGTCAGGTTCCTGGATCGACAGCAGCACCCCGCCGGAGTCCTGGGTCACCGCGCGGACGGTATGCCCGAACCTGATCTGGCCGCCCGCCGCGATCAGCGCCTCGCACAGCCCCTGCACGAGTAGATGCTGCGGGTAGATGTAGTGCGGGCGCCCGCCGGTCAGGGTGCCGTAGTCCAGCACCACCGACTCGTCCGGCGTGCGGAACTCGCAGCGGTGATTCTCGGCGGAGAACTGCAGGATGGGACCGGCGATGCCCTCGCGGGCCAGCAGCTGCACAGTCCGGTACTCGATGAGCCCGGCCTTCGGGCGCCGGCACAGTTCGCTCAGCGGGTGCCGCTCGAACACCACGAACGGGATGGCCTCGCGCTGCAGCAGGTGCGCGACGACCAGCCCGGCGGGCCCCGCGCCCACGATCGCGACGGTCATGGCGTAGTGCTCCGCCCAGCTCGCGAAGACACCGCCCGTTCGGAAAAATCCGTCGCAAGCCGCACCCGTCACCTCCCGCGCCGCCATCCCACCCGCTATCCACCATGGTTGCCCATCCGGGTACCCGGTTCCAGCGACGAGGGCTCACCGTCTCGCGCCGGCGCCTACATGCGCGACTGAGCCGGAGCATCCCGGCGCGGCGCCCGCACCCGGCCGCGTCAGTCCTCTTCGGGCCGCCAGCAGGTGATGGATGCCGTTCTCATCGGGTATGACATGACGTACGTTCGCGACGGCGGAGAATCCGGCGTCCGCGGATGCCAGCGCCCCGGCCCCGGCGGCGTGCGCCGCCGCGGCAAGCAGCCGGACCGGCGGGTCAGATGGCGTCGAGAGCCTCGCCCAGTTCCTTCAGGGCGGGACGGTTGGTCAGGCCGATGAGAATGTGGCCGCCCATGAGCAGCAGCGCCACCGGCCATTCGATGATCTCCGCCGCGGCCAGCAGGCCGACCCCGGTATAGAAGGCCAGATGCTCAACCGGTGGCGTTTCCACGCGGGTTCCGTCCGCCGTCATCAGGATCCGGTGGCCGCCCTTGGCGGTGACGATAGAGAACTGGGGGTTCATCGGTGCCTTCTCCCTGCCGCCGAGCGGCACGTAGCCAGTGTCCACGCGTCAATAGTGCCTCGGGCCGCGTCAGCGCACCTCACCCGCGGCGAGGGGGCCGCCGCCACGTTCCCGGGACCGGCCCGTCTGAGCCTCAGCGGGATTCCATAGCCGCGCCACCAGCGGTGCCAGGAGGCTCGCGCACGCTGCCGCCCCCAGGCCGACGGCCCAGCCGAGCGGGCCGAGCGGCCGGCAGCCGAAGAACTGGCTGACGCCCGGCGTCTGGATCACCGCGGCAAGCACGGCAGCGGAGCCAAGGGCGGCCGCTATCACGAGCGGGCTTCGCCCGCCAGCCAGCAGGGTCTGCCCAAGCTGAGCAGCCACGATGCCGACCAGCGCGACGGTACCCGCCCTGGTCCGGGTGATGCCGGTCATCCGGCCGCCCAGCCAGGCGGCCGTGCCTGCGCCGCCGGTGAGCGCGCCGCGGATGAGGACGTCACGGGTGAGCGCGGTGCCGAGGGAGACATCGGGGCCCTCGGCGAGCAGCGTTCCGGGAGCGGTGCCGCCTGGCGGCCGCACGGCGAGCGCCATGGACGGGGCAATGTCGGTGAGCAAGTTCACCAGCAGCAACTGGCGGGCATTGAGCGGCGACCCGCGCGGAAGGAGAACGCCGGTGCCAGCCGTGAACGCGATCTCGCCGAGGTTGCCGCCGAGCAGCACCGAGATCGCGTCGCGGACCGAAGCCCACATCGCGCGGCCCTCGACGATGGCGTCGATGATCGTCTCGATCCTGTCGTCGGTGACGACGACATCGGCGGCCTCCTTGGCCGCGTTAGTGCCGCGCAGGCCGAGCGCAACGCCGACGTCGGCGAGCCGGATCGCGGGCGCGTCGTTGGCGCCATCGCCGGTCACCGCGACCACGTGGCGGGCTCTTTGCAGGGCGGCGACGATCCGCACCTTCTGCTCCGGGGTAACCCGCGCGAACACCCCCACCTGCCCGGCGAGCTCGTCGAGAGCGGCGTCGGAAAGGGCGTCGAGCTCGGGACCCGTGATGACGCGCCGGCCGCTGACGAGGCCAAGTTCGGTGGCGATCGCCTCGGCGGTGCTCGGGTGGTCTCCGGTAAGCATGAGCATGTCCACGCCCGCGCCGCGCAGACCCCGGACCGCGCGCACCGCGCTGTCCCGTACGGGATCGGTGAACGCGAGCAGCCCGGCGAAGCGCAGCTTCCTGATCCGGTCCGCGCTCAGGCCGCGGCGGCCGGAGACGTCGCGTTCGGCTACGGCGAGTACCCGGTAACCACGGCTGGCGAGCTGGCCGGCCTCGTCGCGAAGGGCCTGCCGGGCGGCCTCGTCGAGCTTGGCCGGCCCCCCTGGCCCCGCCGCGTGTGAGCACAACGGCAGCACCGTTTCCGGCGCTCCCTTGACGGCGAGCCGGTGCCCGGAAGGGCTGCGGCCAAGCACCGCGTGGTAGCCGCGGGAGGGCTCGAACGGCAGCTCCCCCACCAGCTGCCAGCCCTCCGTACCATGTTCCACGCTCACACCCGCCGCGATACCGCCGGTGATGACGGCGCGGTCCTCGGGATGTGCCAGCGTTTCCCCGTTGCGATGCTCGGGGCTGGCCCGCATGGCGATGGCGAGCACGTCGCGGCCTTCCGCGCCCAGCAGGCCGAGTGGCTGGTCAGCACCTGCCGCCCAGATACGGCCCAGCGTGATGCGGCCTTCGGTCAGCGTGCCGGTCTTGTCGAAGCACAAGACGTCGACACGGCCAAGCGCCTCGATGGTTCCCGGGTTACGGACGAGGGCGTTGCGCCGCGACAGCCGCCGTGCGGTGCTGAGCTCGGCAACGGTGGCGACCAGGGGCAGCCCCTCCGGGACGGCCGCCACCGCGAGGCCCGCACCGGTACCAACGGTCCGGCCGGCGGGCCGGCCGCGCAGCAGGCCGGCGGCGATCATCGCGGCGCCCGCGCCCAGCGAGACCGGCACCGTGATCCTGGTGAGCTGGTTCAGCCGCTCCTGGACGCCTGACGGCCGTCGCTGGCCGCGCGCCGCCTCCGCGCTGCGCCCGAGTTCGGTCGCCGGGCCCACCGCCACCACGACGGCCGTAGCGCTGCCGGCGGCCACCGACGTCCCCGCGTAGAGCATGCTCCGCCGCTCCGCGACGTTGGCGGCAGCCGTCGGGTCCGCGCTCTTCGCGACCAGCTGCGATTCGCCGGTCAGGCTCGACTCGTCGACCTCGGCGCCGTTCGCCTCGAGGATCCGGCAGTCGGCCGGCACCGCATCACCCGCGTGCAGGGTGATCACATCCCCGGGGACCAGCTGGTCTGCTGTCGTGAGCGTTTCCGCGCCGCGGCGGCGAAGCAGCACCCGCACCGCCGACTCGTCGATCAGCCGTCGCAGCGAGCGGTGCGCGCCGACCCGCTGGGCGCCGCTGATCAGCGCGTTGACCATCATGACCGCGGCGATGAGCGCGGCGTCCGTGACCGAACCGCTCGCGGCGGACATGCCCGCCCCGCTGGCGAGGGCGGGTGTCAGCGGATTGGCCAGTTCCTCGATTGACGCGCGGACCACGCCTGGTCCCCTGGGTTCTCGCCGGTCCACCTGACCGCCGCGGCGCCGGGCCGCCTCCTCCTCCTCGAGTCCGGACGGCGAGCTGGCCAGGCTCCCGAGCACGGCGTCGGCGCCGAGAGCATGCCAGTCGGTGGTGGGGGCTGGCGTCGGCGGGGGCCGCAGCGCCAGCGTCCTCGCCGACCAGAAGCCGCTGCCCAGCGATGCGATCGAGGCGCCATTGACCCCCATCAGCGCGCGTGTGGTGGCCCCGGCGCGCGGTCCGGTCAGCGCGAGCAGCGCGCCGGCGCCGGACCCGTAGGCGGCGAGCACGGCGGAACGCCGGCTCACCGCGCGGGCGGCTGGGATGGTTTGCAGGATCCGGTACGCGCCGGCAAGGCCGGTGCCGGTGATCAGGTGGGCGCCCCACGGGGGCCGCGTCCCGGCAAGCACGCCGATGCCGACGTCGGCGGCGGCCAGCGCCTCCTGCCGCCCCGCCGAGACGACGGCGACCGCCCGCCCTTCGGCCTGCAGCGCGCGCACCGATCTGGCAAGGCGTTTACCACCGGGGACGACGCGGTCGGCGTGCACGTGCTCGCCGGCCCCGCCGCCGCGGCCGGCGACGATCAGCGGGCCCGCCAGCCGTCCGGCGGCGGCCAGCGCCATCGCGAGCGGGTCGAGCTCCGGCTCCGTGGCGACGAGCCCCCGCAGGGTCCCGTCACGCCGCAGCGCCAGCACGCGGCGGCCGGGCGCCCGCAGCCGCTGAGCGCCCTTGGCCGCTGTGCCGGCGAGGTGGTGTGACGCGGGCGCGAGCACCCACCCGTCCCGCCGGACGGTCCCCGCCGGGACGGATGCCCCGGCGGGATCGAGCAGGGCTTGTGCCGCCAGCCTGACCTGATCGGCCTCTTGCTCGCGATCCGGCGGGACCCACACCGCGCTGACCGCCCACCTCTCCGTCACCAGCACCTCGGCGTCGAGCACCACCGCGTCGACCCGGTCGAGCCGGCGCAGCACCGCGGCATCCATCACGAGCACGCCCGACTGGGCGAGATCGCGGCCGAGCCGGGCGGCGAAGCCCTCACGGCCCAGCCGCGCGGCCTTGGGCGTCGCGGTGGCCGCCGCCGCCACCATCGTCTGGACGTTCCGGGTGAGCACGCCGGTTGCCGCCGCCGCGGCGAGCGCCGCCTGCGCGGCCCGGTCCGCGTACGATTCCACCGGGCCGGCCGGGAGCAGGACGGGGCGCCGGGTCCGGTTCAGCGCCGACGGCGGGTCGCCCTCGCGCCGCTCGGTGAGCTCCGGCTCACGCCGCTGCCAGGCCTCGCGGCGCGCGCGCGCCTCATCGAGCCGCAGGCCGCGGTGGGCGATGTCGACCAGCAGACCGAACGGTCCCTGGGCCAGCCCCTGGGCCACCGCGCTGCCGACCGCCAGGCCCAGGTCGGTGGCCGCCTGGCCCAGCCGGCTCTCCAGCCGGCGGCGCACCGCGGGCGTGGCGTCGATGAGCGAGACAACGGATGCGGCCTCCGACAGCGGGTTTGCCCGGATCGCCCGTCCGGCGAGTGCCATCCCGAGTCCGGCGATCTCCGCGCCGATGGCATACACCTGCCGCTGCAGGGGTTCCGCGTCCGCGGGATGCTCGGGCCGGTCCTGCGGGAAGCGTTCGGCCGCGACACCGCAGGCCTCCTCGACGCCCTCGATAACCCCGGTAAGGTCGTCCACGCTGAGCCGGCTGTCGTCGAACGCGACGATCACGCGGCCCAGAACCGGGTTGACCTCTGCCCAGTGCACCCCGGTGCACTGGGCAAGCTCGCTTTCCACCTTGCGCGCGAGACCGGCGTTCTCCGGCCGGTCCACGCCTTTGACCTCGATGTGCGCGCGCCCGTTGCCGGTCCACAGCCGCCGCTGCCGGCGGCCCGGTGGCGGCGAGATCCGGTCCGCGAGCGCGGACAGCAGGGCGCCAGGATTGAGGGCCATCGGTCATCTCCTCCGAAGGAACTGGGCGGAGGATGCGGACCGGCCCGGATACGGTGACCTTGCGTGCTGGTCGCGGCGGTATCCGCCCGTGGGCGGCTACCGGGTAACCCGCCGTGCGGCGATGCGCTCGGCGAGCCACTCGGATGCGGGTCTGCTATACGGGTGCCGGAGTATGCTGCCCGGTCTGCCGTTGCTGCGTGCGCTCGCCCTGGGCTGCTGTCTTCGCGTACTGCTCGGCGACCCAGGATCCTGCTCCCACGATTACCGCGACCGGCCATTCCACTACGTCGAACGCGGCAAGCGCGGCCAGACCGCCCCACCAGAGCACCCGGCCCGGCAGGCCTGTCGGCATGGCCACCGGCATCCCCGGCAACGGCAGCCGTGGCATGGACGGCATGCCCCGTGCTCTGCGTTCTTCGCCTGCCGGGGTCGTTGTGATCGGTGTCCCCTGGTCCGTTGAGGTCGGTGTTCCCTGTGGTGTCATTTCGCTGCTTCCTCACTGCCGTACGCGCCGCTTTGCGGCTGTCCGTGCCGGCTTCCGCCCGGCCCGTTCGCCCCTGCAGGGCTCGCGGGCGGCCCGGCCGCACCGCGGGGTCATGACGGAGGCCGGATGTTCACCGGACGTTCATCTACCATCCCGCTGGCATTCTCAAACGCTTCGAGACAGAAGACGAAACTACTGGCAGGTATAGGCAAGATGAACGAACCGTGGGCGGCTGACACGTATGGAAGAATTCCTGGCAAGCATCCTGGCGAGGTTCGCTTACCTTGTGGCCGAGGCGCTGATCGCCCGGCTGGTCCGAGCCTTCATGTCGCGCTACGCGAGCCCGGCCCCGGCCCCGGCCCCGGCGTAAGGCCGCTGGCCCCAGGACGATGTCCCCGCGTGGGACACCGTTCCTCGCGTCCCTGGCCAGTGGCGCCCTGCTGACCTCTCCTCCGGCCGCTGGGCGCCACCTCCCGCCAGAGTTGCGGGGTCAGGTTTCGCGACGGCAGAGCGGGCATCCCGCGCGCCGGACGCAACAATCTCCGGGCGATAACGTCAGCCTTGTATGCTGATTGCATTAGGAGTCCGCCGAGGTCGTCCTCGGTGACCACGCCATCGCCACGGTCGTCGAACTGCTTTCCTGACGCGCCGACAGCGGACCGCGGCGCCGAGCGCGCCGCCGAGTGCGCCGTCGCGCCCGGCGGCGGCCCGGTCAGGCCAGCGCCTTCATCCGCTCACCCGCGCATCACGCCAACTCACCGGCCGGTAATCCGCAGGCGGGATCCCCGGACTGGGTGCGATTCGTGCTGTTATGGCAGCGCGCATTGCACCCAAATCGATGGTGCCCCGTGACGGTGCGGCTGTGAGTGGGAGGCTTGTGGCGCCTGCCGCCAGGCCTCGGACGCGGGGCTGGCCGCGCGGGCAGAACGGCGATGACCCGGATGCCGTCGGCTCCCACCCGGTCGCGGCCACCCGGTCCCCAACGGGGCGGCCAAGCCCATGTCGGGATTGTGGCATTTCTTCTTTGCTAGGTCGTCCAGTCCTGCCAGCTCAGGCCGGTGACCCGGCTGAACTGGGAGGTGTTGGCCGTGACCACTGTCAGCCCACGTCGCAGTGCCTGCCCGGCGATCAGCAGGTCGTATGCGCCGATGGCGTCCCGGCCCTCTCCAGGCTGGCGCGTACCTGACCAGCGGTGCGGGCGTCCTCGTCATCGAAGTCAAGCAGGTCCAGGTCACCCGAAAGCAATACCCGCAGGCGCTCGGTGTTTTCCTGCACTTGACTGCTCTTCGCCGCTCCGTACCACAGCTCGAACAAGACGACCGACGAGAGCGCGACGTAGTCACCGGCCGCTTCCGCCTCAAGAACGCCAGCGGCGCGCGCCTTCCCGCTCCTGAATCAGTCTCACCGCTGGCGCCGGGTCTTCTCCTCAGCAAATGACAGCAGCCCCGCGAGACACAAAACACCGACCGAGCTCGTTTAAGGCGACCTGCTCAGCGGACGTCGCCGGAAGAGGCGTGTCGGCTGGCGATCACCACGTCCACCTTGCCGTCGATCCTGTGGACGACGTCTTTGAGCTCGGATACGTCTCCTTTGAGCTCGGATACGTCTCCTCGCAGCGTATCGATGTCGGCTAGTCCGCGAACCAGTTGTGCCAGGTTTTTCTCCAGCGGAGACTCAGTCACGACATTCTCGTGCGCTCTGCCCTGCAGAATGTTGTAGAGGTGGTTTATCCGCCAATCCAGTACCGCAGATAGCAGGGCCAGCGTGGACTTGGTGGGCTGACCCGTTACCTGGATGACGGCATAGATTGTTGTTTCTGACAGTCCCGTGCGTCTGTTGATCTCAGCCACAGTGAGTCCGAGTTGGTGCATGCGCTCGGTGACGGCCATGCCGACCGCCTGCCGGTCCTCGTCCTTCGGCGCATCCTTCTTCCGCCTGGGCTTCTTCGGCGCATCCTTATTCTGCTCCGACTGCTCCGGCGCATCCTTCGGCAACGAACTCCTCCGCGCTTCCTCTTGGCGCACAGGCTAGCGGATCGTCCTCCATTTATGAGGTGCCACAGCAGTTTTCTGATGACACGGCCCGGCTCTCTTCGTGCATGATTCCAGAACTGAAGTAAATATCTTCATTATTGGGGTTCGCTTAAATTCACGACGATAGTCGACTAGCCGATCGCTACTGTCTGAGGCGGATCTCCAACGAGGCAGAAAGGCGACCGCATGACCGCAGGACGACGAAGGGCAGATCGCGGCCGTACGGCGAACGTGCGGTCACCGTCACGACGACGCTCACGAGACGCGCGGCGGATCCTGCCGTGCCGGGCTCTCGCGCCGGGCGTGGCCATCCTCGGCAGCCAGGCCGGTCTCCGGACGGTGGGTGCTCCGTGGTGGACCATCTGTTTCCTGAGCATGTTCGGGCTCGCAGCGATCTGCTTGCAGATCGTCTTCCCGCAGGATTCCCCAGACAGGGTGGCGTGGTGGAGCGAGCGCCGGCGAATGCAGCGGCGCCACCAGCGGCGACAGGGCTGTCAGCGGCGACAGGGCTGTCAGTGCCAGCACCAACCAGCGTTCCGGAAAAGGGTTTTACGCAATTGCGCGGAGCGTTTCCGCGGGAACGCCCCGCCGCTTCGGCCAGCACACAGTCGGCGCCCCCGCGGACGCGTCATAGATGACAGACACGTCCCCGTTCAGAGGGCGTCTTCCCGGATGCGCCTACCTCGGCACGGCCGCGGGCGCGCACCGAAGCCCGGTCCGGCGCCGGGCGGTTTATCGTGCCGCGGGAGAGGTGTGAGACCAGCTCTATCGTCCCGTGGGATGGGCGTGAGACCAGCGTGACCGGGAGCCGGTCGTTTTGTTTCGGCGGAAATGGCGCGGGCAGTGTGACGGACTTCACCGAAATGTTGGTTTGGGAGGCGACGATGCCAAGCCAGCCAGCCAGCGGGGAGGTCCCGCCGGACAAAGCCGAACCGGACAGGGCCGAACCGGACAGGGCCGAACCGGACAGAGCCGAACCGGACAGAGCCGAAGGAGCAGGTACCGGCCAGGCGGCTGCCTCCGGCGAGGTGAGCGAGGTGAGCAAGCGCGGGTTCGTGCGGGCCATCGGCCTGTTCCCGGCGACGGCCCTGAACATGTCCCAGATGGTCGGGGTCGGCCCGTTCATCACGATCCCGCTCATCCTCGCCGTGCTGACCGGCCCGCTCGCCATCGCGGGCTGGGTTCTCGGCGCGCTGATCGCCATCTGCGACGGCCTGGTCTGGGCAGAGCTCGGTGCGGCGATGCCGACCGCCGGCGGCAGCTACGTCTACCTGCGGGAGGGATTCCAGTACTACGCCGGCAGGCTCATGCCGTTCATGTTCGTGTGGTCCACACTGCTCGTCACGCCGCTGATCATGTCGACCGGCATGATCGGCATGACGGATTACCTGGGCTACTTCTGGCACATGAGCCCGTGGGTCACACACGTGGTCGCCGTCGGGTTCACCGTGCTCACCGTCGCCCTGCTGTGGCGGCGTGTCGAGTCGGTGGCCGCCATCACCAAGCTGCTGTGGGCAGGCATGATCGTCACAGTCGGCCTGGTGATCGTGGGAACCTACTCGCACTTCAGCGCGCACCTGGCGTTCCACGTTCCGCCGGGTGCCCTGTCACTGGGCTCGTTCGCCGCGGGGCTCGGAGCGGGCCTGGTCATCGCGATCTACGACTTCCTCGGGTACTACACCGTGGCGTACATGGGCGATGAGATCAAGCAGCCCGGCCGCGTCATGCCGAAGGCCATCATCCTGTCGATCCTCGGTGTCATGTGCATCTACCTGGCCATGAACATCGGGATCCTCGGCGTGCTGCCCGTCAGGGCGGCCATGAACTCGAAGTTCGTCGGGTCGGACGCGATGACGGCCGTGTGGGGCCGGCCGGCCGCCGTCGCCGTGACCATCCTCATCCTGGTCACCGCCTTCGCTTCCGTCTACACCGGGCTGTGCGGCGCGTCCCGGCTGCCGTTCAACGCGGCAAGGGACCGGATGTTCTTCCGGCCGTTCGGCAAGCTGCACCCGACGCTGCGCTTCCCGCACATCTCGCTGCTCGTGATGGGGCTCGTCACCGCGATCGCGTCGTTCCTGACGCTGACGACCATCATCAACGCGCTGATCGCGCTGACGATCTGGGTCCAGTTCATCGGGCAGATCGCGGCGCTCACGATACTGCGCAGAAAGCAGCCGCGGCTGAAGCGGCCCTACAAGCAGTGGCTGTATCCCGTGCCGAGCATCATCGCCCTGATCGGCTGGATCTACATCTTCCAGGGCTCCGGCTGGTCAGCCATCAAGATCATGCTCATCTGGACCGGCCTCGGCTTGCTCGCCTTCCTCGTCTGGGCGAGGATCGAGCACACCTGGCCGTTCGGGCCGAAGCTGATCCGGGAGCAGTTTCTGGAAGAGGAGGCAGCCGGGTCAGCGCAGGTGCGGCCCCGGAGGGCCGCATAGGAGGACCGCCACGGCTCAGGCCGGCCGCGGGCGGCGGCCGGACGGCGCTGCGGCTGTCGGCCGGCGCTCAGATTCGTACTGAACGGGCCGTGGGTTCCCGCCCGGGGGTCGGCTGTGTCCCCCTCAGGCGCTAACCCCACGCCCGGACCCGTGCCGGCCGGATCGTCACGATCACGCGCGAGTCGCCGGGCTGATCCCGTTCCCGCAGGTCGGCGTTGTATTTGGCGCCGAGTTTGTCGGCGAAGGAGTAGTCGGGGTCGGGCTCGATCTCGGCGTCCCCGCGGATCTCCAGGTACCGGTACGGGTTCGCCAGATCGAGGATGAGCAGCGTGCAGGCCCGGTTGCGCCGCAGGTTCCTGGTCTTCTGCCGTGCCGTGTTCAGCGACAGGCGCACGGTGTCGCCCTCGGTGAGGAACCACAGCTCGGACAGCTGCGGCCGGCCGTCACCTCCAATGGTCGCCAGGGTGGCAACCTGCGCGCCGAGAAGATCACGGTGCGAATCGGGAATCGTCGTCATCCGGGCACTCCTTCCGGCCGGATCAGCGGCCAGTCCGGCGGTTCTTCCCGATCACGCTAGCGCTCACGGCACCGCGGTGTCTTCGCGGGTCGTGGTGGATTCCAGGGCGCCGTATCCACCCGGGGCCGCGTGGGCGGTCCCACGTCTCGGGGACGGCCTCGTAGGGGGCGTAGAACGACACCTGGCCGGCCAGGCCGCCGAACCGGCGGCTGATTTCGCCGCGGCGACGGGCTCCGCCACGACCGCGAAGGCGCTGAGCACCTCGTCGCCGATGAGGCCGCCCATGGCCTGCCGCTTGTCATCGCGAGCCGATCGTGGCCACGATCTCCGGCGGCACCAGCCAGATCCAGCGCAACGGCATCGCCCGCAGCATGGGCCTGCGAGCGTACTGAGCGGCGCGCGGATGCGTGGCGCCCGCCTTCCGGCCGCGGGGTCTGGGAGCCTATGCGCGGGCGCATAAGGCCCCGCGTTTCCACGATGCGCGAAGGGAAACAGGGTCGTGGAAAGAAAGGGGTCGCATACGACCCGTAACTTCCACAACACGTAAATGCCCACTGATGTGGTGGAAACTAGGGGGGGTGTCATAACGTCTCATAGGCGCCCCCGGTCCCGCAAGCCACGGCAGCCCGCCGCGGGCGCCGCCGGGACGTGGCCGCCACCCGCGCCGCGGGACGTGGCCGCCATCCGCGGCGCTCAAAGGCGTGCGGCGCTCAAAGGCGGGCGGCGCTCAGAGGCGTACGCGGCCCAGGGGCGCGCGTTTACTCCCGGGCGGCGTCGCCGAGGAGGGCGCGGGCGATGATGACCTGCTGGATCTGGCTGGTCCCCTCGTAGATGCGGAACAGGCGCGCGTCGCGGTAAAAGCGCTCGGCGGGCACGCCGCGCATGTAGCCCGCGCCGCCGTGGATCTGCACGGCGCGGTCCGCGACCCGGCACACCATCTCGCTGGCGAAGTACTTCGCGGCGGACGAGGCCACCCGGGTGTCCTCCCCGGCGTCGAAACGGCGGGCGGCGTCCAGGACGGTGGCCCGGCCGGCGTAGTAATCGGTCATCGAGTCGGCGATCATGCCCTGCACGAGCTGGAACGAGCCGATCGGCCGCCCCGACTGGCGGTGCTGAGCGGCGTAGGACACGGACTCGTCCACCAGTCGCCCGGCCATGCCGACGCACATGGCCGCGATGTGCACCCGGCCGTGCGCCAGGCAGCCCATCGCGACGCGCAGCCCGCGGCCCACGCCGTCGGCGCCGCCGACCACCGCGGACCCGGGAACGTGCACGCCGTCCAGGTAGACGTCCGCCGTCCAGGCGCCGGCCTGGCCCATCTTGTGATCCTTCGGGCCGACGGTCAGGCCAGGGGTGCCACGCGGGACGAGGAATGCGGAAATCCCGCGGCTCGAGGGAAGGGCGGGGTCGGTCAGGGCGAAGACCATGAACAGGTCGGCGGCCGGCGCGTTGGTGATGTACCGCTTGGCCCCGCTGATCACCCAGCCGCCGTCGGCCGGCTCCGCCCTGGTCGTCAGCGTCGACGGGTCGGAGCCCGCCTCGGGCTCGGTGAGCGCGAACGACGCGGTGACCTCGCCGCTGGCGATGCGCGGCAGCCAGTGCTCCCGCTGCTCCGCCGTACCGCCGAGCATCAGGACATGCCCGGCGATGCCGTTGTTGGTGCCGAACATCGAGCGCAGCGCCGGGGTCGTGTAGCCGAGCTCGAACACGAGCTGGACTTCCTCCGTCATGTTCAGGCCCAGCCCGCCGTGTTCCTCCGGGAGCGCGAAGCCGAACAGCCCCATCTGCCTGGCGGCCTGGCGGATCTCCTCGGGTATCTCGTCCTTCTCGTCGATCTCGGCCTCGAGCGGCAGCACCCGCTCGCGCACGAACCGGCGAGTCTCGGAGAGCACCTCGGCGAACACCGTGGCGTCCACGTCGCCTCCACTCCGCCGTCGCTACTCGTAGTGCCCCGCGGGGAGGTTCGGGTCCTCGCCGCGCCCGCCCGGCGTCATGTCGAGGACGTTCCACAGCGGCCAGATCGAGTCGACGTGGCGTGGTTCCTGGCCCTCCTCCCGCGGCGCGAACATCAGCTCGGTCGCCCAGCGGTGGCGGAACCCGTCGGCGTCGCGGGTGAACACGTTCAGGACCGGGCTCTGCTCACCGTCCGGCCATTCCGCGTGATAGTCGCGGTTGTAGTTGTTGTTGCGCGAGGAAAACAGGCGCAGGTGGCGCCAGCCGCGCTCCCGCGCGAAGTTCCGGATCCGGGCCGGATCCGACTTCGCGGCGACGACCAGGCTGATTCGCTGGGCGAGGTGCGGAGCGGCGCCGTCGAGCGAGTCGAGGATAGAGGTACAGGATGGGCACGGTGTCTCGGCGAGCGGCAGTCTGGCCGTCTCGCCCTCCGCGGGCCCCGGCCGGGTGTCGCCCGAATAGCGCGGGAACATGAAGCTGTAGATGGCGAGCGTGTCCTTGCCCGGCGAGAACAGCTCAGAGAAGGTCACGTCGCCGCCGCCATCGGCCGCGCTCTCGAAGACGTAGTCCTCGGGGACGGTACCGCCGGGCGGAAGCGCGCGGCGCTGCGCGGCGACCCGCTCGATCTGGCTGCGCAGCTCGATCTCCGCCTCCAGCAACTGGTTGCGCGCGAGCCGGTAGTCGCCTGACTCGCCGGGGAACCGGATGGCCGGGTCTATGGGCACGCCGCCCAGTGTAACCCGCGCGCCGCCGGCGGCGCCGCGGCCCAACTCACGCGGGACATAAGGGGGCCAGCGTGACCGGCGCCGCGTAGATCTGTGAGATCCCCTTCGTCACGGCGCTGCCCCAGCTCAGCATGACCGTTCGCGGGGACAGCGCGGAGATGCCGATCGTGTCGCCGGGCCAGACCGGTTTGCTGCCGAACCGGCGGGACACCCGCACCGCGCCGGTCAGCCAGCCGTGCCGGGCGAGCGAGTACAGCCGCAGGTACAGCGCGTACCCGTGCGGCGAGTTGTCGGCGAGCCAGGCGACGGCGGCGATTCCCGGCCGCACCCCCACCACCTGCACGATGTGCGTCGCGTTATCGGTGTCCGGCGTGACCCTGACCGGCGCGGACCAGGTCCGGCCGCCGTTGCGCGAGTACGACAGCCAGCCGATGTCGCGGGTCTTGCCCTGCGTGTCCCAGGTGATGTACATGTTCCCGGCGTCATCGATGCCGATGGCGCCGTCGATCCACCATTCGGCCAGCGACATCGTGCCGGCCGAGCCGCCGACGCGCACCGGAGCGGACCAGGTCCGGCCCCCGCTGGCCGAGGAGGTGAAGTACTCGTACCCGGGGCGCAGCGCGTAGGTCTTCTTGTTGTAGACGTCGTAACCCTGGTAGGCGACGCCGATCCGGCCGCCTCGTTCGGGCACCAGCGGAGCGCTGTCCCCGCCGCTGGCCGGGAAGCCCGGGCTGACGTGCACTATCGGGCCCCACGACCGGCCGTAGTCGGTGGACTTCTGCACCACGGCGTTGAGATCCCCGTTGGAGTACCCGCAGCTTCCGCCCGGCGAGCAGACGGTCTTCACCTCCGCGGCGCTCGGCCCGTAGTCCCAGGTGAGATACACCACCCCGTGCGGCCCGGCCAGGACGAAGTCGCGGTCGCCCCAGTTTTTTCTGACCCTCGGAATCAGCGCGGCCTGGCACGGGAACGTCCGGCCGTGGTCGAACGACGTGTCGACCACCGGGTAGGTGTACCCGGCGCTGTTGGATTCCATGAACGCGACGTACAGCGTGCCGTCGGGCGCGGTTGTCACCGCGGGATCCCAGGCGCCGGACGAGCGGGGCATCGTGACCGGCGCGGACCAGGTCCGGCCGCCATCCGCCGACCTGGCGAAGCCGATGCTGTTGTTGCAACCCATCCATTCCTCGTACACGTACCGGTGCCAGGTGGCCTGCTCGACTTCGGCGTTCTGGCCCTTGCAGCGGCCGCTGACGTCGGAGATCGTGCCCACCCGGACGCCGATTCCGGTACCGGCGCTGCCGGAGCCCGCGATGGCGGGCACCGCCAGGCCGGCGGCGATCACCAGTGCGCTTGCCGAGAGACCGCCCGCCATGAATGCGCGACGCATCGCCGGGTGCCTTTCTGTGAAGCCATCAGGTCTTTTCCGTTATTTCACGACGGCACAGCCTCGCACAAGGCAGAGCTACCGGATCCAGATCACCTCACGCCGCGCCTCGGGCGGCCGGAGGACATCGCCGTGCTGGTGGTCTTCCTGGCGTCGGACGAGGCCGCGTTCATCACCGGGCAGAACATCTGCGTGGACGGCGGCCTGCTCACCCACGCGCCGTACGTCGCGGACTTCGCCGATACTCTCGGCAACCGCAAGCCGGCCGGCTAATACGCGGGAGTACGTATTTCGCAGCCGCTTCCCCGCTCTCCATTGTAGGAACATAGCCGCTGGTCAGCAGGTTGCCGGGGATCGGGTGCCACCAGCGCGCTGACTCGTGCGACGAGGGTAGGTCCGATGACGGCAGTAGGGGAGCAGGGCCCTGGACGCGTTGCGGTCCAGGCTGGCCGGCCGGGTGATCACGGCGGCGGACGACGACTATGACCAGGCCCGTTCGGTCCGGGGAGCTACGTCAACTTCATGACCGACTACGAGAGCGACCGGGTGCGCGCCAGCTACGGTCCCGCCAAGTACCAGCGACTGGCCCAGATCAAGGCGGCAGCGCCGCCGCTTGGGCTCTGACCCGGGCGTACGCCGGAACGATCCGGGCGTACGCTGGGATGATGGCAGAGCAGAACGCGACGGTGGTAGAGCCCTCGCATCCACCCGCAGCGATGATGCGGGTGAGCAATCCGGTTATGCGCCTGATGCTGCGCTCGCCGGCCGGCGGGCCGATGCGCAGGCAGTTCATGGTATTGCGCTTCTTCGGCCGCAAGACCGGCCGCCGCTATGACGTCCCGGTCGTCGCGCACCGGCTGGAAGGCGGGCTGTACGCGCTCACCGATGCCCGCTGGCGCAACAACTTCCGCGGCGGGGCCGACGTGGAGGTCACCCTGGACGGGCACGTCACCCGGATGCAGGGACAGCTGCTTGACGATCCCGAGGCGGTGGCGCCCCTGTATGCCCAGGCCATCGACCACTTTGGCGTGAAGCGGGCGCAACGGATGCTAGGCCTCAAGATTCACACGCCGGACACACCGTCAGCCGAGGCGCTCGCCGAGGCCGCCCGGCGCTACGGCCTGGGCGCCGTCCGGCTCACCGTCAAAACCTGATCCCGGTCTTCGCCGGCCACCGGTCCGGTCGCGAGGGCTCCGGCATCAGATGAAGGACGCCGCAGCGGCAGGCTACGCCGGGTCATCGCGTGCGGTGTGAGGCCGCTCTGGCCAGTAGGGCCACTCCTCGAACCAGGTGCAGCGGCCGTCATCGGCGAACCGGATGATCCACAGATCGCGGTACTCCTGGCGGGGCGGATCTCCGTAGCGGACCTCGGCCCGTACCACTGCCGTCGGGCCGTCGACAGCAAGGATGTCAGTGGCCAGGGTGAAGACCTCGTCAGGGCCTTCTCTTTCTTCTTCCCACATCCGCTTGATCGCGTCCAGACCGGTAACGGGCTGTTCGTAGGGGGACTGCAGGTAGGTGGCGTCGCTGGAGAACAGGCCTGCGAGGCCCCCGGTCCCTGGCGCCCGCCAGGCGGCCTCGTATCCGGCCAGCCACCGGCTCACCGTCGCGCGGTCGGTCACCTGCTACATGGTGCCCGACATCGGCGCATCAGCCAACCCGGCCCACCAGCAGATTATCGAGGCGCTGCGCTTCCCGACCGCGCCATCATCAGATCTGGCCGATCCGGAGCGACCTGCCCCGCCGCCAGACTCTGGTCGATGACGTTCGCGCCGCCCATGACGACGACGTCCTTGTCGCGCGATGGCCTGTTGCAGATCTTGCTTCATGTTGCTGGTGCTGCCCGTGCCGGTTGTCCTGTGCCAGCGGAGCTGGGTGTGTGTTACAGCTCATCTATCACGCGCGCGAGGATGTCGACGCCCTCGGCGATGGCGTGCTCGTTGACGGTCGCGTAGCCGAAGATGAGGCCGTCGGGGCCGGGGTGGCTGATCCGGTAGGGTGTCACGCCCTCGATGCCGACTCCGGCGCGCGCGGCCGCCTCGACCACGGTGGCCTCGTCCAGGTGCGGCGGCAGCCAGGTGACCAGGTGCAGCCCGGCCGATATGCCGGCCGGCTGGAGCCGGGGCAGCCGCTGGGCCAGAGCGGTCAGGAGTGCGTCGCGGCGCCGCCGGTAGACCGGGCGCATCCGCCGCAGGTGCCGATCGAGCTCGCCGCGGGCGATGAGGTCGGCCAGGGCGAGCTGCTCGAGCGCGGGCGAGCCGCGGTCGGCGGCGATCTTGGCTGCGGCCATCGGCTCGGCCAGGTGTTCTGGCATCACGAACCACCCCAGGCGCAGCCCGGGCGCGAGGGTCTTGCTCGCCGACCCGGCGTAGACGACCTGGTCGGGGGCCAGCCCCTGCAGCGCGCCGACCGGCGTCCGGTCGTAGCGGTACTCGGCGTCGTAGTCGTCCTCGATGACGACCGCGCCGCGCTCGGCGGCCCAGCCCAGCACGGCCGCCCGGTTCCCGGAAGACAGCACCGAGCCGGTGGGCCACTGGTGCGAGGGCGTCAGCACGACCGCGTCGGCTCCGGAGTCTCGCAACAGGTCCACCCGGATGCCGTCGTGGTCGACCGGGATTCCGGTGACCTCGAGGCCGGCTGCCCGCGCGGCCGGCAGGGCGTCATCGCGTGAGGAGGGGTCCTCCAGCGCGAGCCGTCTGGCGCCCGCGGCGGCCAGCACCCCGACGAGCAGGGCGATGCCCTGCGCGTAGCCGGTGCAGATTACGATCTGGCCGGGCTCGGCCAGGGTGCCGCGGACCCGGTTGAGGTAGTCGGCGATCGCCGTCCGCAACTGCGGCACCCCGCTGCCCGCCAGGTAGCCGAACAGGTCGTTCGGGGCAGACGCGAGCGCCGCGCGGGTCGCGCGCAGCCACGCCGCCCGAGGGAAGCTGGACACATCGGCGCGACCGTAGCTCAGATCGATCCGCGGCGGGGTCTTGCGGGCCAGCTGAAGTCCGGCTGCGGCCCGGGACGCGCCGGTCGCCACCTGGGTGTATCCGCCCGCGCGGCTGGCCAGGTAACCCTCGGAGGTCAGCTGCTGGTAAGCCTCGACCACCACGCCGCGGGAGACGCCAAGGTCGGCGGCCAGCACCCGCGAGGGCGGCAGCGACGAGCCGCGCGGCAGCCGCCCGGCGCGGATGGAGTCCCGCAGCGAGATCTCGATCTGCCGGTGCAGCGGGATCCGGGCTTCGTGGTCGAGCACGACGAGGACACCGGAATTGGTCCTGATTCTGTCCACCGAACTGGATCTTACAGTCAGGACCGGTACCTGTCAGGCTCGCCTCTAGCCACCAACCCACCAAGACCACAGGAGGCCGGGTGTCTGCATCGGTGCTCTACATGTCGATGTCACTCGACGGGTACATCGCGGGTCCGGACGACGGACCGGACAACCCAGGCGGCGACGGCTTCGGCCTGCTGCACGAGTGGATTCCGGACGGGGAGACCTTCCGGTCGTCCGGGCCGGCCGGGCAGCTGATCGACGAGATGGAGGCGACCGGCGCGGTGCTGGTCGGCCGGCGTACCGCGGAACAGGTTGATCACTACAAGGGTAATCATCACGGCGTGCCGATCGTGGTGGTCAGTCACCGGCCGCCGCCTCCCTCGGTGGCCAACTATCCGCTGGTGACGTACGTGGCCGACGGGATCGCTGCCGCGATGGCGCAGGCGAAGGCCGCCGCCGGGGACCGGGACGTGCTGGTGCATGGCGCGTACACGGCGCAGCGGGCGCTGGAGGCCGG
>JAFAZE010000140.1 GCA_019239975.1 Streptosporangiaceae bacterium
GCCGATGCGCCGCGCCGCGCGCTGGGACGGTGCCGTGCCGATCATCGACCGGGGCGCGGACCGCGCCGCGCTGCCGCCGCCGGTGGCGGGGGTTCGCGAGGCCGCCGACTTCATCGCCGGCTGCCGTGCCGAGTCCGGCCTTGACGGGACGCCCTTTGATCTGGCCGTCATGGGCGGTTCGCCGGCCGACCCCGGCGCGGCCGGCGACATCATGGGGCCGCTGGCGGAGGCCGGCGCGACCTGGTGGCAGGAATGCGGCCCGGCGGACGGCAGGCTGGAGCGCCTCGAGCCGATGCTGCGCCGCGCCGAGGCGGGGCCGCCGCGGCTTGACTAGGCCCGATTCATGCACCACCGTCCCCGCGACCCCGCCGGGCATGGTGCAATGGGGCACGTGACCGCGAGCAGAGAGGTTCTGTCCGAAGCCCACGATGACCCGGCACCGCGCTCGGCCACCGCCGCGCTGCGCCGGGCGCTGCGGCCGCGCCAGTGGCCGGTGATCGCGGCGTGGGTGCTCGGCGTGGCCGTCGGGTTCACCGTCTACCTGCAGCTCGCACGGACCCGGGCGGTCAACTCCGACGGAGCCAGCCAGGCCCTGCAGGCCTGGGACATGCTGCACGGCAACCCGCTGCTGCGCGGCTGGACGCTCTCCGACGTCTCCTTCTACACCACCGAACTGCCGCAGTACATGCTCGTGGAGCTGGCCCGCGGCCTGAACGCGGACGTGGTGCACGTGGCGGCGGCCATGACCTACACACTCGCGATACTGCTGGCTGCCCTGCTCGCCAAGGGGAACGCCACGGGGCGCGCGGCCGTGCCGCGGGTACTCCTGGCGGCCGGGGTCATGCTCGCCCCCCAGCTCGATTCCGGCGTGAACGTTCTCGTCTCCTCGCCGGACCACATCGGGACGTCCGTGCCCGTCATGGTGGCCTGGCTGATCCTGGACCGTGCCCGGCCGCGCTGGTACGTGCCGGTGGTGACCGCGGCGATCCTCGGCTGGGCGCAGGTGGCCGACGTGCTCGTGCTCTACGTCGGGGTGCTGCCGCTGGTGCTGGTCTGCGCGTTTCGCGCCGGCCGCGCCGTGCTCAGGGAACGGCGGCCGCTTTCGGCGCAGTGGTACGACCTGGCGCTCGCCGGCTGTGCCCTCGTGGCCGCGGCGGCCGCCATGCTGACGCTGCACCTGATCCACTCCCACGGCGGGTTCTACGCCCCGGCTCCCGCCACCCAGTTCGCCAAGGCCGGCCTGATCTTCGGCCACAACCTGCGCATCCTCGGCGAAGGGCTGCTGCTCCTCGGGGGCGCGGACTTCATCGGCATGCACGCGGGCATCGGCATGGCCTTCACGGTCCTGCACCTCGCCGGCGTGTTCCTGGCCGCCTGGGCGATCTGCCTGACCGCGTGGCGCTTTCTGCGGGAGCGCGATCTCGTCATTCAGCTGCTGTTCGCCGGCCTGCTGATCAACCTGGCGACGTACGTGATCAGCACGCACGCGCAGGCCGTGTCGTCGACCCGTGAGATCGCGGCCGTGCTGCCGCTCGGCGCCGCGCTGACCGGGCGGCAGCTGGCCGGCCGGCTGATGTCCGCGAAACCGGTGCCCGTGCTGCTCGGCGCCGTGCTGCTCGGTTACCTGGCGGGTCTCGTCCATGAGATCAGCCAGCCGATGGTTCCCGCGCAAAACCAGCAGCTCACGACCTGGCTGGAGGCCCGGCACATGAGCGGTGGCCTGTCCGGCTACTGGCAGTCGAACATCGTCACGCTGACCAGCGGGGACCGCGTCCAGATCCGGCTGGTTTCACCCGGCCACGGCCGGCTGGCCCGCGGCGTCCTCGAAACGAGGTCCACGTGGTACGACCCTCACCGCTCGACCGCGGACTTCGTGGTGCTGTCGCCGGGCGTGCCCGGCTACACCGGGTTCAGTGACATGAAGGCCGTGCTGGCGGCGTTCGGCAAACCCGCACGGGTATACCACGTCGGCGGCGACACCGTGCTGGTCTGGCACAAGAACCTGCTGGCCGCGCTCCGCTGAGGCCTCGGCCGCCGGAGCCGGGCTCCCCGCGTCTCGCATCTCGCATCTCGCGTCTCGCGGGTCCGGGCCGGCGCCGTGCTTCCCGGCGGTTTGCCGCTGGTGCGAGCCGGTGTGCAGACTTGGGAGGTGACCAGTGACGCGGGGCCGAGCTGAGCGGGAGCGTCAGCCGGACCCGGGAACTGGACCGGCGCATCGCCAGGCTGGCGCTGCCGGCGCTGGGTTCGATCGCCGCCGAGCCGCTTTACAACCTCGCCGACACCGCGATCGTGGGGCATCTGGGCCGGCTCCCGCTCGACTCGCTGGCGATCTCGGCCAGTGCGCTGGCGATCGCGGCGTGGCTGGCGATCTTCCTCAGCACGACGACGACCTCCGCGGTGGCCAGGCTGACGGCGGCCGGAGACACCGAAGGCGCCGCCCGCGCGGTGGGGGCGGCATACCTGGTCGCGGTGGCCTGGGGCGTCCTGGCGGCGGGCGTCATGCTGCTCGCGGCGCCGTGGGTGGCACGCCTGCTCGGCGCGCGCCACGACGTGCTCGCGGGCGCCACCGGTTACCTGCGGGCGTCCGCGGCCGGGCTGCCGTTTCTGTACCTGTCCTACGCGGGCAACGGGCACCTGATCGGCCTCGAGGACACCCGGACACCGCTGCGGATCGCGGTCGGGGCCAACGTGCTGAACGTGGCGCTCGAGGCGGCCCTGGTGTTCGGCGCGCACGCCGGGTTGCTGGGGTCCGCATGGGGAACGGTGGCCGCGCAGGCCGCCGCCGCGGCGTGGTACGCGGCGTCGTCATGGCGGAAGGCACGGCTGCGGCCGGGCAGGCCCGGCAGCGCCGAGATCCGCGTCGTGCTCCGCGACGGGCACCGGCTCTCGGCGCGGACGATCGCGCTCGGCGCGGTGCCGCTGGCGGCGACCGCTACCGTCGCCCGGCTGGGCCCGGTCGCGCTCGGCGGCCAGCAGGTGGCGTACCGCCTGTGGTACCTGCTGTCACTGTCGCTCGACGCGCTCGCCGTCCCGGCGCAGGTCTTCGTCAGCGCCTCCGTGGGAGCCGGCGATTCCGAGGGCGCGAGGCTGACCGGGCGGCGCACGCTGTGGCTGGGGCTGGTGGCGGGCGCCGCGCTCGGACTGGTCACCGCGGCACTCGCACTGGGCGCCCCCGCGCTGTTCACGTCCGACCGCGCGGTGCGGCACGCCGCGGTCACCGGCCTGATCTGCGCGGCGTTCACTCAGCCCGCGGCCGCGATCGCGTTCGTTCTGGACGGCCTCGTCCTCGGCATCGCCGACTACGCGGCGATGCGCCGCGCGATGATCCTCGCGATCCTGGCGTTCGTGCCGATGGCAGCGCTCGTGCTGCGCTTCCACTGGCTGGGCTTGCCCGGTGTCTGGGCCGCCCTCGGGCTCTGGCTCGCCGCCCGGTCCGCACTGCTCGGCCGCCGGTGGGCCGCACACGTCCGGTCCGCCGCCTCTGGAGCGAGGACGATACCCGCGACGCCGAGCCGGGCGGGACAACGTTGGGCGGGATAACGCGGAAGCAGATCCGCAGGTTCATCCGGGAGCGCACGGCGCCTTGGCCCATGGCCTTCTGGGCCGGACGCCGGGTCGCGGCTACCAGGGTGACGGCGAAGGGGCGGCCGAGGCGGGCGATCGAATCGGCGTAGCCCATCGCGTCCTGGGCATCGACTGAGTCTTCAAGCAGGCTCTTAGATGTGCCGTCACCACGCGCCGTGAGCGCCAGACTGCCGTATACTGCTGGTTCGTGCGCTCGTAGCTCAACGGATAGAGCATCTGACTACGGATCAGAAGGTTGGGGGTTCGAGTCCCTCCGAGCGCGCCCAGCTCAGAGCCCCTTTCCGGAGCGGAAGGAGTTCTTGCTAACGCCGTTGCTAACAGCGCGGTCTTAGCTGGTAGCCGTTACGGCGCGGGCGAAGATGCCCGCGCCCTCGATGCGCTGGCCCGCGATGACGGCGGCCGAGCCCGTGATGTGAATCTCGACGAGGTCCAGCTCGATGTCGTGCCAGCGGAGGCTGAGCAGTTCGCCGCGCCGAGCCCGCGGTGTATGCCGCGAGGTGGTAGAAGGCGAACAGCCGGTGTTGCCCGGCCGTGTCGAGAAAGGCTCGGAGCTGGGCGGGCGTCCACACCCGGCCTGGCTCGGACCTAGCCTTACGGGGCGTTTGGCCCGGCGCGGCTCCTAGGGCTTGTGGGAACAATCACGGCACCCTAGCCTGAGTCTCAGGAGTTTCCAGAAGTCGTCGATACGCTGCTGACGTCGGCACAGGGAAGGGTGGCGAGATGTCTGAGCACGTGGTGAACGACCTCGACAAGCTCAAGGGAATCGGCCCCAAGTACAAAGAGATGCTCAAGAGCATTGGCGTCGATTCGATCAAAGAGCTCCGTCACCGCAACCCGGCGCACCTGAAGCAGATGATCGAAGAACGGCATGGATCGGTTGTGGGCCTATCCGAGCATGAGACGCAAGCCTGGATCGACGAAGCAAAGGCTTACCAGGAATAGCTCAATCAGTATGCCTGCGCTGCCCGCGATCTCACCGGACGGCCCGCCGCCTCAGGCACGAGCCCAAGCATGCTCAACCTGCATTGAAGGTTCAAACACCAGGCAACGTCGGCGTGCCGGTCCGTGCCGGGTCAGCTCTCCCATGCTCTGACGCTCGTGCCTGACCCGCCTGGCGGGCCGGTACCGGGCGCCGGATGAGGAGACGATCCGGGTGGTGCTGGACCGCCTGGACCCGCGGGCCCTGGCCTGGGCGCTACTCGGGCCGCGTCCGGGCGGCCGGCGTCGCGGCGGGCTGCCCCGGGCCAGCGTGCGCGG
The DNA here is from genome assembly GCA_019239975.1 of Streptosporangiaceae bacterium. Lineage (GTDB taxonomy): Bacteria > Actinomycetota > Actinomycetes > Streptosporangiales > Streptosporangiaceae > JAFAZE01. The sequence continues at coordinate 4,843 of JAFAZE010000140.1, forward strand.
CTACCGGGCCCGCCGGGCCGCCCGGCAGGCGCAAGAACACCCGGGAGAAGGGCCACGGCCGCGCCGGGATCCGCACGCTGAAGGTCGCACACATCAGCGGCCTGTACTGCCCGCATGCCCGCCAGGCCCTCAAGATCACCCGGTGGCGGCGCGACACCGCTACCGGGAAGGCATCCCGTCAGGCCGTCTACGCCGTCACCAGCCTGACCAGCGCCGACGCCACCGCGGTCGGCCTGGCCCGCCTGGCCCGCGAGCAGTGGTCCATCGAGGCGCACCACCACGTCCGCGACCTTACGTTCGGGGAAGATGCCGCCGCCAGCCGCACCGGCAGCGGCCCCGCCAACCTGGCCACCATCCGCGCCACCGTCTCGCGGCCCTCAAAGACGCCGGCTACCTGCACATCCCCGAAGGCCGACGTGACCACACCACCCCCGCCGGGACCCTCCGCCTCCACGGCCCCGGTTGGGTTAGAGCTTACGTCCCACGAGATGAAAAACGCGGCTGAGCTGGCGGTACGGGTCTCGTCGGGCGGCTTCGAACTCGACGGCAGCCGTCGCCGCGACTTCCTTTGGATCGCCGGGGTCCAGCTCGGCTCCACTGAACTCCAGCCAGTCGACGAACAGCCAC
>JAFAZE010000129.1 GCA_019239975.1 Streptosporangiaceae bacterium
TCCGGCCTCCTGCGTGTAGGTTTCCTCCAAGGTTACGCCTCTGGCCGGGCGACTCCTACCCGCGGGTAACGGAGGCCATCGGATAGCGTCGGGCCATGGCCGCCAGGCCAGGAAAAGGAACAACCATGCAGGTATATGACTCACTGACCGGGCTGTTCGGGAACACCCCGCTGGTCCGGCTGCGGTCGGTGACCCGGGGTATCCCGGGGGCCAACGTGCTCGCGAAGGTGGAGTATTTCAATCCGGGCGGATCGGTCAAGGACCGCATCGCGTTGCGGATGGTTACGGCGGCCGAGGCGAGCGGGCAACTGCAGCCGGGCGGCACGATCGTGGAGCCCACCTCGGGTAACACCGGAGCCGGGCTCGCCATAGTGGCGGCGGAGCGCGGCTACCGCTGTGTGTTCGTCTGCCCGGACAAGGTGGCCCAGGACAAGATCAGCGTGCTGCGCGCCTACGGCGCCGACGTTGTGGTCTGCCCGGGCGCGGTCCCGCCGGAGCACCCGGAGTCGTATTACAGCGTGGCCCGCCGGATGGCGGCCGAGCTGCCCGGCGGCTGGCAGCCCGACCAGTATGCCAACCCGGAGAACCCGTCCTCGCACTACCACTCCACCGGCCCGGAGATCTGGTCGCAGACCGAGGGCAGGGTCACGCATTTCGTCGCGGGCATCGGCACCGGAGGCACGATCTCGGGGGCCGGCCGGTACCTGAAGGAGGTGTCCGGGGGGCGGGTCAGGGTGATCGGCGCCGACCCGGAGGGCTCGGTGTACTCGGGCGGATCGGGGCGGCCCTATCTGGTGGAGGGCGTCGGCGAGGACATCTGGCCGCGGACGTACGATCCGGAGGTCTCCGACGAGGTGATAGCGGTCAGCGACGCCGACTCCTTCGGCATGACGCGGCGGCTCGCCCGCGAGGAGGCGCTGCTGGTCGGCGGATCGGGCGGGATGGCGGTGGTGGCGGCGCTGGCCGTCGCGCGATCCGCCAGGCCGGACGACGTTGTCGTCGTGCTGCTGCCGGACGGCGGTCGCGGCTACCTGTCGAAGATCTTCAACGACGAGTGGATGCAGGACTACGGGTTCCTGTCCGCGCAGACGACCGAACCGCTGGTCGCGGACGTGCTGACCGCGAAGGCCAGCGCGATCCCCGAGCTCGTGCACGTGCACCCCGAGGAGACGGTGGCGCAGGCCATTGCGCTGCTGCGCGAGTACGACGTGTCGCAGCTCCCGGTGGTGAAGCAGGAGCCGCCGCTGATGGCAGCCGAGGTAGTCGGCGCGGTCGCGGAGCGGGAACTGCTGGACGCGCTGGTGGCGGGCCGCGCGAGCCCCCAGGACACGATCCAGGGCCACATGTCGCCGCCGCTGCCGCTGATCGGGTCGGGCGAGCCGGTCAGCGCCGCCGCGGCCGCCCTGGAGAAGGCCGGCGCCGCGCTGGTGCACGTGGACGGCAAGCCGTCGGCGGTGCTGACCCGCCAGGACCTGCTCGCGTTCTTCGCGGCCGGGCACTGACCAGGCAGTAACCTGAGCGCCATGGTGACAAGCGACGGGTTCGAGACACTGGCGATTCACGCGGGGCAGGAGCCGGACCAGGTCACGGGGGCGGTCGTGCCACCGGTCTACCAGGTGTCGACCTACAAGCAGGACGGCGTCGGCGGCCGGCGGGGCGGCTACGAGTACTCGCGTACGGCCAACCCGACCAGGACCGCGCTGGAGGAGTGCCTGGCGGCGCTGGAGGGCGGCACGCGGGCGTTCGCCTTCGCCTCCGGCATGGCCGCCGAGGACTGCCTGCTCCGCGCGGTGTGCCGGCCCGGCGATCACGTGCTGATCCCGGGCGACGCCTATGGCGGCACCTACCGGCTGTTCGCACGTGTACTGAGCGAATGGGGCGTGACGCACACCGCCGTGCCGCTGGCGGACCTGGACGCGGTCCGCGATGAGCTGGCCGCGCGCCAGGTCAGGCTTGTGTGGGCCGAGACGCCGACGAACCCGCTGCTGGGGATCGCGGACCTTCGCGCGCTCGCCGAAGCCGCGCACGGCGGCGGCGCGCTGCTGGTGGTCGACAACACGTTCGCGTCGCCGTATCTTCAGCGCCCGCTCCAGGTTGGCGCGGACGCCGTTGTGCACTCGACGACGAAGTACCTGGGCGGCCACTCCGACGTGGTCGGCGGGGCCGCGGTGGTGACTGATCCCCGGCTTGCCGAGAAGCTGGCGTTCCTGCACAATGCGACGGGCGCAATCGCCGGCCCGTTCGACGCCTGGCTGACGCTGCGCGGAATAAAGACGCTCGCGGTGCGGATGGACCGGCACTGCGCGAACGCGGCACGGGTCGCGGACATGCTGGCAGGCCATCCCGCGGTCGCCGAGGTCTTCTACCCCGGGCTCCCCGCGCACCCGGGGCACAAGGTGGCGGCGGCGCAGATGCGCGCGTTCGGCGGCATGGTGTCGTTCCGGGTGCTCGCCGGCCCGGACGCCGCGGTCGAGGTGTGCGGTCGCACCCGCCTGTTCACGCTGGGCGAGTCGCTCGGCGGCGTGGAGTCACTGATCGAGCACCCAGCCCGGATGACGCACGCCTCGGTGGCCGGGTCTGCCCTCGAGGTGCCCGCGGACTTGATAAGGCTGTCGGTCGGCATCGAGGATTGTGATGACCTGCTCGAGGACCTTCGGCAGGCGCTGAGCTAGTGATGGTTCCGGTAACGAACATCTCGGTCGGCACGAGTGCCTCGAACGGGCAGCTGACCGGGGAAGGGTAACCGCGGGCAGACATGGGCTGACCCGGGACTCGCACTGCCTGCCTGGCCCCGGGTCAGCCGTGTCGTTTCGTCGCTGCCTCGTTCAGCTGTGCCCTGCGGGCGAGCTCTCCTTGGCGGCCGCGGCGGCCTTCTGCGCCTTCGGCTTGTAGTTCAGGATGAACCACGCGGCGACCGCGAGAACGACGCCCACGATCAGGCAGCCGGCCGCGCGCAGCGGGTGGTGCCCGTTCGAGTTTGCGACGTGGCCCATGATGCTTGGCAACGACTTGGCGGGCTCGGCCACGTAGATGAAGCCGGCCACGATGAACAGAAGCGCGATGATCCCGGCGACCACCGCGCCGATCATCCGGCCCGGCGGCCGTCCCGCCGATTCGCCCACAGAACTCACTGGGTCCTCCTCTGACTTACTCATCCTGGATACGTACACAGTGCTACAAGCTGCGGCGGGTCCGGTGGACTTCGCCAGGGATTGTGTCCGGCGCGTTACTTCTTAACAACGCAGCGGGCCCGGACGGGGAATCTATCGCCGCAAATCTACCCCTGCCGCCGGGCTCCTCGTGTGCGAAGGAAGTCGTTCACCACGTATTCGCCGAGGCGCTCCGGCGTGGCGCGGAGAACCCGCCCTCCGTTCCGCATCGCCACATTGTCCACGAAGGCGCTCAGCCGGTCATCCTCCGCCAGCATGAAGATGTTCAGCGCGGCGCGCCGCCTGGTCATCTTGTCCACCTCCGCAAGCGTCAGCTCGAGCGTTTCGGGCGAAGGCGGCCAGTCGAACCAGGACCGCCCGTCCCGCTGCAGGTGAGCAGTGGGCTCGCCGTCCGTGACGATCAGCACCACCGGCTCGTGCTCGGGATGCCGGTCAAGGTGCCGCCCTGCCAGCATGAGCGCGTGGTGCAGGTTCGTGCCCTGCACCATGTCCCAGCCGAGGCCGGCCAGTTCGGTCTCGTGCAGTTCCCTCGCGTAGTTCGAGAAACCTACCACCTGGATGGCGTCCTGCGGGTAACGGCTGCGCAACAGCGCGTGCAGGGCGAGCGCGGTCTGCTTCGCCGACGCCCAGGTGCCGCGCAGCGCCATCGAGTAGGACAGGTCGATGAGCAGGGAGACCGCGGCGACGCTGCGGCGCTCGGTCTCGGCCACCTGGAAGTCGCCGGCCGACAGTGTTATCCCGGGGGGACGCTCTGTTAGCCCGGGGGGCGAAGCCCCCCGATACCCCCCGCCCGCTGCGGTGCTCGCCGTATCATCACGCGGCCGGGGAGGCCGCAGGGGCCTCCCGCGGGCCGCGTGATCGCGGAATGTGAGCCGCGGTCGCGGCTCACTCCGCGCCGCCCGCCGTAGTAGCGCGGCGCGCACGGTTCCCGGTACGTCGATCGGCTGCTCGTCGCCGAACTCCCAGTCGCGGGTGGATCCGGTGAGATCACCGGCCTGCCCGGCGTCCCGGCGGTCGTGGTCGCCCATGGCCCGGCCGCCGTGGAGGCCGGCGAAGACCCGGCGCAGCGCGGTGTCGCCGAGCCGGCGTACCGCCTTCGGCGTGAGCTCCAGCCGCCCGCCGCTGCTGCGCAGGTAGCCCTGCCGCTGGAGCTCGCGCTCGATCCGGCGCAGCGCCTCGATGTCGTCCACGGCCTGCCTGCCGAACGCCCGCCGGACCGCGTCCTCGTCGATATCGTCCAGCCTGGCGCCGGGGTAGTCCTGGGCGAGCGCGTTCTCCAGGCCCGCGAGGTCGGCCAGATCGGCGACGGCGGTCGTCGCGTCGCCGAGCCCCAGCGGCTGCTGCCCGGACATCCGGACCCCGCCGGTCCCGTCCAGGTCCGGGCGGCGCTCTCGCAGCGCGTCCGCCAGCCGGGCCATCTCGGCGGCCAGGCCCGCGTCGTCCAGCGCCTGGCTTATCAGCCCGGCCAGCTCCGCACGCTGCTCGTCACTGAGCGAGGCGAGTATCCGCTCCGCGGCCGCCATTCTGCGGATCAGCGAGTCGACAAGTTCCTCGAGGTCACGGGGGTTGTCGGGGAACAGGTCACCGTATTTCTCCATGAAACCGGCGAAATCCTCCGGGGTGTGCTCTCCCCGGGCATCGGCCTCCAGCATCGCCGTCAGGTCGGCGAGCATGTCCTTGACCCGCCGCATCGCCTCCGGGTCCGGCGCCTGCAGGGCCTGTTTCATCCCGCGGAACTGGCTGTCGAGCACCTCCCGGCGAAGCAGGTCACGCAGCCGCTCGAACGTCTCGCGGGCGGCCTGAGAGCGCCAGTCGTAGTCGGCGAGCTGGCGGATGGCCTGCGCGGTGTCCGGGGGGAGCGCGTCCAGGTCGGCCTCGCGCAGCCTGGCTTCCTCGCTGGGGTCGGGGAACAGCTCCGCCCGTTCCTGGCCCACGGCGGTGTCGAGCAGCGCGCGGGCCTGCTCGAGCATGCCGTCGAGCCGCCCGCTGTTGCGCAGTTCCCGCTGCCGCCGCCGCACCCGCCGGAGCAGGTCGTCGAGACCCCGGCGGTCGGCCGGCCCGCGGCGCAGCAGGTCGCGCAGCGCGTCGGCCGGAGTGGAACCGCCAAGGATCTGGTCGCCCATGTCGTCCAGCGCACCGCGCACGTCATAGGGCGGCGCGAGCGGATCGGGGCCCCCGTCGTACTGGCTGTACCGGAAATTAGCCATGACTTCCCGCTAGATTCGGTAAACCGAGATTCCTTCGGCGGTGTCCTTGGACAGGCGGCGCATGAGGTAGAGGCCCTCGAGCGTGAACTCGATGGCCGCCGCTGCCTCGCCGAAGGACTCACCGCCCTCCATGCCGAGGCGGCCCATGATCTTGGCGAGCCCCGGCACTTCGCCGGTGCGCCGCAGCAGCTCCGCCGCGGAGACCAGCTCGCCGGACTCGACCGTGCCGCCGTCGGCGAACTTCGCGAGCAGGCCGGACAGGTCCGCGCTGCCCAGCCGGGCGCGGAAGGTGTCCGCGACGGCCCTGCGCAGCAGGTGCGCGAGGATCTCCTCCTCGCGCCCTTCCTCGCTGACCTCGAACTCCACCTTGCCGCGCAGCGTGGTGACCGCGCCGGGCAGGTCGCAGACGCGGGTGACCGGCGGCTCCGGCTGCTTGCCGGCACCCTGGCCCTGAACCGCGGCGCCCTGGGGCGCCCCCTTGCCGCCCGCGGGCACGCTCGCGGTCAGCGCCGAGCGCCGCACGGCCGCCGCGGCGGCGCTTTCCGCGGCCGCGATCGCGAACCGCGCGGAGACGCCGGAGCGGGCGTCGGCGGCGGGGGACTCGCGGACGAGGCGGGTGAACCGCGCGATGACCTCGATCAGATGCTCGGGGAGCACGGCGCCCGGGTCCCGGCCGTCCCACGACACCGCGGCCTCCTGCCGGATAAGCGCGAGCTCGTCTTCCAGGGAGAGCGGGTAGTGCGTCCGGATCTCCGCGCCGAACCTGTCCTTGAGCGGCGTGATGATCCGGCCGCGGTTGGTGTAGTCCTCGGGGTTGGCGCTCGCGGTCAGCACGATGTCCAGCGGCAGGCGGAGCGCGTAGCCGCGGACGCCGATATCGCGCTCCTCGAGCACGTTGAGCAGCGCGACCTGGATTCGCTCGGCCAGGTCGGGCAGCTCGTTCACGCAGAAGATGCCGCGGTTGGTCCGCGGGACGAGCCCGAAGTGGATGGTCTCCGGATCCCCGAGCGTCCGTCCCTCGGCCACCTTGACCGGGTCGATGTCGCCGATCAGGTCGCCGACACTGGTGTCCGGCGTGGCGAGCTTCTCGCCGTAACGCTCCCTGGCGGGCCGCCAGGTGACCGGCAGGTCCTCACCCATCTCTGCGGCCAGCCGCTGACAGCGGGCACACACCGGGACGTACGGATGGTCGTTTATCTCGCACCCGGCGACCGCCGGCGACCACTCGTCCAGCAGTCCGGCGAGGGTGCGGGCCAGCCGGGTCTTTCCCTGGCCCCGCTCGCCCAGCAGGATGATGTCGTGGCCGGCCACGAGGGCGCGCTCGACATGCGGGAGCACCGTCTGGCCGAACCCCACGATCCCGGGAAACCGGTCCTGCCCGGCGCGCATCCTGGCGAGCAGGTTTTCCCTTATCTCTTCTTTGACGCTTCTGTACACATGACCGCTCGCCCGCAGTTCGGCGAGCGTGGAGGCACCCGGCGGCCGGCTGTGCCGGGCCCGGGAGGGCTGCTGGCTGTTTCGCTGCACCATTCGACAGTATGTCCCCCACGTGCCTGCTCGCATATGTCCCAGGTCAGCGCCGGTAGCGCGGTGAAGCCGCGCTGCTACGGCAAGAACCGCAGTGGGCTGGGGGGTAATACTTGAGCGTGGCAACGATTCCCCCACTGGTGCAGGCCGACGACGTGGTCGCCGCCCGTGAGCTTCTCCGTGACGTGATCTCCCTCACCCCGGTGCTGCAGTCCCGTGCGCTTTCCGAGGAGCTCGGCGGCCCGGCGTACCTGAAGTGTGAGAACCTTCAGCGAACGGGTTCCTTCAAGGTGCGCGGAGCCTATGTCCGCATCGCGCGCCTCGACGACGCGGAGCGATCCCGCGGTGTCGTCGCGGCCAGCGCCGGCAACCATGCGCAGGGCGTGGCGTTCGCCGCGGGCCTGCTCGGCGCGAACGCCACCGTGATAATGCCGGAGCGGGCTCCGCTGCCGAAGGTGCAGGCGACCCGCGCCTACGGCGCCGATGTCGTCCTGCACGGCGGTTACGTGGAGGACGCGCTGGAGCGGGCCCTGGAGCACGCGGCGCGCACCGGGAGCGTCTTCATCCACCCGTTTGACCACCCGGACGTGGTCGCGGGGCAGGGGACGCTCGGCTTCGAGATCATCGAGCAGTGCCCGCAGGTCCGGACCGTGATCGTCCCGGTGGGCGGCGGGGGTCTCGCGGCGGGCGTGGCGATCGCGCTGAAGAGCCTCGACCCGGACATCCGGATCATCGGCGTGCAGGCGGAGGAGGTGGCACCGTACCCGGGCTCGATCGCCGCCGGGCACCCGGTCTCGGTGCGGCCACGGCCGACCATGGCCGACGGCATCGCGGTGTGCCGGCCGGGCGACATCGCCTTCAGCATCCTGTCGAAGCTGGCGGACCGTGTCGTCACGGTCTCCGAGGAGAGCCTGTCCCGTGCCATGCTGCTCTGCCTGGAGCGAGCCAAGCAGGTGGTGGAGCCGGCCGGGGCGGCGGCCGTCGCCGCGATACTCGAGCACCCGCGCGACTTCGAGCCGCCCGCGGTCGCGGTGCTGTCCGGCGGCAACATCGACCCACTGCTGCTGTCCAAGCTGCTCCGCCACGGGCTCACCGCCTCGGGCCGGTACCTGGCCTTCCGCTGCCGCCTGCCGGATCACCCCGGCTCGCTCGCCAGGCTGCTCGGCGATCTGGCGGACCTGGGCGCGAACGTCCTGGAGATCGGGCATGAGCGGCTGACCCCGCGGCTGAACGTGGACGAGGTCGAGGTCGTGCTGCAGGTGGAGACCAGGGGCCCGGAGCACTGCGGGGACGTGATCGCCAAGCTCCGCGGCGCCGGCTACACACTGCACTTCGGCTGACCGAGTGACCGGCGTTACCTGTGGGATTCTAGAATCCACGATGGGGACCCCGCGTTTCCGCGGTGTACGGGCGTGGAACGGCGTGGTGGACGTTAAGGTGCCGCCAGCGACCCCGCGTTTCCGTAACGTGCCAACGGCGGATGCGGTCGCGGAAACTTAGGGGACGGCATTGCGCCCGGCGCCGCGGGCCACGGGCCACGGGCCACGGGCCGATGAGAATGCCGGGGCAAAGGTGGCAAAGGTGGCAGCAGGTCACTTGCGCCTGGGGGCGGGGCCGGGCAGGTGGCCGTCGCTGCGGTGACTCGACAGGTTCTGGCGTGCGGGTTCGGCGGGGTGCAGGCCGCGGGTGAGGTCGTCGGCGAGTTCCAGGACGATCTCGCGGAGCGCGGCGCGACCCGCCGGCTGCGTGCCGTCGGCGTCTTCCCCGAAGCAGCCGGGCGCGTCCGGGTCCGGCAGATCGCGCATGAAGAACATGGTGGAGACGCTCGCCGCAAGGATCGCCGCGGTGGTCCGGACCCGGGCGCGCAGCTCCGGTTCCGGCCCGGCGATGAGCCTGACGAGGGTGGTCAGCCTGGGCCGCATCTGCTCGAAGCGGTGCTTCCCGCCCTCGATGTCCCGCAGCGACGCCTGGTTGTGCTCGAGGAACCGGATGACCTCGTAGCTGTCCATCACGATGCCGATGTACCGGTCCAGGATGTCCTTGCGCGTCGCGGTCGTGGGCGCCTGGTCGCTGGCCCAGGCGATGAGGGAATCGACCCGGGCGAAGTAGTCCTCGGTGAAGCTGCGGACGAGGTCCTCCTTGGACTTGAAGTGGTAGTAAAGCGCCGCCTTGGTGACACCGAGCCGCTCGGCGATCTCGCGAAGCGACGTTCGCTCGTAGCCCTGCTCGGCGAACAGCTCCAGCGCTACCTGCTGGATGCGCGCCCTCGTGTCGCCGCGACGGCCTGCGCCCTCGCGGTCCGGGCCCCGCTCGCCTGGTGCGGTGTCCATCGTGTCGCCCTCCACATGCCAGCCGTTTGGCTTGATGCAGAATTTACTTGACGGCCGGTCAGTAAGGACAATACCGTCTTCATGAGGCGTGAACTAGCCGGGCGGCAAGTAAGTTCTCGGGGGTCCGAGAGCTGTGTTCCCTGGAAACAGGGGTCGAAGGTGAGAATCGTCCGCCAGCGGGCGGCGAGCACGGGCCGTTCGCCCGTGCGAGCGACCGGTGCGCGTTGATGGCGGACGATTCGAACTCTGGGAAGACGGAGCGCACTATGAGCGAGACAACGGGAGGCGCAGGTGGCGCGCCGGACAGGGATCAGCCGAACGGCAGCGCGCAGGCGGCCACGCTGATGCTGGAACGGCGGCAGATCCTCATCGTGCTCCCCGGGCTGCTGCTGGCGATCCTGCTGGCGATGCTCGACCAGCTCATCGTCGGCACCGCGCTGCCGCGGATCGTAGGCAGCCTCGGCGGGGTGACCCACCTGTCCTGGGTCGTGACCGCGTACATCCTCGCCTCCACGGTGACCACGCCGTTCTACGGCAAGCTCGGCGACATGTACGGCCGGAAGAGGCTCTTCGTCGCCGCGATCGTGATCTTCCTGGCCGGGTCCGCGCTGTCCGGCCTGTCGCAGTCGATGGCGCAGCTCATCGCGTTCCGCGCGGTGCAGGGCCTCGGCGCGGGCGGGCTGATGGTGGGGGCGATGGCGACGCTCGGCGACATCGTGCCACCGCGCGAGCGTGGCCGGTACATGAGCTACATGATGGTCGTGATGATGCTCGCCACCATCGGCGGCCCGCTGCTCGGCGGCTTCATCACCGACCACTTCTCATGGCGCTGGATCTTCTACATCAACGTGCCGGTGGGCGGGGCGGCGCTGGTGTACCTGATCGCCACCCTGCACCTGCCCACCCGCCGGGTAAGCCACCGGATCGACTACCTCGGCGGCGTGCTGCTGGCCGTCGCGACGACGGCGATCATTTTGCTGGCCACCTGGGGCGGCACCCAGTACCGGTGGGGCTCCCCGGAGATCATCGGGCTCGGCGTGATCTCCGTGGCCGCCGCGGCGGCGTTCGCCGTCACGCAGATGCGGGCCGCCGAGCCGATCCTCCCGCTGCACGTCTTCCGCAACGGGAACTTCTCCCTCTCGATGGTGCTGACGTTCCTCACCGGCCTGGCGATGTTCGGCGCGATGACGTTCCTGCCGCTGTACCAGCAGACCGTGCAGCGGGCGTCGGCCACCGTGAGCGGGCTGCTGCTGACGCCGATGATGCTCGGCGTGACGGTCACCTCGATCGTGGCCGGCCAGGTCACCACGAAGACCGGCCGGTACAAGATCTTCCCGATCCTCGGCGGCGCCTTCATGGCGGCCGGCATGTACCTGCTCACCAGGCTGGGCGCGGACACCACGCGCGTCACGTCGGGGCTGTACTACGTGGTCCTCGGCCTCGGCATGGGCTTCCTGATGCAGATGGTCTCGCTGATCGCGCAGAACAGCGTGCAGCTCAAGGACATGGGCGTCGCGAGCAGCGCCCGGATGTTCTTCCAGCAGATCGGCGGCTCGCTGGGCGTGGCCGCGTTCGGCGCGGTCTTCGCGAGCCGCCTGACCGGCTCGCTGCACTCGGCCGCGCGGCCGGGAGTGCGCATCAGCGCCGGCGGCGGGCAGTTCGACCCGGCGACCGTGAACAGGCTACCCGGGCCGCTCAGGCACGACGTGTTCGTCGCGATCGCGCACGCGATCCAGGGCGTGTTCATCTGGGCGGTGCCCGCGTCGGTGCTGATGTTCGTGCTCGCCTGGTTCATCAGGGAAGTGCCGCTCCGCGGCCGGGCGCCGGCCCAGGAGCAGGGCGCCCCCACGACGGAGCTGGTTTCCTGACGGGCGCGCCACCGCCCGTTCGGTAACCCAAAAAAACGAGCGCGCCCGGCGAGCTGATGCTCAGGCGCCGGGCGCGCTCGTCTCGTCTCACACGCCTGCGTAGGGCACGGCCTCGAGGATCTCGACGGTGGCCGACCTGCCGTTCGGCAGCGAGTAGGTCGCCTTCTCGCCCACCTTCTTGCCGGCGATCGCGTTGCCAAGCGGCGACTTGGGCGAGTACACGTCGATCGGCGAGCCGCTCTCCTCGCGGGAGGCCAGCAGGAACGTCACCTCCTCGTCGTCGCCGAGGAACCTGACCGTGACGGTCATCCCTGGTCCCACCACGCCGTCGGTGCGCGGCGGGTCGCCCACGCGGGCGGTCTCCAGAATGTGCTGGAGCTGGATGATCCGGCCCTCGATCTTGCCCTGCTCTTCCTTGGCCGCGTGATACCCGCCGTTCTCGCGGAGGTCTCCCTCGTCGCGAGCAGCCTCGATCTTCTTCGCGATATCAACGCGGCCCTGTCCGGAGAGGTGATCAAGTTCGGCCTTGAGCCGGTCGTACGCCTCCTGGGTAAGCCAGGTGACGCTTTCGTCGCGCGTCTCGGTCACGGGCACTCCTCAGTACTGCGCAGGACTAATCTGTCCGCTAGGGCTGGCGGTTACGGCGGAGGGCCTGTCCCTCCGCCCGGGTCCAGCCGTTCTCCGGGGGTAATCTTTTGAGGCTAACAAGGGTCGGCCACTGCTGTGTACTAGTCAAACGGCAATAATCTCGTGCCGGCCCCTCGTGGGGGCGCGGGATGGGGAATCCGCGCAGCCGCCGGGATGTTTCGCTGAGTTGTAACGGCTGTAACCCTCGCGGAACCTGCTCCGGGGGGCGGTTGAACGGGGTCGCCCCGCAGAGGGGCTGACGGGTCGCCCCCGCAAGGGGCTGGCAGAGAGGGAGAGGTTCTTGTCATCGCAGGCTGAGCTGTCATCGCAGGCTGAGCCGCAGTTCGGCGCGCTCCGGCTGATGGCCGTGCACGCGCACCCGGACGACGAATCCAGCAAGGGCGCGGCCACGATGGCGCGGTACGTGCGGGAGGGGGTTCAGGTACTCGTCTGCACGCTGACCGGGGGTGAGCGCGGCGACATCCTCAACCCGGCGATGGACCGCCCGGAGGTGAAGGCCGACATGGCCCGCATCCGCCGGGAGGAGATGTCGCGCGCCAGGGAGATCCTCGGGGTGGAGCAGAAGTTCCTCGGCTTCACGGACTCGGGGCTGCCCGAAGGTGACCCGAAGCCGCCGCTGCCGCCCGGCTGCTTCGCGCTGACCCCGCTCGCCGAGGCGGCCGAGCCGCTGGTGCGCGCGGTGCGCGAGTTCCGGCCGCACGTGATTCTCACCTATGACTCCAGCGGCGGCTACCCGCACCCGGATCACGTCAAGACCCACGAGGTCTCGGTGGCGGCGTTCGAGGCGGCGGCCGACCCGGACGCGTACCCCGGCTCCGGCGAGCCCTGGCAGCCGCTGAAGATGTACTACTTCGTGAGCTTCCACCAGGCCAAGTTCGCCGCGCTGCACGAGGAGATGCTGAGGCGCGACATGGAGTCGCCGTACACGAAGATCTTCGCCGAGTGGGAGGAGCGGGCTCGCAGGCGGCAGGCCGACCCCGGTTACCACGAGCTGGAGATCACCACGCGCGTGCAGGCAGGCGACTACTTCGAGGTCAGGGACCGCGCGCTGCTGGCGCACGAGACCCAGATCGACCCGAACGGCTTCTGGTTCGCCTGCCCGCTGGAGGTGCAGCGCGCCGCGTGGCCGACCGAGGACTATCATCTAGCTAGGTCGCTCGTTGACACGGAGCTACCCGAAGATGACCTTTTCGCGGGCGTCCGGGAGAGTGTGAGCCTTTGACGTTTATCGCCGCTTCCAGTCCCTCGGTCGACGACATCACGCCCGGGGTGCTGGGCTTCCTCGTCGTGGCCGGGATCGCGGTCGCGCTTGTCTTCCTGCTGCTCTCGATGAACAAGCAGTTCCGCAAGCTGCCGCCACCCGAGGACGGCGCCGGGGCGCCCCGCGGCGCCGCGGGCAGCGCCGAGGGCGCGCAAGCCGCTGACGGCGCGGGGGCTTCGGCCGGCGCGGAGGCGAAGCAGAACTTACCGCGCTCGCCGCCGGTCCCCGGGCCGGCAGGCGGCTGAACGCGGTCGTGCTCCCAGCCGGTTCAGCTTCCACGGATTTCACCGGTCGTAGCCTTCTGACCTACAGGTTTGTTCTGCGCTTCCAGCTCCGGAATGGTCGTAGGGTTGGTCGCCGCCTTCGGTGATCGGCGTGTCCCCGTCGAAATACCAGTCGTGGAGTGGCCCGACGTCGTCGTTCTTATCGGCGATGAAACCGTCAACCGACACCACGTTGTGCATCATTACTGTGCCCACAGGTTCCCCTCGGCTCTCCTCGCGCGTTCGCCCCGATCTTGTCGCCCCCGGGGGCGAATGGCTTGTAAAAAATCAATCAGCAGGCATCGGGCCGCTGTCCGGCGGGAACCCCTGCTCGGCGGGGAACCGGCGCCGCAGGGCCACGTATCGCGTCGGGGTGTGGCCGGTGAAGTCCTTGAACTCCCTGCTGAAGTGGGCCTGGTCGAAGTAGCCCGCCGTGTGAGCGAGCCCCGGCCAGTCGACCGGGCGCAGGGCATCTACGGACAAGATCAGCCGCGCAAAGCGGTAGATCCGCGCCACCCGCTTCGGGGTGACCCCGACATGAGATTTGAACTGCGTGGCCAGGTGATTGCCGCTCACCCCGGCGGCATCGGCCAGCGCACCGACCGGGACCGCGCCGTGGGAAGTCTCCAACCGCCCGCCCGCGTGCTGGACCAGGTTCAGGCCGCGCGACGGGGCCCCGGCAAATCGCGATCGCAGCTCCTCCTCCAAAACCCGCAGTGTCTCGGCGGCCGATGCGATGTCGCCGACCTGGTTGCGAATCCGGTCCAAAGACCGTGGCCAGACGGCATCGACCGGCACCCATCGGTCCCGCAGCTCAGTCGCCGGAATGCCGGCGAACGGCGACATCCCCCACGGCTTGAAGTGCACCCCCACGACCCGCACCCGCGCGGGGTACTCGAACAGGAAACGCCTGGTCCATACGCCCATGAACCACCCATCGGTGCATACTGCCGGCGGCACAGAAGGGTCGGAATCCCACAGGCGGACCGGTCCGCCCAGGTTGACGAACAGGTGTGCCGACGGCATCGGCGGGACGTTCATCCGGCGGTGGCGCGGCACTCCGGTCAGGCAGTAGATGTCGTCGATGAACCGGTCAAGCGGCGGCCCAGGCACCCGGACGACGTATTCCATGGACTCAGTGTGGTC
>JAFAZE010000118.1 GCA_019239975.1 Streptosporangiaceae bacterium
TCCGCTCCCTGACCTGGCGGGCGCGCCAGCAGGCTCGCTGAGCTTCGGCCCGGGGGGGGGCAGACGATCGCCGACGCATCCGGGCTTGAGGCTTCTCCGCGAACCGTCCTATGGGACCTACAGAACCCGTGGCGTCCTGCGCGGATCGGCAATCTGCCACAGGAGATAGGGGGAGCCGTTGTGTCGGCGCTCAGCCCGGCGGCTCCCTTGCTGGCCACCGGCAACCCTAACGGAATCGTCAGGCTCTGGTCCATGACCGACCCGCGGCACCCGACCGTAGTGGCCACGCTTTCCGGCAGCTCCGCCGCCCAGACGGTCATGACTTTCAGCCCAGACGGGGAGGTTCTCGTGGGTGAGGACTCCCAAAGCATCATCCATCTATGGGACGTGTCCGGTCCCGGCTCGCCCGTTACTGTCGGCACAATTACCCAGAGTTCCGGGCCTGTGACCGTGAGCCTGCCTGCCGCTCCAACCGGCGGCAGGCTTGCGGCGATCGCCACGTCGGATGGCATCGACCTGCTGAACATCAGCGCCAGCGCGATAATCCGCCGTCTGTGCGCCGGCAGCGGCGACCCAGTCACCGCGGCACAATGGCACCAGTATGTCCCTGGTCTTCCCTACGAGACACCATGTGCGGCCGAGGGCTAGCTAGCCACCCTCAACAGCAGTTGATCACAGCCCAGTACTGAAGAAGGGCCGAGAGGGCAATGACAACAGGGTCACCCGCACATAGCCCAGGTCGGCAACTCCGGGAACGGCGTGGCTTCGCGGCGGTCGCGGCGACTGTGATGGTCCTGCTGGCGGGGGGATGCACGGGCGGCTCTGTTACAGCCAGCAACACACCGCCGGCTACAGCTGGCCCATCCGGAAACGCATCGCCGACGCCGGCTGGGCCGACAGCACCTGGAACATCAGCCTCGCATGGCTTCGCAGCGTTCGTCGGCAAATGGTACGGACACGGCAGCGGCTTGGTCATCCTCCCCGGCGGGCACTTCACAATATCCGCAAGAACCTACACGTGGTGCAGTCAGTCGCCTCCGCCCTGCGACACCATATCCGGTAACACCATCGTCGACGGAATCCATATAAGCGGGCAGCTGTCATCGCTGTCCGGCGACGTGGCCACAGGTCAGGTAACACATACCACCGACCCGGCGGATACCCCGGAAGGCCAGATAGCCATGACCTTTGATCCCCGTAGCGACATCATTACCGTCGGCAGCCTTAGTTACTGCGGCCCTTACGCTCCCGCTGGAGCCTGCGGTGCCTGAGGCAGAGGCGGTGCAGCGGCTGGGCCGAAGCGGTGCTCAGCGTCTGGCACGGTCGTGACAGCCTCGCGCCCGGCAGCGCCCGGTACGGCTACTTGCCGGTCAGGCGGCGGTAGATGTCCAGCACCTTGCTGGCCAGATCCGGCCAGGCGTAGGCCGCGGCGGTTTGCCGGGCGGCCGACGACAGCCGCGCCGCCAGGCCAGGATCCGCGAGCAGGCGGCCGATCGCGGCGGCCAGAGCGGCGGGATCACGGGGCGTCACCAGCAAGCCGTTTTCGCCGTCGCGCACCAGGTCCGCCGTGCCGCCCACGCGGGTGGCGACCACCGGCAAGCCGGCCGCCATCGCTTCGATCAGCGCCGAGCTGAGATCCTCGTACAGGCTGGGCAGCACGAACAGGTCCACGTGGCGGAGCACCGCCGGAATCTGGGTGTGCCGCACGAAGCCGGTGAAGTGCACCCGCCCGCCGAGCGCCCGGGCCCGTCGCTGCAGCGCCGGGCGGGCGGCCCCGTCGCCGACCAGCAGCAGATGCGCCTTGGTGTCGAGCCGGGCGAACGCCCGCAGCAGCGTGCCGACGTCCTTTTGCGGTACCAGGCGCCCCAGGTAGGCGACCCGCGGTCTCGGCACGGCGGGGAACGGATCCGCCACAGGCTCGGAGAACAGTGCCGGGTCGTAGCCGGGCGGGATCACGTGCACACGGTCCGCCGGTATCCCGTCGGTGCGCAGCAGCCCCGCGGCGGACGGCGTCAGCGCGATCACCGCGTCCGCGCCGGGCAGCAGCCACCGCTCCGCCGCGCCTCCGCCTGTCCGCACCAGGATGTCGCGCAGCGTGGTGGGGTTCAGCGAATGCCGCACGTTCAGGTGCATGGTGGCGACCAGCGGGCTGCGGTGGCGGCGCGCCGCGAGCCTCGCCAGCGGCAAGATGGCCACGTCCTCGCCGCAATGAACATGGACAAGGTCCACCCGGGACGCAGACCCGCCGCGCAGCACGTACGGCGCGGCCAGCGGCGCCCACGCCTGGCGCAGCACAGGTACCGGCAGGCCGGTCCTGACAAGCTCGCCATGGTCCCCGAACTGGGTCCGGTCCGCGGGCCCGGCCTGCCGTGAGGTCACCACGAGCTGGCTGACGCCCAGCCGGTCGAGGCACCGCGTCAGCTCGGCGACGTGGTTCTGCATCCCCCCGATCGCGTCGTAGGCCACCGAGGCCGGTGTCAGGGCGCGGGGCTCGAAGACCGAACACAGGCGCAGTATGCGGAGCATGCTGCTCATGCTGGCAGACGGGGCAAGTGCGACACCAGGACCCGCGCGGGACCACGGCGCGCCAGCCGAGCATGCAGGAAGGCCTCAGGAACTGTCCAGCCGCCCTGCAGACCGGTTTTCTAGCTTTACCGATGAGACGGTAAGTGAGCTGAGCAGAAAGGGATGGAGCCGTGCTCGAGAGGGTGACCATCTCGTACCGGGGAGCGAGTTACGAGCTGGGCGGGGGACGGGATTACTTCGCGATCTGGGCCGCGGGAGCGCCTCGGTCGCAGCCGCTGGAACGGTGGCCCAGGACCCCGGAGGGCTGGTCCGCCGCCTGGTCCCGGTTCACGAGCGTCGAGGCGCCAGGAACGATCACGCCGGCCGGCGGGGAGTCCGCCGGCGCCTTCAGCCTTCGTGGCGCTCTCGGCGCCCGTAGCAGCGCCCGTAGCGGTGCCGCCGGCGCCCGGGCCGGAGCGGCGAACGCACGCACCGGGGCCGTGCTGGCGGCGGCGCTGCTCGCCGTCGGCGCCGCGCTCGGGATCGCCGGGCTGTTTCCCGTATACCTCGACGGAGCCAGCCTCGCCCAGCAGCCGGCCCAGCTCGTACCGCACGTGATCTACCTGGCCGTCTGGACCGCGAGCGCGGCGCTCATCCTGCTCGGCGGCACCCGCCTGCGCGTGGGCGCGCTGCTCGCCGCCGGGATGAGCATCGTGACGTTCGGCTTCTTCCTCGCCGACGCCGGCACGCCGATCGCCGGGGGAGCGCACCTCATGGGTGCCGGCCTGGCGCTCTGGCTGGTCTGCTGGCTGGCCTGCGCCGCCGGGTCGGCGCTGGCCTTCCGGATCCGGACCGGCGGCGGGGCGCTGGCCAGGCCGCGCGCCGCTGACCTTGGCCCGGCGCTGATGCTCGTGCTCGGCGCGCTCGGCGCCGCGGTCGCGTTCGCCCCGTCGTGGGACAGCTACGTGCTGCGGACCGCGGCCGGCGCCACGCAGGCCATCACCGCCGGAAACGCCTTCGCCAACCCCGCGCCGGTGATAGCCGGGAACGTCGCCGTGATGGCCGGGCTCGTCGCCGTTGTCGTCGGCGCGGCCCTTTGGCGCCCCGGCCGCCAGGGAGCCATGCTGCTGGCCGGCGCCGTCATCCCGATGGCCGCCCAGGCGATCTCGGCGCTGGTCCAGGTGGGGGAGGCCACCTCGCCGTCGCTGTTCGGGATCTCCCCGGCGGAGGCCACCCAGAGCGGGCTTACGATCAGCAACGGCCTCACTCCGGTGTTCTGGGTCTACTGCGCGTTCGTGCTGGCGCTGGCCGTGTCGTTCGCATGGATGCTCGTCGCCCCCCGCCCGGCCGTGCCCGGGTACCAGCCAGCCGCCACTGCGGTGGTCGCCGCTCCCGTGGGAGCTGGCGGCCCTGAGACCGACGGTCCTGGCGCTGAGCCTGCGGCACCCGAAGACATCCTCGGTCCCGCCTGACCGCCCCGCTGGACTGGCGTTCGCACGGGGATATGCACCGCCCGTTCAGTCATTCCTTATCGCCTCGTTCATCCGTGCGAGGTCAGCGCCGGCAGCACGCGTCGCGGCTTCGGCCTCCCTCATGAGCGCGCCGTTGCCCGTCGCTGCGCCGGCCGTGCAGTCAGCCGCCGATCTCCCGAGCTCGGCGAGCGCCCCGGCCAGGAATTGCTGTGCGGCCGGGTCCGGTACCGGCGGATCGCCGCGCGCCGCCGCCACCGCCGCGGCCAGTTCCGCGCATGCCCTGCCCCGCGCCGCCCGGCCGCTCGCCAGGCCAACGGCATCGACCCGTGCGGTCAGCAGGTGCAGCTCGGCGCTCCCGAAATTATTGAACCAAACGAGAGTGCGATCTCTTGTGCTGACCGGCAAGGCCCCCGTGCCCGCACAGCAGGGCCGCGGGCTGGACGGCAGCGGCGTGAACCGGAAGTCGCTGAAGACGACGGAAACGGCGCGGGTGCTCGCATTGGTGACGCCAAGGGCGATGAACCGGGTGCCCGGGAACGTCGCATCGGTGCCGGATGCCGTCTCGTCATCGACGATGATCTGCTGGTCCGCGCCCTCGGCCGACGCCGCCAGCGTGTAGCTGGCGGACGTGCCGAGCGTGCCGAAGCCGAGCATCCACTGCCGTCCTCCCGGGCCGACCCGCTGTATGCCCCACGTTCTTGCTTCCGCCGGCCCGGGACTGCATATGCCGCTCGAGTAATGACCGGCGCTGGTGGCGCGGGTGTAGATGCTCACGCAGCCCTGGCCAAGACCGGCGAGATCGACGTGAACGGAGACGCTGTAGTTCTGCGGGAAGATGCCTGACGGGGGCAGGAACTGGACGTCCCCGGCACCTCTGGGCGCCGCCACGACAAGCAGGCCGGTGCGCAGGCAGCGCGCGCTGACGGGTTCGTCCGGCGGCACCGACCAGCTGGCGACGTTCTGGTTCGTGTCGCAGCCCGGTCCCGGGACAGGCGCGCGGTAGGCCTGGTTCAGCATCTCCGCGTTGCTCCTGGCCTGCTGCGGCCATGCGGTGACCGCCACGAAGACGACGACCAGCGCGGTGAGTGCCGCTGCCACGCCGGCCACGGTCAGCCGGGCAGCCTGGTTGGGGCTATGGTGCCGCGGCTTTTCCCGCTGGCCTTCCCGGGGCCTTCCCGCTGGCTTTTCCCGCTGGCCTTCCCGCGGCCTCAGCACGAAGGCCAGGACCACGACGGAGGTCCCCAGGATCCCGACGCCGGCGGGGGTGACGTAGTCGCTCGTCAGGTAGTCCGCCGCCGGGACGTTCGTGCCAGGCAGGTGCAGCGTCCCCAGGTAGAGCAGGCTTGCGTTCGCGATCAGCGTGTACCCGGTGAAAAGCATGATGCGCCCGTCTCGCGGATACGGCGCGCTACCCTCGTTCAGCTTGTCGCCGGAGGTGGCCAGGCCCCAGAAGCCGAGGAGGAGAAAGAGGCCGGCCAGGGCGAACGCGGAGTTCGCGCCCAGCGTCGTGATTTCTTTCAGCAGGTACAGGACGAGGCTGACCAGTGCCAGGCCGGCCAGCAGCAGGAACGCGCTGACAAAGAACTCGCCGGCCGGATGTTCGCGTTCCGGGGGCCGTGCCTGTTTCCGGGAGAGAAGCCAGCCCGCCCAGGCCAGGACACCGACAGCGGCGGCGAACTGGACGCCGCTGAGCAGCATGAAACCGTGCGGGAAGACGGCAGGCAGATGGCTCGCGCGCAGGAAAGCGGGCAGCGCGGCGATAAGCAAGATCACCCCGGCGGTAACCAGGAACAGGTCCACCGTCATCTGCTTCGGGAGGAGCCCGGAGAGCAGCAGGTATATCCCCGCGCCGAGGGCCGCCAGCAGAACGGGGATGCTCACAAGCTGGTAGACCTGGTTATCGTGCAGTGCGCCGAGGCCCAGCAGACTGCCTGTTCCCGAGGCGACATTGGAAAGGACCGTCGTACAGGCGAAGATGGCGATGGATCCGAGGAGAACCGCGCGGGACCGTATATTCTCCGACCACAGGGCGTAGCCTCGCCCGGTGCGGGCGAGCACGCCTACGATAACCGCGAGGACTGCGCCGGCCGCCAGTTCCAGGGGCACGGCGCCCGGCGCCCGCTGCAGCACGTCCGCGACCATGGCCAGCGCGGCCAGCGGTGTCAGCACCAAGAACAGCCGGACGTTCACACGTTTCACCAGCCACCCGTTTACGCAGTTGACCGCCCAGCGAACGGTGGCCTGTCCGGTACCCAGGAGATCCGTACTGCCCCACAAGACGATCAGCGCGAGGAAGATGGGCAGCAGCACAGCCGGATAACTGAGATCGCTTCGCAGACGGGTGGCACCGGCTGCCGCGTGACCGGAGCCGATGTACGAGCCCCAGACCCCGAATTCCAGGGCGTAATAAGCCACGACAATTGCCGGCATCACCGCCAAGCCATACCAGCGTGGGCTGGCCTGATCATCCCCGGCACGCCGTGACCGGTACCTGACCGCCGCGCTCAGCAGCGCCCATGCCGCTCCGGCCGCCAGCACGCCGAGCTGCGCCCACCGCAGCGGTACCTCGCCCCCGGCCCCGCCGTCTTTCAGCGTGTAGGCAGGGACGTAGGCGAGAGTGGCCGTCACCGCGGCGGCGATCGGCAGGCCCGCCGCCGCCCGGACCCGTATCGCCCCGTTCAGCACCAGGCAGTACCCGGCCGCGATCGAGATCGCCATGACGAGGAAGGCGGCGAGCGGGACCGTGTACGTCCCGCCCGTCTGATCCTGGATCCCGCTGCCGACCTGCGGCTGCGGCGCCTTCTGCGCGAGAAGGACAACGGCGGTCAGCAAAGTCTGCGCGAACGCGAGGTAGATAAGAAACCGCAGCGGAAAAGTTCGTGGCAAGAAAACGCGCTGCTCGCGGAAGATTTCGGCTGGGCTCTGCGCCTGAGGAAGGCTTTCCGGCCTGTCGGAGGGATCCGCGTGCCCGCCGGAAACTCGTTCAGCCTGAAGGCCCCCGCGCCGCGGGTTCCCGGCATCTGCGGCTTCGTCCCCAGGCTCACGAGAAATGCGCTGGTCCATCGCGGTCCCCCCCAGGGCCGTAATCCCGCGTTCGACGCGTCAGACGCGTCACAGACGAGTCCAGGGCTTGCGCCTCGTCGCCGTCGTGACGACCGTGCCGTGTCCTGGGCCATTACGGTATCAGCAATTCTGCTTACACTGTTTCCGCAAGCGGCCGACAAACAGTCTGACGCGAACGCGCCAGCCGGGACGAAGCCCGGCCGGCGCGCCGCCAACGACAACGGGGCGGCGCTAACCAAGGTGCCGTGTGAAGAACCGCAGCGAGCTGTCCGTCTCGAACCCCGGGATCTCCCCATGCTTGCCGGGATTGGCGTGCAGCGTCTTCTCAGCCGACGCCAGAGCGTCGAACAGCGCCAGGCCCTGCGCCCGCGGCACCCGGTCGTCGTCCCACTGGAGCAGGAACTGCACCGGGACGGTGACCCGGGCAGCGGTCCCGGCCAGCCCGTGCACACCAAGCAGGCCCAGTACCGCGGCGCGGACCCGGGGTTCGGCGGCGACCAGCGGCAGACCCAGCCCGCAGCCCATCGACAAACCCCAATAGCCGACCGGGCAGGCGCCCACGTAGCCGAGTTCCTGGACCGCGGTGATGACCGCCTGCCATTCGGCGACGGCCTGGTCGGCCAAGAGCTCGTGCAGGGCGGCGACCAGCGCGGCCGTGTCCTCGCCTGCGCCCATCCGGGCCCGGTTTTCGGTCGCGATCCGCACGAACTCCTCGTCTTTCGGCCGATCGCCGTGGCTGGGCGCGTCGATCGCGGTGACGGCGAAGCCGCCTTCGGTGACGAAGCGGCCCGCGCGGGCCGGGATGCCGGGGGCTTTCTTGTGCTGACCGCCGCCGTGCCCCATCAGGATGAGGGGGCGCGGGCCTGTGGCGTCTTCCGGTGTCCATAGCACACCGGGTATCCCACCGAGGGTGAAGAGCTGTTCGGTGACGCCGTCCGACGACGTCTGGGAGGTGAATCGCATAGCGTTTCAAGCCTTTCGGGATGCCTCCTGCGGGCGCTCCCTAGGCCATGCGAGGGAGGGAGCCCCGACCTGTCACAGCGTTGATCGGTCTCACCTCCTTCAGTTCGCAGCGGTGCACGGCGACGCCGAACCTGCCGTGGCAGGTTACCCTGCTCGGGCGGGTGGCCCGTGGCTTCGGAGTACCTGTCCCCATGGGGACCGCGCCTCGGTGGTGCCGTCCGGGTGCAAGATCATCGTCCAGCCCCACCGGTGGATACACACCTGGTGGTGATACTCACAAAGCAAAACGCAGCCGCGAAGACTGGTCTTGCCGCCGTCGGCCCTAGGCACCAGGTGGTGCACCTCGCACGCGGCGGCGGGCCGGTCACAGCCGCCCGCCCACTCACACCGCCCCCGCGCCCGCAACAGCACCGCCCGCCTGATGTGCGCCGGGATGGTGTCGGCGACCCCGACATCCAGCGGAAGGCTCACGGTGGCGAAGGGGGCACCCAGCACCCGGGTCCGCAGGTAGCTGGCCAGCCCCGCCGGGCCGGACAGCGCGTCGGCCGCCATGCCCAGCAGGGTGCGGCGCAGCCGCGCCCTCGCCTCCCCGGTCATCGGCGCCGGGGGATGACAGGTGCACTTGCCGCACTCACAGCCGCAGGGCGCGCCGCGGTCCAGGCCGTGCGCGCCGATCCACATCTGGGCCATCTGGTCCAGCACCGCCCAGTCCGGGTTCCCGGCCACCACCGGGATGATCGTCGCGTCACACGCGGCCGCCTCCGCGTCCTTGCCCGTCAGGTAGCCGGGTTCCCCGGCCTTGGCGGCCAGCCACGCGGCCTCGGCCGCCGGGGCGCCATCCATGCCGCGCAACTCGGATAGGGGCGTCAGGACCTGCACCTGGGTGGGCTGCCCGGCCCGCTCCGGCAGCATCCCGGCGGCGATCAGCAGCTTCAGCGCCTCCTCCAGCGCATCGTGCTTGCGCTGGTCTTCGGTGCGCAGGTCCTGCGCGCCGCGGGGCTTGCCGAGCGCATCGAGGGTGGCCTGCAGCGCGGCCGCACACGCCGGGCTCAGGTTCCCGGTCAGCACCCCGGCGCCGTCGAAGGTGGGCTCCAGCCGCACCCGCCGGTCATCAAACGGCTTGCCCTCCTCCGGGTCCGGGGCCTGCGACCGGCACCGCTCATACATGTCCGCAGCCAGGATCCCCAGATCCGGAAACGGCACCCCGCCCGCCGCCGCGGCCAGCAAGATCGCATCCGCCGCCGCCCGGTTCTCCCGCGGCAGCCGGTCACTCCACTCACAGATCTGCCGGGCCCACGATTCGGAGAGCTGCCGGGCGGCCAGCGCATCGCGGATGCCGGGGTGGGCGTGCAGCCGGCGCATCCACCCGGCGGCGGCCTTGGCGGCACCCTTGGTCACCCGGGTGACGTGTATCAGCCACGGCACCGGCCCGCCATGCCCGTCGGTCTCGTACCCGCTGCCCGCGGTGAACGCGCCAAGGATCGCGGCGTGCGCCGCGGTCTGCATCCCCTGCGCCTGCCCCAGCGCGACCAGCGCCTCCGCCTGGGCGGCCGACGACAACCCGGCCATGTCGGTGGTGTTCAGGAACTCCAGCCCGCCGCGGATCATCGCCAGCGCATCCGCCAGCGTCGCCGGCGTGGTAGCCGAGGCCGTCACCTCAGGCCCAAGGCCAGGTACGGCAATCGCAGGCTCGGGTGCCGCGGCCGGGCCAGCGGCGCCAACCGCGCCGGAGGAGGCGGCCGCACTGGAGGTACGCTGGCCGAATTCGCCGCTCCGGCCAGGCTCATTTCCCTGGCTCGGGTTTTCGGGCTGAATATTCACCGGGCGACTCACCTCCTCCCATGCCGCACGTGTGGCCCAGAACACTCGAAATCCGTGATGCCTAGCAGCCCCGCACTGCGGGAGAAGTCCCCTTGCCGACCAGAGTTCTCTCATCCAGATACCCTGTCGGCGCTCGCTCGATGCTCAGTTCGAGTATATAGCCTTCATCGCCCGGACTGCAAGCCGGGGAACCGCGATGAAGTATTTTCAATAGCTGGCCGATAAGGGCTACATCGGCACTGATGAGCACGTCCTCAGCCCTGCCAGGGGCAGAACAAGTCGGCCTCCCAGAAGGCCGCCAACAGCGCCCCGCGAAGCTGCGCGCTCCGGGGCGAATGCGCCAACGCCAGCTCAAGACCCAGGGGAATCCGGCGTAGACTCCGTTGCCGCCCCTGGCGCGCCGGGCATTTCGCCAAGGCCATCCATGTCCTTCAGGCCCGCGAGATCCCAGGAGATCACCTCAGCCTGAACGAGACAGGACACTGAAGTTTCAAGCACGCTCTAGAACGGGGCAAAGGAATGACGCGTTCGTATGTCGTCACCGGCGGCGGCCAGGGCATCGGCCGGGTGCTGGCCGAGCGGCTCGCCGGAGATAGCGATCATGTCGTCGTCATCGACCGCGATCCGGCCGTGCTGGGCTGGACCCGCGATCACCGGGCCGCTCCCCGGCTGATGGCCGTGACCGGGGATGCGGCCGACGAGGCCGTCACCGAGCGGGCTGCGGACCTGGCGCAGGAGGCGGCCCCCCTGGCCGGCTGGGTGAACAACGCGGCGGTGTTCCGGGACGCGTGGCTGCACGCGGTTCCGGCGGCCGACGCGCTGGCCCTGATCACCGCCAATATCGGCCCCGCGGTCGCCGGGTGCGCCACCGCGATCCGCCGCTTCCTCGCCGCCGGCGATGGCGGCGGGATCGTGAATGTCTCGTCCCACCAGGCGCAGCGCGCTGTACGCGGCGCTCTGCCGTACGCGACGGCCAAAGCCGCGGTGGAAGGCCTGACGCGGGCGCTGGCGGTCGATTACGGGCCGCGTGGCATCCGGGTGAACGCCGTCGCACTCGGATCGATCATGACTGAGCGCTACAACGAGCTGCTCAGCCGCGATGAGTCTGCGAAAGCGCGCATCGAGGACCAGATACGCACACTGCACCCGCTCGGAAGGATAGGGCGGCCCGAAGAAGTCGCCGCCGCCGTCGCATTTCTGCTGTCCCCGGACTCGAGCTTCATCAACGGGGCGGTCCTGCCGGTCGACGGCGGGCGCGCCGCCCTCGGCCTCGACCCGGAGCAGGCCTGAGCACCAGCACCAGGACGCCATGTCAGGAACTGGACTCGGCCAGGTGCATCCGGATGACCGACTCGAAGTCCTGATCCGGGATAAGGCCCATCCGGGCCGCCCGGTCGGACCGGATCCGCCCGGGCCAGGTCCTCACCATCGCGGCCACCGCCGGGTCGGGCACCCAGTCGATCAGCGCGTCCGCCTGCGGCCCGGCCACCCGCCGCAGCGCCGCGGCCATGTCCGCGACGGTCACGGTGAGCGCGGGCATCGTGACCGCGCTGCGGCCGCCCCACGTCTGGCTGGAAGACACCGCGGCGCACAGCAGCGCGTCAATGGCCTTGCCGGGGGAGGCGAGCGCGACCTCCGTGTCCGGGCTGACCGGGCAGGTCGCGCGCTGGCCGTTCAGCGGCTCACGAATGATGGAGGACAAGAAGCCCGACGCGGCGGCGTTGGGCCGTCCGGGGCGCACCACGACGGTCATCAGCCGCACGGCCCGGCCGTCAAGAAAACCCTTCCGTGTGTAGTCGGCCAGCAAACGCTCCCCGATGAGCTTCTGCGTGCCGTAGCTGGTCTGCGGATTCGGCAGGGTGTGGTCGTCGACGACCGCGGGCAGCGGGTGCTCGGCCGAGGCCCCGAACACGGCGAGGGAGCTGGCGAACACCACCACCGGTCTGGTGCCGAGCGCGCGGCAGGCCGCCAGCAGCGCCTCGGTGGAACGCAGGTTCGCCCGCATGCCCAGGTCGAAGTCGGCCTCGCATTCTCCGCTGACCGCCGCAGCCAGATGAAAGATCACCTCGGCCCCGGCAAGCGCATCCCGCACGCCGGGCCCGCCCGCGCCAGCGCCGGGGGAGCCCGCGCCAGCGCCGGGCCCGGCCGCGCCGGGATCCAGAAGGCCGGCAAGCTCGCCGTGAATCACTCCCACCCGCCTATCGGCGGCCAGGTCGGGCGGCACCGGAACACGGTCGATGAGCGTCACCCGGGACAGCGGCCGGGCCGCGCCGCCCGCCACTGCCAGCGAGCCCGCCGCCAGCAGCACCCGCGCCAGCCGCGAGCCAAGGAACCCCGCGCCGCCCGTCACGACCACGTTCACCATGCCGCCTCCGATGACAGCGCGAGCTCAGGACGCCTTCCGGGAAGCCGGCATGACGTACTTCCACGGCGAAGCCGAGCCGCCGAGTTCCGTCTTCACCTCGATCACCGCGGGCCTGTCCTCCGCCAGCGCCTTGGTCAGCGCCGCGGCCAGCTCACCGGGATCGCGGGCGCGGTAGCCGGCGGCCCCGAAGGCCTCCGCGACGGCGGCGAAATCGGGGTTGCGCAGCCGGGCGCCCAGCTCCCGCCCTTCGAACAGCCGGATCTGGTCGAGCAGCACGTTGCCGTAGGCGTTGTTGTTGAACACGACCGCGATCACCGGCAGGTCATACTGAACGGCCGTGGCCAGCTCGCCGATACCGAACATGAACCCGCCATCGCCGGCGACCGAGACGACGGCCCGCTCCGGGAACGCCGCCTTCACGCCGAGCGCGGTCGGGTAGCCGAAGCCGAGCGTGCCCTGATGCCCGCAGGTGACGAACTGCCGCGGCTGGTGCACCGGGAACCCGACGTAGGAGGCGAAGCCGACCTGGCAGATCTCCTCGACGAAGAAGCCATCCGCCGGCAGCGCCGCCCGGATCGCCTCCAGGTACTCCAGCGAGGCGCCGAGGTCGCGGATCTCCCGCGCCTTGCGCTCCTTGAGATCGCGGAACTCGGCGGCGCGGTCCGGTCGCGCGGGATCGGCCGCCAGCTCCCTGACGAGCGCCGACGTCGCCTCCCTGGCGTCCGCCACGACCGCCACGTCCGGCTCGAGCCGGGCCGCCTGTTTCGGGTCGATGTCGATGAGCACCACGCGCAGTCCGGCCGGCGGGTCCGGCCAGCGGTACCAGGTGAGCTCGAGCCGCGAGCCGATCCCGACGAGCACGTCGGTGCCCGCCCACCGCTCGAACCCCTCCGCGCAGGTGAACCCGTACGGGTCGTCGTCGTCCACCACGCCGCGCCCGCCGCGGAACGACACGACCGGTGCCTGCAGCATCCGGGCGAGCTCGCCGACCTCCCGGGCGGCGCCGCGCGCGCCGCTCCCCACCATGATCATCGGGTTCTTCGCGCCAGCCAGCAGCGCGGCGGCGCGTACCACGGCCTCCGGGTCCGGCGACGGTGGCCGCACCGGGACGGGAGGCACCTCCACCGCCGGCGCCGCCGCGGCCAGCACGTCCCACGGCACGGCGATCGCGGCCGGCCGCGGCCGCCCCGACCTGGCGTGGTACAGCGCCCGCGCGGTCAGCTCGCTGGCCTGCGCGGGGTGCTCGATCATGGCCGCCCATTTGGTCAGCGAGCGCATGGTCGCCAGCTGATCCGGCAGTTCGTGCAGGTGCCCGAGGCCCTTGCCGATGAACCGCGACGGGATCTCGCCGGTGATGCACAGCACGGGGGCGCTCGCCCCGTAGGCGGAGATCAGGGCGGCGCTGGCGTTGAGGAACCCCGGGCCCGGCACCACGGAATACACCCCGGTCCGCCCGGTCGCCTGCGCGTAGCCGAACGCCATGTACGCGACGCTCTGCTCGTGCCGCGCGCCGATCACGCTGATCGCGCCGGCGGACCTGGCGATCGCGTCGAACAGGGGATAGGTCTGCACTCCCGGGATCGCGA
Organism: Streptosporangiaceae bacterium; assembly: GCA_019239975.1. Classification (GTDB taxonomy): domain Bacteria; phylum Actinomycetota; class Actinomycetes; order Streptosporangiales; family Streptosporangiaceae; genus JAFAZE01. The sequence goes on from JAFAZE010000118.1 coordinate 13,776, forward strand.
AGACGGTGTCGACGCCGTGGCCGATCAGCGACTGCACGATGGCCTCGGCGGTGCTCCGGTACTCCGTCATGCGTCCCTCGTCGCTCGGGCAGGCGGAAATCAAAATAATTATGCCGAACGGGCGGTGGCATCACCCCGGCGCCCGCCGCCTCGTCTTCCGGGGAAGGCGCGGACGCGGGCGCCCTCTTTGCATGACGCTGGCCCGGGGACTCCCCGGGCCAGCAGTTGAGATGGGTGGTTACCGTCCGGCGGTGAGCGCCGGGACCCGCGTAGTCTCCGCGGCCGGGCTGACCGCGCCGGCCGCGCCGGCCGGGCCGGCGGGAATCCGGAGCAGCCGACCCAGCGGGGCGGGCAGCCACCAGTTGGCCTTGCCGAACAGCGCGACCATCGCCGGGACGAGCAGGCAGCGGATCACCACCGCGTCGACCAGGATGCCGGCGCCGAGGCCGGTGGCCAGGATCTTCAGGTCGGTCATCGACGAGGTGGACATGGACACGAAGCTGAGCATCAGGATCGCGGCCGCGCTGGTGACCAGCCGCCCGGTGCGGCCGAGGCCCTCGGTGACCGCCTCGCGGGCGGACCCGGTGCGGTCGTAGGCCTCGCGGATCCTGGTGAGGATGAACACCTCGTAGTCCATCGACAGGCCGAAAAGGAACGCGAACACCATGAGCGGCACCCACATCGTGATCGCCCCGGTGGCCGGGATGCCGAACACCGCCTGTGAGCCGTGGCCGTCCTGGAAGACCCAGGTCAGCACGCCGTAGGCGGCGGCCAGCGAGATCAGGTTGAACACCACGGCCTTGGCCGCCAGCAGCACGGACCGGAACGCCCGGGTCAGCAGACCGAACGTTGCGACGCCGATCAGCGCGAGCATCAGCGGGAAGTCCCCGTACACCGCGTGGTCGAAGTCGATCAGCGACGCGCCGTCCCCGCCGACCCCGAGCACGCCACGGCCGCCCAGCAGGCTGTGCTCCAGCCCGGTGATCGTGGCCTGGCCCGCCGGGACCGAGGACTCGGCGGCCGGCAGCACGCTGACGATCGCGGTCCCCGCCCGGTGGAAGTCCGGGGTGCCGGGGGCGACGGCGGTGTACACGCCGGGCAGGTGAGCGGCCTGCGCGGCGACGGCCTGCTGCGAGCCGGCGGAGGTCAGCACCTCGGCCGGGGTGATGACACCGGACGGGATGCCGCCCCCGGTCAGCGTGACCAGCGCGTCGTGGGCCGGGCCCGCGGTGGCCTGCGCGGCGCTGCCTGGCTCGCCGAGGTGCAGCGACAGCGCCGGCAGCATCAGCACCGCCATGATGCCCAGCCCGGCCAGCGCGGCGGTCCAGCGATGCCGGTAGACCGTCCGCGCCCAGGCCGAGAACACGCGGCTGGCGGACCGCTCGGTGCGCAGCCGCGGCCAGTCCAGCCGGGGGCCGATCGTGGCAAGGATCACCGGCAGCAGTGTGACCGCGACGGCCACCGACACCAGCGGCACCAGCACCCCGCCGTAACCGACGCTGCGCAGCATCGGCACCGGCAGCACGATCATCGACAGCAGCCCGATCGCCACGGTCAGCCCGGAGAACACCACGGCCCGCCCGGCGTGGTTCATCGCCTCGGTGACGGCGGCCTGGTTGTCCCGGCCCGCGGCGCGCTCCTCGCGCCACCGGCTCACCACCAGCAGCGAGTAGTCGATCGCCACGCCCAGCCCGATCAGCGCGATCAGGAACTCCACGATCTGGCTGACCCCGGTGATCTCGGTCAGCCCGCCGACGAGCAGGAACGTGGCCAGCACCGAGATCCCGCCGATGAGCAGCGGAAGCAGGGCGAGGAAGCTGCCGAACACCAGCGCGAGGATGATCAGCGCGCCGAGCGAGCCGATCATCACCTCGGCCATCACCCCGGTGCCCTTGGCGGCGGGCTTGCCGCTGGCCAGCAGCTGGGCTCCGGTGAGGCCGGCGTGCCAGCCGGGCGGCAGCGCCGAGGAGACGGCGCGGGCGATGGCCGGCCCTGCGTCCGGGCCGCCGAACCCGGTCACCGGCGCCGTGTACACCAGCGCGAAGGTGGTCCGGCCGTCGCGGGTGACGAACGCGCTGTCATGCGTGGTGTGGTAATCGGCGATCCGCACGCCCGGCACCGCCTTCGCGATCGCCGCGAAGGCCTGGCCGGTGGCGGCGGCGGCCGCGGGATCGGTGACCCGCTCGCCGGGGGCCACGGTGATCACCGGAACGTACGGGGTCTGCGACCCGCCGTTGCCGTACTCCCCGGCGATCTGGTTGTCCACACGGAACGCCTGGCCCGGCATCGCGAAGTTGTTGGTCATCCGGTGGGTGGTCCCGCTGAGCGTCATCACGCCGGCGGCGGCCACCACGATCCACAGCAGCGTCACCAGCGCCTTGTGGCGGAGGACGAAACGCGTCAAGGCTGGCATCTTCAGGCTCCTTATTCCGCTGCCGGCGGGATTTCCGCCAGCCACCGCAAGCGTGCCGCGCCCGGGCGTACTCGGTCGTCCCGCCGGAGTTGACAGCCGGCGTTACGCCCCCGCGAGTACCCCAGGCGCCGGATACTCCCTGGGGAGTACGCCGGCCGTCAACCCGGGAAGGATGGCCCAGCGGGTCGCGGGCGCCTACGCTGCCGGTATGGATGATGCGTGGACGTGGTGGCACCGCTGGCGGCAATCGCCGGCCGGTGACGCGGTCTTCGCGCTCGCCATGACCGCGCTGCTCGTCTACGGCTCCTACGGCGAGGCCCATCCGAACCGGCCGCAGAGCTACTTTGTCAACGGCCACCACGTGCCATACACCCCAGCGGCCGCGTATCTCCTGGTTGTCGCGGCGTGCCTGGCGCTGGCCTGGCGGCGCCGCTGGCCTGCCGCGGTGCTTGTGGTGTCGGCGACCGCAGTGGCCATCTACTCGCTGCTGGGCTACGTGAACGGAGCCGCGCTGCTCGCCCCGGTTGCCGCGCTGTACTCGCTCGCCACACGGATCAGCGTGAGGCGGGCGATCGCGTGGTCGGCCGGAACGCTGATCGTGCTGATGCTGGCGTCGCTGGCCGCAAACCCGTTCGGCGGGTTCGGCGGCGGGTTCGACATCATGCCCTTCGTCGCCGCCGCCGCCTGCTTCGCCGGCATTGCGGTGGGCAATCGCCGCGCCTACATCAACTCGCTGCGCGACAGCGCCGAGCGGGATGCCCAGCGCCGCATCGACGAGGAGCGGCTGCGGATCGCCCGGGAACTGCACGATGTGGTGGCGCACACGATGGCCACGATCAGCGTGCAGGCGGCTGCCGCCGCCCACGTGCTGACCGAGCGCCCGGAGCAGGCGGCCGAGTCGCTGGCCGCGATCCGCGCGGCGAGCAAGGACGGCCTGCGCGAACTGCGCGCCATCTTGAACGTGCTCCGCCAGGCCGGTGAGGCCGCCGACCCCACCGAGCCCGCGCCCGGCCTGGCAGGGCTCGACGCGCTGGCCGCCGGGGTCAGGCAGGCCGGCCTCCCGGTCACCGTGACCGTCACCGGCCGGCCGCGCCCGCTGCCGGCCATCACCGACCTGGCCGCCTTCCGGATCATCCAGGAGGCGCTGACCAACTCGATCCGGCACGCCGGGGCCGCCGCCGCCGAGGTGTCGCTGAACTACGGCGAAACCGACCTGCGGCTGGAGGTCACCGACACCGGCCGCGGCGTGGCCGGCGACTGGACGGCGCCTGATGGCTCGCCGGGTTCTGGGCCCGGGCACGGGCTGCGCGGCATGCGTGAACGTGCCGCCGCCGCCGGCGGAACGGTCGAGACCGGGCCGGGGCCATCCGGCGGGTTCCGGGTCGCCGCACGCCTCCCGGCCGGGAGAAGCCCGGCACGGGGCGAGCCCGCGCCACCCGCCATCAGCACAGCCTCGGGACAGGGGGCACGCCGGTGATCCGGGTGCTGCTCGCCGACGACCAGGCGCTGATCAGGGCGGGCTTCCGTGTCCTCCTCGATGCCGCCGGGGACCTGGAGGTGGTCGGTGAGGCGGTCAACGGCGAGCAGGCGGTCGAGCTGGCCCGCCGCGAGCGGGCCGACGTCGTGCTGATGGATATCCGGATGCCCGGGGTCGACGGCCTCGAGGCCACCCGGCGGATCGCCGCGGACGACGACCTCGCCGGGGTGAAGGTCGTCATCCTGACCACTTTTGAGTCCGACGAGTACGTCTACCAGGCGCTCCGCGCCGGCGCCAGCGGTTTCCTTGTGAAGGACACCGAGCCGGAGGACCTGATCCGCGCGGTCCGCGTGGTGGCGGGCGGCGACGCGCTGCTGTCGCCGAGCGTGACCCGCCGGCTGATCACATCTCTCGCCAGCCGACCCGGCCTGGGCGGCCAGCCGGGACGGCCCGTCATGCCCGGCCCGAGCCTGTCCCGGCTGACCGAGCGGGAGCGTGAGGTGCTCGGGCTGGTCGCGGCGGGCCTGTCCAACGACGAGATCGCCGCCCACCTGTTCCTCAGCCCGCTCACCACAAAGACCCACGTGAGCCGCATCATGACCAAGCTCGGCGCGCGGGACCGCGCGCAGCTGGTCGTCATGGCCTACGAGAGCGGCCTCGTCGTCCCCGGCTCAGCAGCTTCCTCACCCGCTTAGGAGAGCGCTAGCGATCCGGAACCGCCATCCATCCGGCGATCTGGGTTCGTGAGTTGAAGCCGAGCTTGTTCATGATGCTGCGGACATGGCTTTCGACGGTGCGCTCGGAGATGAACAGCCGCGCGCCGATCTCCTTGTTGCTCAGGCCGTCGGCCACCAGCCGCGCGACATCGGTTTCCCGTTGCCGGAGAACTCCGGCGCTCCCGTGAGCCGAAGCTGCGACCGCCGGAGGAGCGGCTTCACGGAGCGCGAGCCTCACCGCGGCATCTCGGCTGAGCTGATGTCCGGCCTTGAATTCGGTCTCGAATTTCGGCGGACCGAGCGCCGCCGTCACCGATGCCCTGGCCTGCGCCAGTGCCGGGGCCATGCCCGCGTTGATGCGGGCCCCGGCCTCGGCGCGGAGGTTCTCCATCGCTCCGAGGAGCTGCGCGGCCAGCCGCGGCTCGCGTGCCCTCGCCGCACAGCAGCCCAGCCCCCCGATCAGGTGGCACTGTGCCACCCGGTCGTCGAGCTGGCGGGCGATCCGCAGGCCTTCGGCAAGCCGCTGCCCGGACTCGCGAAGGTCCCCGGAGATCAGCGCGGCGAAGCCCTGGTTCAGCAGCATCATGCCGAGGCTGTACAAGTCACCGGCCTCGCGGCTGAGCCGGGCGCCCTGCGAGGCGGCGGACCTGACGGCGCCGAGATCGCCGTCGAGGAGGCCGTTGAGCGCCCGGGCCTGGTGCATCATGAGCGTGGTTCCCAGGTCATCCAGGCCGTCGGCGGCGACCCGGGCCTCGTCGAGCAGCCGCGTTGAGGACGCGCGATCCCCGGCCATGTTGGTGGCGATCGACGCCATGGCGAGCGATCGCGACAGCGCGTCCTGCTGTCCCGCCGCCCGGGCCGCGGTCACCGCGCGTTCGAGCGCAGGCCTCGCGACCGCTGGATCGTTCTGCAATACGGCGAGAAAGCCACGGAGGAAGTATGCCCACGGGGACGCGGCGGGTTTGGCCTCCCGAGCGAGCAGCTCGTCGAGCCACCGCACGCCCTCGGCCGTCGCGCGAGTGATCCAGTACCACCTCAGGCGGGTGGCGAGATCGATGCCGCGCCGGGAGTCCTCGTGGTCCGTAAGGCGCCGGAGGACAGCCCGGATGTTGTCGATTTCCAGCTCCATCCATGCGAGCCACTCGAGCAGCCGATACCGTCCCTCCACCGCGAAGCGCGCGCACCGCGACAGGTAGTAGTCGGCGCAGCGCCGTTCGACGGCGTCCTCCTCGCCCGCCTCGCGCAGCCTGAGACGCGCGTATTCCCGCATCGTCTCGTGCAGCCGGTAGCAGGCGGCGCCGTCGGCGTCCTGCCTGATCACCAGCGACTTGTCGATCAGCGACGCCAGCAGGTCCAGCGCGCGCGCCGCCGGCACATCGCCGGAGCAGCACACCGGCTCGACGTCCTCCAGCGTGAACCGGCCCGCGAACACGCACAGCCGCCTCAGCAGCGTCCGCTCGGCCAGCGTCAGCAGGTCGTAGCTCCATTCGATGGTGGTGCGCAGCGTCTGGTGGCGCGGGAGCGCGGCCCGGCTTCCGCCGGTGAGCAGGCCGAACCTGTCCGTTAGGCGGTCGAGGATCTGCTCGGGCCCCAGCGCCCGCGTCCTGACCGCCGCCAGCTCGATCGCCAGGGGCAGCCCGTCGAGCCGGCGGCACAGGGCGGCGACCGCCGCCCGGTTGGCGGCGGTCAGCTCGAAGTGTCCCGATGCCGCCGCCGCCCGCTCGGTGAAGAGCATGACGGCCTCGTTCTGGCGCAGCTGGGCGAGCGCCTCGGCGGCGTCCGGTGACGGCAGCTCGAGCGGCGGGACCGGCAGCACGTGCTCACCGGTCACCGAGAGCGGCTCCCGGCTGGTCGCGATCACCCGGACTCCCGGTGCCGTCCTGATCACCTCGCTGACGAGCTGAGCGGCCGCTTCGAGCAGGTGCTCGCAGTTGTCGAGGACCAGCAGCAGCTCCTTGTCCCTGAGGTACGAACGCAGCAGGGCCAGCGGGTCGGTCGCGGCCTGGTGGCGGAGGTCGAGGGCGGCCATGACGGCGTTGCCGACGAGCGCCGGATCCTGGAGCTCAGCGAGATCGACCATCCAGGCGCCGCCCGGCCAGCCGCGTCCAAGGTCGGTCGCGATGCGGACCGCAAGGCGGGTCTTACCCACGCCGCCCGGCCCGACGAGGCTGACCAGGCGCGCGGCCGCCAGCTTCTTCCTGGCTTCGGTCAGTTCCTGGCGACGGCCGACGAAGCTCGTCACCTCGGCAGGCAGGCTGCCCGGCCGGTGGGCGGATCTGGGCACGGGACCGAACGTACTACGACCTCGGTGCCGCTGGCTCAGTACCGGTTCAGGGATTTCACCGATGGCAGCGCTCCGCGTGCTCCCTAGGCTCCGGAGCATGATCGCACAGCATTCCACCCAGGAAGGTCACTGATGGATTCCATCGTTGGTGCTTCGCCGCGCCAGCTGGCCAGGACAGCCGGTGCCCTCTACCTGATCAATATCATTTTCGGCGCCTTCGCCATCGGCGTGGTTCCCGCCATACTGATCGTGCCCGATGCGGCAGCCGCGGCCCACAACATCCAGACCCACGAGCTGCTGTACCGGCTCGGCCTGGCAGCGCACGTCGTGGTCACCCTGACCAATATCCCGATGGCGGTCATCTTTTATGACCTGCTCAAAGTGGTGAACCGGAGGCTTGCGCTGCTGGATGTGTTCTTCACCCTGGTCGCGACCTCCGTTGAGGCCGCAGGCCTGCTCGGCGAGTTCACACCTGTGGTCCTCCTGGGCAACAGGCACTATGCGAGCGTTCTTCCGCCGGCGCAGCTGCACGCGCTGGCGTACCTGCCCGGCGATCTGTCGACGATCGACTACAGCATTTACGGGGTGTTCTACGGCTTTGACATCCTCTGCGTCGCATACCTGGTGTTCAGGTCGACGTTCCTGCCCAGAGCCATCGGCGTCCTGCTGGCGATCGACACCCTGGCCTATTTGACCGACGGCTTCACGGACTTTCTCGCACCAGGGTTTGCCGCCCATCTGGTTCCATGGATCGGGCTGCCCACGATTATCGGTGAAGGATCGCTATGCCTGTGGCTCCTGGTGGTCGGCGTGGACGTCCAGCGCTGGAAAGAGCGGGCGAGCGCGGCAATCCGGATGCGCTCCATCCAGGCGGAGGAACTGGCATGAAACCATCGTCCGCCGCGCTGGGGCCGCACATGGCACTCGGCGCCTGGTTTCCGGCAGGCTCTCGGTGAACCGCCCGGTCGCCCGCGCCGTTGATAATGGCTGTGACGGGAATGGGGCGCGGTTGTGGCCGATCGAAACGGCTCGCCGCGGTTTGAAGTACTGGGGCCGCTGCGGGCGTTCCGGGGGGAGACAGAACTTGTGCTGGGCTGGCCGCGTCAGCGGGCGGTGCTGGCAGCACTGCTGCTGCGCGCGGGCCAGGTCGTTTCGCGAGATGAACTGATTGACGCGGTATGGGGCGCCGACCCGCCGCCGACCGCGGTCAACGTCGTGCACGCGTATATCGCCGGCTTGCGCAGGGCACTCGAGCCGGGCCAGGAACCTCGTGCCCGCGGCAGGCTGCTCGCCTCGGTGCGTCCGGGGTACGTGCTGCACATCGCCGAGAGCCACCTGGACCTCGAGGTGGCCGAGCGTCATCTGGACACCGCCCGGCGGGCGAAGGCCGCGGGGGACCTGCGGGCCGCCGTGGCCGCGCTCGGCACCGCGGTGGCGTTCTGGCGGGGTATCCCGCTGGGTGGCGTACCGGGGCCGCTGGCCCAGATAGAACGGGCCCGGCTGGCCGAGCTGCGGCTTACCGTGCAAGAGGATCGCGCCGAGACCATGCTGCGGCTCGGCGCGGCGGCGGACCTGGCCGGTGAACTCGCCTCGCTGGTCGCCGAGCATCCGTTCCGTGAGCGGCTGGCCAGCTTGCTGATGCGGGCTCTGTACCAATCCGGGCGTCAGGCGGAGGCGCTCGACGTGTACCGGTCCACGCGGCGGATTCTGGCCCAGGAACTCGGCATTGAGCCGGGCCTGAGCCTGCGGCGGCTGCACGATGACATCCTCAGGAACCGCGATATCACGGGTTCGCTGAACGGTGCCGCCTCGCAGGTGACCGCGGCACCAGTGGTACCCCGGCAGCTGCCGGCCGCTCCCCGGCAGTTCACCGGCCGGCGCCCCGAGCTGAGCATGCTGGCGGAACTGGCCCGGGAAGCGGTGACGGAGGGCGCTGTGGTGATCGCAGCGATCGGCGGTACCGCCGGGATAGGCAAGTCCGCCCTGGCTGTGCAGTTCGCCCACATGGTCGCCGACGAGTTTCCCGATGGGCAGCTCTATGCCGACCTGCGCGGATCGGGCGCCGACCCGGCGCCCGCGCAGGAGGTGATCCGCGTGTTCCTCGACGCGTTTTCCGTCGAGCCCGCGCGCATACCGGCCGATCCACGATCACAGGCGGCCCTGTACCGCAGCGTGCTGGCCGGCAAGAAGGTACTGCTGGTGCTGGACGACACCGGCGATGAGGACCAGGTACGCCCCCTGCTCCCCGGCGGCGGCTGCCTGGTGATCGTCACCAGCCGCCGCCGGCTGACTGGCCTGGCCGCGGCCCACGGTGCCACATTGCTCACCCTTGATGTGCTCGGCAAGGACGAGGCTCGCGACCTGCTTGGCCGCCGCATTGGCACGCGGCGCGTTTCCGCCGAGCCAGCGGCGACGGAGGAGCTGGCCGAGCTGTGTGCGCGCCTTCCCCTCGCGCTGAGTATCGCCGCTGCCCGCGCCGCGGGCCGTCCGCAGCTGTCTCTGGCCAGGCTGGCCGCCGGCCTGCGGGATGAAGGCGCCCGCCTGGACATCCTCGACGCGGACGAATCGGCCGGCAGCGTACGCTCGGCGTTCTCGTGGTCGTACAAGGCGCTCAGCGCGCCGGCCGCGCGTATGTTCCGGCTGCTGGGCATCCATCCCGGGCCTGACGTGACCATCGCGGCCGCGGCCAGCCTTGCCGCGGTGACAGCCGCGCAGGCCCGCGGCATCCTGGCTGAACTGGACCGGGAGCATCTGATCACCGAGCATGTGCCCGGCAGGTTCGCCTTTCACGACCTGCTGCGCGCCTACGCCGCGGAGCAGGCTCAGGCCCAGGACGGTGCGGCAGAACGTGAGGTGGCGATCCACCGGATCCTCGACCACTACCTGTCGACCGCCCGGGCCGCCGCGATGTGGCTGCACCAGGGGCGCGAGCCGCCATTTCCGGCCGATCCGTGGCCGGGCGTGGTGCCGGAACCTCTGGCCAGCGACGAGGAGGCGCTGGCGTGGTTCGAGGCCGAGTACCAGGTCCTGCTCGCGGCCGTCACGCTCGCCGCCGGCCAGGGCTTTGACAGACACGCCTGGCAGCTTCCGTGGTGCCTGGTGACGTTCCTCTACCGCCGGGGGCTATGGGACCAGTGGGCCGCCGCCGAGCATGCAGCGCTTGCCGCGGCGGGGCGCCTCGGAGACCTGGCCGGGCAGGCCCGCGCTCATCTGGACCTCGGCTACATCGGCGTCGTGTCCGGCTCCCACGAGGGGGCAGACGCTCACCTGCGGCGGGCGCTCGCCTTGTTCGGTCAGCTCAATGACCGAGAGGGGCAGGCCCGTGCACACAACGCCATGGCGGGTCTCCTGGAGGGTCAGCACCGTTACCTGGAAGCGATGCGCCACGCTCAGCTGTCCCTTGATCTCTACCTGACCATGGGCAACCGGGCCGCCCACGCGAACGCCCTCACCGAGGTCGGCTGGCTGCGAGCGCTGCTCGGTGATCACCAGGGGGCGATCAGCGACGCCACGCGCGCCCTGCGCCTGCACCGCGAACTCGGCAACCGCCATGGCGAGGCAGGCGCCTGGCATACCCTCGGATACGCACACCACGGAATGGGCCGCCACGCCATGGCGCTCAGCCGCTACCGCAAGGCGCTCGCCATCCGGCGCGAGCTGCGCGACCGCCAGCACGAAGCCGAGATCTTTGACCGCATCGGCGAAACGCAGCGTGCCCTGGGTCACCAGGGTGAGGCGCGGGAGGCGTGGCAGCAGGCCCTGACGATCCTCGAGGACCTGCGCCTTTCTGACGCCGATCTGATCCGCGCCAAGCTTGCCCACGCCGCGTTCGGCGATCGGCACGATGCCCGCGCATGACCGGATGATCCTGCGCCCATCAAGCGGCCTTCAGGAAACCTTCACAGACTCTACGGTGGCCGCCGGACACGATGAATGCACCTGTCGCCGGGAGGGGCCCAGCCTCGCGGGGGCGCTGGGTTCCTCCCCGGCAACTCCGGCAGGCCCTCGACCGTACCCGTATGGGCAAGACGCCACCTCAGCGGCGGCTACCCGGCGCCGGGGCGCTCCTGGATGATCCAGTGGTTGCCGTCGGGGTCGGAGAAGAACACCATCGTGCTCCACGGCTCGTCGCTGCGGCCCGGCACCTGGACGCCGTTCTCGTAGTGGACGACCTCGCTGAGCGGAGCACCGAGCCTGGTCAGCTCCGCATGCGTGGCCACGACGTCGGGCACGACGAGGGTCAGCCCGCGCAGCGGCTCGCCGCCGCCCCCGGCCAGCTGGATCGAGCAGCCGGACCCGGGCGGGGTGAGCTGGACGACGCGCATGCCCCCGGGAACCACCCTGTCGACATCCACGCTGAATCCGAACTGCTTGCTGTAGAAGTCCTTCGCGCGGTCCACGTCGGAGACGGGAACCTGCACCACCTCGATCTTCATCTCCACGCTGGGCATCCTCCTGCCGGTGCGATGTGCCGGCGCACGAGTGGTGCGCGCCGGCACCCACATCATTACCGGGACCGTTACCGGTGAGCTACACGACCTCGACCGCATCCACGGCGTGTAGGGGATGCGCAGCCCCGCTCTGGGTGCGGCGCGCCACCCTCGCGCCCTTGCCGTTCCCAGAACCCGGTGCCCTCCCGGGTGCCACTCCTCGTCCCCTTCCCGGTTCTCGCGCCTGGCGGCGGCGCAGGACCGCCTGCTCTCCCCGGCGTCGTCCTGGCGTTTCCTCCATCCGGAGGGCTTACCGTGACGACGCTGAGGCGCGGGGCAACAAGACCGACCGGGTCGACGATCCCTTGAGCCCGGCTCCCACTTATGGGCACCTTTTTTCCACCAAACCGTTCTCTGTTTATGCGTCGTGGAATTTACGGGTCGAATGCGGCACCTTAGTTTCCACCACACCGTTCTCGCTGCCACGTGATGGAAATTAGGGGCCGTAATCGGAAGTCAGGGACCGTGATGGGGCGCGTTGTGAGATCGGAGGCCATGGACGAAACGGGCATAAGAGGCTTAGGCGGCAAATGGCCGCCGGCGCGGAGACGAGACGGGTGGCTGCCGGGATGAGGCGCCCGCGGAGTACGGGTGCCGCGGGGTATGGGTGCCGCGGGGTATGGGTGCCGCGCGGGGGTTACGGGTGCCGCGGGGGTACGGGTGCCGCGGGGGTACGGGTGCCGCGGAGGACGAGACGGGTGGCCGAGGTGAACGCGGATGCGCGCGGGATCAGGCTCGCCCATGCGACTCGGGAGTCTGGAGGCCCGGCTGCTGGCCCTGCGGCGCGCCCAGGCCGCCCGTGGTGCCAAGGCCGCCCATGGTGCCGAGGCCGCCCATGGCGCGGCGGATCAGGTAGGCCCATTCGTCGCGGATCCGGGGCTTGTCGTCCGCGGGCGCTTCGGCCAGTGCCAGCGCCGCCCCGCCGAGCATCCAGAAACAGAACCGGACCAGGCTTTCGGCCGCCCTGTCCTCCAGGTAGCCGGCGTCGATCAGGGCGCGGACGAACTGCTCAACCAGCCCGTAGGCGTGCGCCTTCTCGTGCTCCCGCCAGCGATGCCAGCCCAGGACAGCCGGCCCCTCCAGCCAGACGAGGCGGCCGTAGACCGGGTCGCAGCACTGATCGAGCAGGGCGTCCAGGGCGCGGGTCGCCGCTTCCCACGCGTCCGGGCTGGCCGCCGCGGCGATGATCCGCTCGGTCGCCCGCGTTTCCTGCTCATCAAGGACCGCTTCAAAGAGCGCCTGCTTGCCGGCGAAATGGTGGTACACCGCACCGCGGGTGACCTGGCTGGCCGACGCGACGTCCTCCAGCGATGTACCGGCGTACCCGCGCTCCGCGAACAGTGCGGTCGCCTCCTCGAGCAGGGCCGCCCGGGTGGCCGCCGAATAGATCTCCCGCCGGCTCTTGACCTGATCCATGCGCGAAGTATAGTGACATACACAGAGTATGTTACAAACAGCGTGTATGAAACAGTGTGTATGAAGCGATGTCCAAGTGCGCAAGACAAGCGCCGTACGAGACGGGAGCCCGCCGTGCCCGCAGAACAGCTCTCCGACCCCTTCGCGCCCGGCTTCACCGACGACCCGTACCCGCGGTACGCGGCGCTGCGCGAGGCTGCGCCGGTGTACCAGCACCCGCTCGGCTTCTGGACGCTGACCCGGTATGAAGACGTGTCCTGGCTGCTGCGGGCCGCGGGCCTGTCGGTGGAAGACCGCAACGTCGCGGACGGCCCGCTCACGGAGCTGCGCGAGGCCTCCTACGGCGACCAGTACCCGCGAGCGAACGGGCTCTCGATGCTCGACCGGGACCCGCCGGACCACACCCGGCTGCGGAGGCTGGTGTCCAAGGCGTTCACCCCGCGGGCCGTGCAGTCGCTCGCGCCGCGTATCACCGAACTGGTCGACGGCATGCTCGACGCCATTGGGGCTGCAGGCCGGGCCGATCTTGTGGAGGCCCTGGCGTTTCCGCTGCCGTTCACCGTGATCGCGGAGATGCTGGGGACACCGCCCGCCGATCACGAACGGATCCGGGAGCTGACCGGGCTGGTGGTGCGGTCGCTGGAACCGGTCACCGACCTGGATCTCGCCGCGGCGATCGCCGCCGCCAACACCGAGCTGACCGGCATCGCCGCCGACATGATCGCCTGGAAGCGCGGGCACCCGGCGGGCGACCTGCTCACGGCGCTGATCCAGGCCGAAGACGATGGCGACGTGCTGGACGACGACGAGCTGATCGCGCAGACCCTGCTGCTGTACGTCGCCGGGCACGAGACCACCGTCAACCTCATCGCGGGGGGCACGGTCGCGCTGCTGCGCAACCCCGGCCAGCTCGAGCGGCTGCGGCGCGATCCGGCCCTGGCACCAAGCGCGGTGGAGGAGCTGCTGCGGTATGACAGCCCGGTGCAGCTGAGCAGGCGCATCACCCTGCAGCCGATCACGGTCCGGGAGATCATGATCCCGCCGGGCGCGTTCGTGGTGGCAAGCCTCGGCTCCGCCAACCGCGATGAGCGCTTCTGGGGCCCGGACGCCGCGGAGCTGCGGCTGGACCGCGAGAACGCCCGGCTGCACGTGTCATTCGGTGCCGGGCCGCACCATTGCCTGGGCGCGTCGCTGGCCCGGCTGGAGGCCAGCATCGCGTTCGCGCGGCTCGCCGCCCGCTTCCCGGATCTCGCCCTGGACGGCGACGTGACATGGAACGGCAGGATGAACCTCCGCGGCCCGGCCAGCGTGCCGGTCAGGGTGAGCTGACGCGCCAGCGCAGCGCACCGGCGTCAAGACGGGGCCGCCAGACCGAATTGACCTGCGTGTTCTTACGTTGTCACGCGCCGGCGCCCGCACATGGAGTAGTTTGCCGCCTGTGCCGGCAACGCCGAGAACACGGGGGCTCATGTGAAGTCGAAGACGATGACGGCAGCCGTTTCCGCCGTGGTGACGGCCGTGGCCGCCGCGCTGGTCGTGGTGGCTGTGACGGTACCGAGGGCGGGCGGGGCGAGCGCGGTCGCCGCGCGCGTGGCGGTCACCTCCTCCCAGTCGGCGCTGAGCGGGTACCGGGTGACCCTGAAATGGGGGAAGTGCCCGGCGTCCGTCGCGAAGGCGCCGTTCCAGTGCGCGACCGCCCCGGCGCCGCTCAACTACGCCAGGCCCGGTGGCGCGCGGATCCAGCTGGCGCTGATACGGCTGCCCGCGGCGGTGCGCAAAGAGCGGATCGGGTCGCTGTTCATCAACTTCGGCGGCCCCGGCGGCGCCGGTACCAAAATCCTCCCCGAACGCGCGACCACGGTGTTCAGCGCCGCCATCCGCGACCACTTCGACCTGGTCTCCTGGGACACCCGCGGAACCGGCCTGTCCACCGCCGTGCGGTGCTTCGCGACGCAGCAGGACGACAGCAACTACTTCGGCTCGGTGCCGTACTTCCCGTACCCCCCCTCGACCGACGCGAGCTTCTGGTCGCTGAACGCGCAGCTCGGCAAGGACTGCCAGCAGCGGGCCGGGACCCTGCTGCCGCACATGTCCAGCCAGGACACCGCCCGTGACCTCGACCTGCTGCGCCAGGACGTGGGCGACGCGAAGCTCACCTACATGGGCTTCTCGTACGGGACCGTGATCGGCGCCATCTACGCCAACCTGTTCCCCCGCAACGTCCGCGCCATGGTGTTCGACGGCTCGGTCGATTTCAAGGCCAACGCCATCGGGGACACACCCGGCGAGGCGCAGAAGTACCCGGTCGACGTCCGCGCCGGGGTGGACGTGGCAGGGCAGGACGTGCTGGGGCGGTTCCTGCACCTGTGCGCGAAGGCGGGCAGCGGCAGCTGCGCGTTCGCCGCGGGCGGTAACCTGCCGGCCAAGTGGCGGACGCTGCTGGCGCGGTCCAGGGCGAACCCGATTCAGTACGCCGGGGGAACGTACTTCTACTCGACGATCGTCGCCGTCACCTACTACAACCTGTACAAGCCGATGGCCGACTGGCCCGCCCTCGCCACCTTGCTCCAGGGGCTGTACACCTCCAGTTCCGGAGCCACGCCGGCCATGACGCCCCAGCAGATGTACCCGGTGAACAACACGAACGAGGGGTACTACATAAGCCAGTGCGCGGACATCGAGGTGCCCACGCGCGAGTCCGTGTACGACAGCCTGGCGGCCACCGAAGACGTCAAGGTACCGGGCTTCGGCCGATTCGTGACCTACGACATGACGCCGTGCGGAAGCTGGCCCGCGCTGCACACCGACGCCTACGACGGCCCGTGGAACCGGTCGCGGGCCACGATCCTGGTGATCAACTCGCTGCACGACCCGGCCACGCCGTACCCGGGAGCGGTCACCGGCGCCCGCGAGCTCGTCAACGCGCGGCTGATCACCGTCAACGGCGACGGGCACACCAGCGAGTACTCCGAGCCGAGCACGTGCCGGGACGCCGCCAAGCAGGCGTACCTCATCTCGCTCCGGCTGCCGCCCAGGGGACTGGTCTGCCAGGTCAACCAGCTTCCCTGGGGCCTTCCCCCAGGCTCCTAGTGCTGCATGCTGGATGACCGCCGCTCTGTCCTGAGCGGCCGTCATCCAAGGCGTATACTGGCATAATCGTCACAAGCAGTGATAATCTGCTCACCCATGAGGTGACTCGGTATGCGCGAGTACCGGTGGACAGCGGTTGTCGCGGCAGTAGCGGGCGCCGTCGCGGCGCTGGTGGCGCTCGTTGCCTACCTGTGGCCAAGGCCGGGCGGTGGCGCCGCATCCACTCCAGCAGCGAGCACGACAGCAGGCACGCAACGGGCGGTCATCCCGGGCGGCAGCCCGGCGAACGCGGCACACCCCATGAGATCAGCGGCCTCATCGCCTCCGGCAGATGTTGTGCGCTGGCACGGGACGGTAGGAATCGACTACCACGGCGTTTACCTTGACGACACTCCTCCCAGCACCGCCGTTGTTGAGACCGGTGACATAGCGTTCTACTCCTACTACCTATCCATGGACGAGTTCTCGGATAACGGCAGCGGCCCGGGCACTCTCAGCCGCTGGTACGGATCATCCCGCCCGACTCCGCAGCAGTGCTCTAACTTGATTTACAGCCATCCGCAAACTGAGGTCGGCAATATCCATCCCGGGGTTAATATCTGCGTGCGGACCGCCCATAATCGTATCGCGTACGTGCATATAATCACCATTTACAATGCAGTGGCGCAGCTCGACGTGACGGTGTGGGAATTGCCGTGACGTCCTCGCCTTGCCGGGAACGAGCGGCGGCACCGAGGGGGCGCAGGACCACGGCGCCGGTGATTTACCCGCTGTTGCGGGGTTATCTGGCCACGTGATCGGCGGCGGTCAGCATCTCGCGGCCGACGGGCTGTAGCTCGATCTTGGTCAGCAGGAGCCCGGTCGCTACCCGTTCCACCACGCCCCATTGCCAGATTGCGGTGGCGTCGAGGTTGCAGCGCGCCGCCAGCCAGCGTGCCCGCTCATGAGGATCGCCCTGCAGAAGTTCGATGGGGTCCTCGCGCATGAGGATTCCCATGTCGTACTCGGCTTCGGCCAGCAGGCCGTCGGGATCGACGAGCTTGAAGCCGCTGCGGGCCTGAAGCGCGTTCCATTGGTGCACGTCACCATGTACCACGACGGCGCGCTCATCGTCGTGCGCCTCGATGCGTATGGCCGCGCATGCCAGTGCGTAGTCGATCGCGCGTTCGGAGCAGGGACGGCCGAGTTCTTCCCAGGTCGCGGTGACGAAACCGGCGAGCTGCCGGCCCTTGTCGGCGCCGGTGGGCAGGCCGCACCCGGCGGCCGGGCGCCATATTTTCGCCGCCGCCGCGCAGAGGATCTCGTGCCGCCGCGCAAGGGGAAGCTCGAGCTGGTGCAGCGAGCGGCCCAGCCGTTCGAGCAGCAGCGCTCCCCGCGCCGCATCGGCCCGCAATAGCCGGGCGCACCCGTCACCGCGCGCCAGCCGCAGAACCGTGATCTCTTTCCTGGCATGGTCACCCGGGCGCGGCTCCCGCCGCCAGCGCCTTGTTGCGCACCACGGCAGGGACCGCGCGTGGCGCGCCGGGCCTGCTCACCGGCCAAAGCTAACGCAGTCAGGGAACTCACGTGCCAGGCCTGGCGTCAGTAAGAGCGTTCCGGAAGTTCCGCCGGCCGGCGCCCCGCGCCCGCCGCCCGTCTGGCCGGCCCGCGCCCGCCGCGGCGTCTGGCCGGCCCGCGCCGTCTGCGCCGTCTGTCCCGTCTCCAGGGCCAGCATCGCCACGTGCAGCGACGTCCTGGACTCGGCCGAGGCCAGGTCGGTGCCGAGTATCCGCTCGATGCGGCGCAGGCGCTCGTAGAACGTCGGCCGCGCCAGATGCGAGTCCTTCGCCGCGGCCGCCTTGTTGCCCCCGGCGGCCAGGTACGCGGCCAGCGTGCCCATCAGCCCGGGTGCGCGGTCGAGCAGCGGGCCGAGTTCCCGCTCGGCGAAGGCCTGCAGCCGGGGGTCGTCGCGGAGCAGGTGAAGCAGCCCGCGCAGGCGCAGGTCGGGCAGCCGGTAGAACGGCAGCCGGGCGTCGTCATCCGCCACGTCCGCGACCTGGCTCGCCTCGAGAAATGACCGCCGCACCTGCCTGACCGACCCGGCCGTCTCGCCAACCCCGATCACCAGCCCGTCGCGATTGTCGCCGAGCCGTTCCCTGATGCGTGTCACGAGGGTGGTGAGCATGTCGTCGGCGACGACGCGCGGCCCGAGCGAAAGCATGGCACCGGCGCGCGCGTCGTCGAGCGTCCCGACGAGCGACGGCACCCGGAGCGCCTGGCAGGCATCCGCGGTGGCGTCGGCGACCTCCAGGACGCGGGCGTCCGCGGAAATCCCGGGCCCGTGACCACGGAGCCTGAGCACCATCGCGATGAGCTGGCGTCCCTCGACCGGTACGCCGAGGGCCCGCGCCCGCACCGCGGCCTCGGCCGGGTCGGCCTGGTTCATGATGCCGCTGATCAGGGTCCGGTGCGCCTGCCGTTCGATGGACTCCTGGTGCCTCGCGAGGAGGCGCCCGAGCGCGAGCGTCGTGGCCGCCCGCTCGATCAGCACGGTGTCTGTGCCGGATGGCGGGCCGTCACAGACAAGGATCACCCGCCCCCAGTCCTCGCCGCGCGCTCCGACCGTGGTGACCAGCCAGCCGGATGCCTCGTCGTAAACAGTCCGGCCTTGCGCCTGAACCGCCCGGCTGCGTGTGGCGAACCCGGCCAGCAGCCGGCCGGGATCCGTGCTGCCCGGCGCGCAGGCCAGCACACGATGCGACAGATCGGCCAGGATCACCGGCCGTCCTGCCAGCGCCGCAGCCTGGCGTACCACCTCGTCAGGGGAAGCGCCCGCCACCGACAGCTCGGTGAACACCTCGTGCAGCCGCTCAGCCGCCCGCAGCTCCTCGAGCTGGGCGTCGATGATCGACGCATGCACGGCCTCGGTGATCTCGACGAACTGGACCTCGCGCTCGAATGCGATCAGCGGCATGCCGCACTCTTCCGCGGCGCGAATCAGCGCGCCAGGCAGCTCCCGCACGTACCTCCGGCCGAGCTCGATGGCGAGCGCGCTCACCCCGGCGGCCGCGAGGTCCGTGGCGTATCTGGCGAGCAGCGAAGGGTCATCGGGCAGCGCGATCCCCGTGGTCAGCACGAACTCGCCGCCGCGAAGCAGGCGTGCCGCGTCGGCCAGCTCGATGACGTGCACCCAGCGCACGGGTGCGCCGGTCCGGTCGGCGCCCGCGACCACCCGCGGGCTGCCCTGCCGCAGCACGTCGAGGCCGAGGAGATCGCTGACGGTGGGGAGCGCGGTAGGAAGCATAGTGTTCCAAAATTGGGAGAGAGCCTTACAAAGTGTACGGCTCCCCGAGCCTGGCGGGCGGGAGAGACTGGACCGTATGCCTGACCTTCTCGCCCGCCACCGCGCGGTCATCCCGAACTGGGTAGGGATCTACTACGACGAGCCGATCGAGCTCGTCAGCGGCAAGGGATGCCGGGTCACCGACAGCCAGGGCCGCAACTACCTGGACTTCTTCGCCGGCATCCTGACGAACATGCTCGGCTACGACGTGCCGGAGGTGCGCGAGGCGGTCGAGCGGCAGATCGCCACCGGCGTCGTGCACACCTCGACGCTGTACCTGATCCGCGGCCAGGTCGAGCTCGCCGAGAAGATCGCGAAGCTCTCCGGCATCCCCAATGCGAAGGTGTTCTTCACCAACTCCGGCACCGAGGCCAACGAGACCGCGATCCTCGCCGCGCTCACCGCCCGCCGCGCCAGCCAGGTGCTCGCGATGCGGGGCAGCTACCACGGCCGGTCGTTCGGGGCCATCGCCGTGACGGGGAACGCGGCCTGGAAGATGTCGAGCCACGACCCGTTCGGTACCCATTATCTGCACGGCACGGACCGGCAGCTTTCCCCGTACGCCGGCCTGTCCGACAAGCGGTTCACCGAGGCCTGCGTGGAGGACCTGCGGGCGCTGCTGACCGGCGGCGTCCACCCCGATGACGTGGGCTGCCTGCTCGCCGAGCCGGTGCAGGGCGTCGGCGGGTTCACGATGCCGCCCGACGGGCTGCTGGCCGCGTACAAGGATGTGCTCGACGAACACGGCATCCTGCTGGTATCCGACGAGGTGCAGACCGGGTGGGGGCGGACCGGCGAGCACTTCTGGGGGATCGGCGCGCACGGGATCACGCCGGACGCGATGACGTTCGCCAAGGGGCTCGGCAACGGGTTCGCGATCGGCGGCGTCGTCGCCCGCGGCGACCTGCTCGACGGTATCCGCGGCAACGGCATCTCCACGTTCGGCGGCAACCCGGTCGCGACGACGGCGGGCAACGCCGTGCTGGACTACGTGCTCTCCCACGACCTGCAGCGCAACGCCGCGGTCACCGGCGGGCTGATCGTCAGCGGGCTGCGCGAGGCCGCCGGCGGCCTGCAGATCGCCGGCGATGTGCGCGGCAAGGGGCTGATGTTCGCCATCGACCTGGTCGACCCGGCCACGAAGAAGCCGAGCCCGCCGCTCGCCGCCCGGACGCTCGAGGCGGCGCGGGAGCGCGGGCTGCTGGTCGGCAAGGGCGGCCTGTACGGGCACACGCTGCGGATGGCCCCGCCGCTGACGCTGACCGAGGCCGAGGCGCGCGAGGGTCTGGCGCTGCTGACGGACGCGCTGCGCGCGGTGAACGAGGAGGCGGTCAACCGGTGAAGCACATATCCCACTGGGTCGACGGAAAGCCCTGGACAGGACCGGTAGCGCGGCACGGCGAGGTCTTCGATCCCGCCTCCGGCGCCGTCACCGGACACGTCGACTTCGCCTCCGAGGAGGACGTCGACACCGCCGTTGCCGCGGCCAACGCCGCCTGGCGCACCTGGCGCACCGCGACCCTGACCCGCCGGGCTGGCGTCCTGTTTGACTTCCGGGCTGCGCTGCTACGCCGCCGCAGGGAACTCGCAACCGCCATCACCTCCGAGCATGGCAAGGTCCTCAACGATGCCGACGGCGAGGTCGCCCGCGGTCTCGAAGTCGTCGAGTTCGCCTGCGGAATCCCCGCCTTGCAAAAGGGTGAATTCTCAGAGTCCGTGTCGACGCAGATCGACGTCACCTCGATCCGCCAGCCGGTGGGCGTGTGCGCCGTGATCACGCCGTTCAACTTCCCCGCCATGGTGCCGCTGTGGTTCACCCCCATCGCGATCGCCTGCGGTAACACAGTCGTACTCAAGCCGAGCGAGAAGGATCCGTCCGCATCGGTGCTCCTCGCCGAGTGCTGGGCCGAGGCAGGACTCCCGCCCGGCGTCTTCAACGTGATCCACGGCGACAAGGTGGCGGTCGACGCTCTCCTGCAGCACCGGGACGTCAAGGCGGTCAGCTTCGTCGGCTCCACGCCTATCGCCAGGTATGTGTACGAAAACGGGACCAAGGCAGGCAAGCGCGTACAGGCGCTCGGCGGCGCCAAGAACCACATGGTGGTGCTTCCGGACGCGGATCTCGACTTGGCCGCCGACGCGGCGGTCTCGGCCGGGTTCGGCTCGGCGGGGGAGCGGTGCATGGCTGTCTCCACTCTCGTGGCCGTGGAGCCCATCGGGGACGAACTCGTATCACGCATCCGGGAAAGGGTGGCCACGCTGAGGGTCGGCTCTGGCACCGACGAGCGGTCCGAGATGGGCCCGCTCATCACTGGGCCGCACCGGGACAAGGTCGCCTCCTACCTGGACTCGGGGGTCAGGGAGGGCGCGACGCTGGCTGTGGACGGCCGCGTCCACCCGGTGATCGGCGGCTCCCCCGAGGGGTTCTGGCTCGGGCCAAGCGTGCTGGACCACGTGACGCCGCAGATGAGCTGCTACACCGACGAGATCTTCGGGCCGGTTCTCGGTGTGGTGCGGGCGTCGTCGTTCGAGGAGGCTATCGATCTGATCAACGCCAATCCTTATGGGAACGGAACCGCGCTGTTCACCACCGAGGGCTCGCACGCACGGCGCTTCCAGAGCGAGGTTGAAGTCGGGATGGTTGGTATCAACGTCCCCATCCCGGTACCTGCCGCCGCATTTTCCTTCGGCGGCTGGAAATCCTCCCTCTTCGGCGACACCCATGCCTATGGCCCTGACGGCGTGCGATTCTTCACCCGGTCCAAGGTCGTTACCAGCAAGTGGCCTCGCACAGCGATGCCGCGCGCCCAACTGAACCTGAACTTCCCGGGCCACCAGTGAATGCGCGATAGATCGCACCTCAGGGGTTGGCACGGCAGCGCCGCAGTCAGGAACGCGCCGTAGGTGCCTCCCAGCGCACCGCCCGGCGTGCCCGGGCGGTGCGGGGCCGGGGTGTGGCCGCCCGGCCTGGTGCCGTGCTGCTCCTCAGGTGCCGTGTGCGTGGCGGCCGGTACCCTGATCCTCCTGCACGGGGCCTTCGGCCTCGATGCGCTCCTTGCGGATTTCCTCGGAGACGGTTTCCTCGCCCGGGATGGTCTCCTTGGTCAGCCGGACCCGTTCCACCGGCTCGGCGTACTTTTCGACCACTGGGCGTTCGGCGTGCAGCGTCACCTCGTGCTCGGCCTCGGTGATGTCAGGGCCCTGCATGGCGGCGCCGATATTGGCCTCGGTGACCGGCTCGCGCTCGATGCGGACTTCTTCGTGGCTGACCGGCACCGTCTGCTGGACCTGCTCAGTGACCACGTACTTGCGCAGCCGGACCCGGCCGGTCGGCTCGGTCACGGTGCCCACGCGTATCCGCTCCTCCGAGCGGGTCATCGCGTCATTGGCGGTCCCGCCGACGGCGGCGCCGTCCTCGCCCGCGGTGTCGGCGGCGATGGCGGTCTGCCCGGCATAGGGCACCCCGTAATACTGAAATAGCTGGGCTTCGTCTGCCTCGGCGAACTGCCCGGCAGGGTCTTGGTGCGGCGCGTTCTTGACGAACTCCTTGTCGTAGGGGATCGCGATCTGGCCGTCGCGCTCCTCGGCCGCGGCCAGCGGGACCAGCGACACGTGGCCGCCGAACCATCCCGTCCGGACCGCCACCCACTCCGGGCGGCCCGTGGAGCTATCCTGATAAACCTGCTCTACCTTGCCGATCTTCTCACCCTCGCGGCTGATGACCTGCGCGCCGGTCAGCCTGGCCGGTTCGTCGAACGTCATAGTGTGTCCTCCTGTCCAGCTGTCTCCGTCGTTGCCCGCGGCTGTGTCCTCACCGCGGCCCGCCCACTGGCGGGTGATGGCTCACCCCTGGCCCGCTAGCCGCAGGCGAACGGATGAAACACCGCAAAGCGGGTACGACTTCGCGGCCGTTTTGTTACACAAATTCCGGGCAGGGAAACGATCTCGTCCCGCGAGCGGAACAGCGGAAGGACGCACCAGGCAAGGGGCCCAGCCCGCATGACCGACCAGATCCCGTCCGATCAGAGCCCGTCCGATCAGGACCTGATCGCCCTGCTGCCTGCGCTGCGCCGGCTCACCGAGGGCCTGGGCCTGGACCCCGCCACCGCCGACGACGTCGTGCAGGAGACGCTGGCCCGGCTGCTGGCCGAACGGACACGGCTGGACCGGGCCACCCTGACCTCGTACGCAATCGTCACCGCCCGCAACACCGCGGCGTCACTGCGCCGGGCAGAACAACTCCACGCACGGCACCAGCACCGGCTGCTCGAACCGCAAGCCGCCGCGACGCCGGAGGAACAGGCGCTCCGCCGCGAGGAGCACGAGGCGGTCGCCGCCGCGCTGGACGCGCTACCCGCGAGTGACCGCACGCTGCTGACGGCACGCGACGTGGCCGGCCACCCTCCCGCGGTTGTCGCCAGGCAGGCCGGGGTCAGCCCGCCCACGCTTGCCGTACGGCTGTCCCGCGCCCGGGCCCGGCTGCGAGTGGAGTACCTCCTCGCGCTGCGCCACGTCCGGCTGCCGACCGCACGCTGCCGACCGGTCCTGCTCGCGCTATCGTTCGGTGACCAGCAGCGCCAAGCCGGCTACGCCGCCGGGCAGCACCTGCTGAGCTGCCCGGTCTGCGCCGCGTTGGCCGGCCCGCTGCTGCATCGCAGCCGTCGGCTTGCCGGGTGGCTCCCCTGGCCCGGCCTGGCGGCCATCGCCGGGCGGATGCGCCACGCCCTGGCCCGGCACCCGGCTCACGCCGCGGCCGGTGCCACCGCGGCCGCCGGAGCTGCAGCTGCGATCGTGGTACTCACATCGGGCGGCCAGCCCTCAGCTCCGGGCGTCCTGACCGTCGCCGGCCATGACCTCGCATCCGCCGTCGCGGCCCACCTGCCCCCGTGACACCGGGGAATCTGCCGCCGCCCACGGCGCGCTGGTGCTCGCCGTGCCCGTCGGCGACGGATTCTGGACCCGTAGCCCTGCCGGGGCTCGCGTATGGGTGCAGCTCACCGGGCGCGGAGAGTCCCCGCAGCAGTTGCGGCCCGGCGACCGGGTCAGCTTCCACGGCGTCGTCGCCACCAACCCGCCGCATTACGCCGCCCACGTCGGCCTCGATGCCGACGACGACGCCAGCCTGCTCACTCGCGAAGGCGCGCACATCGACGTCCGGTACTCCGATCTCCAGATCACCCACGGCAAGAGGTGACCCGCCGGCGAAGACCCCGTGGTTTGCGGCTAGGGCGCTGCGGCCCTACCGGCTGCGGGTGGTGTTAGAACCGCGGGCTCCCGGGTAAGCGTTCCTGGGTCCGGACGAGGGCGGGCATCGGATTTCGGACGGAGGAAAGGCGTTATGGCCACTATGGACGGCGCGGGGCAGCCAGATGCCCAAGAGCGCTCCAGCGGGGAGCTCGTCAAAGAGCTCGCCGAGCAGGTCTCCGTGCTGGTGAAAGATGAGTTCAGGCTCGCCCGGCTGGAGGTGAAGAGCAAAGGCAAGCAGGCCGGGATCGGCGTGGGGATGATGGGCGGCGGCGGGCTGATCGCCTTGTACGGCGTGGGCTGCCTGATCGCCTGCGCCATCATCGGCATCAGCCACGCGGTGGCCGCGTGGCTGGCCGCGCTGATCGTCGGCGCGGCACTGCTGGCGGTGGCCGCGGTGGCGGCCCTGGCGGGCAGGGGGCGCCTGAAGAGGGGCACGCCTCCGGTGCCCACGGAGACGGCCGAGAGCATCAAGGCCGACGTGGAGCAGATCAAGGAAAGGGCGCGCCGATGACGGCCGCCGGGATGCCCGGGGAATCCCCGGAACAGCAGACCGTAGAGGCAGGCACACCAGTTCAGGAGGACGGGGTCGCCTCCGGTGGCGCTGGCGGGATAGCGGCGCAGGGAAGCGCCAGCCCTGCGGCTGCCGATGATGCTGAGCAGCTGAAGCAGGAGATCGAGCGGACCCGCGAGCAGCTTGGCGCGACGGTGGAGCAACTGGCCGCCAAGGCCGATGTGAAGGCCAGGGCACGCGGAAAGGCGGCCGAGCTAGCGGGGAGAATGAAGAACACCGTGGCCGGGACCCGCGAGCAGGCCCTCACCCGGACCGGGAACCTGCGCGGCCAGCTGGCCGGCACCGCGGGGATGGCACGCCAGAAGGCCATCACCGCCGGGCAGGCGGGCAAGGGCCAGCTGCAGCAGCGGATAGCGCCTGTCCGGGAGGCCCTTCCGGA
>JAFAZE010000163.1 GCA_019239975.1 Streptosporangiaceae bacterium
GCCGCAGTCCGGTTATTGGCGCTCCGCACGCTTCTGCTGACTTAAAGTCACGACTTACCGCGTGTCACGGGCCGCCCCGTATGCCCGGCCTCCGCCGCGGTCGGCGGTGGCTCGTGGCACTTGGCGCTTCAAGTCCGGCGGCAGACGCAAGCGACCACGCCCTCACAGGCGGCGTGCGGTCTCCATGATCAGCCGCCGCAGCCAGGCGTGGGCCGGATCGTCCTCGTACTGGCGGTGCCACCACAGCGCCTCGACGATGGGCTCCGGGCTGCCCGGGCACTCGAGCACCCGCAGGTCCATCTGGGCGGCCAGCCGGGTCGCGAGGCGTTCCTGCATGAGCGCGACGCGATCGGTCCCGGCGACGAAGTACGGCACGGCGAGGTAGCTCTCCACCCGCACCGCGATCCGCGGCCGGATGTCCAGCAGCGAAAGCTGGCGCACGATCGGCACCGCCGGCGGGTTGGGGCGGCTGCGGTAGTACGGCGCCACCCAGGGCAGCCGGGCCAGGTCCTCGAGCCGCAGCACACCCGCGTCCAGCGCCGGGTTGTGCGCGTCGACCAGACACACCCAGCGGTCACGGAACAGCTCCGCGGAGCGCGTGTCGGGAAGCGCGAAACCGTGCGTGGGCGGTGCGACCATCCCGTCGATGAACCGGATTCCGTCCGCGTACTCGGTGCTGAGCGACTCCCTGACCAGCCGGATGTGCAGCCTGGCGTGCGGCGCGGCCCGCTGCGCCGCCTGCGACAGCGCCTCGCCCATGACCATGATCGTGTAGTCGGCCATGACGAGGGTGAACTCGCGTTCGGAAACCGCCGGGTCGAAGTGCGTGCTCGCCGCGAACAGCCGCTCGGCCGCGGCGCACACCGCGTCCACCTGCTCGGCGAGCTGCGCGCCGAGCGCGGTCAGCGTGTACTCGCCCCGCTCACGAATCAGCAGCTCGTCCCCGAAGTGCCGGCGGAGCCGCGCCAGCGCCGCGCTCGCCGCGGGCTGCGTGACGCCCAGGCGCTCCGCGGCGCGCGTCACGCTGCGTTCCCGGACCAGTTCCCGCAGCACCACGAGCAGGTTCAGGTCGAGATTGGCCAGGTGAGCGACCGGACGCGGCATCGTGCCCTTATCTAACGTCACCGCCATGCCGCTGACAAGAAGCCACCTTCGCCCGGGATTGCCCGGTTGTGGCCGTTGTGGCCGTTGTGGCCGGCCAGCGCCCCCGCCCTCCCGTGATCGTGCCACTCCCCAAGCCCGTCTCCCGGTCCCAAGCCCGTCTCCCGGTCCCCAAGCCCGTCTCCCGGGTGGCCTGGGGCGATGCCGCCGCACGTTCGGGATTATGCCGAGGGCGGAAACACATCAGGAAGCTTGCACCTTCCTCGCTGCTTTGTAATGGTGTAATCACTGATGAACGGAGGCGGTCATGGCAGATGCCGACGCCCTTGACGCGTACTCGCGGATCGTTTCCGGGGTGGCCGGGCGGCTGACGCCGAAGGTGGCGGCCCTGCGGGTGCCCAGGCGCGGACCGGGCGGCCAGGGTGAGAGCCTCGGTTCGGCGGTCGTGTTCACCGGCGACGGGTTCCTGCTGACGAACGCGCACGTCGTCGGGTCGGCGGATGGCGGAACCGCGGCGTTTTCCGACGGCACGTCGGCGCCCTTCCGCGTCGTCGGAGCGGATCCGCTGTCTGATCTCGCGGTCCTCCGCGCGACCGGTGACACACCGGAGCCCGCCGAGCTCGGCGAGGCGGACAGCCTGGTCGTGGGGCAGCTCGTGGTCGCGGTCGGCAACCCGCTGGGGCTCGCCGGCTCCGTCACCGCCGGCGTGGTCAGCGCGCTCGGCCGGTCGATGCCGACCGGCGGGCGCCGCCGGACAGGGCTGATCGAGGACGTCATCCAGACGGACGCCGCGCTCAACCCGGGCAATTCCGGCGGCGCGCTCGCCGACGCGCAGGCACGTGTGGTCGGCATCAACACGGCGGTGGCAGGTGTCGGTCTCGGCCTCGCGGTCCCGATCAACGCGACCACCCGGCGGATCGTCTCGACGCTGATGCGCGAGGGACGTGTGCGGCGGGCCTACCTGGGCATTTCCGTGGTACCCGCGCCGGTCGCGCCGCCGTGGCGGGAGCGCATCGGCCGGACGACAGGGCTGCGGGTGGCGGAGGTGGTCCAGGGAGGGCCAGCGGAACGAGCCGGGCTGCGCCCCGGAGACCTGCTGCTCTCGGCGGGTGGCCAGCCCGTGGCGACCGCGCAGGATCTGCAGCGGCTGATGTTCGCCGATGCCATCGGGCGGCGGCTGCCGGTCACCGTGATGCGGAACGGTGCTCTCGTGGACGTCATCGCCGAGCCCGCGGAACTCGTCGCGGCGTAGCTTTCGCGTTTGGCGCGTTTGGCGCGTCGGCCGCGTCGCCGTCGCCGTCGCCGTCGCCGTCGGCGTCGCCGGTGCTCCGGGTGCTTCGGGCGCTCCGGCGGGTGCCGGCCAGAAAGCGCCGGACCTCGGCGGGGCTCCTGAGGCGGACGAAGTTCAGGTGGACGTTGGCAGGGTCGGCCTGCGCCGTGGCGTACCGCTCGCGATAAGCGTCGTGTTGGTGCCAGGCCCAGGAAATGACCGAGTCCATCGGGTCCCAGGTGAACAGGTTCCGCCAGCGTTCGCGGTTCCCGTTCCACAGCTCCCTACGGCACGCCACGCGACGGAGGGTGCGCCAGACGATCCGGCGCATCACGATGCGCTTCGGCAGGTCGAGCCAGACCACGGTGTCCGCGCGTGCCCACACCACCGGCCGCACCGTGCTGTAGTTGCCGTCGATCACCCAGCCGTCCCCGGCCGCCGCCGCGCCCGCCCGGCGCATGAACTCCTCGGCGGGCAGCTCTGTCCACCCGGGCTGATGGTAAACGGAGTCGAGTTCCAGGAACGGCACGCCGAGAATCCCGGCCAGCTCACGGCCGAGCGTGGACTTGCCTGACCCCGACGTGCCCACCACCGAGACACGCCGCACGACCGGCGAATCTAGCATCCCCCGCGCCCGGTGCCAACAGGACTGGCCCGCACGCCGTCACCCGGGATCCACGCAGCTCCGCCTCTCCCGCGGCGTTCCCCATCAGCCCGCGCCCTGGCCCCGTGTCCCTGCCCCCGCCTTGCCCCGCGTCGCGTTCAGCTCCCGCGCCCGCGGCGCCCGTGTCCCTGCCCTGCCCGCGTCCAGCCCCGGCGCCTGCGGCGCCCGTGTCCCACCTGCCCGCGTCCAGCTCCCGCGCCTGCGGCGCCCGTGTCCAGCCCCGGGGCCCTGCCCCGCCCGCGTCCCTGCCCCGCCCGCCGCCAGCCCCGCCTGAGACAATGGTTCTCCTATGACACAACAGCGCGAGACTCCAGTGGTGGACCTGGGCGGCGGTGTGGTCATGCCGATGGTCGGGTTCGGCACCTGGCAGCTACGCGGAAGGCGCGGTTACGACGCCATCCGGTACGCCCTGGAGACCGGCTACCGGCACATCGACACCGCGACCATGTACCGCAACGAGGACGAGGTGGGCCAGGCGGTCCAGGAGAGCGGCCTTGACCGCGGCGAGGTGTTCATCACCACGAAACTGCCGCCCGAGCGAGCGGGGCGCGAGCGGGAGACGATCGAAGCCAGCCTCCGGGCGCTCGGGACATCCTATGTTGACCTGTGGCTGGTGCACTGGCCGCCTCGTGGCAGAGCCTCGCTGGCTGTTTGGCGTGCCTTCCTGGCCGCGCGGGACGCCGGGCTGTGCCGCGCTGTTGGCGTGAGCAACTACAGTGCCCGCCAGATCGACGAGCTTCTCAAGGAGACGGGTGAGAAGCCCGCGGTCAACCAGATCCCGTGGAGCCCGTCGGGCCACGACCCCGCCGTGCTCGCGGCGATGCGCGACCGCGGAGTCGTGCTCGAGGGCTACAGCCCGCTCAAGGGCACCAGGCTGCGCGATCCCGTGCTCGCGGAGATCGCGTCGCGGCACGGCGTGACCCCTGCGCAAGTGGTGCTCCGCTGGCACCTCGAGCACGGAATCCCCGTAATACCGAAGTCCGCAACCCCGGATCGCATCGCGGCTAACCTCGCCATCACCGACTTCGCCCTGACCCCCGACGAGGTAGCCCGCCTCGACCGCCTGTAGCCCCCCTGCCTCCCGCGCCCGCTCGGCTCCCCGCGCCGCCCCGTTCCGCTCCCC
>JAFAZE010000147.1 GCA_019239975.1 Streptosporangiaceae bacterium
CGGCGATGAACACCGACTCGGCGCTGCCCCCGGCCACGTTCGCCGTGGTCTGGAACGACTCACCCGGCGCCTCCGAGAAGCAGTTCAGGTTCAGGCAGTCGTTCCAGTCGGCCCTGCCGATGAGCGGCAGGGCGTGCGGGCCGCGCCGTTCCAGCGTGTACCGCAGCGACTGTTCCAGATGCTCGGAAAGTGCCGTCCCGGCGCTTCCGCCGTCGCCATAGGGTACGAATTCGCCGAGGATCGAGGCGTCGCCTGTCTCCTTCAGGTAAGCGGCGACCCCGAGAACGAGCCAGAGCGGATCGTCGTTGAAGCCGGACCCGATGGCGTCATTGCCCGTCTTGGTGAGCGGCTGGTACTGGTGGTACGCGCCGCCGCTGGCGAGCTGGGTGGCGGCGAGGTCAAGGATGCGGCCGCGGGCGCGGGCGGGCTCCAGATGGACGAACCCGAGCAGGTCCTGGCAGGAATCGCGGAATCCCACACCGCGGGAAATACCGGATTCGAAGAGCGACATCGAGCGGCTCACGTTGAACGTGACCATGCACTGATAGGGATTCCAGATATTGACCATGCGGTTCGTGTCGTTGTCCGGCGTGACGACGCACAGCGTGGAAAGGAGCGAATCCCACGACTGGAGGATGCGGTCGAACCCCTCGGCGACCGTCTCGGACCGCAGCCAGCGGTCGATGACCGGGCGCACGAGGGCCTTGTTGACGGTTCCGGAGCCCTGTGCGCCGAACTTCTGCTCCCGGGGGTTTTCCCAGTAGCCGAGAAGGAAGATCACCTCGGTGGTCTCCCCCGGGGCAAGCCGCAGCCGCACGTGGTGGCTGCCATGGGGTGCCCAGCCATGGGCCACGGAATTGGATGATTCGCCGCGCTCCACGGCCACCGGCCGGTCCCAGCCACGATAGGCGCCGAGAAAGGCGGCACGCTGGGTGTCGAATCCGGCGAGCGGCTCGGAGCACGCGAAATAGGCGAAGTGATTCCGCCTCTCCCGGTACTCGGTCTTGTGGTAAATAACTCCGCCGGAGACTTCCACCTCGCCGGTCGAGTAGTTGCGCTGGAAGTTCGTCGCGTCATCCTGCGCGTCCCACAGGCAGAACTCCACGGAGGAGAACACCGACAAGTCGGCCGGCGCGCCGCGGTCGTTGGAAACGCGCAGCCGCCAGACCTCCAGTGTCTCGCCGAGCGGCACGAAGTACAGGGTCTCGGCGCGAATTCCGAGACGTGCGGACGAGATCCGGGTGTAGGAGAGCCCGTGCCGGCATTCATAGCTGTCGAGGTCACGCTGGGTCGGCTGCCAGGACGGTGACCAGTACTCTCCTGAACCGTTGTCGCGCAGATAAATGTAGCGGCCGCCGGAGTCGGCCGGAACGTTGTTATAGCGGTACCTGGTGATACGGCGCAAACGCGCGTCCCGGTAACACGAATAACCGCCGGCTGTATTCGAGATGATGCCGAAGTATGCGTCCGTTCCCAGATAGTTGATCCATGGCAGCGGCGTGTCTGGGCGAGTGATCACATATTCACGGTGACCGTCATCAAAGTGGCCGAAGCGCATTGTGTCCTCTGTTTACGACTGGACGGAACGAAGAGCCGAGATGGCACTTCACCATCGCACCGCACAACGCCGGATGCAAAGGCCGGCGGCCGCCGCGCGATCCCCGCCGCTCCGCGCCGGATCAGGCCGGGCGGGCCGGCGGCGTGGCCCGTCCCACCACCGGCCGCTTACCAGCGACATTCCGGCCCCGGACCGGCTTGCGGTGTGGCCCGGAGACCAGGCTCGGCGCCGGGCGGGTACCGGGCGGGCACGAAAGTTGCATGTTTCTCAGCACGCGAGATTCGGCTCGGGCCCTGCCGGAGCCCGCGGCGGCCGCCGCGGGCCTGCGGCGGGCGACTCGGCACCGCGTTTGTGGCGAGCATGGTGCGGTACGCCACCGCGCTTGTGGTTACCGTCAATTCCGGAAATCCCCTCTTCCGCCGCCGGCCGGCGGCGGGTACGCAGGGAGGTAGCGAAGGAGGTCAGGGATGACGGGCATACACCACGCCGAAGTCGTCGGGTCGCTGCTGCGTCCGCACTACCTGTCACAGGCGCGTGCCGCGCTCGATGCCGGCCGTATTGAGCCGCATGAGTTCAAGCAGATCGAGGACCGCGCCGTCGACCAGGGGATCGCCCTGCAGGAAGCGTGCGGGCTCGATGTCATCACCGACGGGGAGCTACGCCGCTTCTCGTTCCTTGATCAGCTGCTGGCCGAGGTCGACGGGGTGACGGAGCGTCCCGGCGCCGGTGTCACCTTCCACGGCGCGGGCGGCGAGACCTGGGACTGGCACGCCCCGATCACCGTCACCGGCAAGCTTCGCCCGCGGCGGATGCTGACCCTCGAGGAGTTCAGCTACGCCCGCGGCCGCGCCAGGGTACCGGTGAAGGTGACGCTGCCGAGCCCGCTGGTCATGTACTCCGCCTGGTCGCCCGAGCTGTCGGCCCCGTCGTACCGGGACGCGTACGAGATGTTCGGGGACGCCGCGACGATCATCCGCGACGAGGTACACGCGCTCGCCCGCCTGGGCTGCACCTATGTGCAGCTCGACTCGCCGGACCTGGGGACGCTCGTCGACCCGGAGAACCGCGAGCTGCGCGAGTCGCTGGGCATGCCCACCGAGCGCACGCTCAGCGAGGGCGTGGACATCATCAACTCCGTCGCCGACGTGCCGGGGGTGACCTTCGGCCTGCACCTGTGCAAGGGCAACTACCAGAGCAAGTGGATCGCGTCCGGCGGCTACGACGACACCGCCGAGGCGATTTTCGGCAGGATGAACAACATCGACGTGTTCCTGCTGGAGTACGACGACGAGCGTTCGGGAACGTTCGAGCCGCTGGCGAAGGTGCCCGACGACAAGGTCGTCGTACTCGGCCTCATATCCAGCAAGTCCACCGAGATCGAGCCGGTGGAGGAGATCACGGCGCGCGTCAGCGAGGCGGCGAAGTACGTCGGTCTCGAACGGCTCGCGATCTCCACCCAGTGCGGCTTCGCATCCGTCTCCATCGGCGCGAACCTCATCGGCGAGGACACCCAGCAGCGCAAGCTCGAACTGGTCGGGGAGGTTGCGCGAAGTATCTGGGCGAGGTAGCCCGGGGCGGCCCGAACGGAGATCCGCGAGCCTGTCACCGAATTGCAATACACGGCCTGCGGCGTGTCCACTACGCGGCGGGGCAGGTGGCGGCATGATTTCCGTGTGACTTCCGGGGCTGTCGTACACCGTTTTGGTCCAAGCGACACGAGCAACCACCGTCCTGACCTCATGTTCCGGTCCGGAGTGGCGACTGCGCAAGAGCAAGAGCTCACGTCCGTGCTTCCGGACCTGCGGGACATTCCGCTGGATCGGCTGGCGCGGCTGGGTGACTCGGCCCTCGCGCGGTCCATCGCCCTCTACAGGGAACGACTCAGGGAAAACGGCGTGCCGCTGAGCTCATTCAATGCGAGGATCTAGGCACCGCCGCCCCTGACCGGTCGGGAACGATCGCCTTGATCACTCCTCTTGGGCTGCCCGATGCCGCCTTCGCCGCGCTCGCCTCGGGCGCCGGCGACCCCGCCGTGATCCGGCACCTGCGAGAGGGGCAGCACTGCAAGCACGCGATGCTGCTGCACGCCGTCGCCGGAACCGCGGACGGCGCCGCCCCGGGGAGCGCCGCCTTTCAGGCAGGCTATGAACTGCTCAGCCGCGTCCAGCATGCGCAGCCGCGCACCGGTGCGTGGCTGCTCGGCCTGCCGCACCTGGGCGGGTGGGCCCACGACTGCCTGATCCGGCTCGAGACGGGAGCCCCGGCCGATCTCGGCTACCTCGCGTGCGCCGCGGCGGCCGCGGCCGTGCGGGCGGGCATCCCGTTCGAGATCGACGTGCCGGTACGTGACGGCCGCGTGCCGCTCCCCGGCCTCGGATCGTGGGAGGTCACCGGCGACGCGGCCTGGATACGCCTGACCGGTGACGGCGAGTACGTGACCGCGGGAGGCCGCCTCGAGGCCGCCGCGAGCACGCTGGTGCCCGACGACGGAACCGCCCAGCCCGTTCCGCGGTGGCGCGGGACGCCCGTGGCGCGGGCCGCCGCCGGCGGCCTGGCCTGGGACGCGCTGCTCGAGACGGCCGACCGGTACCTCGACCGGTACACGCTGCCCATGGCGGCGGGCATGACCGAGGAGGAGACCGCCGCCTGGCGGCGGCGTATCCAGTCCGCCTGGCAGGTGCTGGTGAGCCATCACCGGGCGGCGGCCGAGTCCATCGCGGCCGGGCTGTCGGTCATCGTGCCGCTGACGCCGCTGAGCGGCACCGACCTGGTGAGCGCGACCACCCCGGCCGCCTTCGGGGCGGTCGCGATGTCCTGGCAGCCGGACGCGGTAACCATGGCCGAGACGCTTGTCCACGAGTTCCAGCACGTCAAGCTGTGCGGACTGATGGACATGATTCCGCTCGTCAGACCCGGCGGCGCGAAGGTCTACGCGCCGTGGCGGCAGGACCCGCGCCCGGCCGGCGGCCTGCTTCAGGGGGCGTACGCGCATCTGGGCATAGCGCGCTTCTGGAGCGTCCAGCAGCACGCCGAGACGGAGCCGGATGAGGTGCTCCGTGCCCAGGCGTCGTTCGCGCGGTGGCGGTCCACCATCGACATGACCGCCCGCACGTTGCTGGAGTCCGGCTGCCTGACCGAGCCCGGCGAACGGTTCGTCCGGGAGATACGGGACCAGGGCCAGGGTCTGGCGTCCGAGCATGTGCCCGACATCCCGCTGCGGCTCGCGGAGGCGGCGGCCCTCGACCACCGGCTCACCTGGCAGGTCCGGCACATGGCGACCGACGCCGCCGAAATCGCCGGCCTCGCGGCTGCCTACCGGCTCGGTGAGCGACTCGGTGACCAGGGGGCCGCCAGAACGTGGATCAACGAGGACTTCCGGAAGGCCGGCTCAGACGTGCGGACCCGCCTGCTGAACCTGCGTTACCTGGAGCCCTCCCGGTACCGGGAACTGCGCGCCAGCGGGGCAGCCTCGCTCAGCGAGGCCGATGATCTCCTGCTCAGCGGGGAGGCCGGCGCCGCGGTCCGGGCGTACCGCAACCAGATAGCGGGCTCCCCCGGCCCGCAGCCGGACGCCTGGATCGGCCTGGCGCTCGCGGTGCACCAGGCGGGCACCCCGGTCCAGCGGGCGGGCACCGCGGCCCAGCGGGCCGGGGCGGAGCGGGCGCCGGCGCTCAGCGAGGCTCTCGCCACCAAGCTGCCGATCATCTTCGACGTCCACACCTACCTCGGCGGCGGGGTGGATCCGCTCGAACTGGCCGGCTGGTTCGGGTGACGCCTCATCCGGCCCGCTGGCCGCTGCTGGACCTGGACGTGCCGCGGGCCCGGGCGGCAGGCCACAAGCCCGTCCCCTTTCAGCAATTCGTCCTGAAAATTCACAGCCGCTGCAATCTCGCCTGTTCCTATTGCTACGTCTACGAAATGGCCGACCAGGCGTGGCGGGACATGCCCATGCGGATGAGCCGGGCCACTGCCGACAAGACTGTCGAGCGCATCGCCGAGCACGCCGGCCGGCACGGCCTTCCCGGCGTCGAGGTCATCCTGCACGGCGGGGAACCGCTGCTCGCCGGAACGGAGTGGATATCCGGGCTGGCCGGCTCCCTGCGTGACCGTGTGCCGGCGCAGGTGCGCATCTCCGTCCAGACGAACGGCACCCTGCTGAGGCGTCCCGTCCTCGAAGCGTTCAGGACCCTCGGCATCCACGTCGGCGTCAGCCTGGACGGAGACGCGGAAGCCAACGGGCGCCGCCGCTACGCCGGCGGCCGCGGCAGCTTCGAGGAGGTGGCCGAGGGCCTCCGCCTGCTCGCATCGGCGGAGTTCCGTGATCTTTACGGCGGCATCCTGTGCACGGTCGACGCGCGCAGCGATCCGGTCACCACCTATGAGGCGCTGCTGAAGTTCGGGCCTCCCGCCGTTGACCTGCTGCTGCCGCACGCCAACTGGGACTGCCCGCCACCCGGTAGCGGCCACGGGGACTGGCTGATCGCGGTGTTCGATCGCTGGTACGGCGCTCCGGCGCAGGAAACGCGGATCCGGCTGTTCGCCGAGCTGATCCAGCTAGTGCTCGGCCAGGCCGCCGCCGTGGAGGGGCTGGGGCTGCTGCCGACGACGCTTGTCGTCATCGACACCGATGGCTCCATCAAGCAGCTCGACTCGCTGAGCTCGGCCTACCCGGGCGCCGCCGGCACCGGGCTGCACGTCGCCGCCGACAGCTTCGACGCGGCGCTCGACCATCCCACCACGGTCGCCAGGCAGATGGGAGCTGACGCCCTGGCGCCGCAGTGCCAGGCCTGCCAGATAATGCGGATCTGTGGTGGCGGCCTCTACCCGCACCGCTACCGCGGCGGGGAGGGGTTCCGGAACCCGTCGGTCTACTGCGACGACCTCATACGCCTCATCACGCACGTGAGCGACCGCGTGGCCGCCGACCTGAGGCGGCTCAGTAAGGCTCGATCTCGGCGGTGAGCCGGGTTCGCTGCTCGGCCGCCCGTGCCTCGGGGTGCTCGGCGGTCAGCGTCTGCTCATACCGGCGCAGCACCTCGGCGAGCATCCGTTCCGCCTCCGCCCGCTCTCCGGAGGCGCCCCTGTCGATCGCGAGGTTGGCCAGCGCCATCAGCGTGTCCGGATGGTTCTCGCCGAGCGAGCTGCGGCACTTCACGGCGGTATCCTGGCCGATCCGGATCGCCTCGGCCAGCTCACCACACGCGGCCAGGTCCGCGGCGTAGTTGATGCTGGCCGCGAGCGTGAACGGATGCAGGTCGCCGTACGTGCTGATGAGCCCGTCCCTGGCCTGCACGTCGTACCGCAGCGCCTCCTCCGGGTGGGCCGCCGCGCGCAGCACCGATGCCAGGTTGGCGAGCGCCGCGTAGCTGATATCGATCCGGAATCCGGCTTCCCGGCACCGTTCGAGGACCTCGCGGCCCAGTTCGGCGGCCCGGATGAGGTCGCCCACGGCCCGCCGGTCGTTGATCAGGTTCGTGGCGGCCCGCAGCGTGTAGGTGTGGTCCGGGCCAAGGTAATCGCGATAACGCTGGACCACCTCCTCGCTCTCCTGAAAAGCGTCCCAGTGGTGGCCCGCCTTCCGCAGCGCAACGGCGAACGCCTTGCGTGCGTTGAGCCAGTCAGGGTTCTCCCTGCCGCCCGCCGCGGCGAAGGCCCTGACCACCTTGCGCGCGGTGTCCAGCGACTCCTGGTAGAGGCCGAGACCGCGCAGGTCCCGGGCCACGGCGTCAAGCGAGTGGAGCGTCCTCGGATTGGCGTCGCCGAGAATGCGCCTCCGCTCCTCGAACGTTCGCTTGTCGTATTCCAGGGCCTCCCGGAAGCTGCCGAGGCGCCGGTAGTCAGCCCCGATGTTGTTGAGAACGTTGAGCGTCCGCCCGTGATCGGGACCGAAGACCCGCTCGAACTTCGGCAGCAGTTCAAGGTCCAGCTCCAGCGCCTCGCCGAACTGACCGCGGGTGCGCAGGTCGGCCCCGTAGGTGTTGGCGCACAGCAGGGCTATCTCATGATCATCGCCGTAACGCTGCCGCAGCCGCATCAGCGTCTCCAGGGTGACCCGGCTGGCATCGGCCGCGTGGCCGTCCAGCCGCATCGCTATGGCCACCTCGACCGCCAGCGTCAGCACGTCAAGATGATCCGGGCTGAGCCGCTCTCTCCAGACCCGCAGCGCGTCTTCCCCGAAACGCATCGCCTCGACGTGGCCGCCACGCAGATGCAGCCGCCGAACCTGGTCGATGACCAGACGGCGCAGCGCCGCGTTGCCTGTATTGAAGAACCTGCGGTCGGCCTGCAGGTGCTGCAGCGACAGGTCGTAGATCGCGTCGTTGCCGGCCCGGTCGGGGTTTCCGGGGTTGGACTCGGCGAGCAGGGTGTCGGCCGCCGCCCGGTATGCCCGGAAGGTGTCCGGACTGTGCCGGCGCAGCCGTCCCTCGGTGACAGCCTGGACGACCCGGTGGACCTGAATCAGGTCACGGGCGCCGTCCACCCTGGCCAGCGACAGCCTGTGAAGCTGGCTTCCCGCGGAGCGAAAACGGTGTGACGAAAGGAGCACCTCTCGCAGCCCGAGTGGCTCCATGACCGCATGAGCGTTCTGAAGAAGCAGGTCCGCCGCAATCGGCTCGGGCGAAAAGAACGCGCACAGGCTGAACAGGTGCCCCGCGTCGGTGGTGAGCACCGTGGCGGCGACCGCCAGCGCGGCCGAGACGGGCACGGGGAAGTCGGTGGGCTGCTCGCTGACGAGCTGGCGGGCATCGTTCCCGAACCGGGTCAGGTACTCCTCGGCGCTCTGCCCGGTTTCGGCGAGATAGGCGGCGGCGAGCTCGATGGCGATCGGCAGATGCCGCAACGTCGCGGCGAGCCGCGACGCGTCGCGTGCCCGCTGTGCGTCAACGTCCTCACGAAGCCTGCCCTTCGCCGCCAGGGCCGGTACCCGGTGGCGCAGGAAGCTGACGGCCTCCTCTTCACTGAACGGCAGCACTTCGATGTTGTCGGCGTCGATGTAGCTGGGCCAGATCTTCAGCCGGGAGGTAATGATTATGTGGCCTTCAGGCAGGCATGCCGGCAGATACTGCTGCAGGTCCAGAGGCTCGATCGCGTTGTCATACACCAGCAGCCAGCTCGGCACGCGCCCTGACTCCAGGGTGCGCAGGACAGCCGAGATCGCACGGTCACGGCTGCCGTCCGTGGCCGCCAGCCGGAGATCCAGCCGCCGGCCCAGCCTGACCAGGGCTTCCCTCACCCGGTCGAGATGCTCGGCATGGATCCAGCAGATGACCTCGTACCGGTCCCTGTAGAGATGGACGAACTGGGTGGCGATCGCGGTCTTCCCGATCCCGCCGAGACCGGAGATGACCTGTATGGGAGGGTGCTGACTCCCGGTCCGCGGGGCGAGGTTGGCGCGCAGCGCGCCGAGTTCGGCGGTCCTGCCGATGAAGTGGGGGTTGCGCGGCGGGATCCCGTCAGACCAGATACGCCGCAACGGCCTGGAGGCGTAATCCGCCGCCTCCGGAGCCGGCGGCCCAGCCTCCGGCGGGCTCTCGCCCGGCATGCCGATCGCCTCCTCCGCCACCACAGCCGCCTGCCAGAGGGCGAGGAATTCGGCGGGATCGCCGTGCAGTTGCTCGACGACGAGTTCCAGGAAGCTCCAGCGCGGCACGCGGGATCCCCGGAACATGTTGTGGATGGTGGAGGAACTGATGACGCCGCGCCCGATTCCCGCGGCGATCTCCCGCATCGACGGCAGCCCAGCCGATAGATGAAGCTCGTGGAGGCGATCGAAAAGCTCGCTTATCGGACCCGGCGGCATCGGGTCGCGCTTGATCGCTGCCACCGTTGGATCCTCCAGAGGTCTTTCATGTCCAAGTTTGTCAAAACTTGTACATGGTGGCAATGTCTCATTTGCCGCAGCTGATCAATCCGTCTCCCGCGCGGCCTATGCAAACACGTCCATGTCGGTCAAGCCTCGTGTACAGCTGGCTGTCTTCAGTGAGTTCCGGGGCACGCTGAGTAAGAGGGGCCGGGTTGCTGAGCTTGCCAGGAGGGCCGGATGAGCATTCAGCTCGCTGTGACGCAGAACCAGGACGGCCGGCGTCCCACAGGTCCCATGCATCGCTCAATAGTCGCGCTGGATCTCGAGGGCTCCACCAATCGCACCAATCCGGTCAAAGCCGAGCTGCGGCGCGTCCTGTACGAACTGCTGTACCGCGCGCTCGACGCGGCCGGCGTCGAGGAGAAGAACCTGGACCAGCTCACCGACCGCGGCGACGGCGTCCTCGTGCTTATACGGCCGGACGACGATGTGCCGAAGACCGTCCTGCTCGGCCGGCTCATCCCGGCTCTCGCCGTCCTGCTCACCGAGCATAACGCTGCCGTTATCCAGCCGGCGCTCGCCATACGGCTGCGCGCCGTGGTGCACGCCGGTGAGGTCCACCAGGATGACAACGGTTTTTTCGGCGAAGATCTCGACGTCGCATTCAGGCTGCTGGACTCGCGAACGGTCAAAAAAGCCCTGAAGAAAACCATCGCGCCGCTGGTCCTTGTGATCTCCGAGGAAATATTTCGCGGAATAGTGCGTCACAGGTATACGGACGAGGGCCCGTATGAACCCCTTGTCCGGGTACGCGTCGCGAACCGGCAGCGCCGTGGCTGGATACATGTACCGTCCCCGCTTCCCGCGGGCGCGCCTGAGATCTCACGCCCGCAGGTTTTGCTTCCGCCACCGCACCCGGCAAGAACGGTGCTCTGGCGGTAATGGAGCGAGCCAGGCGGCGCGCCAGTTAACCGCTCCGGGCGATGACGGTGGCATTGTCAGGGCAGGTTCCACTGCTGGTTGGCGTTGCCGGTACAGTCCCAGATCTGCAGCTGGGTCCCGGGCGTCGTCGACCAGTTCGTGTCATCCAGGCACTTGCCTGACTGCGGGTTGTACAGCGAGCCGTTGGACTGCGGGATGAAGACCTGCGCGGCGGTGTTGTTGCAGTCGTACAGGTCCACCGCGGTCCCGTCGGCGGTGCCGCCCGCGTAGATGTCCATGCACTTGCCCAGCGCGTGCAGCGTGCTGCCCGCCTCGACGACCGTCCACTGCTGCGCGTTCGTCTGGTTGCAGGTGTACACCTGGACCGGGGTGTAGTTCGCGGAGTTCGCGCCCCGGACGTCGACGCACAGCCCGCCATAGCCGGTGATCGGGCCGCCCGTCCCGCCGCCCGCCCCGCTCGTCTCGTACGCCGCGACGTAGGCCACACTCATCGTGCCGCCGGAGGTGGTGGCGCTGGTTGGGGTGGTGCAGCCGCAAACCCCGTTCGGGTATCCGCCGCCCATTGCCAGGTCGAAGATTATCGACAGGTTGTGGTCGAAGGCCGCCTGCCACGTCGACGTGCCAACCTGGGCCTCGGTCACGGTGAAGTACGCGTTACCGTCCAGGTAGAAAGTGATCGACTCGTTCGCCGTGTCGGTACGGTTCAGGATCATCGTGTACGTGTGATAACCGCTCTGGCAGCCCGGGCAGGATGTCAGCCCGCTGCCGATCCCGTTCGGCTCGTTGCACGGTCCGCCCGGATATGTGCCGCAGTGGATGGTGCCCGAGACCTCCGACAGGGAGTTGACGTCCTCCATGATGTCGATCTCGCCGTTCTCCGGCCACTGGCCAGGGCCGAGCATCCAGAACGCCGGCCAGTAGCCAGGGCCTCCGTTGGGCTGCTGGATGGAGGCGGTGACCTCGAGCTCGCCGCCTGCGGGCGCGCCGACGTTGGGGCTGGTCGTCTGGATACGGCCGGACGTCCACGAACCGTTGTTGTCCAGGGCGGTGATGTCGAGGTGGCCGCCGCCGTCGAGGTACACGTTGCTCGTCGAGTTCGTCATCGTCTCGATCTCGCCGGTGCCGAAACTGGAGCCGGGCCCGGTGTCATACATCCAGTTCGCGGACGAGGGCGTGCTGCCCGCCGCACCGGAGAAGTCGTCGCTGAACACCGTCGACCAGCCGGACGGCGCGGGCGGCACCTGGGTCGCGGAGGCGGGAAGCGCCGTCAGCGCGACACCGCCCGTCGCCAGCGCGACGACCGGGACGACCGCCGCGATCACCGCGGTGAGCCGGCGGCGTTTCGAGCGCTCCGCTGGCTGGAAGGGGCTTCTGGGGTGACGTCGCAGACTGATCATGGCCGAATCCTCCGCTGCCGGATCCCCCCGCCGCCGAGAACCCCGGCTGCCGGATCACGCCGAGCCGACCGGCCGCCGAGAACTGTAAGGAAACTTTCCTATTTGTAATGATGATGATAAGGCGGCGTAACGATGTCGTCAATAGCCGGGTATCGCGACTGGGGTGCGGTGTGGATGCCGGTTTGAGCCCTTGGGAGGGCCTTCAGCGACATCGGTCTTGCGGAGGAGGAACCCGGTCAGGCGGCGACGATCTGGAAGGTGGCCAGGGTGGGGTCGGCTGCGTACGCGATGCGGCCGCCGTCGGCCGCCACCTCACGCAGCCCGTCGACCGCTTCCCCCGTAATGAGTTCTCCGGGTGCCAGCACCGGAACGCCGGGCGGGTAGGGCGCGACCAGTTCCGCGCTCACCCGTCCAATGGCGGCATCGGCGGTGACGGTTTCGTTCCTGGCGAAGAACGCCTCTCTCGGCGCCATTATGGTCTGCGGCTGAACCGTCCACGTGGCCGTGACCACGGGCCTGCGTGGCGCGCCGCGGTGCCGCTCGATCGACGCGACCAGCGCCTCGGTGAACGCGGCGAGCGTTTCCTCGTCGTCGGCGATCGTGGGGATGGGCACGACGGTGTCCCTGTCGGCCATCTCGGCAGGCGCACCGGCGGCTATCAGGTCCGCCTCGACCAGGCTGCCGTGCGCCCCTGTTCCGGCGAGCAGCACGACCAGCTTTGCCGGGTCCACGCCGGGGCCGTCGAGCACGCCCGCACCCGGCACCCGGCGCAGCCGTGCGCGCGCCGCGGCCACGCCCCGCAGCAGCCTGGCGCACAGCCGCTCTCCGTCCCTGGCCAGCAGCGCCCGGGCGGCGTCGATGCTCGCCATCATCGATCCCGACGGGCTGGTGGTGTGGGTTGCCTCGAACGCCCTGTCCAGCCGCGCCGCGTCCAGTCGTTCGGTCCTGGCCAGGACGAGCGCGCCCTGCGTCATCGAGGGCAGCATCTTGTGCGTGCTCGTCACCATCGCGTCGGCGCCCGCGGCGATCGCGTGCGGAGGCAGGCCGGGATGGAATCCGAAGTGGGCGGCCCAGGCCGCGTCCACGATGAGCGGCACGCCGGCGTCGTGCGCGGCCTCCGCGTGACCGGCCAGGTCGCCGACGGTGCCGACGTAGGAGGGGTCGCCCAGGATCACGCCACAGGCGTCCGGGTGCGCGGCCAGCGCGCCGCGAACCGCCTGCACGGGGACCGCGGCGGGCAGGCCGGAGGCGGCGTCGATCTCCGGCCGTACCCAGACCGGACGCAGGCCCGCCAGCACCAGGCCGAGCAGCAGCGACCGGTGCAGCGTCCGGGTGATGATCACTTCCTGCCCCGGCCGGCCGATTGCGAGGCAGAGTGCCTGGTTGCCGTGAGTCGACCCGGCGACCGAGAACCGGCACCAGCCGGCGCCCCACAGCGCCGCCGCGCGGGCCTCGGCTTCGGCCCGCAGCTGGTCGGCCCGCTTGATCGCGTCCAGGCCGCCGTAGAGCGGAACATCGCCCGTCACGACCGCGCCCGCCAGATCGCGGCGCTGCTTGTGGCCCGGCGTGCACATCGGCGTCAGCCGGCCGGATTCGGCCAGCTCCGTCCAGTTCAGCCAGGCCGCCAGCAGCGGGGCATCGGCCGCCAGGCCCAGCGGGTCGCGCGGATCGGCGGCGGCGGCCCGCGGATGCCGGCCCCGCCAGCCGCGGGCGTACAGGTCAGGTGCGCCAGGAATACTCGTGGTCATCCGTCCAGTCTCGGCCAAGCGCCGAAGTGCCGCTCGCGCACGCGCGGCCAAGACCGCGGTGTGCCCAGCCGACGGCACCGGCGTCGGCCACGAACCGCGGTTCGCGGTGCCAGCATCGGCGGCTTGGGTTGACCTCAAAGTATCCATTTCCGCTCAATGCGGTAGAACGATCATCATTTGCCGCGCGGGGCTGTATTGTCCCGTCTCGTGAGCGATGGGGATCGTGAGCGTGTTCATCCGCACCCCGGGCACGGCGGACGGCATCGGGCCGCGGGCCGGCCCGCTCCGGAGGAGCGTGAGCTTGCCGGGCCGCCACACGGGCTTGGCGGCAGGGTCCGGGCTGTCATCTACGCCCGGCTGGAGGAGATCAGCTTCCGCACGGGCGTCGCCACCTCCGCTGGCGCACTGCTGTCGGTCGCGGTCGGGGTCGCGGCCGTCGTGACGCTGATCTCCCACGGCGGTCCAGGAGTCCCGCCGCCCGGCGCCGCCGCGCCACCGCGCCTTCCGGCGGCCGCACCCCCGCCGGCAACGCCAAGAACGCCGGTCTCCACCGCGCCGCCGTCCACGTCCCGCGGTCACCACGGCCAGGCACGCCCGCCAGCCACCACGCCAACCTCGCAGCCTTCGACGACGACAACGTCGTCCCGGCACGGGGGAGGCTCACCGGCCGGCGGCCAGCCAGGCGGGACACCGGACGGCGTCCCGCAGGGCGGCCACCCGGGGACGCCATGGCCCTGGCCCTGGCCCTGGCCGTGGCCCTGGGGTGGCTGGCCAGGCCAGCACCACCGCTCCTGGGACCCGGGCGCCTGGAACGACTCAGGCGGCTGGAACACCTCGGGTAGCTGGAGCCCCTCAGGTGACTGGCGCAACTCCGATGGCC
This sequence comes from Streptosporangiaceae bacterium, assembly GCA_019239975.1. Lineage (GTDB taxonomy): Bacteria > Actinomycetota > Actinomycetes > Streptosporangiales > Streptosporangiaceae > JAFAZE01. The sequence goes on from JAFAZE010000147.1 coordinate 14,330, forward strand.
GGAACGACTCCAGTAGCTGGAAAAACTCGGGTGACTGGAACAACACCTCAGGTAGCTGGAACGACTCACGTGACTGGCGCAGCTCTAGTGGCTGGAACAACACCTCAGGCGACTGGAATAACACCTCAGGCGGCTGGAACAACTCCAGTAACTGGAACGACTCAGGCGGCTGGAACAACTCTGGTAGCTGGAACAACAACAACTCGGGCGGCTGGAACAACTGGGGCGGCTGGGGTCACTAGGCCGCTGGCAGCCGGGTCGGCGGGCTCTGGCTTAAATCTCGCGGGATGGTAACTAACCTCATCGATCACTATTCGCCCCCACATGCCCACAGGTAACACCCTGCTACCGGCAGTCGGCCCCTGCGCGGGGCCAAATGCGCCAACGGCCCCACTGGGCGGGGCCAAATGCGCCAGCGGCCCCGCCGCCATCGTGAGCCCGGCCCCTGGCCATCCAGAAATACATCCCAGAGCCGGGACCGCGCACCCCGGCGTAGTACGCGCACCCCGGCGTAGTATGGGCCCGTTGATGGTTTCCACGACGTGCCGGCCGCGAACACCATGGTGGAAATTAGGGTGTCGCATGCGGCCCTACGATTCCGTGATCATGAACGCCTCCCCCATTCGCCCACAGGTAACGGAGGCGAACGGGGCGCGCCGCACCGGCGCGCTCACAGGTAACGGGCGGGAACCCGGGCGGGAAACCCGCGCACGCCGAACCGGCGTGCTCAGGTGACGTCGGCGGCGGCGACCCGGCCGGCGGTGCGGCCGGAGAACAGGCAGCCGCCGAGGAAGGTCCCCTCGAGCGACCGGTAGCCGTGCATCCCGCCGCCGCCGAAGCCAGCGGCCTCGCCCGCCGCGTACAGTCCCGGGACCGGCTGGCCGGTGCCGCCAAGGACGCGGGCGCGCAGGTCGGTGTGCAGGCCACCGAGGGTCTTCCGGGTGATCACCGACAGCCGGACGGCGATCAGCGGGCCCGCGGCCGGATCAAGGAGCCGGTGCGGTTTCGCGACCCTGATGAGCCTGTCGCCCAGATACGAGCGGGCACCGCGCAGCGCCATGACCTGCATGTCCTTGCTGTAGGAGTTGGCGATCTCCCGGTCGCGCGCGGCGACCTCGGCGGAGACGGCCGCCACGTCGAGCAGGCTGTCGCCGGTGATCTTGTTCATCCCGGCTACCAGGTCCGGGAGATCGCCCGCGGTCACGAAGTCCTCGCCGTGATCCAGGAAGGCCTGCACGGGACCGGGGACGCCGGCCAGCGCGCGGCCGATGACGCCGCGCCGGGACCGGCCGGTGAGGTCGGGGTTCTGCTCGGAGCCCGACAGCGCGAACTCCTTCTCGATGATCTTGCGGGTGAGGATGAACCAGCTGTGGTCGTGGCCGGTGCGGCGCAGGTACTCCAGCGTGCCGAGCGTGTCGAAGCCGGGGAACAGCGGGGAGGGCAGGCGCCGGCCGGCGGCGTCGAGCCACAGCGAGGAGGGCCCGGGAAGAATCCGGATCCCGTGCAGCGGCCATACCGGGTTCCAGTTGCGGATGCCCTCGACGTAGTGCCACATCCGGTCGCGGTTGATCACCTGGCCCCCCGCGGCCTCGGTGATGCCGATCATGCGCCCGTCGACGTGCGCCGGGACCCCGGAGATCATGTGCCGGGGCGGCGTGCCGAGGCGATCCGGCCATGCCGACCGCACCATGTCGTGGTTTCCGCCGATGCCCCCCGCGGCGACGATGACCGCCTGCGCGTGCAGCTCGAACGTCCCCGTAGGGGTGCGCGAGCTCGCCCGCCCGCGCGGGACGTCGCTGGGCTCGAGCACCGTGCCCTGGACGCCGTCCACCACACCGTCGGTCACGGTCAGCGCGTCGACCTGGTGCCGGAACCGGAACTCGAGCAGGCCGCCCGCCGCGGCGGCGCGGACCCGCCGCTCGAACGGCTCGACCACGCCGGGCCCGGTGCCCCACGTGATGTGAAAGCGGGGCACGGAGTTGCCGTGCCCCGTGGCGGTGTAACCGCCGCGTTCGGCCCAGCCGACGACCGGGACGATCCGGTGACCCATCTGCCGCAGCCAGGCTCGCTTCTCACCGGCGGCGAAGTCCACATACGCCTGTGCCCACCGCCGGGGCATCTCGTCCTCGGGCCGGTCGAAACCGGCGGTGCCGAGCCAGTCCTGCCAGGCCAGCTCGGCGGAGTCCCTGATGCGCAGCCGCCGCTGCTCCGGCGAGCCGACGAAGAACAGGCCGCCGAACGACCACCAGGCCTGGCCGCCCAGCGACTGCTCCGGTTCCTGGTCGAGCAGCAGGACCTTGCGTCCAGCATCGGTGAGCTCCGCCGCCGCGGCCAGGCCCGCCAGGCCGGCCCCGACGACGATCGCGTCCGCGTCGTACCTAATGGCCGTTCCTCCCTTCGGTTTCGATGACAGTAAACGATGCGGGGGGCATCGTGACGCAGTCTCGGCCGAGCTCGATGCCGGGACCGGACGCCGCGAGCACCGCCGCCCCCGGCGCGCCGAGCGGCAGCCGGGCCGGCGCGCCGCCGAGGTTCGCCGCGATCCGCAGCCGTCCCCGCCACAGCACCAGCCACCGCGCGTCCTCGTCGTAGTCGGCCCGCACTCCGGACAGTTTCGGGTCGGTCAGCTCGGGCCTGGCGCGGCGCAGCGCGATCAGCTCCCGGTACCAGGCGAGCAGGCCGCGGTGGGGCTCGCGGCCGGGCTGCTCCCAGTCGAGCTTGGAGCGCAGGAACGTCGCCTTGTCCTGCGGGTCCGGCACGTCCGCCGGGCCCCAGCCGAACGCCGCGAACTCGTTCCGGCGCCCGTCGGCCACGGCGGTGGCCAGCAAGGGGTCGGTATGGTCGGTGAAGTACTGCCACGGGGTGTCGGCCCCCCACTCCTCGCCCATGAACAGCATCGGCGTGAACGGCGCGGTCAGCACCAGCCCCGCGGCCAGCCGCAGCAGGCCCGCGGCATTCTCCGTCCCGGCGGCGAGCGTGGCGGCGATCCGGTCGCCGATGGCGCGGTTGCCCACCTGGTCGTGATCCTGCAGGTAACCGACAAAGCGGTGCGCGGGCACGCGGAACACGTCCACCCGCCGTCCATGGGTCCGGCCGCGGAACGAGGACCACGTCCCGTCATGGAAATACACCCTGGTCAGCGTCTTGGCCAGCGCCGCGAGCGACCCGAAGTCGGCGTAGTAACCCTGCCGCTCGCCGGTCAGCGCGGCGTGCACCGCGTGGTGGAAGTCGTCGCTCCACTGCCCGGTCAGCCCGTAGCCGCCTGCCTCTCGCGAGGTGACGAGCCTGGGGTCGTTGAGGTCTGATTCGGCGATCAGGATCAGGTCACGGCCGGTGTGCGCGGTGAGCATATCCGCCTCGGCCGCGAGCTCTTCGAGGAAATGCAGCGCACGGTGGTCCTTGAACGCGTGCACCGCGTCAAGCCGCAGTCCGTCGATGTGGTAGTCGCGCAGCCACATCAGCGCGTTCCCGATCAGGAACGCCCGGACCTCGTCGGACCCGGGCTGGTCGAGGTTCACGGCCGGCCCCCACGGCGTCACGTGCGCGTCGGTGAAGTACGGGCCGAAGTCGCCGAGCCTGTTCCCGATCCCCACGTGGTTGTAGACCACGTCGAGAATCACCGCCAGGCCCAGCTCGTGGCACGCGTCCACGAACCGTTTCAGCGCCTCCGGGCCACCGTAGGGCTCGTGCACGGCCCACAGGCTGATCCCGTCGTAACCCCAGCCGTGCTGGCCGGGAAACGCCGCGACCGGCATCACCTCGATGATGTCCACGCCGAGGTCGCGCAGCTGGCCGAGCTTGCCGACGGCGGCGCCGAACGTGCCTTCGGGGGTGAACGTGCCGATGTGCAGCTCATAGAGCACCGACCCGGCGAGCGGGCGGCCACGCCAGCCCTCGTCCGTCCAGCGGAAGGCGCAGTGATCGTACCGGCGGCTCATCCCCCCGGGCCCGTACGGCTGCCACGGCGAGCGGGGGTCGGGCAGCGGCTCGCCGCCGTCCAGCCGGAACGCGTAGTCCGCGCCGGCGGCCGCCTCCACGTCCGCCCGCCACCAGCCCGGGCGTTCGCCCGGCGTCATCGGGTACCGCCGCGGGGCACGCCCCGGCCCGGCGGTCTCCACCTCGACCTCGCCCGCGGCGGGCGCCCACACGCTGAAGACCGTCACGGGTCACCGGTGCCGGGGAACGAGCAGCGCCACCGGGAGCTTCCTCGTCAGCGAGGACAGGAGCGGACGCGTGCCGGAATACCCGGCTCCGTTCAGTATGTCCATCCAGTCACCCTCCGGTAGCGGGAGCACCGTTCCTCCCCAGCCGCCGCGGCGCCGCAGCCCGGCGGGCAGCCGCGTGACGACCGTCACCGCGTGACCGCCGCGCTGAAACGCGACCGCGTGCCGGGCAGCGGGGCCGTCGGCCACGAGCGGCCGGTAGCTCCCGGCGAACCAGTCCGGGTGGTCGCGGCGCAGCCGCAGCGCGCGCGATGTGACGAGCAGCTTCTCCTCGTCGAGCGACTCCGGGCCCGGAGCACGGGACGCCGCGGCGTCCAGCGCGGCCAGCAGCTGGCGGCGGCGCACGAAGTCCACCGGCCGCCTGTTGTCCGGGTCAACCAGCGACAGGCCGGCGAGCTCGCAGCCCTGGTAGACGTCGGCGACTCCCGGCATGGTGAGCTGGACCAGCTTGGCGCCGAGCGCGTTCACCCGGGCGTCCGCGGCGGCCCGGCCGGCGAACGCCGCGATGCCCGCGGTCAGCTCCGGGTCGTCCAGCACCGTCCCGGCGAAGCCGAGCACCGCCGATTCGTACGCCTCGTCCGGATCGGTCCACGAGGTCCGCGTCTTCGCCTCGCGCATCGCCTTCGTGAGGTACTCCCGCAGCCGGCCGGCGCTGACCGGCCACGCACCGGCCAGCGTCTGCCACATCAGGTACTCGGTTTCGGGGCCGGCCGCCCTGGCGTCCTCCGGGTTCAGGCGGACCGCGGCCTCGTGCCACCGCGTGACCTCACGCGCCCATTCCGCGGGCGACTCGGCCAGCACGGCCAGCCGCGCCCGCACGTCCTCCTGGCGCTTGGTGTCATGCGTGGACAGCGTGGTCAGCGTCGCGGGCCAGTCGCTGGCGAGGCGCCACGCGGCGGCGTGGAATTCCACGGCGCTGACGCCGAACCGGCCGGGGTCGCCGCCGACCTCGTTCAGCGCGATCAGCCGCGGCCACCGGTAGAACGCGGTGTCCTCCACCCCCTTGGCCAGCACCGGTCCGGTCGTCTGCTGGAACCGCACGATCAGCTCCTCGCGTGCGGCCCGCCGGCCGGGACCGGCCACCCCGGCACCGCCGCTCCCCTGGCCGGGACCGGCCACCCCGGCACCGCCGCTCCCCCGGCCGAGCACCGCCTCGCCGATCGCGGCCGCCGCGGCGCGCAGTTGATCGGGGAGCCGCCGGCTGGCGTCCGCGACCGCGCCCTCCACGACGGCGGCTGAGGTCTCGGGAGGCGGCTCGCCGGGTGTCACGTACGCTCGATAGGTACCGAACGAAGCGAGCATCTCCACCAGCACCGCGTGCATGTCGGCGGGGCTGAAGCCGTCGAGCGCGGGCTCGGCCGCGTGCACGAGCACCCGGACGAGCCGGGACAGCTCGGCGGGAAACGTGTGCTGGGCGATCTCCCGCTTGGCGGTCTCCTCCACCGGGGCGAAGCACTGCCCCGTTCCGCCGAAGCCGATGTACGCGTCCGTGAGCGGCCCGGCACCGGCCGGGTCCACGAACAGGCCGTCGACGAGCCGCAGGATGTCATACCCGGTCGTGCCCGCGCACGGCCAGCTCGCCGGCAGCCGCTCGTCCACGGCGAGGATCTTCTCGGCGACCACCCATGCGCCGCCGGTCGCCTCGGCGAGCCGCCGGAAGTAGCCACGCGGGTCGGCGAGCCCGTCAGGGTGGTCGACCCGCAGGCCGTCGACGAGGCCCTCGGCCATCAGGCTCAGCGGCAGGCGGTGTGTCGCGCCGAACACGTCAGGGTCCTCTGCCCGGATCGCGATGAGCGAGGTGATATCGAAGAACCGCCGCCAGTTCAGCTCGGTCGCCGCGTCCCGCCAGTGCGCGAGCCGGTAGTGCTGCGCGTCCAGGAGCTCGCGCGGCGGCAGCCCGGCGGTTCCCGCCCGCAGCGGCAGCACGTGGTCGAAGTAGCGCAGTACCGGCTCGTCGCCCTCGGCGCCGACCCGCAGGTCGCCCGCGCAGTCCTCGAGCGGGCCCCCCAGGATGGGCAGCAGCAGCCGGCCGCGCTGCGCCTGCCAGTCCACGTCGAACCAGTGCGCGTACGGCGACGCGGGTCCCTCGCCGAGGACCGACCACAGCTGCCGGTTGAGCCGCTCCGGAGCCGGGATGGCCATGTGGTTCGGCACGATGTCGAGGACCAGGCCGAGCCCGCGGGAGCGAAACCGGGCCGCCATCGCGCGGAACGCGGCCTCGCCGCCCAGGTCCGCCGAGATGCGCGAGTGATCGACGACGTCGTATCCGTGCGTGGAGCCGGGGGCGGCCTGCAGGACCGGCGACAGGTACACATGCGTCACCCCGAGCGCGGCCAGGTAGTCCGCGAGCTCCCCGGCCTCGGCGAACCCGAAGCGGGCGGTGAGCTGCAGCCGGTACGTCGACGCTGGCGCCGCGCGAGCGCGTGCGGTGTCAGGCATGACGCAGCAACCTCCCCCCACCTCATTTCCCGCGCCCGGCGAACGCAATCTCCGGGAAAGATCACATCCGGGTGCCGCGGGACGCCGCGGCCGGCGGCGTGGCGGCCGCCGAGACGCTGAACCCGCTGAAATCCACCTGGCCAGGTGAGCCGGCGGCGTGGGACGTGACGAACATCCCCGCGTCCTGCGTGGCGGCCTGCGCGTTCACCGTCGCCGTGCCCACGGTGAGCCAGGTGCTGCCGTCGAGCGAGTAGTAGCCGGTGTAGCTCGCGCCGTTGCGCACCAGCTCGAGCCAGACCGGCAGGCTCTGCGCGATCGTCCCGTTCGGCGGCGTCACCGCGTCGATGAAGTTGCCGCCGCTGGCGTTCCACTCCAGCTGGATACCGCCCGACGGCGACTCGAAGAGGATCACGCCCTCCGGCGTGGAACCGGATCCGGTCATGTCGTTCCGCACGATGATCCCGGCCTTGGCGTAGCCGTTCATGCCCTGCTGCGCCGTGACCTCCGTCTCGACGGTGGCCGTGGCGCCGGCGGAGCCCTTGGCGTAGATCGCGCTGTACGCGTCGGTGCCGTTGTACAGGTCCGCGCCCGCCCCCGAGATGCCGAACTGCTGCCCGGACTGGCTGAAGGCGGCCGGCGCGTCGGTGGCCGACGAGTACGTCAGGTACGGCGAGGCCACCGGCAGGGCGACCGTCGGCTGCGCCCGCACCAGCAGACGCTGCGGGGTTCCCCACGCCCAGGTGTACCGCGCGACGGCGGTCACCGTGGACGTCGCGAACAGGCCGGACGGCGGCGGCGGCGCCACCACCTGGAACGCCGCCTGCACCGTCGCGCCGCTGGCCACCGAGTCGAACGAGGTGGGCGTCGTTGCGGTCGCGGTCCAGCCATCCGGCAGGCGCAGGCCCAGCCTGACACGCAGCGCGGGCAGGACCCCGTTGTCGGTGAACGACGCGGTCACCGTGCCGGGCTGGCCGGCGGTCAGCACGGTGAGGCCGGTCACGTCCAGCGTCGCGGACGGCGGCGCGGCGGCGGGGTCACGCAGCGGTGTTATCCGCAGCAGCGCGACGCCGTGCGACGGCACGTCGGCGCCGACCGTGCCGGCGGTCTCTGCCGCGCGGTGAGTCCACAGGTTGTCCAGCAGGTAGGCGCCGCTGGCCGGCAGGCCGAGGGTCGCCGCGGGCACCGAGATGACCTCGGGACTCCCGCTGGTGTTGAACAGCCCGGCCACGACGTCACCGTTCTTCTCGGTCTTGGCGAAGACCTGCTCGCTGGCCGTGTTCACGATCCGGGACGCGTCGATGGCGTCCTGGTCCACGGCGATGACGTCGCGGTTCTTCAGCAGCCTGAGGTCGGTCCTGTCCAGGTTCGTCAGGTCGGTGCCCAGGATCAGCGGTGACGCGGCCAGCGACCACAGGCTCAGCTGGGTCTGGCGCTCGTCGTAGCTGAGCCCGTCGTTGCCGCCGTTGCCGACCTCGATCGAGTCGTAGTCGTTGAACGCTCCGGGGCCGCCGTAGGGCTGCCACGCCGCGACCTGATTGAACCGGGAGGCCACGTGCGCCCAGTCGGTGAGCGGGTAGCTGCTGCCGCGGGGCTCGCAGCGGTAGCACTCGATGTCGCCGCCGGTGCGCCAGCCGTTGGAGTACTGCGCCCAGGTGGAGGCGTAGGCGATGTTCAGGTTGTTGGACAGCTCCAGGTGGATCGGGCGGCCGGTCTGCCGCAGCGCCGAAGACCACGCCTGGACGTCCGGGATGTCGAACGATCCGACCCCGTCGAGCTTGACGTAGTCCACTCCCCAGGAGGCGAACTCGTCGGCCCAGGAGTTGATGAAGTCCTGCGCGCCGGGCTTGGTGTAGTCGATGCCGACCATGCCGTGGCAGTTGTAGTTGTGCTCGCTCACCGACGGCTCGGCGATCTGGGCCGCCGTGTACGGGGTGCCCTCGATGGGGGTGTTCTGCGCCACCGCCTGCTGCGAGATGCCGGGCGTCACGTACAGGCCGAACTTGAGGCCGAGCCGGTGCACGTAGGCGGCTACGGCCTGGATGCCGTTGCGGGATTCGCTGGGCGGGAACTTCGCGGGGTCGATGACCCACCGGCCGTAGGAATCCACGTTGGGACCCTGGCTGCCGGGGCATTCGTACCAGAAATCATCGATGTTCACGTACTGGTAGCCGACGCTGGCCAGCCCGCTCTCTTTCATGGCCTTCGCCTGGGCCTCGATGCCGGCCTCGGTCGGGTTGTGCCGGACGAAGCTCCAGCTGCTCCAGCCCATCGCCGGCGTCAGCCCGACGCCGTTGGCCTCCGCGCTTGCCGGGGAAGCGGCCGATGTGGCGGCGAAGACCGCGAACGGCACCATCGCCAGGCCGACCACCAGAGTGCGTGTGAGGGTCTTCATTGCCATGACTTCGTCCTACGCCGTTCGACAAATTCGGTCAATAACTGGCAGAGCCAGATACAAGCGAACACGCTTCAACCCGGGAGGCGGGAGAGCCGGAAGGAACGCGGCGGCACGGGAGCGGCACGCCGCATAGGATGTTGGTTCGCTCGCGCCGGCGGGCGGCGGAGTCAGGGGGCGGGACGGTGTGGCGGCGCGACCGGTACCAGCGGGACGTCTGGAGCGTGGCTGTCTGATGCGGCACCGACGCGGCCCACTGCCGCGAGCGGAAGGGCGCCTCGGGGCGCCCGGAGGCGAACGGGGGAGACAGCGCCCGCGCGCCCGCGCGCCGGCCGCCGCGGCTCTCGCCTGCGTGGCCGCGCTGACCGCCGCCTGCTCCGCGGGGACCACGGACGCCGGCGGCAGCCCTTCGCCGTCTGCGACGTCAGCGGCGTCCTCACCCCGCGGCCCGGGCGCCAGCAGCGCGCGCGCAACCTTCTCCCCGCCGCCTAGGCCGCCGTCATGCGCGGACCGGGTGTTCGCCGGCATGACGGTGGCCCAGCGGGTCGGCCAGCTGTTCCTTGTCGGGCTGGCGGGTGACGCCGCGGGCCCCGCCGTCGCCGCCGAGGTCCGCGCGTACCACTTCGGGTCGTTCCTGTTCGGGGCCGACAGCTCAGCCGGGGTCGCCGACATCCAGGCGGTGACGCGCACCGTGCAATCGCTCGCCTCCGCGGAGGCGACGGGAGGCGCCCGGTTCCTCATCGCCGCGAACCAGGAGGGCGGGGAGGTCCAGCAGCTCCAGGGACCGGGCTTCTCGGCGATCCCCACGGCGGTCGAGCAGGGGCTGCTGCAGCCCGGCGTGCTCCAGCGGCAGGCCGGGCAGTGGGGCGCCGAGCTCAGGACGGCGGGCGTCAACCTCGACCTCGCCCCCGTCATGGACACCGTGCCGCCCGGAACCGCCGCCCAGAACCAGCCGATCGGCGCGCTGCAGCGCGAGTTCGGCGGCGACCCGGTGACCGTGGCGGCGCACGGGGTGGCGTTCCTGCGCGGGATGCGGCAGGCGGGCGTCGCGACCACCATCAAGCACTTCCCGGGGCTGGGGCGGGTTCTCGGTAACACCGACTTCACCGCGGACGTCGTGGACACCGTCACCGGCCCCGGCGATCCCTACCTTCAGCCGTACCGGGCGGCGATCGGCGCCGGCGTGCCCTTCGCCATGGTCGCCCTCGCGACGTACACCCGCATCGACCCTTCCCGCCTCGCGGTCTTCTCGGCCCGCGTGATCGGCGGGATGCTCCGCGGGGAGCTGCACTTCCAGGGCGTCGTCGTCTCCGATGACCTGGGGGTGGCCGCGGCGGTGGCGGGTATCACGCCCGGCGCCCGCGCGATCGGCTTCCTGAACGCCGGCGGGGACCTGATCACCTCCGAGACGGCCGCGGCGGCGGAGGAGATGGACACCGCCGTCCTTGCCCAGGCCGACGCCGACCCGGCGTTCCGCGGCGTGGTCGACGCCGCCGTGATGCGCGTGCTCGCCGCCAAGCAGGCCGCCGGCCTGCTGCCCTGCGCCCAGGGCTGACCCACCCGAACACATGCCGCGACCTTCGGGGGGTAGGGAGGATAATCTCAGCATTGCCCGGCACCGCACACGGAGAAGGAAGATGACAGAGGAACTCCTGGTGAACGGGAAGATACGGAAGGCCTTCGTCGGGCTCGCCGACACTCTGGTCGACGATTTCGACATCATCGATTTCCTCGACATGCTCTGCCAGTGCACCATCGACCTGCTGGGCGTCACCGCGTGCGGGATCCTGCTGGCCGATCATGCCGGCAAGCTGAACCTCACCACGGCGTCCACGGAACGCGCTCGCGGGGTGGAACTGCTGCAGCTGGAGCACGCTCAGGGGCCGTGCCTGGACGCCTACCGCGCCCGGGCCGCGCTGAGCTGTCCAGACCTCGCGGCGGTGGGCGGCGGCTGGCCGAAGTTCGCGCGCGGCGCCCTGCGGGCAGGCTTCGCGGCCGTGCACGCGCTGCCGATGCACCTGCGGGACGAGACCGTCGGCGTGCTGAATCTGTACCGCGACACGCCGGGCACGCTGGATGCCGGCACCGCCGAGCTCGGGCAGGCGCTCGCCGACGTGGCCACGATCGGCATTCTGCACCAGCGCGCCGTGCGCCAGCAGGAGATCCTGACCGGGCAGCTGCAGACCGCCCTGAACAGCAGGGTCACCATCGAGCAGGCCAAGGGCGTGCTCGCGGAGCGCATGCAGGTCACCATCGACGAGGCCTTCGCGGTACTGCGGGCATACGCGCGGGATCACAACCTCCGGCTCGCGGCCGTGGCCCGCTCGGTGACCGAGGGCACCGTTGACATACGGGCCGCCGGCGCCGCCTAGCCGATCGGCCCGCCGCGCGGCGGCCCGGGCCCGTCCGCGGCGCCGCGGGCACGCCGGGTCAGCCGTTCCCGTTGCGGAACGACGGTGTACTTCGGGTCACGCGCCGACGCCATGCCGGCCTCGAAGATCCCCCACCGCGTCGCCGCCGACGCCGCCAGCAGGGACGCGCCGGACAGCGCCGAGACCAGCCGGCTCCGGCCGCCGAGCACCGCCCCGGCCATGCCCCCCGCGGCCAGCACCTCGGCGAGGCGCAGGATCGCGCCGGTCCTGCCCGCCTCATAGGGCTCCGCAAGGCCGCCGAGCCGGCTGACCAGCTGCCGTTTGGCGACAAGTTCGACGGCCGCGCCGAGCACGGCGAGATCCCTGGCGGGCCGCGCGCCGGGCGGGCGGGTGGCCAGCAGCCCCAGGCCTCCGGCCGCGCTCGCCGCCGAGCCCGCGAACACGTACGGCATCTCACGACGCCCCTCGTGCCAGGCGGGCACCGCGGTATCGCAGATCAGCGCGGCGGTGTAGGTGGCGATGCCGGGACCGAGCAGCCCCGCGCCGAGCGTCGCGGCGAGTCCGGCCCTGGGCAGCTTCCCGGTCAGGTCGCAGAGCGCGGCCGCCCCGGCGACCGGCCCGTACCCCGCGAGCAGCCAGGAGCCCACGCTCATCGGCGACGTCGTCTTGAACACCCGCAGCATGTTCGCGAACCGCTCCGGCCGGCCCAGGTCGTGGATCAGCGCCACGGCGGACAGGCTGATCGCGCCCAGCGCGCCGGACTTCGCCACCCGGGCGAGCTCGCGGCGGCCGGACAGGTGAGCCCCGGACGCCAGCACCGAAGACGCCCCGGCCAGGCCGCCGAGGAAGAGGTATCCGGGCACGTCGGGCGCCCGCCACACGGGCTCCTTGAGCACCGGCCGCCCGTAGTACGACGAGAACGTGGCCTCGGGCACCATCGGCTGCTCCCCGCGCCGCCGCGGGCCGTTGCGGCGCCGCCCGGGCGCGGTCACCGGCGCCTGCCCAGGCTCAGCGCGACAGCCGTGGCGGCGAGTCCCGCGGCGGCCAGCGCCACGTGCCGCCACATGGTGGGCAGATCCCGGGTGGGCACCACCGGATCCGGCGGCAGGCCGTACACCTCCGGCTCGTCGAGCAGCAGGAAAAACGCGCCGGCTCCGCCGACCCCGTTGCCCTCGCCGTCCAGGTAGAGTTGCGCCTTGCCGTTCCCCGCCCGCTGCAGCTCGGCGACCCGCGACTGCGCGCGCTCGCGCAGCTCGTCAAGCGGCCCGAACTGGATGGATTCGGTCGGGCACGCCTTCGCGCAGGCCGGCTCGAGCCCGGAGCCGATGCGGTCGTAACACAGCGTGCATTTCCACGCCCGCCCGTCGCCCTCACGGCGGCCGATCACGCCGAACGGGCACGCCGGGATGCAGTACCCGCAGCCATTGCAGACATCCTGCTGGACCACGACCGTGCCGAACTCGGTGCGGAACAGGGCGCCGGTCGGGCAGACGTCGAGGCACCCCGCCTCCGTACAGTGCTTGCACACGTCGCTCGACATGAGCCAGCGGATGTCGCCGGTTACATCCGGGCCGCCCCCCTCGGGGGAGGACGGGGGGACGGGGAGTCCCCCCGTGAGCAGGGGGGGTTCGGGGGGGATCGTTCCCCCCGAGGCAACGGAGCGCTCGATGAACGCGACGTGCCGCCACGTCGACGCGCCGAGGCCGACCGAGTTGTCGTACGACATACCGGTCAGGCGCAGCCCGTCCTCCGGCACCTCGTTCCACGTCTTGCAGGCAACCTCACAGGCCTTGCACCCGATGCACACCGAGGTGTCGGTGAAGAACCCCACCCGCGGCGGGTGACCGGCGGCGTATCCCGCCCGCCCGGCGGGGTCAGCGGGCATATCGCTCATTCTCGCTGCTCCGTTCGCCCTGGTGGCCTCAGACATCCGTGCCCGTCAGACATCCGTGCCCGTCTCCGGGGTGATGCCCGCCCGCGCGGCGTACTCACCGACCAGCCGGCGCAGCGCCGCCCCGCGCGGCCGGCGCCCGGGCCGGATGTCGCAGGTGATCGCCTTGACCTCCTGGATGTGCACGGTCGGGTCGAGCACGAGGTGGAACAGCTCGTTCGCGGCGTCGCCGGTCACCAGGCCGTTCGGGCCCCAATGGTACGGCAGGCCGACCTGGTGCACGGTCCGTCCCTCCACCTTGAGGGGCCGGATCCGCCCGGTCACGAGGACGCGGGCCTCGACCGCCGCGCGCGGGGTGATGATCGTCGCCCAGCCGCCGTTCACCAGCGCGCGCTCGGCCGCCAGCGCGGGTGAGACCTCGCAGAAGAACTCCGGCTGGAGCTCGGCCAGGTAGGGCACGAACCGGGACATGCCGCCCGCGGTGTGATGCTCGGTGAGCCGGTAGGTGGTCGCCACGTACGGGAACACGTCCGACCCCGGGGGCGCGAGCCGGCTCTCCGGGCTCGTGATGATCTGCCGCGCTGGGTTGCGCTGCTGGCGGTAGAGCGGGTTGGTGAACGGCGACTCCTGCGGCTCGTAGTGCGCGGGCAGCGGCCCGTCGGCCAGCCCGGCCGGCGCGAACAGCCACGCCTTCCCGTCGGCCTGCATGATGAACGGGTCTGTCCCGGAGATCGCGGCCACGCCGGTCGCCCCGCCGGGCGGCCGGTAGTCCGGCGGCCGGCCCGCGATGAAGTCCGGCACGTCGTGTCCCGTCCACTTGCCCGCCCCGGCGTCCCACCAGACCAGCGCCTTGCGCTGGCTCCACGGCCTGCCGTCCGGGGCGGCCGAGGCCCGGTTGTACAGGATCCGCCGGTTGGCCGGCCACGCCCAGCCCCACTCCGGCGCCACCCAGCTCTGCTCGGAGCCGGGCTTGCGCCGGGCCGCCTGGTTCACCTTGTCCGCGTACACCCCGCAGTAGATCCAGCAGCCGCACGACGTCGAGCCGTCGTCCTTCAGCCGCAGGAACGACGGCAGCGGATCCCCGGCCGCGTCCCGCCCGTTGATCTCCGCGAGCACGGCCTCCGCGTCGGGCTCGCTGGCCGGGCCGTGCACGGGATAGTCCCAGGTCAGGTCCAGCACCGGGCGGTCCATCTCGTCCGCGGAGGCGGCGAGCTTCTCCCGGATCCGGCGGCCGAGGTGGTAGGTGAACCACAGGTCGCTGCGCGCGTCGCCGGGCGGCTCGACCGCCTGGTGGTGCCACTGCAGCATCCGCTGGGTGTTGGTGAAGCTGCCGTCCTTCTCGGTGTGCGCCGCCGCCGGCAGGAAGAACACCTCGGTCCTGATGTCCTCGGTGCGCATCTCGCCGGTCTCGATCTCGGGGCCGTCCTTCCACCACGTCGCGCTCTCGATCAGCACCATGTCCCGGACCACGAGCCAGTCCAGGTTCGCCATGCCCAGCCGCTGCATCCGCGAGTTCGCCGAGCCCACCGCCGGGTTCTCGCCCATCAGGAAGTAGCCGCCGCACCGTCCCTCGATCTGCGCCCGCACGGTCTCGTAGGTGCTGTGGTCGCCGGTCAGCCTGGGCAGGTAGTCGTAGCAGAAGTCGTTGTCCGCGGCCGCCGCGTCACCCCACCACGCCTTCAGCAGGCTCACCATGTACGCGCCGGTGTTCGCCCAGAATCCCTTGGCCGGCGAGTAGTCGGCGACGTACGACGCCAGGTCCCCGTCGCGGCCCGCGGCCGGCATCGGCAGGTAGCCGGGCAGCAGGTCGAACAGCGTCGGGATGTCGGTGGAGCCCTGAATCGACGCGTGCCCGCGCAGCGCGAGGATGCCGCCGCCGGGGCGGCCGATGTTGCCCAGCAGCGCCTGCAGGATCGCCGCGGTGCG
>JAFAZE010000152.1 GCA_019239975.1 Streptosporangiaceae bacterium
AGAAGCCGGGCGGCTGCTCAGGCGCGCCAGCGCGTAGCCGGCGCCCGCGGCGGCCGCGACCGGCCAGTCGATGAGCCCGATGACCGCGAGAGCGCCCAGCCCGGCGTAAACCGGCAGGCCTCCCCTACCGGGCAGTACCTGCCTGGCGATGTCCACGGGCACCCGCATCGCGTCGGCCGCGGTCGAGAGGACCTTGTCCACCTGGCTCTGGCCGGTGCTGTCGTTCCGGCTGGCGGCATCGTTCTGGCCCGCGGTCTCGTCCTGGCTGGCCATGGTCCACACTTCCTTCCGCTCGGCGAGTATCAGATGTATCGCGTCTGCCCCGGACGGGTGGTTCCTAACCTGGCGGTCGCAGCCCGTTCCGTTCAGTTCCCAAAGAAAGGGACACGAAGATCAACGGTCCGCCTTGTCCGCCACCTCAGCCGTCACCTCGGCCATCGCCCGGCTCGCCCGCCGCGCGCTCTCGGCCGGGAACAGTCGCGCGCTCTCGGCCGGGAACAATGGTGCACGTCCTCAGCTGCGAAGCTCGGGCAGCACGTGCTCGCCGTAGAGGCGCAGCGTGCCCATGGGGTCGGCGCCGGAGACGTTCATCACCACGATGGCCGTGGCGCCCATGGCCCGCATGGTCTTCAGCCGGCGCACGTGGGTGGCCGGGTCGGACGAGACGATCGCCATCATCTTGTATTTGCGGTCCGATACCTCGTCACCGGTCTGGCCGACCTGCGCGGGGTCGCTGATGTCCCCGGCGTAGTTGCCGTCGACCAGGGTCGGCTTCCACTCACGGGAGGACTCCAGCGCCATGTCGTCGGTCTCCGCCGCCGCGATGATGCCCTGCAGGATGATCTCGCCGGGCTCGCGCCCAGCCTCCTCGCAGGCCTTCCGGTACGCGGCGATGACTCGGGGCGCCTTCACCGGGTGAGCCAGCGTCCACACGCCGTCCGCCAGGCGGCCGGCGATCGCGGCTGCCTTCGGGCCGAACGCCGACATGTAGACCGGCACCCGGCGCGGCGGCACGTCATACAGCCGGGCGCCCTCGGCTCGGAAGTAGCGTCCCTCACGGGTGACGGTCTGGCCGTTCAGCATCCCGGCGATGATCTCCAGCGCCTCCTCGGTCCGCGCCAGCTGCTCCGCGGGCGGCGGCCAGCGCAGCCCGGCGGGCACCTCGTTCATCGCCTCGCCGGAGCCGACCGCCAGGAACGCGCGTCCGGGGTTCATCAGCTCGAGCGTGGCGGCCTGCTGCGCCATCACCACGGGGTTGTAGCGGTGCACGATCGCGCTGACCGCCGGGCCGAGCGAGATCTGTGAGGTGGCCTCGCCGGCCGCCCCGAGCCACACCCACGCGCTGGCGCAGTGCGCCGGCGGCCCGGTCACCGGATCCCACCAGGGCGCGAGGTGGTCGCTGCAGCACACGATGTCGAAGCCCGCGCGTTCCGCCTCGACCGCCTGGTCGCGCAGCTCACGGGGGCCGAACCTCTCATGGCCGAGCGCCACGCCGTACGCCACCTCGGATTGCTGGCGCTTGCGGGCCCACATGACCGCCCTGACCGATTCCACGATGCCCATGGCGGCGCCCCTACCCGCGGCTCTGCGGGGCTAACGTCGCGCGGACACCCAATGTCCCCCGGCCGCGGCGCTACGCGACCCGGCGCGCAAGCCGCTCGCGCTGCGGGACCACCGTGTACTTCGGGTCATCGGCGGATGCCATCCCGGCGTGGAAGATTCCCCACCGGGTGGCCGCGGAGGCGGCGAGCAGGGCGGCGCCGGAAACCGCGGTGACGACCCGGCCACGCGGGCCGGACAGCAGGCGTCCCAGCGACTGCGCCCCGGCGAACCGCTGCCCCGCCGAGCTCAGCGGCGGCCCCGCCGCCCCGGCGAGCGACCCGGCGACGCCGAGCACCGCGAGCACCTCGCCGGCCTTCATGTAGGCACCGCCGCGCCCGGAGTGATAGGGCTCGGCGACCATGCCGATCCGCCGGGTCATCCGCGCGGCGGCGGCCAGCTCCAGGCACGCGCCGAACAGCCCGAGGTTCCGCGCGGGCACGGCCTCGGCGGGTGACGCGGCGAGCAGGCTCGTTCCCAGCAGGCCGAGCCCGCCGGCGGCGGTCGCGGCGGAGCCGGCGAAGACGAACGGCATCTCCGGGTAGCCGTCATGCCAGGCCGGCACCGCCGTGTCGCTGATCAGCGCGGCGGTGTACGCGGCCACGGGGGGCCCGAGCAGCGCGGCGCCGCCGGTGGCGGCCGCCCCGATGAGCGGGAACCTGCCGGTCAGCGCGCACGCCGCGGCCACCCCGGCGGCCGGCACGTACCCGCTCAGCAGCCACGAGCCCACGCTCATCGGCGAGCTGACCTTGAGCACCCGGAGCATGTTCGCGAACCGTGCCGGACGCCCCAGGTCGTGGACGAGCGCCACCATCGACAGGCATCCTGCCCCGAACGCGCCGGCCTTGGCTGTCCGCGCCAGCGACGGCCGCCCGGTCAGCTGCGCGCCCGCGCCCAGCAGCGACGAGGCGCCGGCGAGGCCGCCGAGGAACAGGTAACCGGGGATGTCCGGCGACGACCAGACCGGGCGGTTGATGACCGGCTTGCCGTAGTAGGAGGTGAACTCCGCGGGCGGCACCATCGGCCGCTCGCCGCGCCGCCGTCGGCGCCACGGCCCCGCGTTCCTCCCCGGGTGCGCATGGCTGCCCGGCCGCACCCCGCGCAGGCCCTCTCTGGTGACGTCCGACTCGGTCATCGGGTCCTCCCCGGCTGATGCCCGTATTTGTCATACTGAACGGGACGGGCGATGCGCCCGCGGTTCACCTGCGCCTGCCGAGCGCGGCGACCGCGAACGCGGCGACCGCCCCGGCGGCGAGCGTCCCCGCCGCGGCGCCGGCACGGCGCCACATCGCGGGCAGGTCTGTCGTGGTGACGACGGGATCGGGCGGCAGCCCGTAAACCTCCGGCTCGTCCAGCAGCAGGAAGAAGGCGCCGTCGCCGCCCACGCCGTCGGCGGGGTCCTCGCCGTACAGCCTGGCGGCGGCGACGCCGGACTCGTGCAGCTGCCCGACCCTGCGCGCGGCCCGTTCCCGCAGTTCGTCCAGCGGCCCGAACTGGATGGAGTCCGTCGGGCATGCCTTCGCGCACGCGGGCTCCATGCCGGCGCCGAGCCGGTCGTAGCACAGCGTGCACTTCCAGACCCGGCCGTCGTCCTCGCGCCGGTCGATCACGCCGTACGGGCACGCCGGGACGCAGTAACCGCATCCGTTGCAGATGTCCTCCTGCACCACGACCGTGCCGAACTCGGTGCGGAACAGCGATCCGGTCGGGCACACGTCGAGGCATGCGGCGTGCGTGCAGTGCTTGCACACGTCCGACGCCATCAGCCACCGGATGTCCAGGGCGGGTTCGGGGGGCTCGTCCCCCCCAGGGGGGTACGGGGGGATGGATCCCCCCGTGCTCGGGGGGGTCTGGGGGGGTCGTCCCCCCGAGGCAACGGAGCGCTCGATGAACGCGACGTGCCGCCAGGTGCCGGCGCCGAGGCCGGCGCTGTTGTCGTAGGACATGCCGGTGAGGTTCAGGCCGTCCTCGGGAACGTGGTTCCACTCCTTGCACGCGACCTCGCAGGCCTTGCAGCCGATGCAGACCGACGTGTCGGTGAAGAACCCCATCCGGGGAGGATGATCGGCGTACCCGCCGGCGCTCGCCGGGTCGCCGTCGGCGGTGAGCATGTCCAGCAGGCTGGTCATGGCGCCATTCCCGTCTCCTCGCTGATGCCCGCGCGGCGCTGGTAATCCTCAACGAGCCGGATCCGGTCCGGGCCCCTGGGCCGGCGGCCGGGCTGGATGTCGCAGGCGAACGCCTTGACCTCCTGGATGTGCACGTTCGGGTCCAGGCTGAGCGGCGGCAGCTCGTTGGCCGCGTCGCCGCGCGAGTACCCGTTCGGCCCCCAGTGGTAGGGCAGCCCGACCTGCTCCAGGGGGCGGCCGGCCACGGTGAGCGGCTTCATCCGCTCGGTCACCAGCACGCGTGCCTCGATGGCGTTGCGCGCGGTAACGATCGTGGCCCAGCCCAGGTGCTCGAGGCCGCGCTCGGCCGCGAGCCGCGGCGAGACCTCGCAGAAGAACTCCGGCTGCAGCTCCGCGAGATAGGGCAGCCACCGGCTCATCCCGCCGGCGGTGTGCTGCTCGGTGAGCCGGTAGGTCGTCGCGACGTAGGGGAACACGTCGGCTCCCGGCTCGTTCCCGCTCGGCTGCAGCCGGTTGGCCGGGTGCTTGAACGTCTCCACCTGGCGGACCGGGT
Organism: Streptosporangiaceae bacterium; assembly: GCA_019239975.1. GTDB lineage: Bacteria > Actinomycetota > Actinomycetes > Streptosporangiales > Streptosporangiaceae > JAFAZE01. The sequence goes on from JAFAZE010000152.1 coordinate 4,282, forward strand.
TGTGCTGCTGCGGGTACAGCACGTTGGGGAACGGCGACTCCTGGGGCTCGTAGTGCGCGGGCAGCGGCCCGTCGACCAGGCCCGCCGGCGCGAACAGCCATGCCTTGCCGTCGGCTTGCATGATGAACGGGTCGGTGCCGGATATCGCCTCCGCGCCGGCCGCGTCGTCCGGCGGCCGGTACAGCGGCGACTTGCCGGCCGGGAAGTCGGCGATGTCGTGGCCGCTCCACTTGGCCGTCTCCTCGTCCCACCAGACCAGCGCCTTGCGCTCGCTCCACGGCTTGCCCTCGAGATCGGCGGAGGCCCGGTTGTACAGGATCCGCCGGTTCGCCGGCCACGCCCAGCCCCACTCGTTCGCCACCCAGTCCTGCTCGCCTGACGGCTTCCGGCGGGACGCCTGGTTCACCCCGCCCGCGTACACCCCGCAGTAGATCCAGCAGCCGCACACCGTCGAGCCGTCGTCGTTCAGTTGCTCATAAGAGGCGAGCGGGCGGCCACGGGCGTCCCAGCCGTTGACCTCCGCCAGCACCGCCTCGGCGTCCGGCTCTCCAATCTCTCCCTTCACCGGGTAATCCCAGGTGAGATCCAGGATGGGCTGGTCCATCTCGTCGACGGAGTGGCCGAGGTGGCGCAGGATGTCCGCCACCTCCTGGCGCCGGACCCTGGCGTCGGACAGCTTCTCCCGGATCCGGCGGCCGAGGTGGTAGGTGAACCACAGGTCGCTGCGCGCGTCGCCGGGCGGCTCGACCGCCTGGTGGTGCCACTGCAGCATCCGCTGGGTGTTGGTGAAGCTGCCGTTCTTCTCGGTGTGCGCCGCGGCCGGCAGGAAGAACACCTCGGTCCTGATGTCCTCGGTGCGCATCTCGCCGGTCTCGATCTCGGGGCCGTCCTTCCACCAGGTGGCGCTCTCTATGAGGGAGAAGTCGCGGACCACGAGCCAGTCGAGGTTGGCCATGCCCAGCCGCTGCATCCTGGTGTTGGCCGAGCCGACAGCCGGGTTCTCGCCGTACAGGATGTAGCCGTAACAGTCGCCCGCGAGCTGGGCCATCACGGTCTCGTAGCTGCTGTGGCTGCCGGTCAGCCGGGGCAGGTAATCGAAGCAGAAGTCGCTTTCCGGCGTGGCCGCGGGCCCCCACCACGCCTTCAGCAGGCTCACCGTGTAGGCCCGCATGTTCCCCCAGTACCCCTTGCCGGTCTTTTCCGCCTTGACATAGGTGTCCAGGGTTTCGTTGGAGTGCGCGTGCGGCATCGGCAGGTAGCCGGGCAGCAGGTCGAACAGCGTCGGGATGTCGGTGGAGCCCTGAATCGACGCGTGCCCGCGCAGCGCGAGGATGCCGCCGCCGGGGCGGCCGATGTTGCCCAGCAGCGCCTGCAGGATCGCCGCGGTGCG
>JAFAZE010000158.1 GCA_019239975.1 Streptosporangiaceae bacterium
ACCGCCGCCAGCACACCTTCACACAACCCGAACTCATGCATGCCGTGTCCCCATCTCGGTGGCGGCGTCCGCGAGGATGTCCTCGACCGCGCGCACCGCGTGCGGCAGGGCCGCGCGCACCGGTTCCGACAGGCCCATTCCAGGGCTCACGTCGGCCGGCTCGCACGCCACGACGAGGCTCCGGCCCGGCCGCCCGCCCATCGACGCCAGCAGCCCGAAGATGCCGTCGGGCGACAGGCCGTGCGCGTCCATGACCGGAGCCTGCGCGCCCTGGCGCGCGGCGTGGTCCTCCAGGCCGACCTCGAGCACGCTCACCGTCCCGGGCGCCTGGCCACGTGACGCCGCGTCCACCAGGATGAACAGGTCACAGCCGTTGAGCAGCTCATAGGCGAGGTGCACGCCGCGGATCCCGAAGTCGCCGACCTCCGTGCCGGGCGGAAGCGGGCGCCCGGCGAGCAGGCGTGCCACCTCGACACCGAACGCGTCGTCCCGGTGGAACACGTTGCCGACCCCGGCGACGAGAACCCTCCGGCGCCCCTCCGGCTCGGTCATGGGCCACCCTCGTTCATCCACTGAATGCGTACGGGTGGCTCACCGTCGGCCCGCGTCATCGCGGCCACCCCCTCGGCCACCGGTCCGTGGCCGGACGGCCACAGCCGGTTTGCCCAGGGTATTCCCGCCCTTACGGGATCTCAAGACAGAAAAGTGCCGCCGGCCCCCTGACGGGTACGGTTTGGCTGTGACACCTACCGCCGGTCACTACCGGTTCGGGCCGGGCAGTGGCCGCCTGCTCATCAGGACCACCCGGGCCGGCCTGGCGGCCATCGCCGGCCACGACCTGACGCTGGAGGTCACCCGCTGGTCGGCGGTCGCCGACGTGCCGGCCGGGGACGCGGGCGGCCCGGCGGCCGCGACGATCACCGCGGAGGCCGACCTCGGCTCCCTGGAGGTGCGCGAGGGTTACGGGGGCGCGAAGCCGCTGACCCAGGCCGATCGCGCCGACATCGAGAAGACCGCGCGCCGGATCCTGACCCGCGGCGGCGATGCGACCGCGACGTTCCGTTCCTCCAGCGTCGTGCCCGCCGCCGGCGGCGGCGGGGTGATCGAGGGGACCTTCACCCTGCACGGGAAGACGCAGCCCGTCCGGTTCCAGGTGACCGCGCCGTCCCCCGGTCAGTACGGGGGAACCGGCACGGTGCTGCAGTCCGCGTTCGGGATCAAGCCGTACTCGGCCTTCTTCGGCGCGCTCAAGCTCGCGGACGAGGTCGGCGTCGAATTCACCGTGGACCTCGGCCGCGTGGCACCCGAATCCACGTGATATACGAAAGCCGCCCGCGCCGCGCTCGTGATCGTGGGTCAAAAGACACCGAAAGCGGTGCCCTTTGACCCATGATCTTCCCGGCCGGGCATGTGCGGTCCAAGAATCGCGGGCGGCAGGGCGGCCGGCCGCGCCGGCGCGTCAGGCAATCTTGTAGATCCAGCCGAACGGATCCGGGCGGTGACCGTGCTGGATGCCGGTCAGTTCCTCGCGCAGGCGCATGGTCACCGGGCCCGGGTTCCCGTCGCCGACCGGCCACTCCGCCGACTCGCCTTTGACGCGGCCGACAGGCGTGATCACCGCGGCTGTGCCGCAGGCGAAGACCTCGGTAAGCTCGCCGCGCGCGCAGTCCCGCTGCCACTGCTCCACGGAGATGCGGTCCTCCCCCGCGGCGATGCCCAGGGTGGGGGCGAGCGTGAGCAGTGAGTCCCTGGTGATGCCGGGCAGCAGCGCGCCGGTCAGCGCCGGCGTCATGACCCTGGCCCGCGCGCCCCCGCCGTAGACGAAGAACAGGTTCATCCCGCCCATCTCCTCGACCCACCGGTGCTCCGCCGCGTCCAGCCAGACCACCTGGTCGCAGCCCCTGGCGACCGCCTGCCGCTGCGCGGCGAACGAGGAGGCGTAGTTCCCGCCCGCCTTGACCGCCCCGGTGCCGCCGGGGGCGGCCCTGGTGTAGTCCTCCGACAGCCACACCGTGACCGGCTTGACGCCGCTGGCGAAGTAGGAGGCGGCGGGGGAGGCGATCACGCAGAACAGGTACTCGTTCGACGGCTGGTTGACGCCCAGCCCGCGCTGGGTGGCGATCAGGAACGGGCGAAGGTACAGGCTGTTTCCCTCGCCCTGCGGGATCCAGTCGCGGTCCTGGGTCACCAGCAGCTCGAGCGCCCGCAGGAAGGTCTCCTCCGGGAGTTCCGGCGCCGCCATCCGGCGGGCGCTGGAGTTGAACCGCGCGGCGTTGGCCCGCGGGCGGAACGTCACGACCGCCCCGCCCTCCTGCCGGTACGCCTTCAGCCCCTCGAAGAACTCCTGCGCGTAGTGAAACACCGTGGTCGCCGGGTCCAGCGTGAACGGGCCGTACGGCTCGAGCCGGCCGTCGTGCCAGCCCCGTTCGGCGGACCAGCGCAGCGTGATCATGTGATCGGTGAACACCTGCCCGAACCCGGGTGAGGCAAGGATCCGCTCCCGCTCGGCATCGGGCACCCGGTTCCGGGAGGGGCGGATCTCGAACTCGATCCCGTGGTTCGGGCTAGCGGTCATCGCGGGTCTTCCTTTCGGGCGTGGCACGGGTACCGGGCTGCGGGCGAGCGCGAGCGCCCTAGCCGGATACTCGCTCGGCGATGTCGTCGCCAACCTCCACGGTAGTGCGTGCCGCCCACGCGCCCTGCCGTTCCAGCAGGTCCTCCGCGACCGCCTGCTCGATCCGCGCCGCCGGGGCGGCGAGCCCGAGGTGCTGGCACAGCAGGGCCGCCGACAGGATCGCGGCCGTCGGGTCGGCCTTGTGCTGGCCTGCGATGTCCGGCGCGCTGCCGTGCACCGGCTCGAACATGCTCGGCGCGGTCCCCTCCGGGTTGATGTTCCCGCTCGCGGCGAGCCCGATGCCGCCCGCCACGGCGGCACCCAGGTCGGTGAGGATGTCGCCGAACAGGTTGTCGGTGACGATGACGTCGAACCGTTCGGGCTGGCTGACGAAGAACATCGACGCGGCGTCCACGTGGCAGTAGTCCACCGAGACATCGGCGAACTCCTTCGCCAGCGCCTCGACCGTGCGCTGCCACAGGTCGCCGGCGTAGGTGAGCACGTTGGTCTTGTGCACCAGGGTGAGCTTCCTGCGCGGCCTGGACATGGCGCGCGTGAACGCGTACCGGGCGACGCGCCGAACGCCGAAAGCGGTGTTGAGGCTCTCCTGGGTCGCGATCTCCCCGGCCGTGCCCTTGCGCATGACACCGCCGGCCCCCGCGTAGGGACCCTCGGTGCCCTCCCGCACCACCACCATGTCGACCGACTCGGGCCTCGCGGTGGCCAGCGGCGACGCGACCCCCGGGTACAACCGGACCGGGCGCAGGTTGACGTAGTGGTCCAGCTCGAACCGCAGCCTCAGCAGCAGCCCGCGCTCGAGGACGCCGCTGGGGACGCCGGGATCGCCGACCGCGCCGAGGAGGATCGCGTCGTGCCCGCGGACCTCCTCCAGGACGGCGTCGGGGAGCGTCTCCCCGGTGCGGTGCCAGCGCCGCGCGCCGAGGTCGTAGTCGGTGACGGCGAACGTGACATCCGGCGTCGCCGCCCGGAGGACCTTGAGTGCCTCGGCGACGACCTCCGGGCCGATGCCGTCGCCGCCGATCACCGCGAGCCTGATGGTCTGCCTGCCTGAGCCCTGTGCGTCCATGCGAGAACCTTACTGGTGACGCCGCTGCTCCGCGTCCCCGCCGTTGTCCCTGCGATCGAGCGCGAACTGGACGGCCCGGGCGGCGGCGGCCGGGGCGGGACGGCCGGCTCGCGACCGCTCCCTCATGTTTTTCTGAACGGACGGGGCGTCGCCCCCCGGCTTCCCGTCGGCCCGGTCCCAGGGATACATGCGATACATGGGTTACCTTCTGTGATTGATGAGGCTGTGGATGGTTTCGGGCCGGGGCCCGGCTAGTCCTCCGGGGTGAGCCAGGACATCAGCGGGCGGAGCTTCGCGCCGACCTGCTCGATCTGCTCGGCGCGCTCGGCCTCGCGGCGCTTGAGGAAGTTCGGCTTGCCGGCGTCGAACTCCTCGACCAGTTCCCTGGCGAAGGAGCCGTCCTGGATCTCGCCGAGGATCTTCCGCATCTCCTCGCGGGTCCGCTCGTCGACGAGCCGCGGGCCGCGGGTGTAACCGCCGTATTCGGCGGTGTCCGAGACGGACCAGTACATCTTCGAGATGCCGCCCTCGTACATGAGGTCCACGATCAGCTTCATCTCGTGCAGGCACTCGAAATACGCGGCCTCCGGCTGGTAGCCGGCCTCGACGAGGGTCGCGAACCCGGCCTTGATCAGCTCCGAGACGCCGCCGCACAGCACCGCCTGCTCGCCGAACAGGTCCGTCTCGGTCTCCTCGGTGAACGTGGTCTTCAGCGCGCCCGCGCGGGTCCCGCCGATCCCCTTCGCGTAGGAGAGCGTGAGCGGCCAGGCGTTCCCGGTCGCGTCCTGCTCGACCGCGACCAGGACGGGGACCCCGCGGCCCTCGGTGAACTGGCGGCGGACCAGGTGACCCGGCGCCTTGGGCGCCACCATGCACACGTCCACGTCGGCCGGCGGCTGGATCAGGCCGTAGCGGATGTTCAGGCCGTGCGCGAAGAACAGCGCGTCGCCCTCCACCAGGCTGGGCGCGATCGCGTCCGCGTACAGGCCGCGCTGCAGGTGGTCCGGCACCAGGACCATGACGAGATCGGACTCCTCGCACGCCTCGGCCGGGGTGAGCACGCGCAGGCCGTCGCTCTCGGCCCGCTCCCGGCTCGCGGAGCCCGCGGGCAGCCCGACCCGGACGTCGACGCCCGAGTCGCGCAGCGACAGCGCGTGCGCGTGCCCCTGGCTGCCGTAGCCGAGGACCGCGACGTGCCTGCGCTGAACGATCGAGAGGTCGGCGCTGTCGTCGTAGAAGATCTCTGCCACTTGGATGGCCTTTCTCTGTTATCCCCCGGGGGACGACCCCCCGGTGACCCGCTCTTACCGGGGGGACCCTCCCCCCGGACCCCCCCTGGGAGGGAACCCTTCCCCCCGGACCCCCCTTGCCGGGGGACGACCCCCAGGTGACCCGCTCTTACCGGGGGGACCCTCCCCCCGGACCCCCCCTGGGAGGGAATCCTTCCCCCCGGACCCCCCTTGCCGGGGGACGACCCCCCGGTGGGGGGTGAGGTTACGCTGAACGCTCGATCGGGCGCAGGGCGCGGTCGGTGATGGACCGGCCGCCGCGGCCGACCGCGACCATGCCGGACTGGACGAGCTCCTTGATGCCGAACGGGTCGAGCACCCGCACCAGCGCGTCCAGCTTGTCCCGGCTCCCGGTGGCCTCCACCGTCACCGCGTCGAGCGCCACGTCCACCACCTTGGCGCGGAACAGCTGCACGGTCTCCAGAACCTTCGATCTGGTCTCGGTGTCGGCGCGGACCTTGATCAGCAGCAGCTCGCGCGCGACGGCGGAACCCGGCTCCAGCTCGACGATCTTCAGCACGTTGATCAGCTTGTTGAGCTGCTTGGTGACCTGCTCCAGCGGGTGCTGGTCGCAGTTCACCACGATCGTCATCCGGGAGATCTCCTGGTGCTCGGTCGGGCCGACCGCCAGCGATTCGATGTTGAAGCCGCGGCGCGAGAACAGGCCGGCGATCCGCACCAGCACGCCCGGCTTGTTCTCCACAAGGACGGACAGGGTATGCCTGCTCATGCTGCCGCGCCTCCCTTGGCGTCCGCTCGGATGCTCATGTCGTGCTCGCTCATTCCTCGCCAGCCCCCCAGTCGGGCGCCATGCCGCGCGCGTACTTGATGTCGTCGTTGCCGGTGCCTGCCGCGACCATCGGCCACACCATCGCGTCCCTGTGCACGATGAAGTCCACCACCACCGGCCGGTCGGTGATCTCCATCGCCTGCCCGATCACGGCGTCCACGTCGTTTTTCTCGCTGCAGCGCAGGCCGGCGCAGCCGTACGCCTCGGCCAGCTTGACGAAGTCCGGGATCCGTGGGGCGGCGTGCTCGCCCGCGTGCAGGTTGGTGTTGGAGTACCGCTCGTTGTAGAACAGCGTCTGCCACTGCCGGACCATGCCGAGGCTGCCGTTGTTGATGATCGCGACCTTGACCGGGATGCCCTCGATCGCGCACGTGGCCAGTTCCTGGTTGGTCATCTGGAAGCAGCCGTCACCGTCGATCGCCCACACCGTGGTGCCGGGCCGGCCGACCTTCGCGCCCATCGCGGCGGGCACCGCGAACCCCATCGTGCCGAGCCCGCCCGAGTTGATCCACGTGCCGGGGTGCTCGTAGCCGATGAACTGCGCGGCCCACATCTGGTGCTGGCCCACGCCCGCGACGTAGACGGTGTCCGGGCCCGCGATGGCGCCGATCCGCTCGATCACGTACTGCGGCGCCAGCGTGCCGTCCGCCGGGTCGTCGTAGCCGAGCGGGTACTTGCGCCGCCACTGGTCCAGCTGTGCCCACCATTCGCCGTGGTCGCCCTTGCGGCCGTGCTCGTGCTCCTGCCGGACGGCCACGATGAGGTCGGCGATCACTTCCTTGCAGTCGCCCACGATCGGCACGTCGGCGCGCCGGTTCTTGGAGATCTCGGCCGGGTCGATGTCCGCGTGCACGATGGCGGCGTCCGGGGCGAACGTGTCCAGCTTGCCGGTGACCCGGTCGTCGAACCTGGCGCCGAGCGCGACGATCAGGTCCGCCTTCTGCAGGGCGCCGACCGCGGCGACCGTGCCGTGCATCCCGGGCATGCCCAGGTGCTGCGGGTGGCTGTCGGGGAACGCGCCGCGGGCCATCAGGGTGGTGATGACCGGGATGCCGGTGAGCTCGGCGAGCTCCCTGAGCTCCCGCGCCGCCCGTGCCTTGATCACCCCCCCGCCGACGTACAGCACCGGGCGGCGGGCATCGGTGATCATCCTGGCGGCTTCCCTCACCTGCCGCGAGTGCGGCCTGGTCACCGGGTGGTACCCGGGCAGGTCGAACGGAACAGGCCAGCTGAACTCGGTCATCGCCTGCATCGCGTCCTTCGCGACGTCGACGAGGACGGGGCCCGGGCGGCCGGTGCTCGCCAGGTGGAAGGCCTCGCCGACCGTCCTGGCGATGTCCTCGGGCTTGGTGACGAGGAAGTTGTGCTTGGTGATCGGGAGCGTGATCCCGGAGATGTCGGCCTCCTGGAACCCGTCGGTGCCGATCAGGCTGGTGGACACCTGGCCGGTGATCGCCACCAGCGGGACCGAGTCCATGTACGCGTCCGCCAGCGGCGTCACAAGGTTGGTCGCGCCCGGCCCGCTGGTCGCCATGCAGACGCCCGTCCTGCCGGTGGCCTGCGCGTACCCGGTGGCCGCGTGGCCGGCGCCCTGCTCGTGCCGTACCAGGATGTGCCGGATCCTGCTGGAGTCGAGCAGCGGGTCGTAGGCCGGCAGGATCGCGCCGCCGGGTATACCGAACACCACGTCGGCGCCGACCCGCTCCAGGGCCAGGACGAGAGCCTGGGCGCCGGTGACCTTGGCCCGGGCGGCCGGCGCGGCGAGCCCGGGGGCCGCGGGGGCGGTCTGCGCCGGAGGGGCGGCGGTGCCGCGCGCCGGTGGCGCCTGTCCGGGGGCCGGGGCCGGCGGGGCGGCGGGTTTCGGCGCGGCGGGCCGTGCCGCGCCGCGCTCGCTGTCGTCGCTCGCCGCGTCCCGGCCGGCCGGCGCGGCGTCACGGTGAGCTGCCCGGGCCGCGATGTCCAGCGGCGTGGGGCTGGGGTGGGCTCGTCCGGACGGTGGGGGGTCCGCGGGCCCGGAGGCAGCCTGCGCCTTCGGCGGGGCGGAGCTCGTCTGCTCGGTCATCGGGTGGCTTCCTTGTCAGCGATGTCGCAGGTCAACGGCATTAAAAAACCCCTCGTGCCATCCGGCATCCGAGGGGCGCGCGCAGAAGCTGGCTGGTCAGCTCTCTGCGCGCCAGCCAAGTACGATAATCAGGTTCCGCTTCACGTCTATCACCCTCGCCTACGGGACGGGCCGCCGTCAAATCATTCCGCATATTGTCTCACCATTCGAGACAGCTAACGTCCGGAGACCGGCGCGGCTCTAGTCGGGCACCGCGGCCGGCGCCATCCCCGCGCTCGGGACGCCCGGGTCCCGGGAATCGCCGTTCGCGGCCCCGCCGGCCCCGCCGGGCCCGGTGGTCCCGGTACGGATCAGGGCCTCGGCGCCGGGCGCCGCCATCGGCCGGGCCAGCAGGAAACCCTGGCCGTAGCCGCAGCCCATCTCCCTGAGCGCGGCGAGCTGGCGGGGCTGCTCGATGCCCTCGGCCACGACCTGCATGCCCAGGTCGCGCCCGACCTGCACGATGGTGCGGGTCAGCAGCGTCAGGGTCTCGTCCTGCCCGAGCCCGGCCACGAAAGACGGGTCGATCTTGATGATGTCCGCCGGAAGCTGCCGGAGGTAGGCCAGCGACGCGTAGCCGATCCCGAAATCGTCTATCGCGAGCCGGACGCCCAGCGCGCGCAGCTCCGCCAGGCGGCCGGCGATCAGCCCCGCGTCCTCCACCAGGACACGCTCGTTCACCTCGACGGTGAGCGCCGCGGCGGGCAGCCCGCTCTCCGCGAGGGCGGCGGCCACCTGGTCGGGGAACCGGGGCGCGTTCAGCTGGCGCAGCGAAAGGTTCACCGACACGCCGACGTCCCAGGACGCGGCGCGCCACGCGGCCCCCTGTGAACACGCCTCGCGCAGCACCCAGTCACCGAGCGGGACGACCAGGCCCGAGTCCTCGGCGACCCCGAGGAACTCCCTGGGCGCCACCACCTCGTCGCCCCGCCACCAGCGGACCAGTGCCTCGGCGCCGGTGACGCGCGACGTGGCCAGCTCCACCACCGGCTGGTACTGCAGCGTGAGCTGCTCGCGCACGATCGCCCGCTGCAGGTCGCTCGCGAGTTCCAGCCTGCGGACCACGTCCGCGTGCATGTGGGCGGCGTACACCTCGACACGGCCGCCGCCGCCGTCCTTGGCGCGGGCCATCGCCACGTCCGCGTTGCGCAGCACCAGGCCGGGCGGTCCCTCGTCGGCCAGGGCGACGCCCACGCTCGCCGTCAGGCTGATCTCCCGGCCGGCCACCCGGAACGGCTCGGCGGCGACCGTCCCGCCCAGCCGCTCCGCGATCTCGGCGATCTCCTGCGCCCCGGCGGCGTCCTCGACGAGCACCGCGAACTCGTCGCCGCCCCAGCGGGCGACGGTGTCGTGGGCCGGGACCACGGCGCGCAGCCGCCGCCCGGCCTGCGCGAGCACCAGGTCCCCGGCGCCGTGGCCCACCGAGTCGTTGACCGCGGTGAAGCCGTCCAGGTCCAGGAAGATGACGCCGGCCCGCGCCCGGGAGCGCGACCGGCCGGCGAGCGCGTTACGGGCCCGCTCCTCCACGTAGGCCCGGTTGGGCAGGCCGGTGAGCCCGTCATGGAAGGTCAGGTGGGTGACCTGCTGGCGGAGCGCGACCTGGTCGCTGAGGTCGCGCGCGGTCACCAGCATCTCGGCCGACTCGCCGGGCATGCGGTACCGCAGAACGGTGGCCTCGATGTGCCGCCAGGTCCCGTCGGCCGCGCGCACCCGGCACGAGAAACGGCCGCCCTCCGGCGCCCGGCCGTCCCCGGCGGGGGGCCCGTCACCGGCGGCGCGGCCTTCAGCGGGCCCCTCTTCGGCGGCGGGGCGGGTGTCCTCGCCGGGAGGGTGCACGCCGAGCGCCCGGCTCACCGCGCTCACCGCGCCCGCCAGGTCCTCCGGGTGGACGAAATCCTCCATGCGCTTGCCCCGCAGGCTCTCCGGCGGGTAGCCGTAGCCGGCGACGGCGGGGCTGGCGTAGCGGATGGTGCCGGCAAGATCGCAGATCAGCACCACGTCGCTGGTCCGGTCGGCGAGATCGCGAAGGCTGCTGCTCGCCTGCCGCCAGCTTCTGACCGCGGCGCCGTTCTCCCTGACCAGCATCAGGATCCGGCCGGCGAGCACGAGAACCGCCGCGCCGCCGGCGATGACCAGCGCCAGGCCGGCGGCGGGCGCGCCGGCCAGGCCGTTGCCGATCACGACGAGCGCCGCGGCCACCACGGTGACGGCGGCGATGATCGTCGTGGCGCCCGCGCCGGTGACACCGTCCGGCAGCACCCGGCCGCCCAGGGGCTGCGTGTCCGGTGTGACCCACGGGGCGATGCCGAGCAGGCAGGCGGCGGCGACCAGCGCGAGCTGCTCCAGGATCCCCTGGTGTCCCCCGGCGACCCGGACGCCGACGCCGAGCACGTCCGCGGCGGTGAGCACGAGCAGCGCCGCGTACGGCAGGGCCACCCGCCGCCACGCGACCGTGAGCACCGGCAGCAGGGCGCCGAGCACCGCGAGGTCGGTGAGCGGGTGGAGCAGGTCGAGCAGGAAGGTCCCCGGCCGCTCCCCGGAGCGGTGGAACTCGGACCCGAAGGCCACCACCCAGCCGATGACGAGCAGCGCCACCGCCATGACGTAGCCGTCCGCCAGGCCGGGCAGCACCGGGCCCGGCGATCGCGGCCCGTCGTCCGCCGCGCCCGGGGACGCGAGCACCATGATGCCGATCACCGCTCCGCCGAGCGCCAGCAGCGGCGCCACGTCGGCCAGCGACAGCGGCGCGCCCGCGGAGCTGAGCGGCCCGGCGAGGATCATGTCGACGATCAGCCCGGCGAACCAGAACAGGGCCGTCCCGCCGAGCCAGCGGTATCCCCTGGCCACGGTGCCGGTGTGCCGGGACGCGCCCGACCACAGGCCGAACACCGCCCCGGCCGTCGCGAGCAGGCCGAGCACGCTCACAGTGCCCTCCCAAGGCCTCGCGCCGCCCGGGAAGCCCTGCGGGCCACCGGCCGCTCGCACGGGCCGCAAACACCCGCGCTCACTAGCCGGTACCGGACGGCGCTCACCGTGCCCTCCCCGCCCGGGAGGCCCTGCGGGCCACCGGCCGGTCCCCCGGGGTGTTCAGGTGCAACCGGGGCTCCTTCCGGGTTCCCGCGTGCCAATTGCCCTGTCCGGGCACCATCAGCTCATTCGAATGGTTACGACTTCGTAACGAACCGTCACCGTCGACGCGCGCCCAGCGGCGCCCGGCGACAACCAGGACCTCAGGAGGCCGTCTCTCTTCTGGTTCTAGCGCTTACTCTACGTACCCGAGATCACGCTTCGGTTGAGGAAGGGCCTACCTCGGGAGACAAGTAAAGGTCACCGGGAGGCAGCTGAGGCTTTTTTGCTCCTCAACATCCTAGAACGCCCGCGTACTCCCCCGCGGGAGCCGGGACGCTCACCCGTCATACTCGCACCCACGCCGGGCCCGGCGGCTGCTCACTGGCCGCATCCACCTCAATATGTGTCAGTGATCACATTTCTCAGCGGCTCACCGCGGAGGTACGCCTCGGCCTGCGAGCGCACGAACCCGACCACGCGCCGCGTGGACACCGGCGTCGAAGCGGCCACGTGCGGGGTGATGAACACGCCCGGCGCCGTCCACAGCGGATGCTCCGGCGGCAGCGGCTCCGGGTCGGTGACGTCGGCCGCGGCGCGGAGCCTGCCGCTGGACAGCTCCGCCACCAGCGCACCGGTGTCGACGACCGCCCCGCGCGCCGCGTTCACCAGCAGCGCGCCGTCCCTCATCCGGGCCAGGAACGCGGCGTCCACCATGCCCGCCGTCTCGGCCGTGAACGGCACGAGCACCACGACGACGTCGGCCCTCGGCAGCAGCGCGGGCAGGCCGGCGATGCCCGCGACCCCGTCCCTCGGGGCTCGCGCCACCCGCAGGACGGTCACGTCGAAGCCCGCAAGCCGTCGCTCCACCGCCGCGCCGATCGACCCGTAGCCGACGATCAGCACCGTCTTCTCGGCGAGAGCGTCCGTGTGATGGTAGTTCCACCTGCGTTCTGACTGGTCAAGGGCGAAACCTGGAAACCCGCGGATCGCGGCGAGCATGGCCGCCACCACCCACTCAGCGGTGCTGGCGTCGTGCGCACCCCGCGCGTTGCACAGCACCGCCCCGTCCGGCACGTACGGGCGCAGCTTGTCCACCCCGGCGGTCAGCGCCTGCACGACGCGCAGCCGCGGCATCTGGGCCATCGCCTCGGCGCCGGCCAGCGACGGGAAGAAACTGGGCACGTAGAACTCGACCTCGGCGGAACTGGCGGGCAGGCCGGTGCCGTCCGGGTCGACGATCTCGACCTCCGTGCCCGGAAGCCCGGTCAGCCCCGCGGCGACCCACTCCGCCGGGACCCAGATCCGCATGCTCGCCTCCTGACTCTTCCCGCCCGCGATCATGGAACCACATCGCAACTAGACTCCAGAGCTGTCCCCAGTCACGTAGTTCACCACGACGGAGAGGCCGACGTGCGGAAGGTCCTTATCGCCAACCGCGGCGAGATCGCGGTCCGTATCGTGCGGGCCTGCCGGGACGCCGCCCTGGCCAGCGTCGCCGTGTACGCGGACCAGGACCTCGACGCCCTGCACACCAGGGCCGCCGACGAGGCCTACGCGCTGAACGGCACCACGCCCGCGCAGACCTACCTGGACATCGAGAAGATCATCAAAATCGCCGCCCAGGCCGGCGCGGACGCCGTGCATCCCGGCTACGGCTTCCTCGCCGAGAACGCCGCCTTCGCCACGGCCGTCACCGACGCCGGGCTCACCTGGATCGGGCCGCCGCCCGCGGCCATCGAGGCGCTCGGCGACAAGGTACGGGCCAGGGACATCGCCCGCCGGGTGGGCGCCCCGCTCGCGCCCGGCACGCCCGGACCGGTCAGCGGCGCCGCGGAGGTGGCCGAATTCGCCCGCCGCCACGGACTCCCGGTCGCGATCAAGGCGGCCTTCGGCGGCGGCGGGCGCGGGCTCAAGGTCGCGCGGACTCTCGACGAGATCGGCGAGCTGTACGAGTCGGCGGTGCGCGAGGCCACGGCCGCCTTCGGCAGGGGCGAGTGCTTCGCCGAACGGTACCTGGACCGCCCACGGCACGTGGAAACGCAGTGCCTCGCCGACAGCCACGGCACGGTCGTGGTCGTCTCCACCAGGGACTGCTCGCTGCAGCGCCGTCACCAGAAGCTGGTCGAGGAGGCACCCGCCCCGTTCCTGACCGCCGGGCAGAACCAGCAGCTTTACGAGGCGTCCAAGGCGATCCTCCGCGAGGCCGGCTACCGCGGCGCGGGCACCTGCGAGTTCCTCGTCGCGCGCGACGGCACGATCAGCTTCCTCGAGGTCAACACCAGGCTGCAGGTCGAGCACCCGGTCAGCGAGGAGGTCACCGGCATCGACCTGGTACGCGAGATGTTCCGGATCGCCGAGGGGGAACCGCTCGGCTACGGCGACCCGGCGCCCGACCGCCACTCCATCGAGTTCCGGATCAACGCCGAGGACCCCGGGCGGAACTTCCTCCCCGCCCCGGGGACGATCACCGACTGGGACCCGCCCGCCGGCCCGGGCGTTCGGCTCGACTCGGGCTACGCCGCCGGGATGACCGTGCCGGGCGAGTTCGACTCGCTGGTCGCGAAGCTGATCGTGACCGGCGCCACCCGCGAGCAGGCGCTGCGGCGCGCCCGCCGCGCGCTCGCCGAGTTCCGCCTCGGCGGCATGCCGACGGTGCTGCCGTTCCACCGCGCCGTGGTGACCGACCCGGCGTTCACGGACCAGCCGCTCGCCGTGCACACCCGCTGGATCGAGACCGAGTTCGCGACGGAACTGCCGCCGCAGGAACTGCCCGCGGCCGATCCCGCCGCGAACGGCTCGCCGGGCGCCCGCGAGCGGCTGACCGTGGAGGTCGGCGGGAAGCGGCTCGAGGTCGTGGTCCCCGCCGTAGCCGCCGCGGCGCGACAGGCCACCGGCCAGTATTCCGAACGAACGCGGGCTCCCCGTACGGCACGCCGCTCCCATCGGGCGGCGGGCGGCGGCGCCCTCGTGAGCCCCATGCAGGGCACGATCGTCAAGATCGCCGTGGCCGGCGGCCAGCGGGTCAGCCGCGGCGACACGGTGGTCATACTGGAAGCGATGAAGATGGAACAGCCGCTGACCGCGCACAAGGACGGGACCATCACCGGCCTCGCGGTGTCGGTCGGCCAGACCGTCACGGCCGACACGGTGATCTGCCAGATCGAGGGGTAGCCGGATGAGGCTTCCGGGCGACCCCGGGCTCGGGCGGCAACTGCTGTACTCGGCCGGATTCCGGCTGCCGCCGCAGAACCGGGAGTGGGTCCGGCACGAACTGACCGACGCCGGCTGGCGCGGCCGCCTCACCGCCCGCCACCTCCTCATCATGCTGCCGGTCTGCGCCGTGCTCGCGGCGCTGCCCGGGCCGGTCTGGCTGCAGATCGCGGTGCCGGCCCTGGCGCTCATCGCCAGCGTCGGCACGGTCGCCATGTACGCCGACGACCTGCGCGTCAGGAGGCTGCGCCAGCACGGCCTGCCCGTCCCCCCGGACCCCGACACGGGCAGGCCCTCGCACTGATACGGGCGTCTCAAGGTGACCACGAGCAGAGGAGGAACATGCCACGGGGATTTACGGCGGAGGGGATCCACGCCCTTGGCGACGTGCTGGAGCGGCACGTCGAACGGGGCGAGGTGCCCGGGCTGGTCGCGCTCGTCGCGCGCGGCGGCGAGGTGCACGTGGAGGCGATCGGGCACAAGGCCTTCGGTGACAGCGAGCCCATCGGGTCCGACGCCATCTTCCGCATCGCGTCGATCACCAAGCCGATCGCGGGCGTCGCGGCGATGCTGCTCATCGAGGACGGGGCGATGGCGCTCGGCGACCCGGTCGGGCGGTGGCTGCCCGAGCTCGCCGAGCCGCGAGTGCTGCGCACCCTGGACTCCGGCCTCGACGACACGGTGGCCGCCGAACGGCCGATCACGGTCGAGGACGTCCTGTCGTTCCGCCTCGGCTTCGGCTCGATCATGACCCCGGGCGACCGCCCGGTCCAGCGGGCCGAGAGCGAGCTGGGCCTCAAGACGCTCGGGCCGCCCTGGCCGCCTCCGGACCTCACGCCCGACGAGTGGATCACCCGGCTCGGCGGCCTGCCGCTGCTCGACCAGCCCGGCGCGCGATGGCGGTACAACACGGGCGCCACCGTGGCCGGCGTGCTCATCGAGCGGGTGGCGGGCGCACCCCTCGCCGACGTTCTCCGTGAGCGGGTGTTCGGTCCGCTCGGCATGAAGGACACCGGCTTCTACGTCCCCGCCGCCAAGCTCGGCCGGTTCACGACGTTCTACGCGCCGGACACCGAGGGCGGTGGCCTGCACGTGATCGACCGCCCCGAGGGCTGGTACTCGTCGCCGCCGAAGCTGCCCGACGCCTCGGGCTGGCTGGTGTCAACGGTGGATGACCTGTGGGCGTTCGCCTCGATGCTCGCCGCGGACGGCGGAAACCTGCTCTCGGCCGAGTCCGTGCGGCTGATGACCCGCGACCGCATGACGGCGCGGGACCGGGCGGAGAACCGGGTGTTCGTGGGCGACCACAGCGGCTGGGGACTCATGATGCTGGTCCCGGCCGGCGACGGGTCAAGCGGCGTGCCCGGCGGGTACGGCTGGGAAGGGGGCAGTGGCACCGCCTGGCGCACCGACGCCGCGACGGGGCTCACCGGGATCCTGCTGACCCAGCGGCAGGTGACGTCGCCGGAGCCCACCGACCTGGTGACGGACTTCTGGACGGCCGCTTACGCCGCGATCGATGCCTGACACGACTCAGGGGGTGTCGGCGGTGAACTCCATGAGCTTGCGGGCCGCCTCGGTGATGCTGCCCGACAGGGACGGGTAGACCGAGAACGTGTGGGCGAGCTGGTCGACGGTCAGGCCCTGCTCGACGGCGATCGAGACGGGGAGGATCAGCTCGCTGGCGCGTGGCGCGACGATCACGCCGCCGAGGACCATGCCGGTGCCGGGGCGGGTGAACAGCTTCACGAAGCCGTCGCGCACGCCGGCCATCTTCGCCCGCGGGTTCGTGGCGAGCGGCTGCTTGACCACGCGGGCGGCGACCTCGCCGCTGTCCACGGCGGCCTGCGACACGCCGACGGTCGCGATCTCCGGGTCGGTGAAGATGGTCGCCGCGACGTGGCTGAGCCGAATAGGCTGCACCGCCTCGCCCAGCGCGTGCCACATCGCGATCCTGCCCTGCATCGCGGCGACCGACGCGAGCATCAGCACCCCGGTGCAGTCGCCCGCGGCGTAGACTCCCGGCGCCGAGGTGCGCGAGACCCTGTCGACCTGCACGAACCCGTGGTCATCGAGCTGGACGCCGGCCTCCGCACAGCCGAGTCCGGTCAGGGCCGGCACCATGCCGACCGTGAGCAGGCAGTGCGTGGCGGTGAGCGTCCTGCCGTCCGCCAGCGTCACGACGACCGAGTCGCCCTTCCGGTGCACCGCCGCGGCACGGGACCTGCTGAGCACGTTCATGCCGCGCCGCCGGAACACGTCCTCGATCACGACGGCCGCGTCCTCGTCCTCGTGCGGCAGCACCCGTTGCCGTGACGAGACCAGCGTGACGCGCGAGCCGAGCGCCTGGTACGCGCCGGCGAACTCGGCGCCGGTGACGCCGGAGCCGACGACGACGAGCTCTTCGGGCAGCTCGCCGACGTCGTAGAGCTGACGCCAGTTGAGGATCCGCTCGCCGTCGGGGACCGCGTCGGGCAGCACGCGGGGGCTCGCCCCGGTGGCGATCAGCACGGTCCCGGCCTCGATGGTGGTGCCGCCGGCGGCGACGGTGCGCGGGCCGAGCAGGCGCGCCCGGCCGCGGATGACCTCGACGCCCTCGGCGGCGACGCGCTCGGTTATGTCGTGCGACTGCGCCGCCGCCAGCGCCTTGATCCGCGCGTACAGCGCCGGAGCGTCGGCGCCGAGCCGGGAGTTGGCGCCGTCGTCGCGCTGGATGCCCAGCGAGGCGGAGCGCCCCAGTGACGTCATGGTGGACGAGGACTCGATGAGGGTTTTCGACGGCACGCAGTCGGTGAGGACGCACGCGCCGCCGAGGCCCTCCTCCTCGATGAGGGTCACGTGGGCACCGAGCTGGGCGGCGACCAGGGCGGCCTCGTACCCCCCTGGACCGCCGCCAATGATCACGACTCTCGGACGTGGCAGGGTCACGTTTGCCAATTCTCGCGCACGTTAGGCGTTAGGCGTCCGGCACCCTCGGTCTTGACGCCGTACGCTTATCCATCGTGGCACTGTATGCCGCCTACGGCAGCAACATGGATCCGGCGCAGATGCTTGCCCGCTGCCCGCATTCGCCGCAGCGCGGGAGCGGCTGGCTGGAGGGCTGGCGGCTGACGTTCGGCGGTGAGGACGTGGGCTGGGACGGGGCGCTCACCACGGTGGTCGAGGACGCGGCGCAGCGGGTTTTCGTGGTGCTGTACGACGTCGCTGAGAGTGACGAGAAGGAGCTTGACAGCTGGGATGGTGTGACTCTCGGCTACTACCGCAAGCTGAAGGTGCGGGTGCAGACGCTCGACGGGGACGTGCTCGCCTGGCTGTACGTGCTCAACTCGTACGAGGGCGGCCTGCCGTCCGCGCGGCATCTGAGCATCCTCGTCGACGCCGCCATAAAGGCCGGGGCGCCGGGCGACTACGTGCGCTGGCTGCGCGAACGCCCTTGTGACCCGCCGGGAGAGGCCCGGAACGCGGGACCCGCCTGGCCCGCGCTCTTAGTGGCTGCCGGCGCGAGGCCACCGGCGGGGCCCGGGGCTGGGACCCGGGGCCTGGGTACCGGGACTCTGCCGGGACTCTGCCGGGACGCTGCCGCCCGTGTCGTGCGTCACCGCTGGCCGTGCGGTGACGGGCCACGGAACGGGCCCGCGTCGCCGCCGTACCGGGCGTCCCGGGTGTCCGCCCCGGCGTAGGGCGCGGAGGCGTGCGTCAGGGACTCCCGGACCGGCGGCTCGGCCGCCGTGGCCGTGCTGTCGTCCCACAGGGCGGTGAGCGCGGTCGCGGCCATCACCCGGATGCCGACGCCGATCGCGCGCTCGTCGACGTCGAAGGACGGCTGGTGGAGATCGTATGACCCCGGCTCGCCGGGGACCCGGGTGCCGAGCCTGGCGAGCGCGCCGGGCACCGACTCCAGGTACCACGCGAAGTCCTCGCCGCCGAGGCTCTGCGGGGTGTGCGTGAGCGCGTCGGCGCCCAGCACGCCCTCCGCCGCGGAGGAGAACAGCTCGGCGCTGACCGGCTCGTTGACGGTCGGCGGCACGTTGCGCTGGTAGGTGAGCTCGGCGGTCACCCCGTAGGCGGCCGCCACCGAGTCGGTGAGCTCCTTGATCAGCTCGGGCGCGGAGTGCCAGGCCTCGTCGTCCAGGCAGCGGACGGTGCCCTCGGCGATGCCGTCGTCGGGGATCGCGTTCGGCGCGGACCCGGCGCTCACCCGGCCCCACACCAGGCTCAGGCTGGACCGCGGGTCCACCCGCCTGGACAGCATCGCGGGCAGCTCGGTCACGATCTTCCCGAGCGCGTACACCAGATCCGCGGTGAGGTGCGGCCGGGCGGTGTGGCCGCCCGGGCCGGAAACCCGCACGACGATCTTGTCGCAGGCCGCCGTGATCGGGCCCGAGCGGATGCCGAGCCTGCCCACGTCGAGCCGCGGGTCGCAGTGCAGCGCGAAGATCCGGCCGACGGAGGCGAGGCCGCCGGCCGCCAGCACGTCCAGCGCGCCGGTGCCGATCTCCTCGGCGGGCTGGAAGATCAGCCGGACCCGGCCGGGCAGCAGCCCGGCCTCCGCCTGCGAGGCGAGGAACAGGCCGGTGCCGAGGAGCACGGTGGTGTGCACGTCATGGCCGCACGCGTGGCACGCGTCCGGGACGGTGGAACGGTAGGGCACGCTCTTCTCGTCGGCCATCGGGAGCGCGTCGAGGTCCGCCCGGAGAGCAACCACCGGCCGTTCGGCAAATGAAGGGTTTTCCGGCGGCCCGCCGATGTCGGCCAGCAGCCCGGTCCCCTTGGGCAGGATCACCGGGCGCAGGCCGGCCGCCGCCAGCCGCAGCGCGACCCGGCGCGTGGTGCGGTGCTCGGCGTACCCGGTCTCCGGGTGCGCGTGCAGGTCGCGCCGGAAGCCGATCATCTCGGCGCCGTGCCCGGCGAGGAACGCGTCCAGGTCCGCCGGCAGGTCGTTACCTTCCATGATCACCATCCCCCGGCACGACGAACCGGTCCTCAGCGAACTCGGTGACGAGAGCGTCCACCACCGCGGTCAGATCCCCGTTGCCGGCGCGGACCGCCCGCTGCCGCTCGTATGAGGCGCCGCGCTCAAGTACCTCGGAGGTTACCGCGAGCTCCTCCGCGCAGCCAAGCCGCCATGCCACCGGTTCCAGCTCGCGGACCAGCTCGTAGACCTCGTCCCGCAGCGGCGCGGTCGTCCCGCACTCGTCAGTGATCACGATCGCGTCCAGCCCGTACCTGGTGGCGCGCCACTTGTTGTCCTTGACCAGCCATGGCGGCGGGGAGGGCAGCCGGTATCCCCGGTCCAGCTGGGTGTCGAAGAGCTGCACGAGGCACTGCGCCAGCGCGGCCACCATCCCGATCTCGCGGAACGTGGGGACGCCATCGGACATGCGGATCTCCACGGTGCCGAAGTCCGGGTGCGGCCGGATGTCCCACCAGACCTCCTTGATGCTGCGGATCGTCCCCGCGCGCAGCAGGGTGTTCATGTACTCCTCGAACCGCGTCCAGTCGGGCAGCGAGGGTGGCGGCCCCGTGTTCGGCAGTGCCCCGAAGACCACCGACCTAGTGGAGGCCAGGCCGGTGTCGTGCCCCAGCCAGAACGGGCTCGACGCCGTGAGCGCGAGAAAATGCGGCAGGTACGCGGCGAGGGCGTTGACGATGGGCATCGCCCGGCTCTCGTCGCGCAAGCCCACGTGGATATGGACCCCGAAGGTCTGTACCCGGCGGGCGAGCCACTGCATCTGCTCGACAAGCTCCGCGTAGCGCTGGATGGGCGCCATCTTCGCGTCGCGCCAGTCGCTCGCTGGGTGTGTCCCGGCGCAGGCTAGAAGAATATCGTGCTCCGACGCCGTCCGCTGGAGTTCGGTGATCGTTTCCGCCAGGTCCGCCTTCGCCTCGCCGACGGTGCTGCAGATACCGGTGACCACCTCGACCGTCGACTGCATCAGCTCGTGGCGCAGCCGCGGGTGCTCGCCGCTCTCGTCCGCGCCCGGCAGGCCCGCCAGTACCTTGGCGGCGTCCTGCCGGAGCAGCCTGGTCTCGGCGTCGATGAGCTGCAGTTCCCATTCGACGCCCAGCGTGGCGCCTCGCGAGGCGTTCCAGTCGATCGTCATGGCTGACCTCCAGGTGGGCGCGGGCGGTGCGGAGGGTGCGGAACGCCGCTACCGGGCGTCCGGCGGCCGGTAGACCCCCCAGACGTCGCGCAGCGCGTCGCAGACCTCGCCGAGGGTGGCGTCCGCCCGCAGCGCGTCCCTGATCGGCGGCAGGACGTTCTCGGTGCCCTCGGCCGCGCGCCTGATGGCGTCGATGTGCTTGGCGAACGCCGCGTGATCGCGGCGTTCACGGATCGCGGCGAGGCGCCTGGCCTGGGCTTCCTCGATCGACGGGTCGACGCGCAGCGGATGGTACGGCTCGTCGCCGTCGCCGGTGAACCTGTTCACGCCGACGATCACCCGCATCCCGGTGTCTGTCTGCCGGGCCACCTGGTAGGCGGAGTGCTCGATCTCGGACTTCTGGAAGCCCCGCTCTATCGCGGCGAGCGCGCCGCCCATCTCGTCGATCTTCTGGATCAGGGCGGTCGCCGCCTGCTCGATGTCGTCGGTCATCGACTCGACCGCGTACGACCCGGCGAAGGGGTCCACGGTCTTGGTGAGGTCGGTCTCGTGGGCGATCACCTGCTGGGTCCGCAGCGCGAGGCGCGCCGCCTTCTCGCCGGGCAGCGCGAGCGCCTCGTCGTAGGCGTTGGTGTGCAGCGACTGGGTGCCGCCGAGGACGGCGGCGAGCGCCTGGATCGTCACCCGCGCGAGGTTGACCTCCGGCTGCTGCGCGGTCAGCTGGACGCCGGCCGTCTGGGTGTGGAAGCGGAGCATCTGCGATCGCGGGTCGGCGGCCCCGAATTCCTCGCGCATGATCCGCGCCCACAGCCTGCGCGCGGCGCGGAACTTCGCGACCTCCTCGAGCAGGCTCGTCCTTGCCACGAAGAAGAACGACAGGCGCGGCGCGAACTCGTCGACGGCCATTCCCGCCGCGACGGCCGCCGCGACGTATTCCTTTGCGTTCGCGAGCGTGAAGGCTATCTCCTGCACGGGTGTCGCGCCCGCCTCCGCCATGTGATAACCGGATATGGAGATCGTGTTCCATTTCGGCAGCTGTTCGCGGCAGTACGCGAACGTGTCGGCCACCAGCCGCAGGCTGGGGCGTGGCGGGTAGATGTACGTGCCGCGGGCGATGTACTCCTTGAGCACGTCATTCTGGATCGTGCCGGTGAGTGCCGCCGGCGCCGCCCCCTGTTCCTCGGCGACCGTCTGGTACAGCAGCAGGAGCATGGCGGCCGGGGCGTTGATCGTCATCGACGTGGAGACGCCGGTGAGCGGGATCCTGTCGAACAGGACCCGCATGTCCCGCAGGCTGTCGATGGCCACCCCGACCTTGCCGACCTCGCCGTGGCTTTGCGGAGCGTCGGAATCGTAGCCCATCTGGGTGGGCAGGTCGAAGGCGACGGAAAGCCCGGTGGTGCCCGCCTCGATCAGCTGGTGGTAGCGGCGGTTGGACTCCTCTGCCGTGGCGAACCCGGCATACTGCCGAATGGTCCAGGGTTTCCGCGTGTACATCGCCGGATACACGCCCCGGGTGAACGGGTACTCGCCCGGCATGCCGAGCTTTTCCCGCGGACGGAAATCCGCAAGCTTGCTCTGGTCGTAGACCGGCTCAAGGGGCAGCCCGGATTCCGACATTTGTTCCATGCGCCCAGGGTACGCGGGGTGACTCGGGGAATGGGAGGGGCCGATCTTGATACCGGGGCCCGCCCACGCCGCGGCGGGGAAGTCCGCGGCGCCGGCGCTAGGCGAGCTGGCCGGGCAGGCCGATGCGGTCGCGGACGGCCGCCATCGTCTCGCGCGCCACGGCGCGCGCGCGGGCCGCGCCGTCGGCGAGCAGGCGGTCGAGCCCCGCCTCGTCGGCGAGTATCTTCTCGGTCCGCTCCCGGATCGGGGCGAACGTGGTCACCACCAGCTCGGCGAGGTCCTTCTTGAACTTCCCGTAACCGGCGCCGGCGTACCGCGCGGACAGCGCCTCCGGCGAAGACCCGGACAGCGCGGAGTAGATCCGCAGCAGGTTGGACACGCCGGGCTTGGCGTCCTCGTCGAAGACGATCTCCGAACCGGGGTCGGTCACCGCCCGCGAGACCTTCCGCCTGATCACGCCCGGCTCGTCGAGGACGTCGATGATGCCCTGCGGCGACGACGACGACTTGCTCATCTTGCTGGCCGGGTCCTGCAGGTCGGTGATCTTCGCGACCGAGGAGAGGATGTACGCCCGCGGCTCCACGAACGTCCGGCCGAACCGGTGGTTGAACCGCTGCGCGAGCGTCCGTGACAGTTCCAGGTGCTGCCGCTGGTCCTCGCCGACGGGCACCTGGTCGGCCTGGTACAGCAGGATGTCGGCCGCCTGCAGGACCGGGTAGGTGAACAGCCCGACGGACGCCTGGTCGGCCCCGCCGCGCGCGGACTTGTCCTTGAACTGGGTCATCCGGCTCGCCTCGCCGAACCCGGTGATGCAGCCGAGCACCCAGTTGAGCTCGGTGTGCTCGGGCACCTGGCTCTGCACGAACAGCGTGCAGCGCTCCGGGTCGAGGCCGGCCGCGAGCAGTTGCGCCGCGGCGACCCGCGTCCGGCGGCGCAGCAGCCGCGGCTCGTACGGGACGGTCAGGGCGTGCAGGTCCACCACGCAGTAGAAGGCGTCATGGTTTTCCTGGAGGGCGACCCACTGCCGGACCGCGCCCAGGTAGTTGCCCAGGTGAAACGAGTCTGCGGTCGGCTGGATGCCGGAGAGTACGCGGTCCATGGGCAGGAAGTCTAATCAGCGCGTCCGGGCGCCCGGCGGGGTGACGACGACCTCGACGCGCTGGAACTCCTTGAGGTCCGTGTAGCCGGCGGTCGCCATCGTGCGGCGCAGCGCCCCCATGAGGTTCATCGACCCGTCCGGGACGGTGGAGGGACCGTGCAGGATCTGCTCCATCGTTCCGATCGTGCCGACGTTCACCCGCGCGCCGCGGGGCAGCTCGGGGTGGTTCGCCTCGCTGCCCCAGTGGAAGCCGTGACCCGGCGCCTGCGACGCCCTGGCGAGCGGCGAGCCCACCATCACGGCGTCGGACCCGATCGCCAGCGCCTTCGCGATGTCGCCGCTGCGCGTCATGGAACCGTCGGCGATCACGTGCACGTAGCGGCCGCCGGACTCGTCCAGGTAGTCGCGGCGCGCCGCCGCGACGTCGGCGATCGCGGTGGCCATCGGGACGGCGACGCCGAGCACCGCGGCGGTGGTGTGCCCCGATCCGCCGCCGAACCCGACGAGGACACCGGCGGCGCCGGTCCGCATCAGGTGCAGGGCGGCGGTGTAGGTGGCGCAGCCGCCGACGATGACCGGCACGTCAAGCTCGTAGATGAACTGCTTCAGGTTCAGCGGCTCCGCGCGCCCGGACACGTGCTCGGCGGAGACCGTGGTGCCCCGGATCACGAAGATGTCCGCCCCGGCGTCGACGACCGCCTTGTAGTACCTGGCGGTGCGCTGCGGCGACAGCCGCGCGGCGGTCGTCACCCCGGCCCGGGAGATCTCCTCGATCCGCCGCCCGATCAGCTCTTCCCTGATCGGCTCGTTGTAGATCTCCTGCAGCCGGCGCGTCGCCGCCTGCTCGTCGAGCTCGGTCACCTCCTCCAGCAGCGGCGACGGGTCCTCGTAGCGGGTCCACAGGCCCTCCAGGTCGAGGACGGCGAGGCCGCCGAGCCGGCCGATGGTGATCGCGGTCTCCGGCGAGACCACGCTGTCCATGGGGCAGGCGACCAGCGGCAGCTCGAACCGGTACGCGTCGATCTGCCAGGCGATCGACACCTCCTCGGGGTCCCGGGTCCGGCGGGCCGGGACGATTCCGATCTCGTCCAGCGCGTACGCGCGGCGGCCGGCCTTGCCGCGCCCGATCTCGACGTCGGTCACCGCGTCTCCCGGGCCGTCTGGCGAGCGGTCACTGGGGCCGGCCGCTGTAGTTGGGGGCCTCGACGGTCATCTGCACGTCGTGCGGGTGGCTCTCGGTCAGCCCGGCGGCGGTGATCTGGACGAACCTGGCCTCCTGCAGCTCGGCTATGGTGCGGGTGCCGCAGTACCCCATGGCCGCGCGCAGCCCGCCGACCAGCTGGCCGGCCACAGCGGCCAGCGGGCCCCGGTAGGGCACCTGGCCCTCGATCCCCTCCGGCACCAGCTTGTCCTCGCGCAGCACGTCGTCCTGGAAGTAGCGGTCCTTGGAGTAGGACCGGCCGCGCTCCCGGTTGCGCATGGCGCCCAGCGAGCCCATGCCCCGGTACATCTTGTACTGCTTGCCGTTGATGAAGACGACCTCGCCGGGGCTCTCCTCGCAGCCG
This sequence comes from Streptosporangiaceae bacterium, assembly GCA_019239975.1. Taxonomy (GTDB): domain Bacteria; phylum Actinomycetota; class Actinomycetes; order Streptosporangiales; family Streptosporangiaceae; genus JAFAZE01. The sequence continues at coordinate 24,558 of JAFAZE010000158.1, forward strand.
GCCAGCAGGCTGCCCAGCATCACGGTGTCGGCCCCGGCCGCGATGGCCTTGGCGATGTCACCGGAGTACTGCA
>JAFAZE010000011.1 GCA_019239975.1 Streptosporangiaceae bacterium
GGACCCCACCGGCCGCGGCCGCCAGCGGTGGACCAACCGGTGGAAGGCCGCCCTGAACGCCTTCGACATCACCTTCGACGGCCGCCTCAGCGCGGGACGCAAGTAACAACAGAGGAAGAAGTTACACCGTTAAGTTGACAGACCCCCCGCGGACGGGTGCGGAGAAGGGGACGAGTGCGGAGAGGGGACGGGTGCCGAGAAGGAGCCGGGTGCGGGGAACGGGTGCGGAGAAGGGAACGGATGCGGAGAAGGAGCCGGGTGCGGAGAGCGGGTGCGGAGAAGGGAACGGATGCGGAGAAGGTGCCGCCGTTGCGCCCACCAAGGCGGTCTGGTCGGCCGGCTGGGTCGCCGGTCAGCCCCAGAACGCCAGGGCCTGCCGGCCGAGGTCCGCCTGGCCCGCCGTGTTGGCGTGGCAGCCGTCGGAAACGACCTCGCTGTTGGTGAGGTGGAACTGCCCGGAGTAGATCACGTTCTGCGTCGGGTCGGCGGCCGCCTGCTTGGCGAGGCTGTCGGTCAGCGGCGGGCCGCTGGCACCTGCCAGGGGGCAGACGTGACCGGGGTCGTATTGCGGCTGGCCGGTGATGTAGATCGTCACACCGGGGGCCGCGTGCAGGCGGGTGTTCGCGATCATCTGCTTGACCTCGTCATAGGTGGCCCCGTTGGTGAAGACGCAGACCTGCACCCACACGGCTACCGGCTTTCCGAACATGGCGGCTTGCTGGTCAAACAGCTGCCAGGCGCTGGAATTGGGGTCGGTCCACGACTGCACGACGTCGCCGCCGGTCGCGTAGGGTCCCCACATGCGCGTGCCGCCGTCCGCGGCGTAGCCCTGCGCGGTGTTCTCCGCCATGGAGCAGCCGATGTAGCCCATCGAGTGGGGGCCGCCGCCGGGGCTCGTGGTGGGGGTCGGGCTGGGGGTCGGGCTGGGGCTCGTGGTCGGGGTCGGGGTCGGGCTGGGCGACGGCTGACCCACGGTGCCGTTGCAGGTCACGCCGTTGAGCGCGAAGCTGGCCGGCGCGGGGTTGCTGTTGTTCCAGGAGCCGTTGAACCCGAAGCTCGTGCTGGCGTTGGTGGCGAGGGTGCCGTTGTAGCTGACGTTGCTGGCCGTCACCTGCGCGCCGGTCTGGGTGACCGTGGCGTTCCATGCCTGAGTCACCTGCTGACCAGCGCCGAACGACCACGTCAGCGTCCAGCTCGTGAGCGGGGCACCGAGATTGGTCAGGCTCACGCTGGCGGTGAAGCCTCCCGGCCACTGGGATGGCACGGAGTAGGTGACCGAGCAGCCAGCGGTCGCCGCGCCCGCGGTCATAGTGCCCGCGGCGGTTACCGCACCGGCCGCGGCCGTAAGGGCCGCGACCACGACGGCGGTCGTGGACCTGCGGATACGCACACGCATGATTTCCTCTCAGTGATTGGGGTCACGTCCTGAGGACGCTAACACGACATATCCGCGCGAAATACGCGAAGATTCGTCGAATTCTGCGGCGTGGATGCGTTTAGCCGGTGGCCAGCGCATACGTCTGACCGGCATATCCGGTTCGGTTCCCGCACCCGTGAAGCTTTCACGCCGTGACACGAATGTCGAACGTCCGCCCGGCCCGTCGGCGGGCGGTAATGCGCCACGAGGGGCCCAGATCGCCAGGCCTGTGCCGGGTGCCTGTGCCGGGTGCCAGTGCCGGGTGCCAGTGGCGTGTGCCACTGCCAGTAGCCTGTGCCACGCCTACGCGGTCAGCGCGCGCAGATGCGCCGCCACTCCGCCATCGCGGCCGGCCGCCATCGCCCGTGCTGGCGGTTGAAGAGCCTGGCGGCGCGGATCCCGCTCCACCCTGCGGGCAGCAGTTCCCTGGGCAACGTGGGGTCGATCAGCCGGAACCGGCGCCAGGCATGCACCAGCCGCGCCAGCCGCGTCAGCGGATCGCGGGACGGATGGCGCGTGAACTCCGCCAGGAACGCCTCGTACTCCCGCCCGAGCCCGTCGAGGTCCCACGCCTGGGCGACCAGGGCCGGCAACTCGTCGCCGGCCAGATGTTCGGCGAGGAAGATCTGAGCGCCCCTGCGGACCCCGGCTTCCTTCAGCACCTGCTCCGCGTCGCCGATCCGGTCGGTATACGTGCTGATCCACACTCCGGGCGCCGGGTTGCCGAACCCCGCCCAGCTCAGCCGCGTCTCCAGCAGGTGCCGGCCCGCCCGGTTGTCTCCCGTCACCCGCGCCAGCACCAGCAGCCACCGGCGGTCCCACACCGGCTGCACCGCGGTGAAACCGTAGATCTTCTCCTCGCCGCCGTTCAGGAACTGCTCGAAGGCGGGGCTGAGCTGCCACAGCGTCTGCCGCCCCGAACGCACCGGGACCAGCCAGCCGTCCTTGGAAGCGCGCAGCAGGGCCTGCCGGCTCGTCTTCTCCCCAACACCGAAGCGGCCCAGCACATCGATCAGCGCCGCCGACGGTGCCGGCTGCCCGGTCCGCCGCGCGAACTCACCGAGAACCGTGGTCAGCATCCCGCGGACGCCGCCCGCGCCCGCCGCATACCGGCGCGACGGCGTGAGCCTGTCCCGGCACGCCTCCTCGAACGAGGAACCAGGCGGCACGCTCCCCGGCGGCTCAGCCAGGTCCGCGCCAGTGACGGCTGCCCAGCCGACGGCCATGCCAGAGCTCACGGACAGATCCTATCCGCCGCCCCGGAGCCCACCCATCCTCGGCGGAAACGGGGGGGGGAGGGAGATCCTCAGCGAAACGGGGGCGAGATCCTCGGCGGAACGGGAGACGAGAACCCCAGCGGAACGGGAGACGAGAACCCCAGCGGAAACGGGCAAGCCGGTTCTCATGCGGGCGCGCCGCTGGCGTCGCGGCCTGTGGTCACGGCGGCCCATTCCGCGTTCCCGGAGTCCGCGACCGACGCGGCGGCAAGCGCGAGCGTGGCGTGTACCTGCGCGACGGCGGCCCACACGGCGGCGCTTTCCTGGCCGTCTCCATGCCCGAGGTATTCGGAAGCCTTCGCCGCGAGTTCCTCGGCTCTGCGATAGTGACCTGGGCCGTCCATTGGCACTCCAGCTTCTCGTAGTCCGGTAGTGGACAGCTAACCGGGTGCGACCTGGCTATTCAATACACGGGCACCACCGTTCGTTCAGTAAAAATCAAAATTTTTGTACCGAACGAGCGGTGGCCCTTCCCCGGCCGTCACCTGGTGACCCGGATGGTGGCCGAATGCGGGCGGGTCAGGGGATACGGCAGCTCGCCGGCGCGGCGCCCGGCCGGGGTGAGAACTGAGGGCAACACGGGCCCAGAAGGGGTCTTTGTCTGCTTTTTCTCATGGGCGGGCGTACGCTGGCAACTGGGCGTCATGGCGATGTGGGGGCCGGCAACCGGATGCTCCGCCCTGGGGACAAGGTTGCTGACCGGTAGGACCGTGGTGAGGGAGTGCCGGATGTGCAACCAGAACGAGTGGATCGTACGCGAGGCGTTCCTCGCCTACGACCGGGGTGATCTCGCGCGGATGATGGAATTTGTCGACCCCGACCTGGAATGGACCCACCTCGATCCGGGCCTGCCCGATCCGGGGCCGCAGACCCGCCGCGGCCGCGGGGAGCTGGAGAAGGCGCTGCGCCGGCAGGCGGACCGGGGGTTGCGGGCCCAGCTCGAGCAGGTCATCGCCGCTGGCGAGAAGGTGATACTCGTGATGCGGACGCCGGGTGTCGACCAGTACCGGCACCGTCAGGCCGATGACCGGACCTACGACGTCGTCACCGTCCGTGACGGCATGATCGTAGGGCTGCATGCCTGCCACAACCGGGGCGAGGCACAGTCCATCGCCGGGATCCGCTAGGCGGCCGCGGACGCCGGGCCGCGAGCCGGCGCGACGGCGCGCGACACCGGGCGGCGCCAGTGGTCAGCGGCAGCGGACGTCGAGGCCGCATTTCCGCAGGGCCACCTCCGTGCGGTAGATGTCGGCCACCGGTATGCCCTCGGCGCGTGAGGCCGGCGGGCTGATTCCCACCGCTTTGCAGGCGTCGCGCAGCGCGTCGAGGTAGGCACCGCGTACCGCGCGCACGCGCGCGGCCTTGTAGAGGGTGTGGGTCATGTCGTTCTCCGCCGCCTCGACCGCCGCGTGCAGCCGGCACAGGTCGGCTGCCAGCAGCTCGATCGGCTGGCCGGGCACCGGGGCCGACGGCCGGTGCGCTGACCATTCCCGGTACAGGCGGATGCCGCCCAGCACTGACCCGCCTATGGCCGTTGGGAGCAGGAGGACGCCGATCCAGGCGAACGCCACGCCCATACCGTGTCGCCTCCCCCGGCTGGCGGCGGGCAAACCTGTTTCCGGCGGGAAGGTTCACGATCGCGGGAGGTGAGCGCGGGCCGCGCCGACGTCCCGAGGCGCTTTGGGTGCGATCCGCGTTGTCATCACAGCATGAGTTGCACCCAAAGACGGGGCGAGGCGGTGACCGTCCGGTTTACCCTTTGGGCCGGTACCGAAGCCGCCGGCGCGCCGTCTCGCACACGCCGTTGCGCTCGTTGTCCGCCGCGACCCGCCGCGCCTCATCGAGGTCGGCCGCGGTCAGCAGGCCGTTGGCGAGCAGGAAGCCGGCCAGGTCGCGCGCGTGGCCTCGTTCGTTCCAGATCAGGCCCTGCAGCAGCTTCTTGTAGTCGGACACGGCACCCTCGCCGCTCAGGTCCAGGGCGATCACCACGCTCATCATCGGCACCGTCTGCGGGGCGGGCAGGCCGAGGATGAACTCCTGGTAGTAATAGGCCATCGCCAGCCGCGCCGTGGCGTTGCGCTCGAAGTAGCCGCGCACGCGTGCCGCCGCGTCCGGCCGGTGCGTCCCGTCCCGTCGCGTGGTTTCCGCGGCCTGGGTGACCAGCCCCTCCTCATCGTCCGCGGCGGCCGGGCGGTCGCGCGCCGGCCCGTCCAGCCGCAGCCGTACGACCCAGTTGCCGACGCTGACCAGCCAGGAGCCCTCCTGGAGGGTGACCGGAAGCGCCTCGTAGCGCGCCGGGGCGGCCGGCAGGACGTGGCACGCGGCCCGCTGCACGTCCCCGGCGCCGGCGGCGGGCGCGGGGCCGGCGTCCGGCGCCAGATAGATCCTGTGGGTCGTGTCACGGCTGAACAGTTCCCAGCGGTGGTGAACGTGGCGAAGACCCGCGCAGCGCGGCGCGCGGTGCAGGGTGAGGTCCTCGTTGCCACTCAGCGTTCGCCGGTCCAGCCAGGTGATCTCGTCGGGCGGGCAGCTCACCCACTCACGGCTCACGGCAGACCACAGGAAGAGCCGGCCCGTTCCACTCCGGAACGACGGCGCGCCGCCCTCGCGGCCTTCCAGTCTCACCACGTATCGGAGGATAGCCGCCGCGCCCGCGGCCTAGCCGATCTCGACGCGCGACAGCAGCGCGTCGGGTCTCCTCCCCCAGCGGATCTCGTCGCCGTCGCTGAGCGGCTGCTCACCCTCCACGGGTTCGCCGTTGAGGGTGAGGCCGTTCGTCCCCCGGTTCGTGACCCACCACCGGCCGTCGCCGAACGTGAACCTGGCGTGCTCCCTGGACACGGTCGGCACGTCGGGCAGCGCCAGCTCGACGTGCCCGCGCCCGGCGCGGGCACCGGACATCGAGGTCTCCGCCACCGACGAGCCGGTGACCAGCCGAAGCACGGGGACGCGGACGACGGCGCTTTCCATGACCGTCACCCTGCGGTCCGCGACCGTCGGGGCGGGTTCCTGCCACGGCTGGGCGCCGGTTTCGGCTTCGGCAGGCCACCCGCCGGCGTACGCGAACTCCGCCTGCCACGCCTCGGGCTGGGCGGGCTGGTCTTGCTGGGCGGCCTGGTCTTGCTGGGCCCCGGCGCTCACCGGAAGACCCTGCCGCAGGCGGTAGCGCCCCGGCGGAAGGGTGTCGTCGGCGACGACGTAGACGTCGGCCCCGCCGGGCCGGGCGAAGCGGGCGCCGTGCGCGGCCACCTGCTCCTCGTAGACCTCGGTCACGCTCGTGCTGACCACGCCGAGTTCCATCCGCTCGGTCAGCGAATAGAGGTCATCGGGATTCAGCTGCAGTTCGACGACGTTGGGCGCGAGCAGCGACCCGCTCGGCGTGATCACGAACACGTCGGGCAGATGCCGCATGGCGACCCGCAGCACGTCCTGCCCGTCGCGCCACGGCCGCGAGGCCATTCGCTGTATCCACGGGTGGTCCCTGGTGACGCCCATGGCCCGCAGCCCCGCCACGCAGGCAGCGCCGAGCCCGGCTATGGCCACAAGCAGCACGGTGGCCGAGACGGCAGAGCCCGTCACGACCTCCAGAACCACCCAGCACGCCGCGACGCCGCCCGCGGCCGCCCAGCGCTTCCGGCTCCGTTGCCGCACCGGAGTGCGTGGCCTCCGGCGCGCCGTCTCCCTGCCTTCGGTCATCCAGTACCGTCCCTCATCTTTCCGCCGCGCTCCCCCCGTCACAGAGGATGCGGGCAACCGCACACGTCAGTCAACGAATCACGGCCAGCTTCCAGACATCTGGAAGTTGCCCGCCGGGGGCGGGGCCTTAGGCTGGGGCGGGACCAGGCCTTGTTACGGCGGCGTGCTGTGCGAAGGAGGGCGGCGGATGGAGGCTCGCGGGCCGCTGGCCGGGCTCAAGGTCGTGGAGCTTGCTGGGCTCGGGCCCGCGCCGTTCGCCGGGATGCTGCTGGCGGACATGGGCGCCGACGTCATCCGGGTGGACCGGCCGGCGGAGGGGGCCGGCGTGCTTCCCGCGCAGTTCGACGCGCTGCGGCGCGGACGGCGGTCGGTCATCCTCGACCTGCGCTCGCCGGGGGGCGTGCGGGCCGCGCTCGATCTCGCGGAGCGGGCGGACGTGCTGATCGAGGGGTACCGGCCGGGGGTCGCCGAACGGCTCGGGCTCGGCCCGCAGGCCTGCTGGGAACGGAACCCGAGGCTGGTCTACGGGCGGATGACCGGGTGGGGCCAGGACGGGCCGCTGGCGCATGCCGCCGGGCACGACATCGCGTATGTGGCGATCACCGGGGCGCTGGGTGCGATGGGCCGCCGCGGCGGGCCGCCGGCCGTGCCGCTCAACCTGCTCGGGGACTTCGGCGGCGGGTCACTGTACCTGGTGACGGGCGTGCTGGCCGCGCTGTTCGAAGCCGGGCGCAGCGGCCGGGGGCAGGTGGTTGACGCGGCCATCGTCGACGGCGCGGCCTCGCTCACCACGCTGATGCACGCGATGATGGCCGCCGGGCTCTGGCGCGACGAGCGCGGCGTCAACCTGCTCGACACCGGCGTCCCGTGGTACGACGTGTACCAGACCTCCGACGGCCACTGGATGGCCGCGGGACCGCTGGAGGACAAGTTCTACGCCGAGTTCATGTCGCTGCTCGGGCTGCGGGCGGACGAGGCGGAGCGGGCCGACCCGCGAGCCTGGCCGGCGTTGCGGCAGCGGATCGCGGCGGCGTTCGCGGCCCGCACCCGCGCGGAATGGACGAAGGTCTTCGACGGCACCGACGCGTGCGTCGCGCCGGTGCTCAGCCTCACCGAGGCGGCCGACCATCCTCATCTGGCCGCCCGCGGCACGTTCACCGAGGTGGACGGCGTGCCGCAGCCCGGCCCGGCGCCCCGGTTCAGCAGGACGCCCTCGGCGGTCGCCGGGCCGCCGGCGCGGCCCGGCGCGCACACCCGGGAGGCGCTCACCGACTGGGGCGTGCCCGGCGTGGACGCGCTCATCGAATCCGGCGCGGCCATCCAGCGGTTACGGGCGGCCGACGCCGCGGGTTCGTTGCCCTCAGAGGCCGAGCACGCGGTGAAGTCCCCGGTCGACGTCATTCATCAGCGAGGTTGGCAGGTGGCCGACCGGTGCCTCCAGGTCGGCCTTGTCCAAGGTCACCAGGGCGGTGACGTTGACCACGGAGTCTTTGGGCAGCCCCGAGGCTGCGGCGGGCAGGAACACGTTGCCTGGCATCACGGCCAGGGCAGTGTTCGAGCTGATGACGGCGGCGATGGTGGTATTCAGCCGGCTCGCGTTGAACGGATCGGCCTGGATGATCAGGACCGGGCGCCTTTTGGCAGGTTTGCTGCCGCGCGCCTCGCCGAGATCTGCCCAGTAGATGCTGCCGCGGCTGCTCACCAGTCGTCCTGGTCGGCCAGGTAGCGGCGGCCGACGGCCGCGGCGGCCGCATTAGAGTCGTCCCCGGTGGTCAGCAATGCCTCATCGATCTGCCGGGTGATCGAGTGTGCGGCGAGTTGGTCGAGGTAGCTGCGGGCGGCACGGGCGAAGAACTCCGACCGGCTGATGCCGAGTTCGGCCGCTTGCCTGGCGACCTGCTCGTAGGTGTCGTCCGGGAGCGAGATCGCCGTCTTCACAAGGTCAGTATAACCGGGTATTACCGCAGGAAGCCGACCCTGACGGCACTGGGGAGGCGGAGCCGCCGGCGTCGTAAAACGTACGTTCGATGCGGGCGGACCGGGGTAGGGAACTGGTGAGCGAAACGGAGGAAGTGATGAGCGACATGCCGAGTCCGCAGGACAACCCCGCCAAGGACCCCGGGGACTGGGTCACCGGGGATGAGCCCATGACCGGCCCGCAGAAGTCATACCTGCAGACCCTGGCCCGCGAAGCCGGACGGGAGATAGACCTCGACGGGATGTCCAAAGCCGGCGCGTCCCGGATGATCGAAGAACTGCAGGCCGCTTCCGGCCGCGGGACCGCCAGCAGCGGCGGGTGAGCGCCGGCTCGCCGCCCGGCCCCGGCGGCCTGCCCGCGGACGTACGCCATCTTGCCGGGCGCTGAACTTACGTCTCGCCGCGCCTGCCGTCGAGATCCCGGGCGTGTTCGGTGCTGGGGCCCGCGTCCGCGCCGTAGCGGCCGAGGATTCCCCGCGCTATGGCCAGCAGGTGGTCACGGACCGCTGACGGCGAGAGGACCTGGACCTGGGCGCCGAAGCCCGCGAGGCGCTGAGCGGCGGCATGCTCGTGCTCGAACGAGAGCGTCATCTCCCGCCAGCCGTGCTCATCGGGCGGGAGGGCGGCGCCGAGGGCATCGCCGGCCTTGTCGCCGAAGACCTCCGGGAACACGGCGAGCGCGCGCTGCGATGCGCGGAGCCTGACCTCCAGCCGCGGCCGGCTCGCCTCGAACTCCCGGGACCAGTGCTCCCAGAACACGGCGAGATCGAAGCCCGGCGGCCGGTGAACCGGCTCGTTCAGGATCTGGACGGAGGTGATTCGCGCGGCACGGAAGACCGTGACCCGGCCGCCGGCGGCCATCGCGATCAGGTACCAGGTTCCCGCCTTGTTCACCAGGCCCAGCGGCGCCACGACGCGGGGCGCTGGGTCGCCGGGCCCGCGCTGGTAGCGAAGTTTCGCCGCACGGTGCTCGCGCACCGCCCCGGCGAGGTCGCGCAGGTGCGGCACGTGCTCGCGGCCGCGGAACCAGCGGGGCATGTCGAGATGCACCAGCGCCTCGGCGGGGCCGGGGCCGGTGCCGGCCGCGCTGACCCGGATGTGCCGGTGCGCGGCCGTGACGGCGCGGTCCAGGCCGAGTTCGCGCAGCACGCCCGGCACTCCGAGGATGAGCAGCGCCTCGGCCTCGTCCGGGCTCAGCGCCCGCAGCGGGAACCGGTAGCCGTCCAGCAGCTCGCAGCCGCCACCCGGCCCCGACTCCGCGAAGAGCGGCACGCCCGCGGCGCCGAGGCCCTCCAGGTCCCGGTAGACCGTCCGGACGGAGACCCCCAGCTCGCCGGCGAGTTCCCGGGCGGTCATCCGGCCCCGGGCCTGCAGCAGCAGGACCAGGGAAACCAGCCGGTCGGCGCGCACATGCGCAGATTAGCTCACAATCGCTGACATGGGGTGTCAGCGATTGCCGCGTAGTGTCCGGGTCCCCGGGACGGCCCGGCCCTTACCACGCATCTCAGGAGACCCATGCGAATCGGCGAGCAAGCGACGCTGCTGTTCTACACGCGGCCGGCGGCCATGACATCCGCCGGCCGCCACGCGTCCGCGCTGGGCACTCTGCCGCACGACATCCCCGGCCTGGCCGCCGCCGCGCAGGGGCTGCTGATCCACGAGCACATGGCGCACGGCTACGGCGTGACGCTGTCCGAGACCGACCGGGCCAGCGTGCACATCCGGCCCGTCGAGCAGTTGCTGGCGCGGATCGTGGCGCGCGACAGCCGGCCACTGCACGTCCCGCGGGCGCCCGCGGCCCGGCTGCCCGGCAACTGCCGGCACTTCACCGTCCTGATGACCGCCGCGCTGCGCGCCCGCGGCATACCCGCCCGGGCCCGCTGCGGTTTCGGCGGCTACTTCGGCACCGGAATGTTCGAAGACCACTGGGTGTGCGAGTACTGGCACGCCGCGCAGCGGCGCTGGATCCTCGTGGACGCCCAGATCGACGGCCAGCAGCGCGACTGGTTCAACATCGGCTTCGACGTCACCGACGTGCCCCGCGACCGTTTCCTCACCGCCGGGCGGGCGTGGGCGCGGTGCCGGTCCGGCGCGGACGATCCCGCCCGGTTCGGGCTCAGCCTGATCAACGAGGCCGGAGACTGGTGGATCGCCGCCAACCTCATGCGCGACGCGGCGGCACTGTGCAACACCGAACTGCTGCCGTGGGACTGCTGGGGAGCGATGCCAGGTCCCGATCGTCCGGTCAGCGACGACCTGGCCCTGCTGTTCGACCGGCTCGCCGCCCTCACCCAGACGCCGGACGCCGCCTTCACCGAGCTGCGGCAGCTCTGCCAGGACGAGCGCCTGCGCGTCCCGTCAACGGTCCGCAACGCCGCCCGCGGCCGCGACGAAGCTCTCTGAGCCAGCCTCTGGCGTCAGGCCCTTCCGTACACGGGGATGTGGGCTCCGGACACGGCGCCGGACGAGTCCTCGCACAGGAAGCGGATCACCTGGGCGATGGCCTCGGGGGCGACCCACGACGAGTAGTCCGCACCGGGCTGCGCGGCCCGGTTCGCCGGCGTGTCGACGATGCTGGGCATGACGGCGTTCACCCGGACGCCGTCGCCGGTGTACTCCGCCGCGAGCGCATCCGTCAGCGCGAGAACCGCGGCTTTGCCGGTAATGTAGCCCGCCGCACCGGAAAACGGCCGGACGGCGGCGCGGCTGGACACCAGCACCACCGCTCCCCCGCCGCCGGCGACCAGGTGCGGCAGCGCCGCCTGGGCGGTGAGGTAGGCGGGGCGGACGTTGAGCCGCAACTGGCGCTCGAAGTCCTCGACCGGCGTCTCGTGGACCCGTCCCGCCATCGCGAAGCCGCCGACGAGGTTGACGAGGGCGCGCAGCGGGGCATCGGGCGCCCCGGCGGCCGATGACACGGCCGCGGCCGCCGACTCCGGCTCGAACAGGTCCGCGTGCACGGTCTCCAGGTGCTCGCCATCCGGCAGCCGCCCGAGCTCCTTCTCCTCGATCCATGGCACCACGACCCGCCAGCCGGCGCCCAGGAACTCGGCCACCACCGCCGTCCCGAGACCGCCGGACCCGCCGGTGATGAGCGCGGTTGCCTTCATGTGACCCCAACCCCTTCGCAAGCGGAGCACCGGAGCGACCAGCATAGGGCCATGGCCTGCGCCGCCTCGCAGGTACCTGCGCCAAAAGCCGCGGGCCCCGGCCCCGGCGCCCAGCCCCGGGCGGCTCAGTCCGGGACGGCTGGAGCTGGGACGGCCGGCCGCGGGTAGCGGCGGCGGGCGAGTATCAGCGCGGCGGCCTGGAGGGCGAGGGCGACGCACATCACGGCCGGGGTCAGCGTCACGCGGATCGACGACGCCCAGCTGGCGGACACGCTGCTGTCGCTGAGCAGCGCGGGCACCGCGAAGCCGAGCGCGCCCGCGGCGAGCCAGACGGCGAGCCCCGCCCACTTGGATATCCAGTAGCTGTACTCGGGAGAGCCAGCGTGCAGCGGAACGCGCGCGCCAGCCGGCAGGGTCACGGCGGCGTACCCGGTCGCCGCGACCATCGCCAGCAGGAACACCCCGCCGATGCCCAGTGACGTCACCACAATGACAGGCTAGCGTCGCGAGCCGGGGCGGGCCCCGGGTTCGGCCCGTGGCGGCCATGACGAAGTGCTCACGGAGCGGCGGGGCCCCGGGGCCATGCCGACGGGCAGGCACGGCTTCAGCTCACGGTCAGCTTGTAGATAGCTACTGGCCAGTTAATCAGCAGGCTGCCCTGACCACTTCTTCAGCATTTCCCCAGGTTACGACCGCATCCTCGATGGCGGAAACACGGGGAGCACGTACCAGCCGGCCTGCCATGAGCCGCGTTCATGGCGTGCCGGCCCGCTGCCGAGGCAGAGCGCCGCACGTACCCGCCGTGAAAGTGCCGGGCGGCGCGGCCGATCACCAGCGAGGCGTTCAGTGATGACGAACGACCACAGCACAAGCGATGCACAGAGCCTTGGCGATGCGGGTCCGGGCGAGGAAGCGCGCGAGCGCTGGGCACGGGAGATGGCACTGCCCGCGCAGCGGCGGGCAGCCCGGCTCGCACGGCGTGCCACCCGCGCCCAGCTGGCCTTCTGGCGGGTGCCCCAGCTGGAGGAGACGGCGGTCCTGCTCGTCTCCGAACTGGTCACGAACTCGGTGCGGCACGCTCACACCCAGGGCGACGAGCTGCTGCTCAGGCTCGAGATCACCTGGAGCTCGCTGCGGATCGAGGTCTACGACGACGACCCGCGCTGGCCGCGGCCGGGCACTCCGCCGGAGTTCAGCGAGTCGGGATTCGGGTTCGTGCTCGTGGCCGCGCTGGCCAGCAACTGGGGGGTCAGCGACACGGCTACGGGCAAGTCCGTCTGGGCGGAGCTGGACATCCTGCAACGACCGTGAGGCGGGACCGGGGCGCGGCCGGCGGCGATCCGCGTATGGCAGAGCGCGCCCCCGGGTATGTATATCGAAGATATTTCGGCACACCCATACCGGTTGACAGGGCCGCCATCCTGGTTGTGGTCGGCGGCTCCCGGCGAGGAAGGGAACAGCGTGGCGGCCCTGGACTCCCGCGAGGACCCGCCGGCCGTACCGGCCTGGCGTCCGCCGGCCCGGCGGCGCGCCGCCGTTCTCGCGCTCACGCTCGCGGCCCTGGGCGTGGCCGTGGCCGTCGTCGTGACGGGCCCGCCGCGGCCCGTCCTGTACGACGCGCGGCTGCCGTTGCTCGTCTTCGGCTGCGGGGCGGCCCTGAACGCGGCGCAGTGGCGCCGCGCGGTGACGATCACCCGGCATGAGGTGGCGGTGCGCACGCTGCTTCGCACCCGCCGGGTCCCGCTTCCCGTTCTCGGCCGCGTCGTCACCGGCGGCGGCCGAGTGACCGTTCACGCGCTGGACGGCCGGAAGGTCGTCGCCCGCGTGGCCGGCGACCCTTCGGCGGCCGGCGACCTCGCCCGCGCGATCGTGACCGCCGCCGGGCCGGCCGCCTACGGCGCCGCCGGGCCGCCGCCGGCGCCCGTGCCGATGGCGACGCCGTGGCTGATCATGTTGTCCACGGCGGGCATCGCGCTGCTGACCGCCAAGGGCTTCGCGACCCACCCCGTACTGGTCACCGCGCTTCTCGGCACCGGAACGGTCACCTGCTGCACCATGCTGGGCAGCAGCTGGCTGCACGAGCGCCGGGAACGCGTGAGCGAACCACGCGGCTGGAAGGCGGCCGAGCCGGCCAGGTGATCCCTAACCCAGGTGATCCCTAACGCGGTCTCGTCCTCCGGCGTCTCGAGGAACTCCTCGGCCACGCTCAGCATGGACATGTCTCCAGGCTGCAGCCCTTCACCCGAGCCGGGCGGGCTGTTCGGGTTGATCTTCACGAATTCCGGAAGGCCCGGCTCTGACCAGACCACTTTCCGTCTTCGGGTGATCCACCGCCTTATCTTTATCTTCACACTCATGTCTTACCCAGTGCATCGCGATTAACCGCGGCGACGAGTACATGATCGTGTGCGATTTGGGCCGGAATCCGGACCCAAACAACACACAATCATGGGGAAGTGGCGGGGACCGTTACCGCCGCGCCGCGCGGACCACGCGCTCGTGCTCGCGCATGGTTTCCGCGCCGTCGGCACCGGGCTGACGGCCGAAACCGCAGTACATCGCGACGCCATAGTCCGAAAGGTAACGTGACGCGGTCGCCTGCCGCCGCTTCAGCCCCGCGATTCCGTCCAGTGGCAAGACAATGCCCAGGTAAACACGGGCATCGCCGGCGTCGAGCCGGGTGAGCGGGCGGAAGAAGCCGTCGTCCTCGCTGCGCAGGTAGCGCGGCCCGGCGAGGTGCAGCCAGTCCACGGTGCGCCCGGAGTTCGCTACCGCGTAGTTCGCCATCCGCACGAGCAGCCCGATGTCGCGGGCCTCGTACATCGGCCATTCCGGGAACGTGCCGTAGCAGAGGTGGTATCCCACCAGGACTTCTTCGGGAATGAGCCGGGTCAGCCGGCCGACGGGGCCCTTGAAGCGCTCCCACGCGCCGCCGGCGGTCCAGGCCAGCACGCCCTCGATGTCGAGCACCTCGTAACAGACGTCCCACTGGATGGCGAGGTCCGCGGGCGGGATCTCCGCGGTCAGCCGCTGGATCTCGCGGGCCACCAGGTCCTCGAAACCGCGCTCCGCGACCGGGTAGTCGGCGGCGAAGTCCGCCTTGAAACCGTTCAGCGCGCTCGACGGGAACGGCAGGCCGACCTGGAACCGCACGTGCGCGGGGATGACGCCGTCGTCGCGCAGCTTGCGGAACACCCGGTAGGACGCGATCGCGTCGCCGGCCCGCGGCCAGGAATCCCAGTGCAGGCTCGTGACGCCGGGCCGGATACGGAAAACCGGTGTCTCGTACGCGTGCCGCGGAACGCCGGTGGGCGATTCGGTCTCGGCGACGGTCTCCACGCCGGGATTCGGCCGCACCAGCCGCTCCCGTTCGTAGCCCACCCACGCGGCGCGCGGCCCGGTCTCGCCGTCGGGCAGGGCGAAGACCAGGTCGCCGAACAGGGCCCCGGCCGCGCGGAGCGCCTCCTCCGTCGACGACGCCGGCAGGCTGCCAACCAGCAGCAGGTCACTCGAGACTCGCGGAGCCATCGTCGCCTCCTCATGCGCCTGTGGGGTCCACTGTACGGCTCGGCGCCCGTGGCGTGCGTGTGCGAGGTTGTTTACAATCTCGTCAGCACATCGCGAACGAGGAGGCGAGCGCATGCCAGGGAACCAGCCGCGGCCGCCGTTCCGGGCCGATCACGTCGGCAGCCTGCTGCGCCCGCCCGAGCTGCTCAGGGCCCGCGACGATTTCGCGGCCGGGGTGATCGGCGCGGACGAGCTGCGCGGCGTCGAGGACGCCGCGATCCGCGAGATCGTCAGGAGGCAGGAGGAGACCGGCCTGCGCGCCGCGACCGACGGCGAGCAGCGGCGCGAGTCCTGGCACATGGACTTCATCTATTCGCTCGGCGGCATCGAGAAGGTGCAGGACGACACGATCCGGGTGGCGTTCCGCAACGACACGAAGACCTACGAGTGGGCGCCGCCGTCCGCGCATGTCGTCGCGCCGCTGACGCTCCCCCGCACGATCTTCGGTGACGCGTTCTCCTTTCTCGCTTCCACGGTGACGTCCGCGGTGCCGAAGCTCACGATCCCGTCGCCGAGCATGGTGCACTACCGCGGCGGCCGCTCGGCGATCGACGAGTCGGTGTACCCGGACCTCGGCAGGTTCTGGGACGACCTGACGGCCGTCTACGCCGAGGAGGTGCGGCGGCTGTACGGCCTGGGCTGCCGCTACCTCCAGCTCGACGACACGAGCCTGGCGTACGTCAACGACCCCGCCCAGCGCCGGCACATCGCCGAGATCGGCGGCGATCCCGAGCACCAGCACGAGCGGTACATCGCGAACATCAACAAGGCGATCTCGGGCCGGCCGGCGGACATGGCCGTGACCACGCACATGTGCCGCGGCAACAACCAGAGCATGTGGGCGGCCGAGGGCGGTTACGAGTTCGTCGCCGAGGCCCTGTTCAGCCAGCTCGAGGTCGACGGGTTCTTCTGTGAGTGGGATGACGAGCGCTCCGGCGGCTTCGAGCCGCTGCGTTTCGTGCCCAAGGGCAAGCGGGTGGTGCTGGGGCTGGTGACCACCAAGCGCGGCGAACTGGAGAGCAAGGACCACCTGAAGCGGCGGATCGACGAGGCCGCGCGGTTCGTCGACGGCGACCAGCTCTGCCTGTCCCCGCAGTGCGGGTTCTCCTCCACGAAGGAGGGCAACGACCTCACCCAGGACCAGCAGTGGGCGAAGCTCCGGCTGATCGTCCAGACCGCCCAGGAGGTCTGGGACACGCCGTGAGGCGCGGGTCAGCTGGAAGGAGCGCCACGTTCCGTTTGGAAAAAATCATTTTTCAGCCGAACGGGACGTGGTTTTCCCGGCGGGCCAGCGTTCTGCCGGGGCGGGGTTGTCCGCCGGGGCGGGGGGCTACTCGGCTGGGGCCGGGGTTGTCCACCCGGGGCGGGGTTGTCCGCCGGGGCGGGTTACTCGGCTGAGGCGGGGTTGTCCGCCGGGGCGGGGTTGTCCGCCGGGGCGGGGGCTACTCGGCTGAGGCGGGGTTACCCGGTCGGGCCGGTTACCCGGTCGGGGCCGGTTACCCGGCCGGGGCGGGGTTGTCCGGGGCGGGGCCGGTCGAGTTCCTGACGACAAGTTCGGGCTCGAAGAGCAGCTCTTCCTTCTGGAACGCCACACTGTCCATCTGGCTGACGAGCATCGCGACCGCGGCCTTGCCCATCGAGTCGATCGGCTGGCGCACGGTGGTCAGCGGCGGGTCGGTGCAGTTCATGAGCCAGGCGTCGTCGTAGCCGACGACCGAGACGTCGCCGGGCACGGTCAGGCCAGCGCGCCGCGCCGCGCGGATCGCGCCGAGGGCCAGCACGTCGCTGCCGCAGATGATGCCCGTGACGCCGTGGCGCAGCATCCTGGTGGCCGCGGCCTGGCCGCCCTCCAGCGAGAACAGCGCGTGCTCGACGGGAGCGACCTCGAGGCCGCCGCGCTCGGCGTGCCCGGTGAACGCGGCGAGCTTGCGGCGCGAGGGCATGTGGTCCTCGGGGCCGACGAGCAGGCCGATCCGCTGGTGGCCCAGCGAGGCCAGGTGCCGGAAGGACTGCCCGGCGGCGGTCATGTCGTCGGTCGACACGCACGGGAAGTCGAGGTTCTCGATGGCGGCGTTGAACAGCACGACCGGAATCCCGCGGTTGTGCAACAGCCGGTAGTGATCGTGCGGGGCGGCCTGCTCGGCGTAGTGGCCGCCGACGAACACGACGCCCGAGACGTGCTGGTCGAGCAGCATGCTGACGTAGTCGGCCTCGGACAGGCCGCCGGCCGTCCTGGTGCACAGCACCGGGGTGAAGCCGCGCTGCGCCAGCCCGCCGCCGATGACCTCGGCGAGAGCGGGAAAGATCGGGTTCTGCAGCTCCGGCAGCACGAGGCCGATCAGCCGCGCGCGCTCGCCGCGCAGCTGCGTCGGGCGCTCGTAGCCGAGGACGTCGAGCGCGGTGAGGACGGCCTCCCTGGTGGAGTCGGAGACGCCGGCCTTGCCGTTGAGCACGCGGCTCACCGTGGCCTCGCTGACCCCGACCTTCTTGGCCACGTCGGCGAGCCGCCGGCTCGGTACGCGCGTCGTCATGTCGCAAACATACGACAGTCTTTCCCCGCTCGCCTCCGGGCGCTTCGAGCCGCTCCCTTCCCGCCTCGCCCCTCCGTCGCACCTGCGGGGTGGGTCCGAGGGAACAGAGTCCAGACGGCGCCGCGCCCGTTGGCTCGCGGGGCCGCATCTCCCTTGTTTCTTCCCACTTTCGTGATCAAGTTGTGTCCTTGCGGCTTTTCATCGAAATATTGCAGGCTGCTGTCTATGTAGTTAGGTTGAGTTATCGCGATTTTCCAGTGCAGGGAAGGACTGGTCGATGAGCAGACAGCTACACAGACGGGCCGGTTGTCGCGCGATAGCGGGGTCCGCCGCCGCCGCTCTGCTGGCCGCCGCCGTGGCGTGCTCGAGCAGCGGCAACTCCGCCGCGGCGCCGAACTCGGGCGGCCACGTGACGATCAGCGTCGACTGCGCGCCGCCGGCGAGCTCCCCACAGCAGCACAAGGAGTGGAACGAGGACGTCGCGCTGTTCGAGAAGGCGAACCCGAACATCACCGTCGACAGCATCTACACCAGCCCCTGCGAGGTGCCGGCGACGTTCACCGCGATGCTGAGAGCCGGCACCGAGCCCAGCGTCTTCTACACCTACTTCACCGACAGGAACCAGGTCCTCGACGCCGGCCAGGCCGCGGACATCACCCCGTACGTGAACACCAGGACCGTCCCGATGCTGCACGACATCGTGCCGAGCGCGATGGCCGCGGTGACCGCGGGCAGCACGATCTACGGGCTGCCCACCTCCAACTACACACAGGGCCTGATCATCAACCGCAAGCTGTTCCTCCAGGCAGGTCTCAACCCGGACAGCCCGCCAACCACCTGGGCGCGGGTCGAGGCGGACGCCAAGGCGATCACCAGGCTCGGGCACGGCATCTACGGCTACGGCGACTACAGCGCCGGCAACAACGGCGGCTGGCACTTCTCGTCCGAGCTCGACGCGATGGGCGGCCACATGATCAACTCGGCCGGCACGTCGGCGTCCTTCGACACCCCGCAGGCCGCGCAGATCCTGCAGGCCCTGCACACCATGCGGTTCGTGGACCACAGCATGAGCCCCACCCAGCAGCTGCAGTGGGGCGCGCTGCAGAAGCAGATGGCCGCCGGGAAGCTCGGCATGTACATCGCCGCCCCGGACGACATCTACAACGTGATCGTCCCGCAGGACGGCGGCAACATCGGCGACTACGGGATGGGCCCGCTGCCCAGCGCCACGGGCACCCCGGCCGGGTCGCTGTCCGGCGGCAACGACTACATGTTCGCGAAGCGGGACACGCCGGCGCAGATCGAGGCGGGCATCAAGTGGGTCGTCTTCGAGTCCCTGACGCCGGGTCAGGGCGTGTACTTCAACTTCGCCAGGCAGAAGGCCGACGGGTTCCCGGTGGGCTTTCCCGAGCCGCAGCTCTTCGACGGCGCCACCCAGGCCACGTACACCAGGCTCATGGACGCCAGCGCGACCGTCAACCCGTCGTACTACTCGGCGTTCAGCAACGCCCGCGAGACGCCGATGGGTGAGCCGGCCGACGCCCAGGCGGTCTACAAGACGCTCGACCCGGTCATGCTCAGCGTGCTGACCGACCCGAACGCGAACATCAGCCAGCTGCTGTCGGCCGCGTCGAGCCAGGTCAACCAGATCCTGGCCAACAGCGGCGGGTGAGGAGCCCCCGGCCGATGGCGGACGTCGCCACGCTGCGCCCGGCCGGACGGGACCCTGTGCTGGCGCGTCCGCGCGCCGGCAGCGGGGTCGCCCGGAAGGTCCGGCGCAACGCCTCCGCGCACGGGTTCCTGATCGGGGCCGTGCTGTGCTTCGCGTTCTTCTCCTGGTACCCGATGGTCCGCGAGATCATCATGAGCTTCCAGCGGACGTCGCTGGGCGTGACGAGCTGGGCCGGCTGGGCCAACTACCGGCGGATCTTCCACGACCCGACGTTCTGGCAGGCCTGGCGCAACACGCTGGAGTTCACGATCCTCGCGCTGATCATCGGGTACGCGGTGCCGTTCTTCGTGGCGATCCTGCTCAACGAGCTGCGGCACGCGCGAGGGTACCTGCGCGTCCTCGTCTACCTGCCGGTCATGCTGCCGCCGGCCTCCGCGCTGCTGCTGTTCGCCTACTTCTACGACCCGGCCTACGGGCTGTTCAACAGCGTCCTGCACACGCTGCACCTGCCGGTCTCGCAGTGGGTCCAGTCGCCCGGCACGAGGTGGCCCACGACGGCGATGATCTCCGTGGTGATCGCCGCCACCTGGATGAACATGGGCGGCGCGACGCTGATCTACCTGGCCGCGCTGCAGAACATCCCCGGCGAGCTGTACGAGGCGGCGGAGCTCGACGGGGCGGGGCTGGTGCGCAAGGTCCGGCACGTCACCATCCCGCAGACCAGGCTCATCCTCTCGATGCTGCTGATGCTGCAGATCGTGGCGACCATGCAGATGTTCGTCGAGGCGTTCATCCTGACCAACGGAGGCGCGGGCGTGAACGGCAACACGCTGTCCGTGGTCAACCTCATCTACCAGTACGCGTTCGCGCTGAGCGGCGCGAGCAACTACAACAGCGCGTCCGCCCTCGGCGTCGTGCTCATGCTGGTGCTCGCCGTGTTCTCCGGCGCCTACCTGTGGCTGAGCCGTGAGCGCGGGTAGGGGTTCGCGGCCGGGCGGGGGCCGGGGGGCGCCGGCGCGGTCGCGGACGCTGATCTCCGACGCCCAGCTGAACCGGGCACGCGGGCGGCTCGTCTACCGGGTCGTGCTGACGCTGGTGATCGTGGTGTTCACCCTGGTCTTCATCGGCCCGCTGTACTTCCTGTTCACCGACGGGCTCAAGTCCACGCAGGAGGCGGTCCAGGTACCGCCGACGCTCGTCCCGCATCACGTGCACCCGGGCACGTACCTGGACGCGTGGCGCCGGGTCGGCGTCGGGCGGCTGCTGGTCAACACGCTGTACTACGCGTTCGGCGCGCTGCTGTTCCAGCTCGTCTTCGACGTGGCCGCCGCCTACGCGCTGTCCAGGCTGCGCCCGGTGCTGGGCAACGTCATCTTCGCGATGATGCTCGCCACGCTGATGATCCCGTCCACCGTCCTGGTCGTCCCGCAGTACATCACCGTGTCCAGCCTGCCGGTCCTGCACCTCAACCTGATCGGCACGCCGGAGGCGATCTGGCTGCCCTCGGTCGCCAACGCGTTCAGCATCTTCCTGCTCAAGCGGTTCTTCGACTCGATACCGGGCGAGCTGCTGGCCGCGGCGGCCATCGACGGGGCCTCCCCGCTGCGCACGCTGCGCTCGGTCGTGCTGCCGGTGTCCAGGCCGATCATCGGCGTGGTCGCCATCTTCGGCCTGGTCGCCGTCTGGAAGGACTTCCTGTGGCCGCTGCTCGTCGAGTACGGGTACAACCCGAGCCGGGAGACGCTGAACGTCGGCATCTACGAGGCGGCCGCGACGACGCCGCAGAACCTGGTGATCGCCGCCTCCGCCATGGCGGCGGTGCCCACGCTCGTCTTCTTCCTCATCTTCCAGCGCAACATCCTGTCCGGCCTGACCGCGGGAAGCCTCAAGGGCTGAGCGCGAACGACGAAAGCGGGTTCTCCTTGCCTATTCATCGGGGCGGCGGCGCCTGGTGGCGCGGCGCCGCGGTCTACCAGCTCTACGTGCAGAGCTTTGCCGACGGCGACGGCGACGGGACCGGTGACCTGGCCGGCGTCCGGGCGCGGCTGCCGTACCTCGCGGCGCTCGGCGTCGACGCGATCTGGTACAGCCCCTGGTATCCGTCCCCGAGGTCCGACGCCGGATACGACGTCGCGGACTACCGGTCCATCGATCCCGCGTTCGGCACCCTCGCGGACGCCGACACGCTGATCGGCGAGGCCCACGCGCACGGCATCAGGACGATCATCGACATCGTCCCGAACCACTGCTCGGACCGGCATCCGTGGTTCCGTGCCGCGCTGGCCGCCGCGCCGGGGTCCGCGGAGCGCGAGAGGTTCTGGTTCCGGCCCGGGCGCGGGCCCGGCGGTGGCCTGCCGCCGAACAACTGGCGGTCGATCTTCGGCGGCCCCGCGTGGACCCGGGCCCGCTCGCCGGACGGGACGCCGGGCGAGTGGTACCTGCACCTGTTCTCACCGCAGCAGCCGGACTTCAACTGGGGCAGCCCGGACGTGCGGGCGGAGTTCGAGGACATCCTGCGGTTCTGGTTCGGCCGCGGCGTGGACGGCGTCCGCATCGACTCCGCGGCGCTGCTGACCAAGGATCCGCTGCTTCCGGACATGGCCGCCGGCGGCGAGCCTCCACCGGGCACGCACCCGTTTGTCGACCGCGACGACGTGCACGACATCTACCGGTCCTGGCGGGCGGTCGCGGGCGACTACGCCGGACGGGTGCTGACCGGCGAGATCTGGCTGCCCGACGCCACGCGGTACGCGAGGTACCTGAGGCCGGACGAGCTGCACACCGTGTTCAACTTCCCGTACCTGTGCTGTCCGTGGGACGCGGGCGAGCTGCGGTCGGTGATCGACGCCACGCTGGCGCTGCACGCGCCCGCCGGCGCCCCCGCGACCTGGGTGCTGTCCAACCACGACGTCGACCGCGTGGTGTCCCGGTACGGCCGGGCCGACACGTCGTTCGGCCTGGACCGGCGCGACCACAGCCAGCCGGTCGACCTGGAACTGGGCACCCGCCGGGCGCGGGCCGCCGTGCTGCTGACGATGGCGCTGCCTGGGTCGGTGTACGTATACCAGGGCGAGGAGCTCGGCCTCTGGGAGGTCGAGGACATCCCGGACGAGCTGCGCCGGGACCCGATCTTCCACCGGACCGGCGGCGCGGACCCGGGACGTGACGGCAGCCGTGTCCCGCTGCCCTGGGCGGGAACCGAGCCGCCGTTCGGTTTCTCGCCGCCGCAGGCGGCGGCGCAGCCGTGGCTGCCGCAGCCGAAGGAGTGGCGCGACCTGACCGTCGAGACGGAGACCGGGGACGCGGACTCGATGCTCGAGCTCTACCGCTCGGCGCTGCGGATCCGCCGCGCCGAGCCGGCGTTCGGCGACGGGCCGATGACCTGGCTACCGGCGCCGGACGGCGTGCTGGCCTTCGACCGGGTACCGGGCGGCGATGGTGGCGGCGTGCGGTGCGTGACCAACCTCTCCCCCGTCGCCGCCGAGCTGCCGGCACACACGTCGGTGCTGCTGGCCAGCGGGCCGCTCGACGGCGGGCGGCTGCCGCCGGACACGGCGGCCTGGCTGCGGACCGGGCCCACGGACGGCGGACCGGGCCTGCGGGCGGCGAACCGGGCCGTGGGCGGCGGACCGGGCCCACGGACGGCGAACCGGGCCGTGGGCGGCGCCCGTAACTAATTGACCAATATCCGTAACCGTGGTGGCCCCACGGATGTACCTTGCTGTGACGTAACGCGCACACAGCGAGGCCTGAGCGGGAGGCCACTGAGTGAAATCCGTTCCGGAGATCATCGGGATGATGCGCGCCGCCGCCCCGGACGGGCAGGCGCGGCTGGGGGAGGAGAGTCTGCAGAGGCTGCGTGACCTGACGCGGGCGCTGATCACGGCCAAGCCGGACGCCGTCGCGGAGCACGCGCGGTTCCTGGCGATCGGCGAGCGGGCGCTGTGCCTTCCCGAGGCCGCGCTCGCCGCGCGGCTGGGCGGCAGGTGCGTGCTGGTGACCGGGGGGACGGGTTGCATCGGCTCGGCGCTGATGGGGCAGCTCGCGGCGCGATGTCCGGGCCGGCTCGTCAGCGTGAGCCGCGGCGTCACCGGAGGCTGGCCGCGGCAGGCCGGCGCCGAGTACCGGTACGCGGACATCCGGGACCGCGGCGCCCTGAACGCGCTGATCGGCGAGCTCAGCCCGGACGTGGTGTTCCACGTCGCGGCGCAGCGCGACCCCGGGCTGGCCGAGGCCGACGTGCACCGCACCGTGTCCACCAACGTGCTGGGCGCGAGAAACGTGCTGGAGGCCGCCGCCGAGGCGGGGGTGCCGCAGGTCGTGCTGGCCTCGACCGGGAAGGCCCTGCGCCCCTACTCCCCCGACGTCTACGCCGCCTCCAAGCGGGCGGCGGAGTGGGTCGCCTCGACCTTCGCGGCGAGCGGTGAGATGCTGTGCGCCGCCGGCCGGTTCACCCATGTGCTGGACAACTCGATCATCTACCGGCGGCTCCGGAACTGGGCCGCCCTGGCCGACGGCGGGGTGATCCGGCTGCACAGCCCCGACATCGTGTTCTACGTGCAGTCCGCGCTGGAGTCGGCGCAGCTGCTGCTGCTCGCGGTTCTCGGCAGCGCCCCCGGCGAGTTCCGGGTGCACGCGATCACCGACCTCGACTGGCCGGTCAGCCTCCTGGACGTCGCGCTCGGCGTGCTCGCCGGGACCGGATCGGCGGCGCCGGTCTACGTCAGCGGCTATGACCTCGGATACGAGGAGGTCCCGTTCCCCGGCCTCTACGACCCAGCGACCGCCGGCGAGGTGAGCCCGCTGCTGAACGCCTTCGAGACCGCCGCCAGGACCGGGGCACCGTGCCCGATGACCGACACCTTCGTGCTGGGGATGGCGCCCGACCCAGGGCCCGCCAAGCTGCTTGCCGCGCTCGACGAGGTCTGCGGGCGTACCCGGGACCCCCGTGAGGTGCGCGCCGCGCTCGACGAGCTGTCCTGGGCGCTGCTCGACGCCACGCTTCGCGCCGCGCCGCGCCGGGCGCTGGCCCGCGCCGCCGCGGTGGCCAGCTCGCACCGGGCCGCGCTCGGCCCCGGCCACCGCCGGGTGCTGGAGGCGATCCGGGTACACGCCGACGTCGGCTGAGGCCGCATGCTAGCAGGCCCCGGGGGGATCGGCGAACCGCCTGGCGGCGGGGTTCCGCGCCCCTACAGTTGTCTGCGTGACAGACACCTGGCAAGTCGAGCCTTCCGAGCCGCTGCGCGGCGACATCCGGGTACGCGGATCGAAGAACGCGGTAACGAAGCACATGGTCGCGGCGATGCTGACCGGCATGCCGAGCACGATCCGGAACGCCCCGGAGGTCGGCGACGTCGACATCACCACGGCGATGCTGGAATCCATCGGCTATCACGTCGGCCGCTCCGGCGACGAGATCACGGTCGAGCCGGGCACGTCGGTCGAGCCGCGCGTGCCGGAGGCGTTCACCGGGCTGAACCGTATCCCGATCCTGATGCTGGGCCCGCTGCTGCACCGGACGGGTGAGGCGTTCGTGCCGCTGGTCGGCGGGGACCCGATCGGGCGGCGCCCGGTTGACTTCCACGTGTCGGTGCTGCAGGCGCTCGGCGCCGAGGTCGAGGTCGGCCCGGCGGGGATCTCCGCGCGCGCCACCCGGCTGCACGGTGCGCGCATCGACCTGCCGTACCCCAGCGTCGGCGCCACCGAGACCGTGCTGCTTTCCGCGGTGCTCGCCGAGGGAAAGACCGTGCTGCGCGGCGCGGCGACCGAGCCGGAGGTGGTGGAGCTCGCGCTCTTCCTGCAGCGAATGGGCGCGCACATCGAGCTCAGCCCGGATCGGCGGATCGTGATCGAGGGCGTGCCCCGGCTGCGCGGCGCCTCGACCACGCTGGCCGGCGACCGCATCGAGGCGTTCTCCTACCTGGTGGCCGGGCTGATCACCGCGGGCGAGGTCCGGGTACACGGATGCCCGCAGGACCGGCTGGTCACCGCGATCACCACGCTCGCCAGGATGGGCGCGCAGTTCGACATCACCGACGACTGGATCAGGGCGTCGGCACCCGACGCGCTGCGGCCCGCGGCGGTGCACACCGACACCCACCCCGGGTTCATGACCGACTGGCAGCAGCCGCTGATGGTGCTGTTCACCCAGGCGGACGGGATGTCGGTGCTGCACGAGACGGTGTTCGAGAACCGGCTCGTGTACGTCCCCGCGCTGCAGTCGATGGGCTGCGAGATCGAGGTGTTCCGGGCGTGCCTCGGCGGGCCGGCGTGCCGCTTCCACGACACCAACGCGACCCACTCGGCTGTTATCAGGGGTGTTTCCAAGCTGCGCGGCGCGGACGTCACGCTGCCCGATGTGCGCGCCGGGTTCTCCGCCGTGCTGGCGGCCGCGGTCGCCGACCGGCCGTCGACGCTGCGGGGTATCCACCACATCGAGCGCGGCTACCACCGGCCGTTCGACCAGTTCACATCGCTCGGACTCACGCTGCGGCGCGGCTGAGCCGCCGAACCGCGTGGCCGCTTTCATCACAGCAACGTCAGCCGCAACAGCAACGTCAGCCCCGCGAGCGGGGACGTGCACCAATCCATGCGCCCCATCAGCACCACGCTCCATGATCGCGGAATCGTAGGTGCCGTATTCGGCCCGCCGTTTCCACGATCATGACGGCTGCCCCTTTGTCCGGTCAGCGGGAGTCCTAGTGGGGAGGGTTGACGCCTTCAGAACAGGGCGAACAGGGGACAATTCGCCGCCGCGATGGCGCGGCGCGGCGCGGCGCGCGCGACCGCCGGAGCACGGCCCACGCCGGCCGTGACCCTCCCCGAGATGTGAGCCAGAACCCGGAATGTGAGCCGCTCTCGCGGCTCACTCCGCGCCACTGACCGTAGCCGCTGCGTCTCGCCGTAACGTCGCGCACGGTCTCGCCGTTCATCGCGCACGGTCTCGCCGTAACGTCGCGCGAGATCGCGAGATCTAGACGTGCTCCATGACGATCACGCCGGACGTGTCGGGGGCTAGGGCACGGAAGACGTGGGGGACGTCGCCCGGGTAGGCGACGTAGTCGCGCGGGCCGAGTTCGGCCGGGGCTTCGACGGGGCCGACGAGGGCGCGGCCGGTGCCGAGGATCACGTGCTCCATCGTGCCCGGCATGTGGGGATCGGAGACCTTGGGCTCGCCCGGCTGGACGAGAAGGCGGAAGATGTCCCGCCTGGCGCCGGGCGGGCACGAGGCCAGCAGCGTCACCGTGTAGTCCGCGCGCTCGGAGTGGATGACCGGCCCCTCCCCGGCGCGGATGACCAGCACGTTGCGGCGCGGCGGGTCGACGAGACGGCTGAACGGCACGCCGAGCGCGACGCCGAGCGCCCACAAGGTCTCCACGCTCGGGTTGCCGGCTCCGGATTCGAGCTGGGACAGCGTCGACTTGGCGACGCCCGCCCGCCGGGCCAGCTCGGTCAGCGAAAGTCCGGCGCGTGCCCGCTCGCGGCGGATGGTCGCCGCGATGCTACCGATCAGGTCGCGTTGCCCGGCCGCGGCATGTTCGCTGGAGGAGTCGGGGCGTTCGGTTTGACGAACCACGTCCATAGTGTTCATCATAATGAACATGCGTCTGTTCTGGCGAACGACGGTGCCGCCGGGGGTCGGCCGGGCAGCGCTCCGCGACATCGCGCTGGTCTGTCTCGCCGACGCCATCGTCGGCATCTCCTTCGGCGCGACCGCGGTGTCCGGCGGGCTGCGCCCGTGGGTGCCGGTCGCCATGTCGCTGCTGGTGTTCGCCGGCGGCGCCCAGTTCGCGGCCGTCGGCGTGGTGATCGCGGGCGGCAGCCCGGTCGCGGCGGTGGCCGCCGGGCTGATCCTCAACACCCGCATGCTGCCGTACGGCTTCGCGGTCGCCGACGTGACGGAGGGCCGCTGGTGGACCCGGCTGGCCGGCGCGCACGTCACGGTCGACGAGTCGGTGGCGTTCGCGCTGCGCCAGGACGATCCGAGCCGCCGACGCGGCGTGTTCTGGGCCTGCGGCCTCGCCCTGTTCGCCGTCTGGAACGTGGCGGTCGTGGCCGGGGTCGCCGCCGGGGCGGCCATCAGGAACACCGGCGCGTTCGGGCTCGACGCCACGTTCCCGGCCGTCCTGCTGGCCCTGGCGCTGCCCTCGCTCGCCGACCGGGGCACGCGCCGGGCCGCGGCGGCGGGCGCGGCGGCCGCGGTCGCGATGACACCGTTCGTGCCCGCGGGCCTGCCGGTGCTCGCGTCCCTCGGCGGCCTCGCCTTCGCCGGGCCGCGGGGCCGCACCTTCGCGGGGCCGCGGGGCCGCTGGCGCATTTGGCCCCGTCTGGCGGGGCCGGTTACGCCAACGGCCCCATCGGGGACCACGGCCCGATCGGGGACCACGGCCCGATCGGGGACCACGGCCCCATCGGGGACCACGGAAGACCGGGCGGGGTCCGTGGCCGAGGGCCGGGAGCACTGATGCCACTGCTCGCCATCATGGCGCTGGCCGCGGGGACGTACGCGTTCCGGCTGGCCGGGCCGCTGCTCCGGCAGCGGGTCCGGATGCCCGAGGGGGCGCAGCGGCTGTTCGCGATGGCCGCTGCGGTGCTGCTGATCGCGCTGGCCGCGACGTCGGCGCTCACCCAGGGACACGGTTTCGCCGGCTGGGCGAGACCGGCCGGCGTCGGTGTCGCGGGCCTGCTGGCGGCGCGGCGCGCGCCGTTCCCCGTGGTCGTGATCGCGGCCGCCGCCACCACGGCGATGCTCAGGCTCTGCGGCGTGCCTTAGTTTTCCGGGTCCTGCGGGACGCCCTGGCTTTGCGGCGTGATTTGGCTTTGCTTGTCTTCGGGTGCGCCGGTGTCGCGGTCTTGACCCAGATGTACTGGCTCACCGTGTCATTGCCGTTCGGTATCACGTTGGCGAGGCGGTAATCCGGGTCGGCGGCCAGGGTGCGGGCGATGACAGCGTCGACGGCCGGCGTGGTCTGGTAATTGAAGGCGACCACATGGAAGTACCCGGCCTTGATGGCGGCGACGTAGCCGGCGTCGCCCGTGAGGTACCGGCCTTGCTTGTCGACGTACCCGATGAAATACGTGGAGGTGAACTGGTCAGGCTGGGCGCCGGCGTGACCTCGCAGGTAATAGATCGGCACCTCGTCGACCTCGACCAGGTAGTGCGCACCCGGGCGCACGTAGCGGGCCATGTCGGCGACGAACACGCTCGAGTCCGGCCAGGCACTGAACAGGCTGTTGGCCTGCGTCATGCCGAACACCAGCGCGGCGCCCCAGATCGCGATGCCCACCTGGGCGCGGCGGAAATGGTCGCCGACCACTCTCGCCAGGCCGACGCCGGCGATCGGCGCCGCGTAGAACAGGCCGAAGCCAACGTGCTTCCACAGCGACACGGACGTGTGGATGCGGATCTGCTCGGCGGGCGCGAGCAGGGCGCTGCCGACCATGACCGCGCCGAGCAGCGCCCGCCGCAGCCGGCTGCCGGCCGGAGCGACTTCCTCACCCGGCTCGGTGGATGGTCTGGTCGCATAAGCGACCGCGCCGGTCACCGCGAGCGCGAAGGGCAGGCCGATCCACTGGGCACTGTCCCGCAGCAGGGTGATCACTGAGGCGTTTCCCTGAAACCGCCGCAGCGTGGTGAATTCGATGCCCCGCCAGTAGTCCGAACCCGCCACCCGCAGCGCCACCGCGCCCAGGCAGCCGATGGCCGCGCCGAGGGCGAGCGGCGGGATCAGCGCCCTTCGCCCGGACCTCGGCCAGGCCGCCAGCCCGGCGAGCGCGACGATACCCGGAACGAACAGCAGGGCGGCGTATTTGGTGGCGACGGCCAGCACCACGAGCGGCGCGGCCAGCAGGTACACCGGCCGCCGGAACGCGGCCGTCCGGACGGCCACCCACGCGGCGAGAGCGAGCAGGCAGAGCGCCGAAGCATCGTAGGTTGCCAGGTTGCCGAGGAACAAAGTGGGCTCGGCCACCGAGAAGATGACCGCGGCGCACAGTCCCACCCGCTCGTTGAACAGCCTGCGGGTGATCGCGTACAGCACGGCCGTGGTCGCCAGCATCTCGGTCAGGCTCAGTGCCCTCGCCGCGGCCAGCCCGCCGACGCTGTCGGCCAGCGCGCCGAGCACTGGATACAGCACTGGAGCGCCGGAGAAATAGGCCGGGTAGTCCCCCTGCAGGGACGCGCCATGCAGCCAGTGCGCGATCTCCAGGTGGCCCACGTAGAGGTACAGTCCCTCGTCCTCGAATGCGGTGTTGTGCATGCGCACCGTCAGCGCCGCCTGCATGATCAGGATGAGCAGCAGCACGGCCCGGCTCAGCCACCTGCGCCGCGGGTGAGCGGCCGGCTCCGCGGATTGCCCGGCGCGGTGGCGCCCGCGCCGCAGCTCCAGCACCGTCGAGTCGCCGGCTCCGCCGTTGTTCTCGTTCGCCGCCGCCGGTTCAACGCCGGCAACGCCGCCCGGCGGCGGCTCGGTCCCGGCCCGGGGGGCGGCGAACATCACGGTGTCCGCCTCAGCCAACTGCAACTCCGACCGCCGGGGGCGTTGCGGCACCTCATCCCGGAACTTAGGGTCAGGCCGGCGCGACCCGCGCGAATCCCGCCGTGGTGGGCTCATGCGCCGATGCTGACCAGCGGCAATCCGGCGAGCGCGCTCGCCAGCGGGGCACGGACATCGGGCCGGTCCTCAACTGTCCAGTCGACCCCGTCCTTGTTGAAGTCGAACCACACCAGACCAACCACGCTCGCATGCCGTTCGACGCCGTTGACCAGGCTGTTCACGCAGGCGATCGCGTTGGGACCCGTCTCGACCGCCGTCTCGGCGATGATGAACGGGTCGCTCGTGAAGCGCCTGATTTCGGTCATGGTTGGCCCGTAAACGCTCGCGAAGGTATGCGGTCCCGTGGTGGCGAAGTAGCCGGTGAGGCCCACCCAGTTGACATAGGAGCGACCCGGCCAGTAAGGCCGGAGCTGGACGTCCGGCATCGGGTTGATGATGTTGGGATTCCAGATCCAGATGACGTTGCCGGCGCCGGCACGCGTGAACAGGCCATGAACGTGCCGCCATGCGGCGACGAAGGCGGACGCCGGGGTCTGCTCGGTCCCCCACGGATACCAGTTCCCGTTCATCTCATGGCCGAAGCTGATGGCCACCGGCTCGCGGAAGTTACGGACCGCTCGCGCGAACCGGGTGATGTACGCGTCGCTGCCGCCGTCCGCGATGGCCTGCTCGGTCGTGCCGTAGGGCTCCCATGCCGCGTAGTACAGTGCGCCGTAGCTCCACGACCTGGCGGCGGCCGCGGCGTCGAAGGATGACTTCCACGCCACGTACTGACCGAGCAGATCGGGCTGGCGACCCAGGCTCGCCGCGGCGGCGATCACCGGAGTCAGCGAGTCCGGCGCGTGGTCGGCCTCGAGCCCGAAGAACTTGCCCCTCTTCGGGCTGATCAGCGCCGAGACGGGCACGACGGTGCGCGCGGCACCGGGTGACGGGGCCGGCTGAACGGCATCGGGGTTTCCCGCGCCGGGCGCCGGCGCTGGCGCGCGAAGCCCACAGCCGGCGATCACCGCGGCCAGGCCCAGAGCCCCGAGGACTCTGGCCACGTGCGCCTTCACGTCCGGGCCTCGTTCCTGGGCTGTATCAGGATGCGCCCGACGACAATGAGCTGGAAGACGCCAAGCACGAAGATCAGGAAGAAGTTGTACGCGTTCATCGTCATCATCCGCCACAGGCCGAGACCAGCCCACAGCGCTGAGCTGCTGAGGCTCCAGCTGAGCAAGCCGAGCCACAGCCGCCGCCGGCCGTCCTGCTTGCGCGCGCCGGTGCCGGAGGGCTGCCAGCCTTTGAGCCTGCCGTGCAGCATGTCCCAGAAGGCGAAGACGTGCGCCCAGCCGGACAGCACGCGCACCGACCATGCCTCGAGCCGGTAAGGCGAGCGATGCCACATCGGATAGATGACCCCCGCGTAGAACAGCACAGGAGCGATGAACACCATGTTCCTCAGCAGCAGGTAGCCGGGCGTGAAGATGAGCATGCCGACCGCCAGCGCCGGCGCGACGAAGGTGAACACGGCGGTGTACAGGTAGCCCGCGAGACCGGACAGATAACACAGCCTGGTGTACAGCGGCAGCTTCCGGTGCCAGAACTTCCCGTGCCGAAGCAGGCTCATCGTTCCTGAGCACCAGCGGTACTGCTGGTTCGCGAAAGCGAGAATGTTGTCAGGGCAGTTACCCGTTGACAGCGCGATCGGCAGGTACCGCAGCCGCCAGCCAAGCTGGTACAGGTCAAATCCGGTGTGCAGGTCCTCCGAATGCTCTGCCAATGACATGCCGTTGTTCTGCTGGAGCGCCGCCCGGCGGTAGACGGCGCAGCTGCCCACGCAGATGGCGCCCCCTTTCCTGGCCCTGGCGGTCTGAATGGAGCGGTAGAAAAGCTCCTGGATGGCCCCTCCGCCACGCTCGACCCAGGTCTGCTGGTCCACGACGTGGAAATACTGGGGCGTCTGGACGATGCCCACGTCCGGGAACAGATCGAAGTAGGGCAGCGTCTCGTCGAGCAGGTCGGGGCGGGGTGCGAAGTCCGCGTCGAGCAGCAGAATGAACTGGCTGTCGGAGATCTCGAATGCGTATTTGAGATTACCGGACTTCTTGAACCAGCCCCGGTCCGGCCGGGCGGCATAGGCGAAACCGAACTCTCTGGCCATGTTCTTGACCTCGGGCCGGGCGGAGTCGTCAAGGACGTATGGGGTGAGCCTGCCCCTGTACCCGTCCTGCAGTGCGGCGACGTATGTCCAGGTGTTGCGAAGCAGCTCAATGGGCTCGCCGCAGGTGGGCAGGAACACGTCGACCGAGGGGTACCACAGCGGCAGCCAGCTGTCCACGATCCGCCGGTGCCCGGCCAGATCGAAGCTGCGGCTCATGCCGTCCACCGCGACGGACAGCAGGAAACACACCGTGCCCAGCACCACGAACGGCGCGTACAGCAGGAACCAGGGATTCTCGCCGAAGAGCCGGATCTGGCTGTAGACCAGGGGCGGGAAGGTGGCCGCCGAGCAGACGGTCAGGATCCAGGCGTGCCGCCGGACGTAGGAGTACTTCTCCTTGTCGGTGGGCGGCACCGGAAGCACCGTTTGCGGCTCGGCCGCGCGCCGGGCTCTCGGCGCGGCACCGCTCCGTGGCCGGGGCACGGCCGCGCTTCGCGCCGGCGTGTGCAGCGCGCCGGCATGCGCGGAGCCGCCGCGGGACACCGTCTTCGCGGTCTTCCGGTGCCGGGAGCGCCCGGCAGGGTGCCGGCCGGGATCCGGCGCCGCGGCCGTATGTCCGGGCGGCGCGGCCGGGGCGAAGTGCGGTCTGGTCCCGGGGTCCGCGTACCCCACGCCGCCGCGCATACGCGGTTCGCCGCTGGTGCCCGCCATGAACTGATCGAACGCTGAAACGCTGCCCGCATTCAACGCCAGCCCACTCCCGTCTTGCGTCCAGCCCGCGGCTGGCATCCGGTGGAGGTCCCCAAGTTCGTCGAGGGCGAGGCTAAGTGTACAAATCTGGTCACATGCTGTAGGGCATATTTGGTAAACGAGCAACACTCTCCGAGTAACCAGATCCGTCGTTACGGCAGGTGGGACCGTGTCCTTCCGGGACCTTCGGCACACTGGGACGATGCGCCGCACCGTCTTCGTCCGCGCGGCGGACGACCCCAGGCTCGCCGACTATGCCCGGCTGACCGACGTGCGGCTGCGCACCAGCGTGGAGGCCGCCCACGGGCTGTTCATCGCGGAGGGGACAAAGGTCATCGTCCGCGCCGTGGCGGCAGGGTACCCGGTGCGCTCGGTGCTGCTGGCCGAGAGCCGCGCCGCCGACCTGGCAGGCCTCGCCGTGCCCGGGTGGGCGCCGGACGCGGGACAAGACGGCGTGCCCGTGTACGTGGTCCCCGACGAGGTGGCCGAGCACCTGACCGGGTACCGCGTGCACCGCGGCGCGCTCGCGTCGCTGTGCCGCAGGCCGCTGCCACCGGTTGCCACGGTGGTGAGCGCCGCCCGCAGGATCGTTGTCCTCGAAGACCTCGTCGACCACGGCAACGTCGGAGCCATCTTCCGGTGTGCCGCCGCGATGGGCGTGGACGCGGTGATCCTGTCACCGCGGTGCGCCGACCCGCTGTACCGGCGCGCGGTCAAGGTCTCGATGGGGGCGGTGTTCGCGATCCCCTACGCCCGGATGACCAACTGGCTCGGCGGCCTGGCGGACCTGCGAGCGGCCGGTTTCCGGCTGCTCGCGCTGACACCTGACGACACGGCCGTGCCGATCACGCGGGCGCGCGCCGGAAACCGCACCGCCCTGCTGCTCGGCACCGAAGGCGACGGGCTGTCCTCCCGCTGGCTGCACGAGGCCGACGAGGCGGTCCGCATCCCGATGCGCCCCGGCGCCCGGGACGCCGGGGTCGACTCGCTCAACGTGGTGGCCGCGGCGGCGATCGCCTGCTATGTCATCGAACTCCAGGGCAGCCGGTATGCCCGGTAGCTGTTCACCCCCGCGGGGAACTCCGCGTTGAAGACCAGCGAACCCGAGCGGGTGAACTCGGAGAAGTAGGGCAGCGCCCCCCAGCCCACGAACAGGGCACCGCCGCGCAGCGTCTGCGCGTTGCCCTGCGACGCGGCGACCAGCCCTTCCGGCTGAGCGACGGAGCGCACGAGCGTCGCCACCCGGTCCCGGAAGTTCAGCCGCACGGTGACCGCCCTGCTGTACGGCAGCTCCGGCGTCCCGGAGGATTCGTTGTCGAAGAAGGTGTACAGGCCATGGCCGAGCGCCTCCGGATCGTGCTGCCAGGCAAAGATCTTCCCGGCGTCGTCGAGCACCTGGCCTGCCCCGGCCTTCAGCGTGAACGAGCTGTGCTTGCCGCCGAGCCGCCAGAGGACCTTCCCGGTGCGCGGCGAGACCTCGTACGTGGTCCAGGTGTTCCGCGCGTCGATCAGCAGGTTCCCGTTGGCGTCCAGGTGGACGGCGTTCACGTGGAACCAGTCCCACGGCGTGGCCGCCGAGGAGGGCAGCGGCTGCTCGCTGTCGGAGTACGGGACGCGACCCGCGCTGTCCCACTGGAACAGCACCTTGCCGGTGCGGATGTCGATCTCCTGGACGATGCCGTCGATGACCTTCTGGGCGGCGGGACCGCCGATGGAGGTCAGGTCGGCGGTAGCCGTGGTGTAGGCGAGGATCAGCGCCGTGTTCCACGGCGTGATCAGGAACTCGTGCCCGTCCGCGGAGTAGCCGTTGCCCGCGCTGACCGTGGCGATCTGGTGGTAGTGCGCGTCGTAGATGTAGTCGGTGCCGGCCGACAGCCCGCCGAGGCCGGTGCCCTGCCACCAGGTCAGCACCGGCTTGCCCTCGTACCTCTGGGCCCGGAAGTCGGCGGCTTCCTGTCCCGCGGGCACGGCGTGGAACCAGACCACCGTCCTGCCGTCGGGGCTGAGGATCTCCGCGCCGTTGGCGTACGTGCCCGAATCCCCGAACGGCGAGATGAAGATGTCCCCGCAGCGGTCCGCCCTGGCGGTGAGAACGGTTACCGGGGGTGGCGCGAGCCCGGCGGAGGCCGATGCCAGCGCCGCCGGGGCCGCGGCCCCGAGCACGGTGACGGCCGCCCCGGCCAGCACGCCGACACCCCAGGTTCGCTTGCGCATGTGGATGCTCCCGTCGATGACACTCGGTCTTTATGACTATAGCGACCGACTTAGTTGGGAACTACCCACCCGAGGGGGCGAGCTTGTATGAGGATCGCCACCGCTCGTTTGGAATCATCAAGGACATCAGCCGTCCGCTGGGCGGGTACGGCTCCGTGCGGTGCGGGGCGCCTTCTGCCCGCTCCTCAGCGGTCGTCGCTGAGGACCGGCTCGGGAAGCGTGCCGGCGTTGTGCTCGAGCAGCCGCCAGCGGCCGTATCGCTGGCCGAGCACCGACCAGGAACAGTTCGCCAGCGGCCCGAGCGCGCCGAACAGGTCGCCGTCCATACCGAGCATGCGGGACATACCCAGCCGCAGCGCGGCGCCGTGGCTCACGACCACCGCCAGGCCACCGTCGGCGATCGTCGCGGCGACCCTGCCGAGCGCCGCGGCCACCCGGTCGGCGACGGCCGCCGACGGCTCGCCGTCGGGCGGGTTCCAGGACGCGTGTTCGTCCGGGTAGCGGGCGCGGATCTCGACGTCGGTCAGGCCCTCCCAGCTTCCGCCGGACCGCTCCCGCAGGTCCTTGTCGAGCTGCACCGGAAGGCCGGTGATGCTGGCCAGCGGGGCGGCGGTACTCGTCGCGCGGCGCAGGTCGGATGAGAAGATCGCGTCCGGCCGCAGCGCGGCGAGCAGCCTGGCGGCCCGCTCGGCCTGCGCCATGCCCGCTTCGTCGAGGGGGATGTCCGTCTGCCCCTGGAAGCGCTTCTCCACGTTCCAGATCGTCTGCCCGTGCCGCCACAGCACCAGACGCACCGAATCGCTCAGCGTGACTCCCCTGGCTTCCCCGCGGCGGCCAGCTCGGGCAGCGGGATCACCGGGCAGTCCTTCCAGATGCGCTCCAGCGCGTAGTACACGCGTTCCTCCGAGTGCTGCACGTGAACCACGACGTCCAGGTAGTCCAGGAGCACCCAGCGGCCCTCTCGCTCACCCTCCCGGCGGACCAGGCCGGCGCCAGCCTGCCGCATCCTCAGCTCGATCTCGTCGACGATCGCGCGCACCTGGCGGTCATTCGCCCCCGAGCACAGCAGGAACGCGTCAGTGATCACAAGCTGCTCGCTCACGTCGTAGGCGATGATGTCGTGTGCGAGCTTGTCCGCCGCGGCCGCCGCGGCAATCTCGATGAGCTCGATGGCCCTTGGGGTGGCAGTCACGTGTCCGGCTCGGCCTCCTCGGGTAGATTCGCTTGTCTGTAGCATCTCACGCTCGCGCGGACCGGGCCCCCCGCGCGCCGGTGCGCCGCCGCCCGCGGCGGTGCGCCTTCCGCCTCCCCGTCCCCCTCCGCAGGCTATCCGACCTGTGACGTCATGTCGCATCTCCGGATTCGGGGCCGGGCGCTGCGCGAGGACCCGGACGGCGGGCCGGGTAGCGCG
Source organism: Streptosporangiaceae bacterium (assembly GCA_019239975.1). GTDB lineage: Bacteria > Actinomycetota > Actinomycetes > Streptosporangiales > Streptosporangiaceae > JAFAZE01. Next base: position 36,322 of record JAFAZE010000011.1, read on the forward strand.
ACGGGGCCTTCAGCACGCCCGGCGATGAAGGCGGCGTTCCCGGCCACGGTGGCGGGCATACCGGCCCCCGAACATTGGTATGTGCGATAGTGAATGCTTTTGCGTACCATCATGCACTAGCACGCATCCCCTGGGCGCACTTCGGAAGGAAGCGGCAGTGTCGCGCTATGAACGCTGGAATGCCCTGCTCGACCTGGTGGGGGCGAACGGCCACCTCAGCGTGGTAGAGGCCGCGCGGACGCTCAGCGTCTCCGAGGCGACCATCCGGCGGGACCTCGATCAGCTCGCCGATCAGCGGATGCTGACCCGCACCCGCGGCGGGGCGGTCAGCAGCAACCAGATGGCCTATGACCTGCCGCTGCTTTACAAGACCGCGCGCAACGCGCCGGAGAAACAGCTCATCGGCCGTGCCGCGGCGGCCCTGATCACGCCGGACTCGACGGTGGCGCTGAACGGCGGCACGACCACCACCGAGGTGGCGAGGGCGCTCGTCAACCGCGGCGAGTTCCGGGACGGCCCGTCCGCGACCACGGTCACCGTGGTGACGAACGCGCTGAGCATCGCCAGCGAGCTCGCCATCCGGCCGCAGATCAAGCTCGTCGTGACCGGCGGCGTGGCGCGGCCGGAATCCTACGAGCTGATCGGCCCGCTGGCGACGTACGTGCTCGAGGACCTCACGTTCGACTGGGCGATCCTCGGCGTGGACGGGCTGGAGGCCGTGGCGGGAGCCACCGCGCACCACGAGGGCGAGGCGAGCATCAACCGGCTCATGACGCAGCGCGCGCAGCGCGTCGCCATCGTGGCCGACGGCTCGAAGCTGGGCAAGCGGGCGTTCGTACGGGTGTGTGACACGGACCAGATCGACGTGGTGGTCACCAACGTCACCGCCGACACGCCCGCGGCCGCCGCGCTGGCGGACAAGGGCATCCGGATCGTCACGGCCTGACGGGCCGCCGGTGGCCACGCCCAGCTTCGTTTCGAGCACAGGATGATCACATTGTGCTCTAAACTTGGGCATTGCTTGTTGACTAATGCATGAATACATCGATATCTTGCCTCTTTAGGCATGAACACGCGCATTTAGGCGCATGCAAGCCGCGTGCGGCAGCGAGGCCAAGACATAGGGAGTGATCAAGTGAAAGCACGGTTGATCGCCGTGGCCGCCGCCGGCGCCGCGACCCTCACCGCGCTGTGGGGCTGCAGCTCGAACTCGAGCACGCCGGGAGCGTCCGCGAGTTCGGGCGGAAAGGTGACCCTGCAGTTCTACGGCGCCGACTACGGCACCGGCCCGGCCAACAGCACGACCAAGTACTGGGACGCGGTCGCGGCCGCGTTCCACGCGGCGAACCCCGGCATCAACGTCAACGTGCAGACCGTCGACTGGACGGACTTCCCGACCAAGGTCGAGACGCTGATCCAGAACAAGCAGTATCCGGACATCCTGGAGGGCAACCCGGCACCGCCGTACGCGCAGTCGGGCCTGATCTATCCCGTGTCCGACGTGCTCTCGCAGAGCACGATCTCCAACCTGATTCCCAAGTTCCTCAAGGACGGGCAGTACCAGAGCACCGACTACGGCATCCCGTTCACCACCAGCACGCGCGCCATGTACTACAACAAGAAGATCTTCAAGGCCGCCGGCATCGCGTCCCCGCCGCAGACCTGGGCGCAGCTGCAGGCCGACGCCGCCAAGATCAAGGCCAAGGGCTACATCGGGTACGGCATGCCGCTGGGCAGCGAGGAAGCTCAGGCCGAGCTGCTGCTGTGGTTCCTCGGCAACGGCGGCGGGTACGTCGACAGCTCCGGGAAGTACGCGATCAACAGCTCGCAGAACGTCGCGGCTCTGAACTTCATGAAGCAGCTCGCCGCGTCCGGCGACACACAGCCGAACCCGGGCGGCACCGACCGCAAGGAGGTCTGGGCCAACTTCGCCGCCGGCAAGATCGGGATGGTGCTCGGCTCGCCGGCGGTCATCCCGATCATCCAGGCGGCGGGGGTCCTGAAGCCGGCCGACTACGGCACGACGGATGTTCCGGGCAAGAACGGCCCGCTGACGAACACGCTGGGCGTGCACGACGACATCGTCGCGTTCAAGGCCGGGGGCGCCAGTCACCAGGCGGCGATCAAGAAGTTCCTCGACTTCGCGTACCAGGACCAGTGGCAGCTGCAGTTCGACAACGAGTACGACCTGCTGCCCGCCACGCAGAGCGCGGCTACCACCATGGCGAAGAACGCGATGTTCTCCGCCTTCCTCGGCAACATCACCAACTCCGTCAACTACCCCGCGCTGGCGAACTGGACCTCGGTCGAGAACCAGATCAAGACCCAGGTCGGGCAGGCGATCACCGGTAACCCGGCGCAGGTGCTCGGCGGGATCCAGCAGACGGCCACCAGCACCGGCGGCTGACAGCGTCACGGCGGCCCGGCCAGCGCCCACGCGCGGGCCGGGCCGCCGGTGTGAACACCGGACGGCCGGCGAAGGAGGCTCCATGTCCGACACTGCCACAGCCGAGGTTCCGGCCGCGCGGCCGGCCGAGACCGCCGGGCCGCGGCCGCGATCCGGCTTGCGGCGCAGGCTGGCCGCACTGGAGCCGGTCGCCTGGCTCGGCCCGGCCGTCGCGCTGATCGCCGTGGTGGTGATCTGGCCGATCGCGAGCATGATCCAGACGTCGTTCCAGAACATCACGCCGCTCGGCATCAACATCGGCTCGGCCGGCCTGAGCAACTTCTCGCAGGTGCTCAGGAACCCGAACCTGCCCGGCATCCTGGTGCGCACGGTGATCTGGGTGGCCACCGTGGTGGCCATCACGATGCTGCTCTCGCTGGGCCTCGCCCAGCTGTACAACCAGCGCTTTCCCGGCCGGCGCTTCGCGCGGTGGGCGATCATCGCGCCGTGGGCGGCCTCGGTGATGATGACCGCGCTGATCTTCCGCTGGATGCTCCAGCCGGACAGCGGGGTCCTCTACGTGTTCCTGCACCAGCTCGGCGTCGTCCGCACGTTCAACGCCAGCCAGCCCGACTGGCTGGGCGAGCCGGACGTCGCGATGGTGTGCATGATCGGTGTCGCCGTGTTCGTCTCGCTGCCGTTCACGAGCTACGTCCTGCTGGCGGGCCTGCAGGCGATCCCTGGCGAGCTGTACGAGGCGGCCAGGGTCGACGGCGCCTCCCGGTGGTACGCCTACCGCCGGATCACCCTCCCGCTGCTGCGGCCGGCGTTCGCCGTCGCGGCCGTCATCAACCTGATGAACGTCTTCAACTCGTTCCCGATCATCTGGGAGATGACGCGGGGCGGACCGGGTTACGAAACGAGCACCAGCACCGTGTTCATGTACGACCTCAAGGGCACCTTCGTCGGGCAGGCGGCGGCGATGTCCATCATCAACTTCACCCTGGTCGTGGTGATCGTCCTTGTCTTCCTGCGGCTGAACAGGTGGAACCGTCAGGAGGCGCACTGATATGGCCGTCCGCACCGCGGCCGCGCGGAACGTGGCCGCGCCGGCAGCCGCCGCCAAGAGGCCGTCGCGCGGGCTGCCCTCGCTGAAGACCGCGGTCATCGCCGCCGCCGCCTACGTCGTCGCCGTCATCTTCGTGCTCCCGTACCTGGAGATGCTGATCACGGCCGTGCGGCCGTCGCGGGAGCTGTACGACCGCGACTACCTGCCGCATCACTTCGCCTGGTCGAACCTCACGAACATGTGGGGCTCCGCGTTCGGCATCCTGTCCAGCCTGCGGGTCAGCATCGAGATCGCCGGCGGCGCGACGGTTCTCGTCCTGCTGGTGGCGCTGCCCGCGGCCTATTACACGTCGCGGCGGCGCTTCCGCGGCCGCGCCGCTTTCCTGCTCCTCGTACTGGCCACCCAGATACTGCAGCCGACGGCGCTGATCGTCGGCATCTACAAGGAGTTCCTGAGCTTCGGCCTGCTGAACATCAACCCGGTCTGGTCGCTGATCCTGGTCAACGCCGGCTTCAACCTCGCCTTCACGGTCTGGATACTCAACGCCTACATCGGCTCCATCCCGGTCGAGCTGGAGGAAGCGGCGATGGTCGACGGCAACAGCCGCCTCGGCGCGCTGTTCCGGGTCACCCTGCCGCTGGCCATGCCCGGAGTCGTCACGGCGCTGATCTTCACCTTCATCTCGGCCTGGAACGAGTTCATCGCCGCGCTGACGCTCACCACCAGCACCAGCGATTACCCGCTCACCGTGCGCCTGGACTCGTTCATCGGGCAGTACACCGTCGACTGGCAGCACCTGTTCGGCGCGTCCGTGGTGGCCACCATCCCGGTCTTCATCCTGTTCGCGCTCATCGAGGGCCGGGTGGTGGGCGGCCTCACCGCGGGCTCGATCAAGTAGCGGGACACCTGGCACGCGCGGGCAACGGCTTACGTGATCCGCAGATGCGAGACGAGGCGCAGGCTCCCGCCGGGCTGGCCGACGCTGGTGAACGTGCCCCAGCCGGCCAGGGTGGACAGCCCGCCGTGGCCGGCGCCGCCGGAGGCAACGAGGAACGTGCCGGAGTTCACGCCGCTCGGCGTCGAGGTTCCATAGGCCCTGATCGTCACGGACCCGGTCTCGCCCTGGAAGCTGAACGTGCAGGTCTCGAAGACCTCGTACGAACTCGAGCCGTTGGGGAAGACCGTGCCCAGCACCGCCTCACCGGACTGTCCCGGCGGCAGGCTCGGGTTGAACCTGCACGTGCGGGGCACGGTTTTCAGGCCGGCGCCGGTGGTGACGATGTCGTTTATCTGGGCGAAGATCGTGTCACCCGCCAGCGTCTTCACCGGGGGAAGCGAGAAGACGGTCTTCCCGGTGCGCGTTCCGCGGTATGTTCCCAGGCTGCGGGTGCTCACGGCGACGTACATGCGGACGCCCTTGGGTGCGGGGCTGGGCTTCAGGACGCCGAACCCGCACTCGCCCACGCCGGTCCCCCGCACCAGGTTCGGGGCCGCTCCGCCGTCGCCGTACTGGACGGCCGGCTTGTTGTTCAGGCAGATCATGTCGCCGCTGACCAGGTTGTTCTCGACCTCCATGGCGTCGGGGTCGCCCATCGTGTTGCGCGTGACGAAGACGCTGCCGCGTACCTGGTCGCGCAGCGACCCGAGCCAGCACGACGTCAGGCCGGTGATCGTGAGGTCGCCGCCGATCGACACGTCCTCCGCGTCGCTGTAGACGGGGGTGCCGTCCAGGGCCGGGTCCTCCGACCACGGCTTCAGGTCCGCGACCGGGGGCTTTCCCGGGGGCTGGGCCGCGCACGTCCTGGCCGCGGCGCCTCCCCCGCCGCCGAACATGAGGAGACTCCCGCGGATGGACGCCGAGTGCACTATCACCGCCTGCGCCCCGAAGCCGACAATGCTGCCGCCGACGCGGTTGAAGGTGATGCCCGGCGGGCTCCCGCAGGAGATGTTCGGCGAGCACCCGAACAGAAGGACGGCACCCTCGGCAACGAGGACATCGCCCCCGACCGTGACCGCCGCCGGCACGACGTGCTTGCCTGTCGGTGGGTCACCGGGCGTGACGGCGTCGAGCAATGCCCGCGGGGCCACGATCAGGTCCCGCTTGATCACGACGTTGCCCGCGGGCATGTAGCACACGCCGGTGATGATCATTGTCCGGTAGGTACCGGGAGCGACGTCGCCCCCCTCGCAGTTGTATACGCCGCCGTGACTGGTGGCGGGAGCGGCACTCGCCGCGGAAGCGGTGAACACGGGCGTGATCATCAGCCCGAGCACCGCCGCGCTGGTGCCAAGCGCGAGGCGCGCGGTCATTCTGGTTCTCATCGATCCCCCCAAATGGCTTGACTGAGCGATCCCTGTGCCTCGCCGGCACACGGGAATCGCCAGCCCCTCCCTTCCGCTCGCCCCCTCGGCGCAGATCAACAGGGATCGACTTCCGCCGACTTTACTCCGCAGATCGCGACGAGTCCAAGGGGGCCCGGAGGGACCCGGAGGGGGCCTAAGGGTTACCGCGTGGTCCCCCGGGGGTCAGCAGAGCGAGCGTAGAGCTTGCGCTTGGCGATGTACTGGACGATGCCGTCGGGGACCAGGTACCAGATCGGCTCGCCCGCGGCGACCCGGGCGCGGCACTCGCTGGAGGAGATCGCGAGCGCCGGGACCTCGACCAGCGACACCTTGCCGTCCGGGAGGCCGTCGCCGGAGAGGGGGTGCCCGGGCCTGGTGACGCCGATGAAGTGCGCCAGCGAGAAGAGTTCGTCGACGTCATGCCAGGTCAGCATCTTGGCGAGAGCGTCGGCGCCGGTGATGAAGTACAGCTCGGCTTCCGGGCCCGCGGCGGCGCGCAGGTCGCGGAGCGTGTCGATCGTGTAGGTGGGGCCGGGGCGGTCGGTGTCCACGCGGCTCACGCTGAACCGGGGGTTCGAGGCGGTGGCGATCAACGTCATCAGGTACCGGTCCTCGGCCGGCGAGACGGCGCGGCCTTCCTTCTGGTAGGGCTGGCCCGTCGGCACGAAGATCACCTCGTCCAGCCCGAAGATGTGCGCGACCTCGCTGCCTGCGACGAGATGCCCGTGATGGATGGGGTCGAACGTGCCGCCCATCACGCCGAGCCGGCGGCGCGCGCTACTCAATGGCATCTCCCTCGTCACGACGGTAACGCCGATGGTATCGGCCCGCGTGGCCCCGACGCAGTCGCGACATATCCCGAGTTGGGGTTAGCATGCTCCCATGACCTCAGTGCCCGATCGTGCACGTGTCCGGCTCGCCGGCATAAGTTCCCGCGCTTACGAGCACCCCGCCGACCGCTCCGCGCTTGTCGCCCTGCGCAAGCTGAGCGGGTTCGACGTGCTGCTGCGCAAGCTCTTCGGCCTGTTCAACGAGCGGGCCTTCCGGCTCACATACCTGGCCGGCAGCGTCCGGGTATCCGAGCGCCAGTTCCCCCACATCTACGCGCTGGTCCGCGACGGGTCCTACATCCTGGACCTGCCCGATGTGCCCGAGTGCTACGTCGTGCAGAGCCCGATCGTGAACGCGATGGCGCTGGGCAAGGACCGCCCCTTCCTCGTGCTCACCACCGGCCTGGTCAACCTGCACGACCAGGAGGAGCTGAGGTTCGTGGTCGGCCACGAACTCGGCCATGTCCTGTCCGGGCACGCGGTGTACCGCACGATGCTGCTGTGGCTGATCCAGCTCGCGGCGCGGATCGCGTGGATGCCGATCGGCTACCTCGGCCTGCGCGGCATCATCTGGGGCCTGGAGGAGTGGTTCCGCAAGTCGGAGCTGTCCTGCGACCGGGCCGGGCTGCTGGCCTGCCAGGACGTGGACGCGGCCCGGCGGGCGCTGATGAAGACGGCCGGCGGCCCGCAGCTTTCCGAGCTGAACCCCGACGCGTTCCGCGAGCAGGCGCACGAATACGACGCCGTGCCCGACCTGCGGGACAGCATCCTGAAGCTGCTCCAGCTCCAGGGCAATACGCACCCGTTCGCCGTGGTGCGGTTCGCCGAGCTCGACCGGTGGGCCATGGACGGCGAGTATGAGCGCATCCTCGGCGGCGAGTACCCGCGCCGGGACACCGACTCCAGCGCGTCCGTCGGTGAGGAGGTCCGCAACGCCGCCAAGTCCTACACCGACTCCTGGAGCCGCTCGGAGGACCCGCTCGCCGGGATACTGCGCGGGGTCGCGGAGACCATGACGCGGACCGGCGGCAGCCTGTTCGACCGGTTCGGCGGCGGCCGCGGCGGGTCGGGGCCGGGCAACGGCGGCGACAACTAGGCCGGGCTCCCGGGCAACGCCCGTTACAGGATCGCGAGGTCGTCCCGGTGGACGACCTCGCGTTCGTATTCCTGGCCGAGCCTGTTCGCCAGCCAGCGGGTGGAGCGCCCCATCAGCCCGGGGATCTCCGCCGCGTCGTAGTTGACCAGTCCGCGGGCGACGACCTTGCCGTCGGTGTCAACCAGGTCCACCGGGTCGCCGGCGTCGAACGCCCCGTCGACGCCGACGATGCCCGCCGGCAGCAGGGAGGCGCGGCGGCGGACCACGGCCTCGACCGCCCCGCGGTCCAGCCGCAGGCTTCCGCGCGCGACGGCGGCGTGCGCCAGCCAGAGCAGCCGGGTGGCCGGGCGCTTGCCGGTCGCCGCGAAGTAGGTGCCGGCCGGCTCCCCGGCCAGCGCGGCCATCGCCTGCCCGGCCGCCGCGACCACCGTCGGAATGCCCGCCGACGTGGCGATCAGCGCGGACTCCACCTTGGTCGCCATGCCGCCGGTGCCGGGGCCCCGGGCGCCGCGGCCCAGCCTGAGACCGGCCAGGTCCGCCTGGTCCCGTACCTCGGTGATGCGCCGCGCGCCGCCACGACGGCGCGGGTCGCCGTCGTACAGGCCGTCCACGTCGGACAGCAGGATCAGCGCGGCCGCCCTGGTCACGTGCGCGACAAGCGCGGCCAGCCGGTCGTTGTCACCGAACCGGATCTCGTCGGTCGCGACGGTGTCGTTCTCGTTGATCACCGGGATCACGCCGAGCTCCAGCAGCCGGTCCAGGGTGCGCTGCGCGTTCCGGTAGTGCCCGCGCCGCATCAGGTCGTCGGCGCTCAGCAGCACCTGCCCGGTGCCGATGCCGTGCCGGGCGAACGCGGCCGTGTACCTGGCCATGAGCAGCCCCTGCCCGACGCTCGCCGCCGCCTGCTGGGTGGCGAGATCCTTCGGGCGCCGGCGGAGCCCGAGCGGCGCCAGCCCCGCGGCGATGGCGCCGGAGGAGACCAGCAGCACCTGCCCGCCTGCCCGGGCCCGGCTCGCGAGCGCCTCCGCGAGCGCGGTGATGCGGCCGTCGTCGATCGCGCCCTCCGCCGTCGTCAGCGACGACGAGCCGACCTTGACGACGACCCGGCGCGCCCCGGCGATGTCATGGCGTATGCCCAGGGTCTGGGGCGAAGAGGCGCTTGGGGTGGAAGGTGCCGGCGGGAGGCCGGGGGCGGGATGATTTGACTGAACGGAGCGGGCTGCGCCCGTTGCGCCGGTCATGACCTCAGCCGCCGGTCGGTGCCGCGGGGGCCGGGCGTGTGGCCGCCCCGGCTCTTCGGCCCGGCCGGCATCGGGACGGTCGGGTCCCAGTCGAAGACGACGGCGTCCCCGGGGTCGCCGATCAGCACCTCGTCGCCGGGAACGGCGCCGGCCTCGGCCAGCGCCTCCTCGACGCCGAGGCGGGCGAGGCGGTCCGCCAGGTAGCCGACGGCCTCGTCGTTGCCGAAGTCGGTCTGCCGCACCCAGCGCTCCGGCTTCTCGCCGCGGACCAGGAAAACGCCCTCACCGGCGCGCGTCACCTCGAAGTCCGGTCCGCCCGCCGGGACCGGCCGGATCACCACCCTGGCGGGCTCCGCCTCCGGCTCCGCCGCCCGGGCCCCGGCCACGACGGCGGCCATCGCGAACTTCAGCTCCCGCAGTCCCTCCGTCGTGGCGGCGGACACCTCGTACGCCGGCAGCCCGCGCGCCGCAAGCCGCTCTCTCACCCGGCCGGCGAGCTCCCGGGCGGCCGGCACGTCGATCTTGTTCAGCGCGACCAGCCGTGGCCGGGCCGCCAGGGGCGCCCCGGTCGCGGCCTCGTAGGCGGCCAGCTCCGCCTCGATCGTGTCCAGGTCCGCGACGGGATCGCGGTCATCGTCGAGCGGGGCCAGGTCCAGGACATGCACGAGCGCGGCGCAGCGCTCCACGTGCCGGAGGAAGTCGTGGCCGAGGCCGCGGCCCTGGCTGGCACCGGGGATCAGGCCCGGCACGTCCGCGACGACGAACTGGATGTCGCCCGCCTCGACCACGCCGAGGTTGGGCACCAGGGTGGTGAACGGATAGTCCGCGATCTTCGGCCGGGCCGCGGACATGGCCGCGATCAGGGAGGACTTGCCGGCGTTGGGGAAGCCGACGAGGCCGATGTCGGCGACCGTCTTCAGCTCGAGAACGAGCTCGCGATGCTCCCCCGGCTCACCTTTGAGCGCGAAACCGGGGGCCTTGCGGCGCGCTGACGCGAGCGCCGCGTTGCCGAGGCCGCCGCGGCCTCCCGCCGCCGCGACGAACCGCGTCCCGGTCCCCACCAGGTCGGCGAGGATCTCGCCTTCGGAAGACTTGACAACCGTCCCGTTCGGTACCGAGATGACGAGATCGCCTCCCTGCGCGCCACTCTTGTTCGAGCCCTCGCCGGCGCGGCCGTTTCCCGCCTTGCGCACCGGGCGGCGGTGGAAGTCGAGCAGTGTCGCCGTGGACGCGCCGACCTCGAGGATGACGTCGCCGCCACGGCCGCCGTTGCCGCCGTCCGGGCCGCCCAGGGGCTTGAACTTCTCCCGGTGCACCGACGCGCAGCCGTGCCCGCCGTCCCCCGCCTTCACCGAGACGGTGACGTGGTCGGCGAACTCGGCCACGGGTCGGTCCTTCCTGGTGGGCAACATGAGCGTAGGGCGGACCGGCTGGCGGTCCGCCCTACGAAAGCTGGCTGGTCGGGGCCTGGCGGACGTCAGTCCGACGGTGCGCCCGCGTCCGCCAGCACGCTCACAGCCCGGCGGTTGCGCACCCGGCCGAACGTCACCACGCCGGTGACCAGGGCGAACAGCGTGTCGTCCTTGCCGCGGCCGACGCCGGGACCGGGGTGGAAGTGGGTGCCGCGCTGGCGCACGAGGATCTCGCCCGCGTGGACCTGCTGACCGCCGAACCGCTTGACGCCCAGCCGCTGCGCGGCGGAGTCCCGGCCGTTCCGGCTGGATGACGCGCCCTTCTTGTGTGCCATCGTCAGCTCTTCTTCCTCGCCGCGGCCTTCCGCTCAGCGGTGATCCCGGTGATCCGCACCTGGGTATACCGCTGGCGGTGGCCCATCCGCCGCCGGTAGCCGGTCTTGTTCCTGTAATGAATGATGTTGATCTTGGGACCGGCTACCTGGCCCAGGATCTCCGCGGTGACCTGGTAGCGCCCGAGGTCACCCGCGTCGCTGACGACCTTGCCGTCGTCCACGACGAGCACGGCCGGCAGCGTCACGCTGGAGCCGACCTCGCCGGGCAGTGTGTCGACGGTGAGGACGTCGTCCACCGCCGCCTTCTCCTGCCTGCCACCGCAGCG
>JAFAZE010000036.1 GCA_019239975.1 Streptosporangiaceae bacterium
AGTCCTCGCTGAGGATCACCGGCGCGTTGGTGTACGCCACCACGTAGTCGCGGAAGTACTTCCCGGTGCTCAGCACGTAGTTGATGATCGCGCCGAGGAACACGATGTCCGACCCCGCACGCAGCGGAACATGCAGATCAGCCACCGCGCTGGTCCGGGTGAACCGCGGATCCACATGAATCACCCGCGCACCGCGCGCCCGCGCCTCCATCACCCACTGAAACCCCACCGGATGACACTCGGCCATGTTGGACCCCTCGATCACGATGCAGTCCGCGTTCTGCAGATCCTGCTGAAACGTGGTCGCGCCGCCACGGCCGAACGAGGTCCCCAGACCGGGGACGGTGGAGGAGTGTCAAATACGCGCCTGATTTTCGATCTGCACCGCGCCCAGCGCGGTGAACAGCTTCTTGATCAGGTAGTTCTCCTCATTGTCCAGCGTCGCTCCGCCCAGGCTGGCGAACCCCAGCGTGCGCCGGGTACGGACACCGCCGGCATCCCACTGCCACCCCTTGCGGCGCGCCCCGATCACCCGGTCGGCGATCATGTCCATCGCCGTATCCAGGTCGAGGTCCTCGAAGTCCTGACCGAACGGGCGCCGGTATCTCACCTTGTACTGCCGCGCCGCACCGGTGGTCAGCTGCAGGCTGGCCGACCCCTTCGGGCACAGCCGCCCCCGCGACACCGGGGAATCCGGGTCGCCCTCGATCTGGGTGACCCGCCCGTCCCGCACGTACACGTTCTGCCCGCAGCCCACCGCGCAGTACGGGCACACGGATTTGACCGTACGGTCGGCCGCCGCCGTTCGCGGCCGCAGCCCATCGGTCCGCCCGGTGCGTGCGGCGGCGCCCAGGCCCCGGCGATCGGAGCCGGTCAGCTGCCGGTACACCGGCCAGGAACCGATCCAGGCCCGCGTCCGTCCGGCACCTTCGCGCATGGCTGCGTCACCTCCGCCCGGCTCTCGCGGTCCGAGCCGGCCACCATGAATAGCATGTCCCACCGGCTTTCACGTCCGCAACCGAGCGGCGCGCACCTCGGCGCAAGGCCTGCGCCGCTCCGGGGGCCAGCCGCGACGCCGGGTCTTCGTCACCCGGCCCCGGCCGCGGCGCGCCGGCTCTTCGTCACCCGGCCCAGCCCGCGGCGCGCCAGGTCTTCGTTACCCGGCCGGCCGCGACGCGCCCAGGTCTTATTACCCGGCCCAGCCCGCGGCGCGCCAGGTCTTCGTTACCCGGCCCGGGCCGGCGACGCGCCCGGACAGCTCGCGGCTTCGGGGATGTCAGCCAGCCATGCCGCGCGCGCGTTATCGCCCGATGAGAATACGCGCCTGCCGAACTGCGGTTTCTGAGAGCGGACGCAGATATTTGACAATTCAGATAAACAAATTTTTCTGCACCGGAATGCCCCGTGCTCAGGTACTGACATTTCCCCTAGCCCCGCGAATTCGAAAGATGATTCTACGGTGCACGTGCGCTCCGTGAATAGGGAACCAAACAAAAATCACCGGGTTGCGGTTTAGAGATGTCTGGCTGGGTTACCTAGGACGAGTCTTATCCCCTCAGGAGAGCGAGGAAGCTTATGAGAGTACTCCGCCTGCGTATTCTCGCTGTGGCGGCGGTCTCACTGGCCATGGCGGCCGGCGTATCCGCAGCCGCGGCGAGTGCCGCCACCACCCCAGCCGCGCATATTTCGGCCGTGGCGGCATCGGCGCCCGCCACCCCCAAAGGCCACATTACATCGACGGTGACAGGCACATTCAGGAACGCGGCGGGCCGCGGCACCTTCAAGGGGACGTTCACCCCGAAGAAGTTCAAGGTGGTGCACGGCAAGCTCGAGGCTACTGGGATACTGAAGGGCAAGCTTACCAGCGCGAACGGCAAGACGATCGGTACCGTGACGCGAACCGTCACCACCGTGGTGGAAACACACAAGGGCAAGGCCGCGACGGCGGCGTGCAACATCCTGAACCTTACTCTGGGGCCGCTGAACCTTAATCTGCTCGGCCTGGTGGTTCACCTGAACACGGTCCACCTGACCATTACCGCCGTACCGGGTCCGGGCAATCTGCTGGGCAACCTGCTGTGCGCGATCGCCGGACTGCTGAATGGCAGCGGGTCTCTCAGCCAGATCTCGGCGCTGCTGAATCAGGTACTGGCGCTGCTCGGCCTCTAGTCGAAATTCTGGAGGAGATCTTCCGGCAATAAGGTAATGCACGACGCGTGGCTGCGGCCGGTGCCGGCCGCAGCCACCGTCATGCCGTGAAATGGCGGCGGCGCTGCTCCAGGCGAACCGGTCTTACTCCAGTCCGAGGGCACGCCTGGAATTCGTGACCGCCATTGCGCGGACCTCGGGCTCGGTGAAGCCGGCGGCCAGCAGGCGGTCGGCCAGCAGGGCGATGCCGTCCTCTACCCGCGGGTTGAACGGCTGGCCGAGGTCGCTGGACAGCACCGAGCGGGCCGGGCCCGCCGCCCTGATGTTGGCGAACATCGTCGCCCAGCCGGCCTTCCCGGTATACGGCGTGGTGAAGCAGCGCTCGAGCAGCGCGCCGCGCGCGGCGAGCTCCCGCTGCAGGTCCGCCCCGAGCCGCTGTGAAGTGAACTCCGGGTGAGTGACCACGATCCGTTCGATACCCTGATCCCGGGCAGCCGTGACCACGGTCAGTATCTCCGCGGCGCCGAGGTGCCCGGTCGCGAGGAGCAGGCCGTGCTCGGCGACAAGCGCCAGGATCTGGCGCAGGCTCTCGGTCGGCCGGCCGTCGTCGCCGGTGACCGGCACCGGATCGGTGCGGATTCCGCGGTCACGCAGTTCGGCCTGGATGGCGGCCCACTGCGGCGGGGCCGCGTCCCGCGGGGCGCGTGCCTGCGAGACGCGCTCGTTGACGCTGTCGACCGTCGGCAGCCAGACGACGGCCGCGCCGGACCTCGCCGCGATCTCCACCGCTGCCGGGTTCATGCCGCCCACGGACGCGTTGAGCGCGATGCCGCCGCGCACGTCGGCGCCGGGCACCGCGTTGCGGACCACCTCGGCGCGTTCGGCGGTGGGCACGTAGTGTGACTTGAGCACGAAACCGCCAAGGTGCGCCCCGGCGAAGCGGCGGGCGAGGGTAAGGTCGTCGGTGCGCCGCTTCATCACGTCGGGGGCGACGTGGACATGCAGGTCGTAGGCGCCCGCCACGAGGTCGCGGGCGCGCTGTGAGGGGACGGGGGCGGCCGGGTCGGAGAGGGCGCCCGCGGTGTCCGTGATCTGTTCCACAAGCATCCAGCATCCCCAGCCGCACCAGCACGACGCAACGCCCGGTACCCTCGGTGAGGTGCCCGGCTCCCCGCGGGCCGGAAGGTGGGTTCGATCACAGGTGCGCAAGCGATGAGCGTGGCCAACGTTCGGCCCGCGCCGGCCAGCGCTGACCGAACCGGCGCCCCGCTCCCGCCGCTGGCGCGCCTGGCGGAGACGACCAGGGCCTACGTCGCGCTGTGCAAGCCCCGGATCGTCGAGTTGCTGCTGGTAACGGCGGTGCCCACGCTGTTCCTCGCCTACCGGGGCCTGCCGTCGCTGCTGGTGACCACCGTGGTCGTTGTCGGCGGCGCACTCGCCGCGGGCAGCGCCAACGCGCTGAACTGCTACATCGACCGGGACATCGACGAGGTCATGCGGCGCACCAGCCGCCGCCCGCTGGTGCGGCGAACGGTGTCGCCGCGGTCGGCGCTGATCTTCGGCCTCGTGCTGGGCGTGGTGTCCGTGGCGGTGTTCGCGGTCGCCACCAACCTGCTCGCGGCCGGCCTCACGCTCGCCGCGATCGTGTACTACGTCGTCGTCTACACGATCCTGCTCAAGCGGCGCACACCGCAGTCGACGCTGTGGGGCGGCGCGTGCGGCGCGGCCCCGGTCCTCATCGCCTGGGCGGCGGCCAAGGGGGCGCTGTCGGCGGCACCGCTGCTGCTGTTCGCCGTCGTGTTCTTCTGGCAGCCACCGCACTTCTGGGCGCTCGCCATGAAGTTCCGCGACGACTACCGGCGCGCCGGGATCCCCATGCTCCCGGTGGTGGCGTCCGGACGCCGGGTGCTGGCGGAGACGGTGGCCGACAGCTGGCTGATGGTGGCCGCGTCGCTGGCGCTGTGGCCGGTCGCCGCCGGCCCGGTGTACGGGGCGATCGCGATCGCGTGTGGCGGCGCGTTCCTCTGGGAGGTACACCGGCTCTACGGCCAGTCCCGTCGTGGCGCCGAACCGCACACCATGCGGCTGTTTCACGGGTCCATCGTCTACCTGACGCTGCTGTTCGCCGCCGTCGCGGCGGGCGCGCTGATCCGCTGATCAGCACCTGAACCAAAAGCGGCCGGCGGACGTGTTCAGGGAGAGGCCCGCGGGCAGCTGAAGACGCTCCCACCGTTTTTGCCCGCGGGCCGGCAAGCTCTGGATGCCTCCCCGGTGCCGCGCCGGCGCTGGCCGGTACACTCCGGCAAGATGATTTTGGTTGTGGCCGGCGTGGCCGGCAGCGGTAAGACGACGATCGGCGCGCTGCTCGCGGGGCGGCTGCGCTGGCAGTTCGCCGACGCGGACCGGTTCCACCCGCCGGCCAGCATCGAGAAGATGCGCCACGGGATCCCGCTGGCCGACGAGGACCGCTGGCCCTGGCTGCGGGCCATCGGGTCATGGATGGACGCCCGCATCGCCGCCGGCCAGCAGGCGGTGGTCGCCTGCTCCGCGCTCAAGCGCGCCTACCGGGACCTGCTGCTGGACGGCCGCCCGGCGGCGCGCATGATCTTCCTCGAGGTCAGCCGGGATGAGCTGGTGCGCCGGCTCACCGCCAGGCACGGGCACTTCTTCCCGGAGAAGCTGCTGGACAGCCAGCTCGCCGCCGAGGAGCTACCGCAGCCGGACGAGAACATCCTGACGGTGACGACCGAAGGCGAGCCCGCCGACACCGTAGCCACGATCATCGCCCTGCTGTGGCCGGACGGCGAGCCCGCTTAGTCTGGACACGACTGGAGCTGGAGGCGGCCGTGAAGCTGACGCTGGACCTGCACGACATCTACAACCGGGGCGGGGAGATCGACCGCGCCCTGCAGCGGATCTTCGACGAGGCCGCCGCCAAGAAGGCCCCGCTGATCGAGATCATCCCGGGCAAGGGCTCCGGCCAGCTGAAGAAGCACGTGCTGCGCTTCCTCGACCGCAAGGACATCAGGCCGCTGTACCACCGCGTCGAGAAGGACTCCAAGAACTTCGGCCGCCTGTTCGTCCACTTCAGGTGGAAATGACACGCGCGGGGCGCCGGCCTTCGCCGTTACCCCCGAAACCCGTTCCTACCTGCGCTTTGCGTCCCGTTAGTTCCCACTGATTCCGGCGGATTCTCCGCCTCATGTGCACGCGGTGTGCACTGGGGCCGGTCGGGCAGCCTCGCGCCCGGAAACTACCCTCGCCGCCGGCGGCCTACCCGCCATGCGCGGGCCGCAACAGGACCCTGTTACCAGGTCGCGGCCCGGCGCCGGGTCCCTTTGCGCTCGCCCCTTGGGGCCTCGGTCGCGGCCCGGTCGCCGCTACTGCCGCGACCCGCGACACCGCAGGTCACAGGGTCGCGCCGGTCGCGGCAGGTCGCGGCAGGTTGTGTTTCCGCTGGTCAGCGCGAGTCGCGGCAACGCGACCGGATCGCGGTGCGGCGTGCCTGATCGCCCCTCGCGGTGACCGCCAGGGCGCCGCCGCGCCGGGCCCGGCCGCGTGGCGCTACCGCTGCACCGTCCGCGGTGCCCGCTGCACGCAAGACGGCGCCCCGCCAGCCGGGGCGAGGGCGCCGAACGCGTTGGCACACGTGATAGCGATGATAGCGCTCTAGGGGCCGGTAACCGGCGTGGCTCCGTGAGCCGCGGCAATGGCATCGATCCGGGAGGCGAGCAGGAAGTCCAGCTCAGTAACGACGTTCCCGGCGGTGTGCGTCGTCAGGAACACATGCAGCCGGTCCCAGCGGATGTCAATGTCGGGCCGGTGCTCGAGCTCGATCGCAACTTTCCCGACGTCGCCGACGATCCGGATCGCGTCGTCGTAGCCAACCTGGTAGTCCTTGCTGATGCCAGCGGTGCCGCCGTGCCAGCTGTCGAGGACGGCGAGCCTGTCGCGCAGCTGCGGCGCGGCGATTACCTCATCCCTTGGTGCCATCTTCTGCCTCCAGCTGGCAGTCTCGCGGCGGGGGGATACCCGAGAGCGCTTCGTCGAGAGCCCGGCCAGCCGGCTCGCTTCTCCACGGGGCCATGCTCCGGTGGACTCCGGCGAGTTCTGCGCGCATCCGGGCCGAACCGGTGCGCGCCGCGAGCGGCACGACTTGCGCGGCGATCGCCGCGGCATGCTCCGGTTCTCCAGCCGCGGCGAGGGCCTGCGCGTACCGGGCGCGGAACACGCCGAGGTCCCGGCCAGGCGAACCGGGAATGCCGGGGATGACCTGCTGCCAAAGTTCGGCCGCTTCACGGGCCCGGCCAAGCCGGGTGAAGATGGTCGCGCGCTGGACGTCGAGGTAATGCGGTGTCTGGCAGGCGCCGCCCCACGGGTAGCCGTCGCCGACCGCATCCAGCAGACCGGCGGCCTCGCCGAGGAGCCGGTCGCAAGCGTCCGCCGCGTCGTCGCGGCGCGTGAGGGAGGTGCCGTGTGCGGCCTGCTGGAGGAGAAGCACGCGGACCTTCGGGACCAGGCGGCCGGGGTCCAGCAGCGCTGCCCGGTGAGGTCCAGGACGCCGGGGCCGTCTTTCATGTCGGCGTGCAGCATCGCCTTGCAGTACAGCGCGAACGAGACCAGCTGAAGGTCCTGTGAGCGGTGTGCGCGCTCGATCATCGCGGCGTGCCACCGGGCCGACGTGACGAGGTCGCCAGCGTCCTGGTAGAGCCAGCCGATCAGCGCCGCGTAGCCAGCGGCGACTCCCCACAGCTCGCCGCGCAGACCGCTCGCCGCCGCGGCCGCGACGTCGCAGAGCAGTTCGTACTGAGACAGGGCAACCGGAATGAGCCGCATCGGGCCGAGGAAGCGGTCCGCGGAGTAGTGGCCGGCAAGCTGCGCCGCGAAGTAGCTAACGAGCTCGGGAGCAACCAGCTCGCCGACGTTGCCCGGCTCGGTTCCGGGGACGGGACGTGCAGCGGCCTCGATGATCTCGCCGCCGGCGGCGAGCGCCTCGTCCAGGCGCGCGGCGAGCTCCGGCGACGGCCGGTCCCTGCCGTTGCGCAGGTTGGAGATGTGGCCCGGGTTACAGGGCACGAGGCGGGCGAGCTCGCGCACGCCGAGACCGCGCGCCGCCATCAGGCGCGCCAGCTCCCTGCCGAACTCGCTCATGCCCGTGTGCCAATCCGCGCGTGAGGGGCCTGTTTGGCGCTGGACTGCCAAACAGGCAACGTCTTCAGGCTACGCGCGGCGCGGAGTTGACTGCCGGGTATCCCGCGTTCGGCACACGCACCAGGGAGGGACGGCCGCTGATGGGCACGCGCCCGCATGGAGTCGACGACGCTGTCGACCAGGTCAAGCGCATGACGGCGTTCTTGCGCGAGCATCCAGAATGGCAGCACGAATTCGTGCGGCCCGAGCACCTGCCCGGCCACCACCAGTTCCGCCGCACGGCTGGCGAGCGGACATCGGTCTCACCGACGAGCAGCTGAAGCTGGCCCTGGACCGCGTCGAGGCACTGCTCGGCCTCGAAGCGGGCGGCGCGCCCGCAGGCTCGTGAGCGGGCCCGGCATGTTCAGGTGGAAATAGCGCCCATGACGTTCTCCAATGCCGCGTTATGGAACCGGCCGGATACGTGAACCGTCCTAGGTCATAACAGGCGAAGGCGGTATGCATCTGGTGAGCAAGGGCGAGCGAGGTTGCGGAGCCGTGCCGGGTAAGGAGGGCGCATGAGGCGCGGGTATGGTGCCCTCAGCCTCGTAGTGATCTTCGGGCTAGCGGCCGGGTGTGGCAGCACACCACCTCCGGAGGTCACCAACTGCGGGTTTCCCGTCAGGGTGCGTGTCGCCGGGAACACGATGACCGTGGGTGATTGCGCCGGACATCTCGTGATCCCCGCCAAGAAGGTGACTCTGCACGTCGGCGAGAAGATCGATGTTTACATGACTGAAACGTGGTCTCCAGATGATACTCACCTGGTCCCGCTTGATCCGCTGCCGCGCAGTTCGCGTTCTTCTGTTCTCAAGCGCATTGCCACTAGGGTGAATGCGGCCGTGGGGACGTATATCGCGGAACACCCCGGGCACGCGATGCTAATCGCCCATGCTTCGTGTATTGGACCCGGACCTCTTGACCACCCCCTTTCTTGCCCAGTCCTCGGCGTCACCGTCATTCCCTAGCCCCCTGGACGCTGATCACAGGCGAGAAGAATGACCGGCTGGACCGAGTGGAGGACTACCTCAAAGAGCTACAGCAACAAGGAGAGCAGCAGTGACACCTCATCGGCACGGGCCGGCAGTCATCACCTTCCCCAACGATCTCGAGATCGTCATCACCCGGGAGTTCGGCGCCCCGGTCGAGCTCGTCTTCGACGTATTCACGAAGCCGGAGCATGTGCGGAAAACGATCGCTCCATTTGGGGAGGAGGTGACGGTCTGCTCGATCGACCTGCGCGCAGGAGGGAACTACCACTTCGTCTTCGTGACCGGCGACGGAACCGAGTGCTCGTTCCGGGGAACCTACCTGGAGGTCGAGCCGCCAACCCGGACCGTCCAGACCTGGCTGTTCGAGGGGTGGCCAGATGCGGAGGCCGTCGAGTCGATGGACCTGCACGAGACCGGCGGAGTGACGAAGCTGACGTATAGGCTGGCGTTCCGCGACAAGGCCGGCCGTGACCACATGACCAAGTTCGATGGCCTCGTAGCCAGCTTCGACAACGTCGAAGATCTCTTGAGATCACTCCCCCGCCCACAGGGAACTGCCGCTGAGTAGCTGAGGTTCCAGCCAGACTTCAACGCCTGGTTCACGAACGCGCCCGGCGCGTCCCCCGTCTGGGAAGCACCGCACGGATGCCGGTGCAAAACGGTCTAGGGAGTGTCACGGGGCCGCTGGCGCATTTGGCCCCGCCCAGTGGGGCCGCTGGCGCATTTGGCCCCGCGCGGGGGCCGGCTGCCGACAGCCCGGGTGTTACCTGTGGGCTTGTAGGGCGAATAGCGATCAATGAGGTTGTTACCGTCTAGCGGACATTGAACCGCTGCCGCCTGTCCCGGCATCTGGATCCCGGCACCGAAGATCGGCAGCGTGGAGCGGATGGTGCTCAGCGCGCGCCCGGGGGCCGGTAGGGCGCACAGCGCTATCTGGCGGGGAGGGTGGCGGCGATGCCGTCGAGGACGCAGGTGAGGCCGAACTCGAAGCGCTCGTCCCTGGTCTCCGGCGCGTCCGGGTCGATGTCCTCCTCCATGATCCGCAGGATGTGGGGGTAGCGCCCGGACTGGCGGATCTTTTGGGCCATCTCGGCTACGAACTCTTTTATCTCCGCCTCGGTCAGGGTGGCCTTCCACTCCGCGATGATGCGCTCGCACCGGATCTCCTGGATCTCGCGCAGCGCCGCGCCGAAGACGTAGGTGCTCACGGTCTCCGTGATGCGCAGGCCCGTCACGATATCCACGCCCAGCGCGTCGAGGGCGGCGAGCATGCGCTCGGCGTTCCGCGCTTCGTTCGGGCCGGACGGCGGGCCGTTGCCGAGGAAGTCGATGGCCCACGGGTGCCGGCGCAGCGCGGCTCGGGTGTTGCGGGCGAACGCAGCGAGGTCCGCGCGCCAGTCCCCGGACGGCCCGGGCGCCTGGGCCTCCGCCTGAATCGCCTCCAGCATCAGGCTGTGCAGCTCCTCCTTGGAGGCGACGTGCCAGTACAGCGACATCGCGCCGGCCCGCAGCTCCCGCGCGATTCGCCGCATGCTGACCGCCTCGGTGCCCTCGGCGTCGGCCACGGTGATCGCCGCGGCCACGATCTGAGCCCTGGTGAGCCCGCCGGTCCGCCGCGAAGGCCGGGAGCCGTGTTCCCGGTGCCTGCTTATGTGCTCGTGAACGCGGCGGTCGCGTTCACGGCCGCGCTGGTCGCGCCGGGCCGGGCCGCCGGGCAGCGGGCGCAGCGACAGCCACAGGTCTTCGTCGCCGGTATCCATGGCTGTTCCTTCCGTCGCCCGGTATGCACCGTCGTGTTGCTTCTCGTACAGTGTACTGCTATCGTACGGCGTACTGGATCGTACGGCGTACGAGAACACGGGGAAGGAGACGCGGATGGGCGAGGCTCCCGCCATCGAGGCGGAAGGGGTGGTGAAGAACTTCGGCAGGACGACGGCGCTCGCCGGCCTTGACCTGACGGTGCCGCGCGGCACGGTTTACGGCCTTCTCGGGCCGAACGGGGCCGGCAAGACCACGGCGGTGCGCACGTTCGCCACGCTGCTGCGCCCGGACGGGGGGCGGGCGCGGGTTCTTGGCAGCGACGTCGTCACGCACGCCGCGCGGGTCCGATCCGTTATCGGGCTGACGGGACAGTACGCGGCGCTCGACGAATATCTCAGCGCGCGGGCCAACCTGGTGATGATCGGGCGGCTCAGCCGGCTGACCGCCGCCGAGGCCGGGCGCTGTGCCGGCGATCTGCTCGAGCGCTTCGGCCTGACCGACGCCGCCGGGCGCGCCGTCAAGACCTACTCCGGCGGGATGCGCCGGCGGCTCGATCTGGCCGCGAGCCTGATCGGCAGCCCGGAGGTGCTGTTCCTCGACGAGCCGACCACCGGGCTTGATCCCCGCAGCCGGGCGGTGATGTGGGACATCATCAGGGCGCTCACGGCCGGGGGGACGACGCTCCTGCTTACCACGCAGTACCTGGAGGAAGCCGATCAGCTCGCGGCCCGCATCGCGGTCATCGACGGTGGGCGGGTCATCGCCGAGGGCACGCCGGGCGAGCTGAAGTCGGCCGTCGGCGGGGAGCGCATCGCGGTCGACCTGGCCGCGGGCGGCGACGTCGAGGCCGCGATCACCGCGCTCAAGCCGTTCTCGGCGGGGCCGGCCGTCGCGAGCGAAGACGGGCTCCGCCTGGAGGCCCCCGTCGTGCTGTCCGACGGGCTGACGACGACCGTCGTCCGCGCGCTTGACGCGGCCGGCGTCCAGGTCACCGAGGTCTCGATCCGCCGCGCGTCGCTCGACGACGTGTTCCTCTCGCTCACCGGGCACTCCGCGGAAGGGAAGGTCGCGGCGTGAGGACAAGCGAGCGAAGCGTTCCCCAGGAGCTCCCGATGAAGAAAGAAGGTAGTGCCATCAGCGAGCCGAAGCGTCTTGAAGTGCCGCGGAAGCGAGCGGGAGGCCGAGCATGACCAGCGCCGTACTCTCACCGGGCCGTGGCGTCACCCGGCAGGCCGGACGGTTCGCCGGGTTCGTGACCGATGTCTGGGTGCTGACAAAACGCAGCCTGGCACGGATACGGCGTGAGCCGGAGACGCTCGCCGAGGTCACGATACAGCCGATTCTCTTCGTGCTGATGTTCACGTACGTGTTCGGCGGCGCGATCGGGATTCCCGGCGGCGGCAGCTATCACGAGTACCTGATCGGCGGGATGCTCGGCATGGGCCTGGCGCAGACCGCGCCCGGCACCGCCGTCGCGGTCGTGACGGACATGAGCACCGGGCTGATCGACAGGTTCCGGTCGCTGCCGATGTCCCGCGCCGCGGTGCTCTCGGCGCGGACCGTCGCGGACCTGCTGACCCAGGTGATAGGCGCGATCGTCGTGGCCGGCGTGGGGCTGGCCATCGGCTGGCGGGTGCACACCGGTCCCGGTGACATCATCGCCGCGTTCGCGCTCGCCCTGCTGTTCGGTTACGCGTTCACCTGGGTGGGCGCCTGCCTGGGCATGGTGCTGCGCAGCCCGGAGGCGGCGCAGCAGTCCGGGTTCGTCATCTTCCTGCCGCTGACGTTCATCTCGAGCGCCTTCGTGCCCACCCAGGGCATGCCCGGCTGGCTGCAGCCGGTCGCCGAGTGGAACCCGATGAGCGCGCTCGCGGCGGCGTGCCGGCACCTGTTCGGCAACCCCAACCCGGCCGCCGCGGTGCACGCGTGGCCGATGCAGCACCCGCAGCTTGCCGTGATCGCGTGGTCGGTGGCGATGCTGGTGGTCTTCGCGCCGCTGGCCGTCCGCCTCTACCGCCGCAAGGCGCTGGGGTGATGGGGTGATGGGCGAAAGCTCAGGCGGGCTGGCGTGCGGGCAGGGCGCGGTGCCGGACCGCGGCGCTGGCCACACGGGGCCGGATGCACCCGAAGTAGGCGAGCGCGGTGATCAGGCCGACGCCGACCGGGATGCCCGCGGTGGCCAGCGCGAGTGTGGCGCGCTTGCGATAGCCGGCGGCACGCCAGGCCTCGGCGGGGTGGCCGAGGCCATCGACGATCGCCCACAGCGGCAGGCCGGCAGCCACCAGCACGCCCACGGTAACGGCCACGGCCACGTTGCTGGCGCCGAGCAGCTTGACCGCGGTCGCCGTGAGAACCACCGCGACAACCGGGCGCAGTACGCGGTCCGGCGAGCGCGAGGAGAGCAGCGCGCCGCCTATCACGCCCGGAATGCCCCCGATGGCTATCGCCGCGGTGAGCCCGAACTGCAGGTTTCCGAACAGCGCGTGTGCGATGGCGGCCGAGCCGACAAGCGGCATGGACTGGACGATGTCGATGCCGACCAGCCGCCGCATCGGCAGCCGCGGGTACGCGAACATGAGCAGGACGATCACGAGCGAGCCCGCGCCCACGGATGTGATCCCGACCAGCAGGCCGCAGACGGCGCCGATGGCTACCGTCAGGAGACGTTTCACGTGAAGCGGCCCGCCGTCCCCCTCGTCCTCCCCGCCGCCCGGGCGCAGGCCCACCAGCCGGGCGAAGATAGCGGTGGCCGCGACCAGCAGCGCAGCGCCCATCGCGTACTCGATGCGCTGCTGCATGACCTTGCCCGCGCCCAGAGCGTGATCGATGAACACCCCGGCGAACGCGGACGGCACCGAGCCGGCCGACAGCCACAGCACCAGGCCGAGATCGACCGTGCCGCGGCGGAAGTGTATGAACCCGCCGAACGGCTTCATGATCGCTGAGGCCACGATGTCGCTGGACGCGGCCGCGCTCGGCGTCACGCCGAACAGCAGCACGAGAACCGGCGTCATCAGCGCCCCGCCCCCCGCCCCGGTCAGGCCGACGAGAACCCCGACGATCAGCCCGGCCAGCACGATGCGCGGATCGATGCTCACCAGCGTCCCTCCCGGGTAGCTATCTGAGTTTTCCGGCAAGGTTGCAGGTCAATACTTTTCCGATGAGTTTACGGGTTAACCCCGTTGCAGACGTAACGTGCGCGCACCTGACGCGTGCGTCGGCTACGGCACGGCCGTTCCGGATAGGAATTCGCGGTCAGGGAACACATACCGGGCAGGAAAGTCGTTCCCCTGGCATCATGCTGTCGAGCGTGAATCCCACGCCCATCCGACCGAGACTGAGGAGGCGCAGGGATGCGACCCCGTCACTTGGCCGGCCGGATCTTCCTGGCTCCGGCGGCCGGCCTGGCGCTCGCCCTGGCGATAACCGCGTGCTCCAGCAGTAGCACCCCCAGCACGAACTCACCGTCCGCATCGGCCGCGTCGCCCGGCTCCTCGTCCGGCAACGCCGCTCAGATCAAGGCGAACTGGGAGGCGTTCTTCAGCGGCAAGACGCCTGCGGCGCAGAAGATAACCCTGCTGCAAAACGGGCGGGTCTTCGCCTCCATCATCAAGTCGCAAGCATCGCTTGGCACCACCACCACGGCGCAGGTGACCAGTGTGACGCTGACCTCGGCTAAGAGCGCGACCGTCAAGTACAACATCCTGCAGAGCGGCGCCGCCGTCCTCAGCGGCCAGTCCGGAGTGGCCGTCTTCCAGGGCGGCAGCTGGAAGGTCGGGGACTCCAGCTTCTGCAGCCTGCTCGCGCTCGAGGGTGGCGGAAAGGCGCCGTCTGTGTGCAGCTCAGCCGGATGACGGTCATCCGGGCCGCCAGCGGCCGTGGCCGGGAGGGAACCGGCCAGGGCGGCCACGCGCTCGCGCTCACCGCGCTGTGCACGCTGCTGTTCCTGACGTTCCTCGACAACACCATCGTCAGCGTCGCTCTCGGGGACATATACACCAGCCCCGGCGCGAGCCCCACCCAGCTGCAGTGGGTGGTGGGCGCTTATGCCCTCACGTTCGCCGGCCTCATGCTGGCCTGCGGGATGATCGGGGACGAGCTCGGCAGGAAGAAGGTCATGCTGGCGGGCGCCGGGGTGTTCTGCGCTGGCTCGGTGCTGTGCGCGCTGGCCCCGAACGTTCAGGTG
This sequence comes from Streptosporangiaceae bacterium, assembly GCA_019239975.1. Classification (GTDB taxonomy): domain Bacteria; phylum Actinomycetota; class Actinomycetes; order Streptosporangiales; family Streptosporangiaceae; genus JAFAZE01. The sequence continues at coordinate 14,278 of JAFAZE010000036.1, forward strand.
CTCATCGCCGGGCGGGCGGTGATGGGCATGGGCGCGGCGGCGAGTGAGCCGGGTACGCTTTCGATGCTCCGGCACCTGTATCCCGAGACCAGGGCCAGGAGCAGGGCGATCGGTATCTGGGCGGGGACATCCGGGCTGGCGCTGGCCGCGGGCCCGGTCATCGGCGGCGTGCTGATCGGGTTCTGGAGCTGGCGGGGCATCTTCTGGTTCAACCTGGCGTTCGGGCTGGCCGCCCTGGCTGTCGCGGCGGTCATCCTGCCGGAGAGCGCCGACCCCACGGCGGCGCGCGTCGACACCGCCGGCACGCTGCTCGGCGCCGGGGCGCTCGCGGCGTTCGTGTTCGCGATCATCAACTCCGAATCGGCTGGTTTCGGCGAGCCGGCCGTGGTCGGGCTGCTGTGCGTGAGCGCGGCGCTGGCTGTCGCGTTCGGCTGGCGGGAGCGCCGTGCCGCGCACCCGCTTCTCGACCTGCGGTTCCTGCGCGTGCCGCAGTTCACCACCTCGAACATTGTCGCGCTGTGCACGTACTTCTCCACGTTCGCCATCTTCTTCTTTACCGCGCTGTACCTGGTCATCGTGGTCGGGGCGGCCGGCTTCCGGCTGGCGCTCGTCTTCCTGCCGATGACCGTGCTGATGATCGTCGCCTCGGTGCTGGCGGGGCGCTGGACGGTGGTGGCCGGGGTGCGCTGGTCGATCACAACCGGGTGCCTGCTGCTGGCCATCGGGCTCTTCCTGGCTCAGGGCTACCTCAGCCCCCACCCGTCCTATGGGCCGCTGATCATCGCGCTCGCGGTCGCCGGCATCGGCATCGGCACCACCGTGGTCCCGATAACCTCGGCGGTGCTGGCCGCGGTGCCGGCGGAACGTTCCGGCATGGCCGCGTCGGCCACCAACACCAGCCGGGAGATCGGCGCGGTCACCGGAGTGGCGATCCTGGGCTCGCTGATGTTCTCGCAGCTGCACACCAGCCTCATCACGCAGATGAACCATCTCCACGTGCCGGCCGCGTTTCAGGGCTTTGTCTTCACCGCGATCGAGACCGGCAACTTCTACGTACCGCCGAATCTGCCGCCCGGCCTGCAGAAGCTGCTCCAGGAGCTGACCACCGTGGCCTACGCGGCGTTCCACAGCGGACTGCGTGCGGCGCTCTACCTGTCCGCCGGCCTCGCGCTGTTCTCCGCCATCCTCGCCGCGATTACATTGCGTAATGAGCCGGTTCGCTCTTGACAGCGCCGCCATCATGAGCGATGCAGGAAGAGGACGGCAATGACGCACGGCCACTCTCCGCCCCGCCCTCCCGGGCGCACCCGGACCCTCCGGCCTCAGGGACCGGCCGGCCCGGCCCGTATGCGCGGCCCAGCCCCCGCCGCGCCGACCCCCGCGCTTCCGCGCGAGGAAGAGAGGCTGACCTTGCGCTGCTACGCGCCTGGAGCGGGCACGATGGTGGCCCTCATCGCCGCCGGCTACCTTCTCCTGCACCGTACGGTCGGTCAGGCGTTCGCCGCCGCGGGGCTGGCCACCGGACTCGCCGCGGCGGGTGCGGGGCTGGCCGCGGCGCTCGCCCTGGTGGCGGTCAGCGCGGCCGCCATACGGCGCCGGCGTGCCGCCGCGGGCGCCTGCACCACGTGCCGCTTCCGGTGCCAGCAGGCCATCCCGCAGCCCCGCCGCGCGCTTCGCGTGTCCCTCAGCGCGATGCCCGTGCCGCGGCGGCCGGTCCTGGTTGCCCGCTATGACCGCGGGAGCACGGCGGCGCCCGCACCGCAGTGGCCGCACCGGCCGCTGACGAGCGCGCCACAGCCCTGGGCGCAGGGCCCGCGCTGCCGGAGGGCCGCACCGGACGGCGCGGGCCCGGCGGTTCGCGCCGTGGGTGTAGCGGCGCGGGGCACCCCGGCGACCGCCGTGAACACCACGGCCCACGCCCCCTCGGCGCCCGCCGTGGGCATAACCGCTCGCGCCCCCTCGGCGCCATCGGCCCGGGAGAAGCGGGATGCCACCGGGGATACCGGCGCCCGTTTGGCTGAATACTGCGAGACAGCGGCGGCCGGTCACGGCTCCTGACGGCGGCCGGCCGGAGCGGGACCCGTTTCCCTGACGCCTCATCCCCGGCCGGCGCCGGAAGCTCGATGCCGATAATTTATTCAAGATTCACGTACCTACATATCTCCTGGTCAGAGCGCCTATACGGCGGGCCGCGGCGTGCCTGGGCGCGGTTGCGGCTGAACCGCTCCCTTCCGGCGGTTCGTGACACCTGGTAGGGAGGCTCCGCCTGCCCTCAGACATGCAGGGTGAGGAGTAGGGACAAACAAACATGATCGAAATCACGGCAATCGAGGATTGCCGGATGCTCATCGACGGGCTGCGCGCCTGGGCGCGCACTCTGCGGGACATCCGGCTGGCGGCGGTCGCCACGCGCGTTGATGAGCTGCTGCGGGTCCGGTACGCCCATCACGATGTTGTGCTGCTCAACCCGACGCTGCGCGCTGACCCCGATCCAGGGCTGAACGTGCGCCGCCTGATCGCGGCGGGTCATCGCGTGCTCGCCATCGACGGATCGTCGGACATGAGCATGGCCGCGCGGACGCTCGCCGCCGGCGCGCACGGCTACCTCACGCGCGACCACGACCTGGCGACGGTCGCCGCGGCGCTGCGCGTCATCGCGTCCGGCGGCACCGCGTGGTCCGTGGGACCGGCGGCGGGCGAAGCGTTCGGCGCGCCCGGACGGCCGCCGCTGTCCGAGCGGGAACACCGGGTGCTCATGGCGTACGCCTCGGGCCTCACGCTTGATTCGGTGGCCCGGCAGCTCGGGATAAGCCCGGAAACCGCCAGGACCTACCTCAAGCGGGTCAAGGCGAAGTACCGCCAGGCCGGCCTGCCGGTCTACACGAAGCTCGACCTCGCGGAGCGGGTACGGGCCGATTGCATCGCCGGCACGCCCGGCGAGACGATTTCCGGCGTCTCCGTGCTGCCCGGCCCGGTCGCCGCTCCCGCGTGGTGATGTTCCCCGCCGGTTCCCGAGAAGGCGGCCTCGGCGCGTAGGCTGCCCGCGCCGTCGCGCTCCGTCCCGGTGGATCCCCGCCCACCGGGGCCGGCGCTCATTCAGCCGGGCTCAGCGCCCGAAACGGGGGTGGCGCTCGATCTCGGGCCGGTGCTTCGGTAGTCTCTCCTTCACTATGAGCATCAAATCGTGGGAATCTGCAACCGGCCGGGCAGCGGTATGGGCCCGCGGTTCCTTGGTCTTCTTCGCCGCGGCAGCCATGGCCGTACTCGCCGGCTGCAGTACCAGCAGCAGCACCACCGGCGGCAATGGCAGCACCCCCAGCGCCGCCAGCGGCGGCGGCACCAGCAGCACCGGCGGCGGCAAGCCGGCCTATTGCGCCTACCTGACCAGCCTCCAGAACGACATCAAGGGCCTGACAAGCCTGAACCCCAGCAGCGGGGTGAGCGGCCTGGAGGCGCAGCTCCAGAAGATCCAGAACGACTCCGCGACGCTGGTCAACTCGGCCAAGGGTGAGTTCCCCAGCCAGACGAGCGCCCTCAAATCATCCGTCATAGCGCTTCAGAACGCCGTCAAGGGGCTGCAATCGAGTCCTTCGGCCGCGCAGATCGCCGCGATCGCCAAGGACGCGGCCAGCGTGGTGAGCTCGGTGAAGAACCTCACCGACGCGGCCAGCCCGCGGTGCGGCTGACGTCGGCGGGCTTACCTCCGGGTGACTCGACGGTCACGTCATCGGCGGCAGGTCGATCTCCACGATCAGGCCGCCTTCCGGGCGCGACCGGGCGCGGATCGTGCCGTCGTGCGCGGTGAGTATGGAACGGACGATGGACAGGCCCAGGCCGACGCCGCCGCCGCGGTCGGTGCGGTCGGCCACCAGGCGCCGCCTGGCGCCGGTCACGGCTCCGGAGGCGGCCGGCCGCCGGCGTCCCTAACCAGGAATCGGCGGTCAGCGTCCCTAACCAGGAAGATGCTGGCGCGGGCTGGCGCCTGGCCCACGCCCGGTCCCGTGGGGTCCGTTGAGGACCGCCGCTCGCGCCACTCGCCCGTGATCGCCAGCGCGGGGTCTCCTGGCGTGCCGCCGCCGGTACCGCATCGCCCGCAGACAGGCGTGCACCCCTACCAATGCGCCCAGCAGCAGCGCATACGGCACCCACCTCCCGCCGGTGAGCGCGGTGCCGAGCAGGAACACCAAGACCATCGACCCGGGGACAATTACCAGGAAGCCGGTGAGAGTTACCAGCAAGGTCAGCCACGGCGTGTTCTCGTAGCCCCGGCTGAACTCGCTCAGGCGCTTGTCCCGGTCGGGGTCCTCCTCCGGGCGACGCGACCGCCCGGGGAGAACTGGCGGGAACACACTCATGGGTCCCCCTTGGGGTATATCCAGCAATCTATTGTGCTGCTACCCGCCCCTTCATCCTTCATGCACGGTCGCTGCGGGGGCGGCCTGACCACGGTGCGGGGCGTGGCGCCTCGTCAGAGACTGCCAGAGGATCAGGCCGTAGGGTACCCGCATGGAAGGCGATCGCCCGTGGGCCGCTCCCACGGAATACGTCGTGGTCGGCCGGAGGTGGAGGTACGCCCCGCCTCCTTGGGTCATGTACGAAGCGGTCGTCGACGATCTGAAGCAGTGGCTCACTCTTCTGACCGGCGAGGTCTCGCCAAGGGTGGCCGCTTCGCGACGACCCGATGCCGTACTCCTGAAACCCTGGGTGGATCCGGCGGTAACGGCCGTGGAACTCCGCATCGAACAGGACGGCCGGGGCTCTGCGATCACCGTGCTCGCCTACGGCGACGTTCCGCAGCTTCCCGACGAGTCCCGGCGCCGGGTCAGGTACCGGCTAGGTACGATTTTCGGCGCGGCCCTGCGCGAGTGGGTAGACGAGCCGCACTGACAGATGACGGAAATCGAGCCCGCACTGGCACGCTCCACTGCTCTTACCCGGACTCCTGAACATGACCACCCTGGATAGGTTGAGATACGATTCTGTGCCGTGAAGTAAGGAGCCCCTTTATTGAGATGAGCATGACATGACCGAAGAAGATGCTCGACTGGAACTTTTGAAAGCCGAGCTCAACGCTCTCCACTCTTCGATACAGAGCCTCGATACAATCGTATTCCAGATAAAAGGGTGGTGTGTTACCGCCGCCCTGGCGATAGGTGGTTTCGCGGTCTCCAGTCATATTCCGGCACTAACGCTGATAGGCATGGCGGCAGTCGCTGGGTTCTTTTTGGTCAACTGCCAGTTTAAGATGATTCAGCGGGCATTCATCAGGCGCAACAGGGCGCTTGCCGAAGAGCTCAGAAGCGTCGGAATCATGCAGGTCCTCAAGGGAGCCGGTACTTTGGAGATCGTGGGTGCAGCTGTTCCCGGCTTCAGCCGACCGGACGTTTCTTTTCTAAAGAGGGTTCGTTCACGGTTTTCCGAGCTAGGGTACGAAGCATCTCTGCCGAACACGTTCAGCCTCTATCTATTTCTATTTATATGCCTGATTATTGAAGCAATTATCCTATTTGTGTAATGCGGGTCGGTCTGGATCTGGAAGGTGCGGTAGCGGCGGGCGGTCTTGGCAGGGCTCCGGCGTGTTCCGTGAATGTCCGTTTCTGTCCTGATCCGAAGTTCCCCAATCTGATAGGCCGCCTTGTCTGGCCAGGTAGCAACGTCCCCGATTCCGGTAGGCAGCTCGCAGCTCAGAGGCCTTTCCGGCCTTGAAAGGGCCTTCTTGCCTGGGCATATGAGGACGAAATGAGTAGCCGAATTCATCGGTTGGCGTCCGTGGTGATGTGCTCGAACAGACCCGCGTGGATACGAGTGCGCACTCCCTTGGCCCACGGATCGTCCAGCTGAGCGACCTGGAGGGCGGCACCGTTGTTGAGCAGCATGCCGAAGGCCAGGAACGCCTTGATCGTCACCGGATCGAGCCCGCTGATCCCGGCGACCGTCTGCCACATCCGCCCGAAGCTGTCGCGCACGGCGTCGCGAACCTCGGGGTCGCCGCAGGCGGCGAAACCCTGGAGCTGCAACAGCAGCGAGGTACGGTCAGCCAGCATCTCGTAGTACCGCGCACCCATCAGGGTCAGCGCGCCGAGCCCGGTCTCGGCGCCTGCGGCGTGCCTCATCCCCTCGGTCAGGCGGTCGAACGCCGCGACCACCACCTCCAGGAACAGTGCCTTTTTGGTGCCGAACATCCGGAAGACGTAGGCCTGGGTAATCCCGGCGCGCCGGGCGATCAGCTCGGTCGACGCCCCGTGCAGCCCGCCATCGGCGAACTCCTCCGCCGCGATCGCCAAGACCTGGGAACGCCGTTCAGATCCGCTCATGCGCACAGCCACGGCGATCAGATTACTAGTTACTAACTATTAACTACTATCGTGGGGTCATGAGCGATCAGACCTGGGCCAGCACCAGCCTGGCTGACCTATTCGCCGGCCAGGCCTACGCCACCGTCAAGGGGTACGTGCGCACCTATGTGATGCACCGGCAGCTGCTGGAGCATCTGCCGCCGCCTCCAGCGCCCGTGCTCGACGTTGGCGGCGGTGCGGGCCATCAGTCGTTTCCGCTGGCCCAAGCGGGATACGACGTGACGTTGCTCGACTCCTCGCCGGCGATGCTGGACAAGGCACGGGAGCGGCTGCAGCGACTTCATGGCGAGGCCCGGCGACGGGTGACGCTCTTGGAGGCCGACGGCGAGAACGCGGCGGAGGCGGTGGACGGCCGGCGCTTCGCCGCGGTGTTGTGTCATGGCGTGCTCGGGTACCTCGAGGACCCAGAGCCGCTGGTCGCCCAGCTGAGCCGGTGCGCTGCCACCGGCGGCATCGTCTCGATCATGACCGGCAATGCCAGGGCGACGGCGATCCAGCCGGCCCTGGAACGGCGCTGGCAGGACGCGCTGGCGTCGTTTGACGCCAGAACCGGGATCGGGGTGCTGGGACTGCCAGGCCGGGCCGACACGGTGGAGGAACTTAGCGAGCTCATACGGAGCCGGGGCGTGGAGCCACTGCGCTGGTACGGGGTATGGCTGTTCGTCGACTGGCTGGAGTTCAGCGGAGTCGAGCTGGACCCCAGCGATCCAAAGGAAGTCGCGGCGACGGCTGCCGTCGAGTTCGAAGCCGCCCGACGAGACCCGTACCGCCAGCTCAGCCGCGTTTTTCATCTCGTGGGACGTAAGCTCTAACCTAATCGAGGCCATGGAGGCGGAGGGTCTCGGCGGGGCGGTATGGTCACGGCGGCCTTCGGGGATGTGCAGGTAGCCGGCGTCCTTGAGGGCCGCGATGACGGCCGCCCGGATGGTGGCCAGGTTGGCGGGCCCGCTGCCGGTACGGCTGGCGGAGGCATCTTCGCCGAAGCTCACGTCGCGGACGTGATGGTGCGCCTCGATGGTCCAGTGCTCACGGACCAGGCGGGCCAGGTCGGTCGCGGTGGCGTCGGCGCTGGTCAAGCTGGTGACAGGTTAAACGGCCTGGCGGGAGGCCTTCCCGGTAGCGGTGTCGCGCCGCCACCGGGTGATCTTGAGGGCCTGGCGGGCATGCGGGAAGTCCAGGCCGCTGATGTGTGCGACCTTCGGCGTCCGGGTCCCGGCGCGGCCGTGGCCCTTCTCCCGGGTGACGCTGCCGGCCGGGACCTGCCGCCAGGGCAGGACCCTGACCTGGGCGTGCAGCAGCGGCTGGTTGTGTTTCACCACGGCGATGTACTGCGCTTTCTTGTCCGT
>JAFAZE010000069.1 GCA_019239975.1 Streptosporangiaceae bacterium
CCACCCGCATCTCCACCCTCGATCAGCTGCGCGCGCACGCAACCGCCCACCACATCACCCTCACCGGCATACCCGCCGGTAAGCCATGCACCGACACGTACAGCCCAACACTCGAAACAACCGCCAAGTTAAAAACAGACGCGCCCATGCGGCACTCTCGTTTCCGCGATCTTGGGACGTGGTGCTGATGTGGCAAGCGGTGCGGGCGTAGGCCGCCACTGGCGTGCCTGGCCAGCATGGCTTGGCTGTAGCCGCCGTTAGCATCGCAAGATGCGAGCCGGAGCCTAATTCCATGCCGGTTGTTTTCATGATCACGAATATGGCACCATAGTTGCCGCGGGTAGCACGGCCGGTGCCTACCGGCCGGCGCATCTCCGTTGTCACAGCGGCCCATCTGGCCACCAACGTCTCAAATCAGCGCTTTGCCGGCGATCCGCTCGTCCGATGCTGTGATGGACGCGCTGCGGTGGGTAAAATGTCCGACCGAGGCAAAACCCGCGTGGAACGTCCCTGAATATGCGAAAAAGACCCACGGCACCCCATAAGTCACATATAGCGTGTAAAGTACCTGCGCTCATCGGCCAGACGCGGTCGCTGGCGTCCCTGCGGCCCGCCCCACGGCCGTTCACGCCCGCGCGGCCTGCGTCCCGGCAGGCAGAAGCGCCTGCCGCCCGCGCCGCCAGGGCCGCTCCCATCGTCTCGGCAACCCGTGCCATGGCCGCCCCCGCGGGCACCCGTGCGCTCCCGGCCGCATCGGCGAACTCGAAGCCGGCCGCTGGAGGATCCGCGTTTCCGGCCGCGGCGCCGTCCGGCGTGCTTACCTCCGCGCGGGTCTTCCCAGCAATACCTCACGGTTTCTCCGCTGCGTGTATGGTTGACGCGTCGGTATGGCGCGATTCCGGTGACGGATGGGGTGGCGGCGGGATGGCAGCCCGCCGGATATGTCTGTCACATCCCGACGGGACTCCTCCAGCACCGCCGAAATCCCGGCGGCGGAGGCCGATCGCCGGCAATGCGGCGTGGCGCGTACGCAAACACGGACAAGAGGCATATTTTAGCGTTGACGGGGCCGGGACGCGGGTTCGCGTCGCAGGGGTTGTGTATCGCGACGTGAGACCCCCATACCGGGGTGAGGCTCCGCGGTTGACTACGATGAGTATCATGTCGTATGCGTACAGTAATATATCTGAATTTGTGACTACATAAACGGGGGTTCACGTTGCCGAAAGGGTAGTTGACTCGCTAGTTTCCCCTCCCGACCAACCTTTTTCCCGACGAAACCCGAGGTGACCCCGAGTGGCTCTTCCTCCCCTCACTCCCGACCAGCGCGCTGCCGCCTTGGAGAAGGCAGCCCGAGCGCGTAGAGAACGCGCCGAGGTAAAAGGCCGCCTCAAGCGCGGAGCTACGACCTTGTCTGACGTCATCAAGGAGGGCGCGACCGATGACGTGATTGGCAAGATGAAGGTCTCGGCTCTGCTTGAGTCGCTGCCAGGCGTCGGCAAGGTCAGGGCAAAGCAGATCATGGAAAGGCTCGGTATCGCGGAATCCCGTCGGGTCCGCGGTCTCGGCGCCAATCAGCGATCCGCGCTGGAGCAGGAGTTCGGTGCGGATATCTGATGTACGCGGCCGGCGTCGATATACGAGGCCGGCGCGGATGGGGGGGTATGTCCGTCTCGCCGGGCTGTAGCGCGCGCGAGACTGCCGCCGCGGGCGGTGCCGCGCTGGCCAGCGTGCCTGCTCGGGGCGGTGAACCCGTGGCGCGACGGCACTCGCGGCTGACCGTGCTCTCCGGGCCCTCCGGGGTCGGGAAGAGCACGGTCGCCGCGGAACTGCGCCGCCGGAGCCCGGAGATCTGGATTTCCGTTTCGGTTACCACGCGAAGGCCGCGCCCCGGCGAAGTGGACGGGCGCGAATATCACTTTGTCAATGGTCACGAGTTTGACCGTATGGCGGCCGCCGGAGAACTGCTCGAGTGGGCCGAGTTCGCGGGACACAAATATGGCACCCCCCGCGAGCCGCTGCAGCGCCGGCTCGAGGCCGGCGCGCCGAGCCTGCTGGAGATCGACGTGGCCGGTGCGCGCCAGGTGCGCCGCGCCATGCCGGACGCGCTGCTCGTGTTCCTGGCCCCGCCGTCCTGGGAGGAACTGGTGCGCAGGCTGACCTGCCGCGGCACCGAGCCTCCCGAGGTCGTCGCGCGGCGCCTCGCCGCTGCGCGGCAGGAACTCGCGGCCGCCGGCGAATTCGACGTCACGCTGGTGAACACGTCCGTCGAGTACGTATGCCGGCAGATGGTAGCCTTGATCCGCAGCTATCTATGAGGAAGGCTAAACGTGGCAGGTACTCCGGCCGCAGACGGCATCATTAACCCGCCTATCGACGAGCTACTGGGCGTCGTGGACAGCAAGTACCGGCTCGTGATCATGGCGGCGAAGCGGGCACGGCAGATCAACGCCTACTACTCGCAGCTCGGTGAGGGGCTGCTCGAGTACGTGGGACCGCTGGTCGAGACGCGGGTTCAGGAGAAGCCGCTGTCGATCGCGCTTCGCGAGGTGCGTGAGCGCCTCCTGTCGGTCGAGGCCGTGGAGTCCTAGCGCCGGTCCGGTACCGGGACGGAGCAGCGGAGAGACGGCGGGCGGAAATGGCGCGCGTCGTACTGGGTGTCGGCGCCGGTATCGCCGCGTACAAGGCATGTGAGCTGCTGAGGCTGCTCCGTGAGGCCGGGCATCAGGTCCGGGTCGTGCCCACCCCCGACGCCCTGCGGTTCGTCGGCGAGCCGACCTGGGCGGCGCTGTCGGGCGAGCCGGTGACCACGGATGTCTGGGCTGGGGTGTCCGAGGTGCCGCATATCCGGCTCGGTCAGTCGGCCGACCTGGTCATGGTGGCGCCCGCGACCGCCGACCTGCTCGCGCGCGCAGCCGCCGGCATGGCGTCAGACCTGCTCACAGCGACCTTGCTGACCGCCCGGTGCCCGGTCGTTTACGCGCCGGCGATGCATACCGAGATGTGGGAACATCCTGCCACGGTGGCGAATGTCTCGCTGCTGAGAAGCCGCGGCGCGGTCGTGCTCGATCCCGCCGTAGGGCGGCTCACCGGCGCTGACAGCGGTGCGGGCAGGCTCCCGGAGCCGCAGGAGCTGTTTGGCGTGGCCGTTACCGCGCTCCGCCGCGGGCAGCCCGACCTCGCCGGCCGGCGGGTCGTGGTGTCGGCGGGAGGCACGCGAGAGGAACTGGACCCGGTGCGCTTCCTCGGCAACTGGTCCACGGGCAGGCAGGGTTACGCGCTCGCCCGGTCGGCGGCCGCGCGTGGCGCCGACGTGACAGTGGTCGCGGCGAACGTCGAGCTCGCCGATCCCGCCGGCAGCAGAGTCCGCCGCGTGGTGTCGGCGCGGGACATGCACGCGGTCATGCTGGCCGAGGCGGCCGCGGCCGATGTCATCGTGATGACGGCGGCGGTGGCGGACTTCCGGCCGGCCGCCAGAAGCGATTCAAAGATCAAGAAGGACGGGCGCCCCCCAGAGCCGATTCGCCTGACCGAGAACCCGGACATCCTCGCGGAACTGTCCGCGCGCCGCGCCCCCGACGACCAGATCGTGGTGGGCTTCGCCGCGGAAACCGAGGCCGACGTGGATGCCGCGCGGGGAAAGCTCGCCCGCAAGGGATGCGACCTGCTCGTGGTCAATCCCGTCGGAAACGGCCGCGGCTTCGGCAGCAGCGAAAACGAGGCGGTGGTCCTCGGAGCCGACGGCACGAGCACGCCGATACCGCGCGGTTCCAAGGAGGCGCTGGCCGATGCCGTATGGGACCTGGTCGCCGCACGGCTCAAGTTACCTGCCCCGGCGCTGAGCTGGTATCCGGCGGCGGTGATCCGGCACGTCGCTGGCCTGCTTTCCGGATAAACTCTGCGAAGTCCCCCGTGCCACATCGCCTGGATGGACACCGCCTGGATGGATGGAGAAGAACGTGGCCCGTCGGCTGTTTACCTCTGAGTCGGTTACGGAGGGCCATCCCGACAAGATGGCCGACCAGATCAGCGACGCCATTCTGGATGCCATGATCAAGGATGATCCAGGCAGCAGGGTAGCGGTGGAGACCCTGATAACCACCGGGCAGGTCCATGTGGCGGGCGAGGTCACCACGAAGACCTACGTCGACATCCCCGGCATCATCCGCGAGAAGATCCTGGAGATCGGGTACGACTCGTCGGCCAAGGGATTCGACGGGACGTCCTGTGGCGTGTCGGTATCCATCGGAGCCCAGTCGCCGGATATCGCCCAGGGCGTCGACGACGCGTACGAGTACCGGGAGGGCGAGGGCGCGGACGACCTGGACCGGCAGGGCGCCGGCGACCAGGGGCTGATGTTCGGCTACGCGTGCCGGGAGACGCCGGAACTGATGCCGCTGCCGATCATGATGGCGCACAAGCTCGCGCGCCAGCTTTCCGAGGTGCGCCGCGCCGGGACGGTGCCGTACCTGCGCCCCGACGGCAAGACCCAGGTGACCGTGGAATACGCGGGAGGGCGCCCGGTCCGCCTCGACACGGTGGTTGTCTCCTCCCAGCACGCGCCGGACATCAACCTGAAGGAACTGCTCGCGCCGGACATCAAGGACTACGTGGTCGAGCCGGTGATCGCCGGATTCGATGTCGACACCTCCGGTTACCGGCTGCTGGTCAACCCCACGGGCCGGTTCGAGGTTGGCGGCCCGATGGGGGACGCGGGGCTGACCGGCCGCAAGATCATCATCGACACCTACGGCGGAATGGCGCGCCACGGGGGAGGCGCCTTCTCCGGCAAGGACCCGTCCAAGGTAGACCGCAGCGCCGCTTACGCGATGCGCTGGGTCGCCAAGAACGTGGTGGCGGCCGGGCTCGCGGACCGGTGTGAGGCCCAGGTCGCCTACGCGATTGGCAAGGCCATGCCGGTGGGGCTCTTCGTCGAGTGCTTTGGCACCGAGCAGGTTCCGGTGGAGCGTATCCAGGACGCGATCACGCGGGTATTCGACCTGCGGCCGCTGGCGATCATCTCCGGCCTGGACCTGCTGCGCCCCATCTACGCGCAGACGGCCTCGTACGGCCACTTCGGCCGCACCGAGCCCGACTTTGCCTGGGAGCGTACGAGCCGCGCCGACCAGCTCCGCGCGGCCGCCGGCCTGTAACGGCCGCCGCGAGCCCGCGACGGCACCGCGCGGCCGCCGCCCTGCAACGGCCGCACCGCGCCCGCGTCCGCCACGGCACCGCGCCCGCGTCCGCCGCCCTGCAATGGCCGCACCGCGCCCGCGTCCGCCACGGCACCGCAGCCGCACCCGCCACGGCGCCGCGGCCATGCGCGTGACGGCACCCGCACCCGCACCCCGTGACGGTGCCTCGAGGGGCTGACTCACCATGACTGTCTCAATCTGAGACGGCCTGATCGCGCGCTGGACACCCGCCGTTTCCTGTGGTTACGTCGAGTAAAAGGATGTTCAGTAGGTTTTCGGGACAAAAGACGCGCGACAACCCTCGGGGCCGCGGACGGTGAAGGAGCAGCGACTGGCTCCGGGAAGGGGAGCGGCCGAAGGGGGCGGGGTTGGCGCGCGACGTGCCGGTGCATGCGATGCCGGTGTCGTGAGGCGCAGGCGAGCGCATGGGGCCCGGCGCGGGCGAAGGTGCCGGTGCACGTGACGTGCCGGCGCGGGGAGTACCAGCCACACGCTGAGTCTGGGTCGCAGGGGCGAAAGCCCGGGGGTAACGGGCGAGGATCCGGAGGCTCCGGGCGGAAGCATGCGGTGTGACGATTCGTGGCGAACCAGGACTTGTACGTTCTTCTGCCCATGCTGATGCGAATGCGGATGAAAATGCAAAGTCCCATGCCGATGCACGTGCATGAGGTAGACTCCGGATAGTCGCGGGGAGCAATGGGACCAACGGGAGCGCGATCGCAGCGGTTGCGCGAACTGGCTGGGGGAGTACCCCAGCCAGGCGGGGCCGCCGGGTAGCTGGACCGAAGCAACGCGTCAGGAGAACAGGACAATGCAGGATACGTACAACGGGATCTCCGCGGGCCGCCTGGAAGGCGCGGTCTGGCGGAAGAGCCAGCGCAGTAACTCGCAGGGGGCGTGCGTGGAGATGGCCCCCCTCGGCGCGGCGACGATAGCGGTTCGGAACTCGCGGGACCCGGAGGGTCCGGCGCTCATATACCCGGCGGACGCGGTCCGGGCACTCGTTCGCAGCCTGCGGGCAGGCGAATTCGACGACCTCGTCGGCTAGGGCGGCATGAACGGCCGGGCGCCGCGGGAGGCCGCCGGCGCCCGGCCGTTCGCATGCCCGGCGCACCGCCGCATCGCCTGCCCGCCCGGTGCCGCGCCGCCCGGTGCCGCGCCGCACGGTGCCGCGCCGCCCGGTGCCGCACCGCACCACGTCCGTCCGGTCCGCTCGCGGCTCAGCCACCGCTCGTTCGGTATGACATAACGGCGCGTGCGGGAGCGGTCGGTCGGTTCTGGTAGGACGGGACCGTGGCGGACTCGGATACTCAGGACACCGGCAGCGCCAGCGCGGGGGCCGGAGCCGGGAGCCGGCCAAGGCGCACGGCCAGGTCCGGAGCCGGCGCACGCAAGGGCGCGGGCGCCAGGACCACTGGCAGGCCCGCGAAAACGCTTGTCCCCGCCGCCCATGATCCGATCGCCCGTGTGGCGGTGGACATCCCGCTCGCTCACCTCGACCGGCCCTTCGACTACCTGGTCCCGGAACGCCTGGGCAAGGACGCGAAACCCGGCGTACGGGTCCGTGTGCGGTTCGCGGGCCAGCTCGTCGACGGCTACGTCCTGGAGCGCGCGGTCGCCAGCGAGCACCGGGGACGGCTCGCCTACCTGGACCGGGTGGTGTCGCCCGAGCCGGTGCTCACCAAGGAGATCGCCGGCCTCGCGCGGGCCGTCGCCGACCGGTACGCGGGCACGCTCGCCGACGTGCTCCGGCTGGCGATCCCGCCACGGCACGCCGCGACCGAGGCCGGCCACCCGGGGCCGAAACCGGCCGCCCCGCGACGCCCCGCGCCGGGCTCATGGGCGCTCTACCCGGCGGGGGAGGCGTTCCTCGCCGGGCTGGCCGCCGGGCGGGACGTCCGGGCGGCCTGGTCGGCGCTGCCGGGGCCGGGCTGGCCGGAGGAGATCGCGCGCGCGGCCGGGACCACCGCGGCGGCGGGCCGCGGCGCGGTGATCGTCGTGCCCGATGCCCGCGACCTGGCGCGGGTGGACCAGGCGCTCACCAGGGTGCTCGGCGGCGCCGAGCACCACGTCACGCTGGCCGCCGACCTCGGCCCGGCCGAACGCTACCGGCGCTGGCTGGCGGTTCGCCGCGGCACGGTCGCGGTCGCCGCCGGGACGCGTGCCGCGATGTTCGCGCCGGTGCGCGACCTCGGCCTGGTGGTGCTCTGGGACGACGGCGACGACCTGCACGCCGAGCCCCGCGCGCCGTACCCGAACGCGAGGGAGGTGCTCGCCCTGCGCGCGCACCGCCGCGGCGCGGCGGCGCTGATCGGCGGTTTCGCGAGGACCACCGAGCTCACCCAGCTCGTGGCGGCGGGATGGGCGCGCCCGCTCACACCGGCGGACCCGCGTGCGGCCGCGCCGCGGATCAGGGCCGCCGCGGACGACGCCGAGCTGGCCAGGGACGCGGCCGCCGTGACCGCGCGGCTGCCCAGTCTCGCGCTGCGGACCGCGCGCGCCGCGCTCGGCCAGGGTCCCGTTCTCGTGCAGGTCCCGCGCCGCGGTTACCTCGCCGCCATCGCGTGCGGCCGGTGCCGCGCCCGCGCGCGGTGCAACCGGTGCGGCGGGCCGCTGGAGATCGGCGGGGTCAACGAGGTGCCGCGCTGCCGCTGGTGCGGCGCGCTGGCGGCGAGCTGGTCGTGCCAGCGTTGCGGGAATGACCAGATCCGCGCCGTGGTGACCGGGGCGGCCCGCACGGCCGAGGAGCTCGGGCGTGCGTTCCCGGGGGTCAAGGTGCGGACTTCGGGCGGCCGGTCGGTGATCGGCGCCGTGCCGGACGAGCCCGCGCTCGTCATCGCGACTCCCGGCGCTGAGCCGCTCGGGCGTTACGCGGCGGCGCTGCTGCTCGACGGCTGGGCGCTGCTGAGCCTGCCCGGCCTGCGTGCCGCCGAGGAGGCGCTGCGCCGCTGGCTGGGCGCCGCCGCCCTGGTTCGGCCCGCTGCCGGCGGCGGGACCGTGCTGGTGCACGCGGACGCGTCGCTTCCGGCCGTGCAAGCGCTGATCCGCTGGGATCCGGTGAATTTTACGGAACGGGAGCTGGCTGAACGCGCCGAGCTCCGTTTCCCGCCCGCGGTGCGGATGGCGGCGGTCACCGGCGCCGCCTCGGCGGTGGGTGACTTCCTCGAGGCGGAACTCCCGGCGTCCGCGGAGGTGCTGGGCCCCGTCCCCGCCGAGGACGGCCCGCCCGGGAACACCGCCGGCGCCGGCGGTGTTGCCGATGACGAGGAGCAGGTGCGGGCGCTGATCCGGGTGCCGCGCGCTGCCGGGCTCGCGCTGGCGCGCTCCCTGCACGCCGCGCAGGCCGCACGCAGCGCGCGCAAGGAGCCGGGCGTGATCCGCGTGCAGCTCGATCCCGCTATTTAGTCCGGGGGGCGGTGCTGGCCCGGGGGGACGGTGCTGGCCCGGGGGGACGACCCCCCGGAACCCCCCGATTGCCCGCTGCGCTGCCCGCCGTAGAATCGCGCGGCCGGAGGGCCGTCGGCCCTCGCGACCGCGCGATCACACTGCGATCTCAATAGACTTGACGGTACCGGGCGATCGCCCGGCGACCTCGCCCGGGAGGATTTCCTTGCTCAAGCAGATACGGCTGTTCGGTGACCCAGTGCTGCGCACCCCCGCGGAGCCGGTCCGCGACTTCGACGCCGAGCTGCGCAACCTCGTCAGGGACCTCACGGAGACCATGCTGGACGCGCCGGGCGCCGGCCTCGCCGCGCCGCAGATCGGGGTTGGCCTGCGGGTGTTCACCTACCACGTGGACGACGAGCCCGGTCACCTCATCAACCCGTCGCTCGACCTGTCCGAGGACGAGGAGACCGACGACGAGGGCTGCCTGTCGCTGCCCGGGCTCACGTTCCCCACGAAGCGCGCCTACGGAGTCGTCGCCAAGGGCTTCAACATGTACGGTGACCCGGTGACGATCGAGGGAACGGAACTGCTGGCCCGCGTCGTCCAGCACGAGACCGATCACCTGGACGGCGTTCTGTTCATCGACCGGCTGGACCCGCAGCAGCGCAAGCTCGCCATGAAGGCGATCCGGGAGGCCGAGTGGGCGGGCGAGGCGGTTCCCGAGATAAGGATCTCGCCGCACTCCACACAGCGGATCTCGTAGTGCGCCTGGTTTTCGCCGGGACTCCCGCTGCGGCGGTGGTGGCGCTGGACGCGCTGCTGGCGTCGCGGCATTCCGTCGCGGCCGTTGCCACCCGGCCGGACGCGCCCGCCGGCCGAGGCCGCCACGTGGAGGCCAGCCCCGTTGCCACCCGCGCCCGCGCCGAGGGCATCGAGGTGCTCACCCCGCGGCGGGCCCGCGACCCTGACTTCCTCGACCGGCTGCGCGAGATCGGGCCGGACTGCTGCCCGGTGACCGCGTACGGCGCGCTGCTTCCGCAGGCGGCGCTGGACATCCCGCCGCACGGCTGGGTCAACCTGCACTTCTCGCTGCTTCCCGCGTGGCGGGGCGCGGCGCCGGTGCAGCACGCGATCCTGCACGGCGACGACATCACGGGGGCAACGACCTTCCACATCGTCGCCGACCTGGACGCTGGCCCGGTGTACGGCGTGGTGACCGAACCGGTGCGGCCGGCCGACACCACCGGCGACCTGCTGGACCGGCTCGCGGTCTCCGGCGCCCGGCTGCTCGTGACGACCCTGGACGGGATCGAGGACGGCACGCTGGTCCCGGCCGAGCAGCCCGCGGAGGGCGTCAGCCTCGCGCCCAAGATCACCCCCGCCGACGCGCGCGTGGAATGGAAGATGCCCGCGTACGTCATCGACCGGCTGATCCGCGCGTGCACCCCGGAGCCGGGAGCGTGGACCGAATTCGACGGCGGCAGGCTGAAGCTGTGGCCGCTGGCCCGCTCGAACGGCCTCGCCCCGGCGGTTCCCTGGTCTCTGGCGCCCGGCGAGCTGCGCGCGGAACGCGACGCCGTCTACGCGGGCACCGGATCGCATCCGGTGCGGCTCGGCGACGTCCAGCCACCCGGCAAGCGCCGCATGCGGGCCGCGGACTGGGCGCGGGGACTTCGCCCGCCGCACGGCGCCCCGAGTTCCCTGCGGCTGGGCTGACGTGGCGGCTGGGCCAACAGGCACCCGCCGCGCCGGCCGTGATCCGGGCGGAGGCGCGCGGGGTCCCGCCGGACGGCGGCCCGGCCGTGCGGATCCGGCACGGCGTGCGGCCTATGACGTGCTCAGCGCGGTCGCGGACCGCACCGCCTACGCGAACCTGCTGCTTCCCCGGCTGCTGACCGAACGCGGCATCGCGGGCCGCGACGCGGCCCTGGCCACCGAGCTGACCTACGGAACGCTCCGGGGACGTGCCACCTACGACGCCGTGCTGACAGCCTGCAGCGACCGGCGCCTGGACCGGGTGGACCCGCCGGTCCGCGAGGTGCTCCGTATGGGCGCGCACCAGTTGCTCGCCACCAGGATCGGCAGCCACGCCGCCGTGGCCACCTCCGTTGACCTGGCGAAGGACGTCACCGGCCCGCGCGCGTCGGGGTTCGTCAACGCGGTGCTCCGGCGGGTGGCCACGCGGGACCTCGGCCAGTGGCTGACGATCGTCGCGCCGCCGCGCGAGTCCGATCCGGCCGGTTACCTGTCGGTGCGGTACAGCTATCCTCGCTGGATCGTTGACGCGTTCGGCGAGGCGCTCGGCGACGCGCCAGGTGGCGAGGAGACAGAGGCCGCGCTTGCCGCGGGCAACGAGAGACCTTCGGTCGTCCTGGCGGCCGTACCCGGCGCCGCGGATCGTGCCGAGATCATGCCGGAGGGTGCCGAGCCGACCCGCTGGTCGCCGTTCGGGTTCGTGCTGCCCGGCGGTGACCCGCGCGACCTGGTCTCCACCGGGCGCGCCGCGGTCCAGGACGAGGGGAGCCAGCTCGCCGCCCTGGCGCTCTTCCGCGCCGCGCTGGACGGCCCCGACGGGCTGTGGCTCGACCTGTGCGCGGGCCCGGGGGGCAAGGCGAGACTGCTGCGCGGCCTCGCCGGCGGGCGTGGCGCCCGGCTGGTGGCCTCCGACATCCACCCGCACCGCGCCGCCCTGGTCCGCGCGGCGATCGCCCCCGGGGCCGTCGTGGCCGCCGACGGAACGCGGATCCCCTGGCGCGAGGGCGTCTTCGACCGCGTCCTGGCCGACGTCCCCTGCTCCGGCCTCGGCTCGCTCCGGCGGCGCCCCGAAGCGCGGTGGCGCAAGTCGCCAGCCGACGTGGCGGCCCTCGCCGGGCTGCAGCGGGAGCTGCTCCGCGCCGCCATAGCCTCGGCGCGGCCCGGCGGCCTGGTCGCCTACGTGACGTGCTCGCCGCACGTGGCCGAGACCCGGGAGGTCGTCGAGGCCGTCGTGGCGGACGGCGGCGCCGAAGTGCTCGACGCGCCGGCCCTTCTCCCCGAGGTCCCGGGCCTGCGCTCGCCGGGCCCTCTGTTCGCTCAGCTGTGGCCGCACCGCCACGGAACGGACGCCATCTTCATCGCCATTCTGCGCCGTCTCGCGTGATCATCCTCCCGCACCGTCCTGCCTGATCACCCTCCCGCACCGGCTCGCCTGATCGCCTCCCGTGCCGCCCCGTTTCACCGCCGTCCCGCGCCGCCCGTGTCACCGGGCCAGGGCGGGGGCTGAGCGCGGCCGGATCCGCGGGCCGCCGATGTCGGCCTTCTCGCCTTCCCGGTAGCCGGCGTGGTAGCCGTTGCCGCTGTAGGTGATGCGGGTCCTGCGGGTGTTCGGATAGGCCTGCTCGCACTGCAGCCGCACGGTCAGCGCCCGGTCCGCGAGCACCAGGGCGGTCGACGGCCCGGAGGACGGCCGACCGTCGTCGGCGTGCTCCGCCGCGGCCTGCTCGGCGGCCTTGACCCGGGCGACCACCGCCGCGCTGTAGCCGAGCATCCAGGACCGCCGCCAGGCGCGCGGATTGTGCGCGGTGGCGGGGATGATGGCCGCGGCCAGGCCGCGGGCCATCTGGACGAGCAGGGACGTGTACAGGATGTCGGCGCGCTCCAGGTCGGAGGCATAGCCGAAGACGTGCACCCGGCTGCCGGGGATGCGGCGGGCCAGCAGCACGCACTGGCAGCGCAGCGCGGTCGCGAGCCCGGTCAGCAGGTGGGCCTTGACGGTTGCCCACGGATTGTCGATGTCAATGACGCGGTTGTCCGGCTTGTCGGTGTGCGGCTGGGTGGCGGCGAGCCGGGCGCGGTCGATGCCATAGCGGGCCATCAGCTCGGCGGCCTTGGCGGTCAGCGCCTCGGCCTCGTGCGGGGTGACACCCTCGTCTTCGGCCTTCGCCAGCAGCTTGCGGACGCGGTCGAGGAGAGCGGTCGATGGCTCAGTGTGCACCGGGTAACCTCCCGTGAAGTTCGGTCGAACTGAAAATCGACCATAACAGCAAGGTACGACATTCTCCCCGACCCGCGCCGGCGACCACGCGAGCAGGCACCCGCCGGATTTCCCTGGGTCACGGGATGAGGCCGCGCCGGTGGCACTCTACACTCGCGTCTATATGGCTGTTCAGATCTCGCCCAGCATTCTGTCCGCCGACTACGCCCGGCTTGCCGACGAGACCGCCGCGGTCTCCGGCGTCGCCGACTGGCTGCACGTCGACGTGATGGACTACCACTTCGTGCCCAACCTCACCATCGGCCTGCCGGTGGTCGAGGCTCTCCTCAAGCACACCAGCCTGCCGCTCGACTGCCACCTGATGATCGATGACCCGGATCGCTGGGCGCCGGGCTACGCCGAGGCCGGAGCCGGCAACGTGACCGTCCACGCCGAGGCGGCGCGGGCCCCGGTGCGAACGCTGCGCGCGATCCGCGCCGCCGGCGCCCGCGCCGGGCTCGCCCTCAACCCGGGTACCGCGGTCGAGCCGTACGAGGACCTGCTCCCCGAGGTCGACATGCTGCTGCTGATGACCGTCGAGCCGGGCTTCGGCGGCCAGCAGTTCCTCGACATGGTGCTGCCCAAGCTCCGCCGTACCCGGGCCCTGGTGGCCAGGCAGGGGGGAGCCGTATGGCTGCAGGTGGACGGCGGGGTGAGCGCCGAGACCATCGAGCGCTGTGCCGACGCCGGCGCCGACGTGTTCGTGGCAGGCTCGGCCGTCTACGGCGCCGACGACCCGGCACGCGCGATCCAGGCCCTGCGCGCCCAGGCCGAGCGGGCCACCGCCGGCTCGGCCTGGGCGCGCTGACGGGCTACCGCGCCGGGGCGCGAGCTCAGCCCGGGACCTGCCCGGCGTGGTTGACGAAGCCGCGCTGCAGGACGGCGGCCTCGCCGGACGTTGAGCCGTCGGCGACGTCTGCCCCGCGTGCCGCCGTCCTGAATGGCCAGGATCGCCGCGCCGCGCACGAGCTGAGACAGGCCTGCGCCCGCCGGATCACATCCGGCCCCGCCCGGGCGAGCAGTTCAGCGCCGTGAGCGCTCACGATCGGGCACAGATCTCCTCTTGCCACCTGTGTTGTCGTTCTTGGCTGAGTAGTAGGTGAGGAACATGTCCACGCCATGGTTGATGAGTTCGTGTGTGCGTTTCTTGTCGATTCGTTCGCCGTAAGCGATGTGGGTGAAGTGCGGGTAAAGGACGAGGGAGTACAGCTGGATCAGAGCGAGGTCGATATCGGGGATGTTGAGTTCACCGGCATCGATCCGGTTGCGGAACTCCCCGGCGAGGATGGCAGATGTCAGGTCGGGGCCGTTGGCCTTCCACGCCCGGCCGAGCTCGGGAAACCGCTGTGCCTCGCTGGCGACCAGTGCGCGGAGCGCGAGCACCTGGGGCCGCGCCATACCCGCCACCCACCCTCGCGCCGTCTGCACGAGGATCTCCCGGATGTCGGTGGACTCAGCCAGGCTCTTCTTCAAGGCCACCGTCGGCTGCTGGAGTGCCTCCTCGAGGGCATCGCGGATGACCGCGAGAAACAACTCGCTCTTGCTCCCGAAGTGGTTGTAGATCGTCACCTTCGAGACGCCGGCCCGTTCGGCGATGACATCGATGCCGGCTTCGAAGCCGCGGGCAAGGAATACCTCGCGGGCGGCGTCCACGATCGCTCGCCGCTTGAGATCGGCGCGCTCGCCGGTGGGCGTCCGCCGTCGCACTCCGGTCATGCCCGCATGATACCAAGCCTATGAACTGACCCGTGCAGTTCAACTGAACTGAACTATTGTGTTCATATGAACTGTAGCGTACAGTTCATTTCACGTGCTCGCGGGAGAACCGCTCCGCTACCTGACAGGGGGTACACCTGGTGCCGAAGCCCACAATGACCTGGGCGGAGTCCGCCGCGCCGCGCCGCGATCGCCGGGCTGCGCGGCTGGCGTTGTTGTCGTTCGCGATGCTGATCGTGTCCCTGGACCAGTACATCGTCGTGGTCGCCCTGCCCGAGATCAGAACCGGCCTGGGCTACTCTGCCCAGACTCTCCAAGCGGTCATCAGCGCATACGCGATCGCCTCCAGCGGATTCGTGCTGTTCGGCGGCCGCGCCGCGGATCTGCTCGGCCCGCGCCGGGTGCTGGTCACCGGGCTGGCGCTGTACGCCGTCGCGTCGGCCGCCGGGGGACTGGCCACCGTGCCGCTCGTCCAGCTCGGCAGCCGCGCGCTGCAGGGCCTGGGCGGCGCGCTGGTCTTCCCCAGCACCTCGGCGATCATCAACACGACCTTCGCCGAGGGACGCGACCGCAACCGCGCGCTGAGTGTATGGGGCGGAGCCGGCGCTGCCGGCCTGGTCGTCGGGGTCCTGCTCGGCGGGGTACTCACGCAGGCTTTCGGGTGGCAGGCGGTATTCTTCGTCAACGTTCCGCTGGCCGGCGCCGCGATCGTCCTGGCGTTCGCGCTCATTGACGCCGACCGGGCACGTGGGGCGGGGCGACGGTTCGACCTGCCCGGCGCGCTGAGCGTCACCGTCGCGGTGACCCTGCTGGTGTCCGCCCTGGTGCGCGGGCCGGACGCAGGGTGGGGCTCGCCGGGAATCGTGGCCGCCCTGGCCGCCGGCTTCCTGCTGCTCGCAACGTTCACGGTGATCGAGTGGCGCAGCACCGATCCGCTGTTGCCATTGCGCCTGCTGACCAACCCCAGCCTCGTCCTGGCCGTGACAGTCGCGTTCATGTTCACCGCCACGTTCGGGTCACTGCTGTACTTCCTGTCCATCTATCTCCAGGACGTCCGGGGATATGGCGCGCTGGCCACCGGCCTCGGGTTCCTGCTGCCCACCGCGGTGGTGGTCGCCGGCTCGGTGCTGGCGGGACCCATCGTGACCCGGATCGGCGTGCCGCGCACCCTGTTCGGCGCGCTTGCCGCCGGCGCCGGCGGCGCCTGCCTGCTCGGGCTCGCGCTGACGCCCGATGGCTCCTACACCTGGCTGGTGCCCGGCTTGATCGCGGTCAGCGCCGGCGACGGCACCGTGTTCACGACCATGTACATCGCAGCGGCGACCGGAGTGCCCGGCCATCGGCAGGGACTCGCCTCGGGGATCGTCACCACCGGTTCAGGGATCGGCGCCGCGGCCGGTCTCGCCGTGCTGGTCCTGATCGCCAATGCCAGCTCCCGCGGACTTGACGGCAACGCGTTGCGGATCGCCACCAGCGGCGGGATCAGGACGGCCGTGCTCGCCATCGCCGGCGGAATCGCGATCACCTTCCTGATCACACTCGCATGGACTTACCGGCGCGGAGCGCGCAGGCGTGACCGGCAAGACGGCATCCCCGAGGTACCGGCGTCCAGGCCGACTTGCCGTGCCGCGTGACTGGACCGGCTACCTCGCCGCACGAACCGCAGCGAGTGGTAAGCCGATGCAGGACGAACAGCTTCCGGTCGGCGGCATGTGCCGACGACGAGTCAGGGTGTCCGCTGTCCATCTGGTCCCAGAGTTCGTCCGCACTGGGCGCGCATGATGTAGATGAAGCACGCTCACCCGAACCTGGATCGCTGACAACCGGCGTACCGGAAGATCCTCGGCAGAACTTCCGGGACGCGGTGTCGGATCGGGGCAGCGGCGTTCGTAGCAGGGGTGAGACGCCGACCAGGGCGCCCGGGGAGAAAGGGACCACGATCATGAAGCACGTGACATAGCAGGACCGGAACCATCTCTACTGATCAGGACAGGAATGATGACCGATTCGACGGCAACTGGCGGAACCAGACCCTTCCGATTCGGGGTCGTTGCCCCGCTCACAACTGACCTGCCGACGTGGCGAGACCGGGTGCGCCGCATCGCCGGCAGCGGATACTCCACGCTGCTGATGCCCGACGTCCCGCAATGGCAGCCGGTGCCTGCCCCCACGCTGGCCGTCGCGGCCACCGTTGCCGACCTGCGGGTGGGCACTTGGGTGTATGCCTCCCCGTTCCGCCCGCCATGGATGACGGCGTGGGAAGCGCACTCGCTGTCGGTGCTCACTGACGGTCGCTTCGAGATGGGCATCGGCACCGGCAGGCCTGGCATTGAAGACGAACTCCGCGAACGGGGGCTGCCCGTGGTTCCGCCGGGCGAGCGGCTGGCCCAGGTGCGTGAGACCGTGACGGCGCTGCGAGATCTCGACGGCCCCGACTTGCACACGCCGGTGGTGATGGCCGTGCGCGGGCCGAAGGCCCGGGCACTGGCGGCCGAGGTCGCAGACACGGTCACCTTCGCACTGATGCCGGGAGAGGATCGGGTCGAAATCACACGGCTGGCACGCGACTTCCGCGCCATCCGGGACGTTGAACTCGCGCTCCACGTGCCGGTAATCGGCGACACAGTCGCGCCGTTCATGGCGCCCCCCGACACCGACCCTGCTGCGCTTCGCGCGGCGGACTCGCTGGCGGTACTTCCGGATGACCCCGCGGCAGCCGCCGAGGAGATCCAGCGGCGACGGGAGGAGACCGGCTTCTCCTACTTCGTCTTCGGCGCCGACTCCGCCGACGCGCTCGCTCCGGTCGTAGCTGAGCTGGCCGGACATTAGGCCAGCGGGCGTACGACAAAGCCATCGAGCTGGCGGGCAACACCGCCGAGACCCGCCTCCCTGGCACGCCGCCGCGACCAGCTCGGGTAGCCCCCGCGAATCCGTGTGCTTCGTCCATGGCCCTGCTGGCCCAGCCGGACCGTTCCGTCCTCGAGGTCTCAATCGCCGTGGGTTTCGACGACGCCGGGGCGTTCGCTCGATCGTTCGCCAGGCACTGCGGGGAGACTCCCTCCGCCTGCAAACGGCGGATCAGTGGAGCGCCTTGAATCGCCCGCAGCTTCCGCAACCGCCACAGGTACCGACTACGCATGCTGCTCATCGGCGGCGCGAGCAATGCTTGAGACCTGTGGACCGGCTGGGAAGGGGTGTACTTTCCCGGTGACCGTGTCGAGTCTCAAGCAATGACCGGCGTTGGCGCGCCGGCCGGGAAGGTACAGCCCGATGCTCACCATAGTCCCTGGCAACGGCTCTGGCCACGAGGGCGGGAAGGATCACGCACCGTCGCTGATCGATGAGATTGTCCGTGAGGGCGCCCGGCGGATGCTGGCCGAGGCGCTGCAAGCCGGGGTGGACGCCAAGCTCGCCGAACGCGCCCGGCAGGACGTGGCATGATCTTCGAGCTCCATCCGCCCCGGGCAGCCGGGCCGCTGCGCATCGGCGCGACCGGCAGGAGAATGGATCGCCAGCCATACCAGGCCTGCGGTCTTGTCTTCCTGGTCAAGGCCGGCGAGCCGGTTCAGCCGGTCCCGGGGTGCGGGGGCCGCGCCGGTGACGGCGAGCGGTGCTGCGGGGGAGGCGGTCACGGCGTGCCCGCGCTGAGGAAAGATGGTGTCCATGGTCATTCCGTCCGTTGGGTGGATGGGATGGTCTAGGGCCGTCGCCGGTGCTCCAACACCACGGCGGCCCGCCTGATTCTGAATGTTTCAGAATCAGCTAAAATAGCTTAATCGAAATTGTGTGCCCATGCAATACAGAGGACCATGCCCACTTCCTTTGCCGAGGCAGGACCATGACCGTCTATCGAGATCGCGTGGCACCGAACCCGATGGATCGCCAGGGGTTCGTGGAGGCACCATTGTTCCAAAGGGCTCCGCCGGTAAGGGCCGCCGGACTTTCTGGATGGCCGCGATCCGGGCTCACGATGGCGGCGGGGCCGCTGGCGCATTTGGCCCCGCCCAGTGGGGCCGCTGGCGCATTTGGCCCCGCGCAGGGGCCGGCTGCCGGCAGCGGGGGTGTTACCTGTGTGCTGCAGGGCCGGATAGCGATCGATGAGGTTAGTTACCGTCCCGGGATTTAAGGCAGAGCCGGGTCTCGGGGAGGTCGATCGCTTCCGGCTTCGTTCCTGCC
Organism: Streptosporangiaceae bacterium; assembly: GCA_019239975.1. Classification (GTDB taxonomy): domain Bacteria; phylum Actinomycetota; class Actinomycetes; order Streptosporangiales; family Streptosporangiaceae; genus JAFAZE01. The sequence goes on from JAFAZE010000069.1 coordinate 18,487, forward strand.
TCGGGCGCGTGCCGTTCCGAGCCTGCCTCGGGTGCGTGCCGCTTCGCGCCCCGCCTCGCGCGCCTGCCCAGCGGCTCCCGCCGCGCCGGTGCGGCCGGTACGGTCGAAATCCTTGCCGCGAATCAGGACCGTAGCACAGGCCGCTCCCACGAGAGCGACCCCGGCGGTGACATACAGGAGGTCGTTGACGCCGGCGGTGAAGCTGGACTTGACGGCCAGGACGACGTGACCGCGGGCCGCGGGAGGCAGGCTCGCCAGCAGCCGGCCGATCGCGCCCTGGCGGGTCAGGGCGACGATCCGCGGCGCGTCCGCGGCCAGCGACGGCCCGAGTACCGACTCCAGGTGCCGAAGCATCGCGGCTCCGAAGATGGAGCCGAGCGCCGCGACACCGGTGGCTATGCCGATCTGGCGGAACGTCGAGTTGACGCCCGAGGCCATCCCCGCCTGGTGCGGCGGCGCCACGCCGATCGCGGTCGAGGCCAGCGGCGGGTTGACCAGCCCGGCGCCGAGGCCGGAGACGGCGAAGCCCGGGATCAGGTGCGTCCAGGTGCTGCCGCCCGACAGTCCCGCCATCAGGATCAGCCCGATGCCGGTCAGCAGCAGGCCCGGCCCGATCAGCCAGCGGACCGGGACGCGCTCGCTGAGGCGGCCGGCGAGGGTCGCGGTGACGAGCTGCGCGCCGCTGATGATGATCAGCCGGAAGCCCGCGCCGAGCGCGGAGTAGCCGAGGATGTCCTGCAGATACAGGACCAGGTAGACCAGTACCGCGAACAGCGAGCCGTTCATCGCGAACGCGGCGATGGAGCCGCCGGCGAACGTCGGCGTGCGCAGCAGCGAGAGGTCGAACATCGGGTTGGCCACCCGGCGCTCGATGACGATGAACGCCGCGAGCAGGGCTGCCCCGGCCGTCAGGCAGGCGATCACACCGGTTTCCGACCAGCTCTGCTCGCCGGCCCGGATCAGCCCGTAGACCAGGCTCACCAGCCCGGCGGTCAGCAGCGCGAACCCGGCCCAGTCCGGCGGTGCGGGGCGCGGCGACCTCGATTCCCCGACGCGCCAGAGGGTCAGCGTGATGGCCGCGACCCCGACGGGGACGTTGACGAGGAAGATCGCCCGCCAGCTGATACCGCTGGTGATCACGCCGCCGAGCACCGGCCCGAGGGCCACGGCGATGCCGGTTATCGCCCCCCACACCCCGAACGCCACGCCCCGGTCCCTGCCGCGGAAGCTGTGCCCCAGCAGCGCCAGCGACGTGGCGAACATGATGGCGCCGCCGACACCCTGCCCGCTGCGCGAGACGATCAGCATCAGCGGATCCTGTGCCAGGCCGCACAGCAGCGAGCCGATCGTGAAGATCGCCAGGCCGACGCTGAACAGGAGTTTGCGGCCGTACCGGTCGGCGAGGACACCGGAGGTCAGCAGCAGTGAGGCCAGCGTGAGCGCGTAGGCGTCCACCACCCACTGCACGTCGCTGAAGCTGGCGTGCAGGCCGCTCTGGATCTCCGGCAGCGCGACGATGACGATCGTGACGTCGAGCAGGAGCATGAAGATCCCCGCGCAGACCGCAAGCAGGGTCCACCACTTCTTGTCCATGTGTTCCTCCAAGCGCTATCGCCCATCATGCCGCCGGGCGTGCGCCTGATGATCCACATTTCTGCTTGCCGGGGCCGCTAACCGCGCCCGGCGGCGAGGCCAAGGCCGATCAGCACCGTGATCGTCACGTTCCCCGGATTCGCCGTGAGCTGCGTGTCCAGCGACGCGACGCCGTTGCCGGTGATGGTCACCTTGGTGCTCCGCCCGGACGCGAGCGAGCCCGACGCCGGCGAGACGACAAGCTCGCCGAGCAGGCCCGATGGCTCGGAGATGGTCCAGTTCACCGGGCCGTTCCTGGCGGTCACGGTGAGCGTGCTGCTCTGCGGCGCGAGGGCGATGTTCGTCGGCGACACGGACAGTGTGCCGTGCCTGGCCGGCGGCCCCGGAGTGGGCGGCGGCGGCGAACTCGGCGACGCGCCGGGACCGGAGGGCGACGCGGTCGGCGACGCGGCCGGCGACGCCGTGGGCGGGACGCCGGCCGCTGGCGAGGGGCTCGCGGTCCCGGCGATGTTCGCTGGATCGCCGGGCCGCGCTGAGCGGCCGTGCTTGCCCGGCGCCCGGCTGCCGCCAGGGCCGGCGCCCTCCACATAGCCGGTAATGCGAGGAGCCGCGCCCGCGGGCGGAGGGCCCGCGCGGTGCGTCCCGCCGGTCAAGGCGGCCGCGGCCAGGACGGCGGCGGCCGTGGTCACCCCGGCGGCCACGGTCCGCGCCCGCCGCGAGCGCCAGCCCGGCTTCGGAGGATCGAGCGGTTTCGGGAAACCATGGTGACCAAACGGGCCCGCGCGCTGCCCCACGGCCGCCCGGTGCGCCACGGTGGCGGGCGCGTCCCCGGTGGCGAGCCTGAGCACCTCGTCCCTGAACCCGGACGGCAGCCCGGCCGCGGGCGGCGGCGCGCCGGCCGGTGCGATGGCGGGGCGCACCCCCCGGCGTTGCTCACGGTACCTTCGCACGGTGCAGGCCTCGCACCGCTGGATGTGGCGGCTGATGCGCGTGCGGAGCAGAGGGGTCAGCCGCCCGTCCCAGCCGGCCAGCAGCTCGCCGAGCGCGGGGCAGTCCCGGCGCCCGGCGCGGGCCACCAGCAGCACGCCCAGCACGATCTGGAGCTGATCGTGGGCGCGGGAGAGCAGCGCGTGCGCGTGATTACGGGAGAGGCCGAGCACGCTGGCGATCCCGGCGCTGTCCGCCCCCAGGCCCAGCCGCAGCAGGAGTGCCTCTCGCTCGCCGGTGCTGAGCCCGGGGATGGCTGAGCGGAAAAGATCGCGCGGATCCAGCGGTTCGGTGGCCGCGCCGGCGTTCGCTGTCAGGCCGGTCACGTGTGCCGGCTCTTCCCGCGCCGGCGTCTCCTCCGGCGCGGGCGCCGCCGTCCTCGCGCGTATCCGGCGAAGGCACTCGTTCCGTGCCACGGCATACAGCCACGCGCGCAGCCGGCCGGGGTCACGCAGCGCCCCGATCGTGGACGCGGCGATGATGAACGTGTCCCGGACGGCGGCGGCGGCGTCCGCGGCCCCGGCGGCGTCCGCGGGCTCACCCAGCAGCGAGTGGCAGTAGGCGTACAGGGATGTCGCATACCGGTCATAGGCCTCGGCGATGCCGCTGACATCACCCGCCACGATGGCCGCAACGACAACGCTGTCGCACATGCGCCCTACCGTATCCACGCCACCGAATCCCCGCCACCGCGTTCCCGCACAGGCATGAACGAGATGGGCCTTCCCGATTCGCGCCCGCCGGTGTCCAGCCGCCGCGGGACCGCGCCGGTGACCTGTACGTACAGGCCAGGTGCGCTGACCGTGCCGCTAGCCGCGCCCGCGGGCCAGGCCGACGCCGATCAGCACCGTGACCGGAACGCCGCCGGGATTCGCCGTCAGCTGTGTGTCGAGCGACGCGATGCCGGCCACGGTGACCGTCACCTGCACCGACTGGCCGGCGGCCAGCGTGCCCGACGACGGCGAGACCACCAGCTTGCCGAGCAGGCTCGATGGCTCGGAGACCGACCAGTTCACCGGCCCGTTCCCGGCGGTCAGCGTGATCGTGCTGCCGAGCAGCGGCGTGAGCACGATCGTCGCGGGCGACACGGCCAGCGTTCCCTGCCTCGGCGGAGGCGGAGGCGGCAAGGACGAGGACGAGGGGGCCGGTGACGACGGGGACGGGCCCGATGTCGACGGCCCCGGCGACCCCGGCGACGGGCCAGGGCCGCCCGGCGACGTGGTCGGTGAGGCGCCGGTGGTGGGGGAGGCCGACGTTCCCGGGGCTGGCGAGGGGCTGGAGGTCCCCACGACGCCGGCCGTCACGCCGGGCTGTGCCGCGGGGCCGTGCCCCCCAGGTCCCTGGCCGCCCTGGCCGCCCCGGCCGCCCTGGCCTCCGTGACCGCCGCCGCCCGCTCCGCCGGCGATGCCCGGCGGCACGCCCGCGGCCGACGGGCCGGCGTGGGGTGTCCCGCCGAGCACCGCCGCGGCGATCGCCGCCGCCGCGGCCGCGACCGCCACCGCTGCGGCCGAGGTCTGCACGTGGCGCCGTCGCCACCATGGCTGAGGGGCGCTCAGTGGTTTCGGGAAACCATGGTGACCAAACGGGCCCGCGCGGTGCCCCACGGCCGCCCGGTACGCCACGGTGGCGGGCCCGTCCCCGGTGGCGAGCCTGAGCACCTCGTCCCTGAACCCGGCGGAGAGCCCGGCCGCGGCCAGCGGCAGCGCGACACCGGGCGCGATACCGAACAGCATCGCCGGGCGCAGCTCGCGGCGCCTGCGCTCGGTGCAGACCGGGCACCGGTCGACGTGCCGGTTGACCCGTTTGCGCAGCAGCGGGGTCAGCTGCCCGTCCCAGCCGGCCAGCAGCTCGTCGAGCGCGGGGCAGTCCTGGCGCCCGGTGCGTGCCACCAGCAGCACGCCGAGGGCGGTCTCGAGCTGGTCGCGGGCCCGGGACAGCAGCGCGTGGGCATGGTTGCGGGATACCCCGAGCACGTCCGCGATCTCGCCACTGTCCAGCCCCTGGCGCAGCTGGAGCCCGAGTACCTCCTGCTCGCCGGGGTTGAGCCCCCGGATGGCGGAGCGGACCAGCGTGCGCAGCTCCGCCCGTTCGGCCTCCCCGCTCACGTCCGCTGTCTCGTCGGTCACGTCCGGCGCCTCTTCGAGCGCCGACGTCGCCTCTCTCGCTCGTAGCCGGCGAAGGCACTCGTTTCGCGCCACGGTGTAGAGCCACGGCCTCAGCCGGCCGGGGTCACGCAGCCCGCCGAGCCTGGACGCCGCGATGACGAACGTGTCCTGGACGGCGTCGGCGGCGTCCGCCGGCTCGCGAAGCAGCGAGCGGCAGTAGTAATGCAGCGGGGCCGCGTACCTGTCGTAGGCCTCGGCGAGCCCGCTGGGATCACCCGCCACGATGGTCGCGACCACCTCGCTGTCGTGCATACGCCTACCGTAGCGGCGCGACCGCATACCTGGACAGGCATGGATGAGCAGGTCATCTCGGTTCTCGTCAGAGATCGATTACTCGGCTCTGCCGGACGGAGGCCACGTCAAACTCAGCGGGAACCTCCGCACTTGAACGATATCGGTGCTGATCAGCGGCAGAGAGTTGACAGTGCGTAATCCGTTTTCACACACTACACGGGTGGCTGAGAAATCGATATCTCGTATTGCGCGCATAACGATCTCCGCCCCGGTACATCAACGGGCCCGAGCGCAAACCTGGTGACGATGCGCACTCTGCTCACCACTCAGCACCTTCCCGTTCGTGAGCGGTTCGCGTTCTGGCGGGATGCCGCCCTGAGCCTCACCGCTCCGGTCGATGTGCGCCGTGAGCGGCCAGCCGATTTCGTGGCCGAGCTGGGGGCGGCTGACCTTGGGCTACTCAGCGTTCTATCGATGTCGTCGCGGACCCGGCACGAGGCGGTGCGGACTCCGGCGCTGATCCGCCGGCGCGATCCGGAAGCGTACCGCCTGGTCCTGGGAGCGCAGGGGAAGAGCGGAATTGAAACGGGCGCGGGGCAGGCCCTGCTCGGGCCGCGTCATTTCCTCTTGCTCGACACGTCGCTTCCCTTCGGCGGCTGGCGGGGCGAGGACGGCGAGACGGTCGAATTGATCATTGTGACGTTCGCCCGGAAGCTGCTGCCGCTACCTCGCAAGGTCGTCGGTCAGCTTCTCGGGAAGCGGTTCTCTGGACGGGACGGCATGGGCCTCCTGATCTGGGATTTTATCGAACGGGCCGTGCGGGACTGCGAACATTACCAGCCTTCGGATCGCACCCGCCTGGCGAATTCGATCGTGGATCTTGTCGCTGCGCTCATCGCTCACGAACTGGAAGCCGATGAGGTGGTGCCGTCGCACTCACGGCACAATGCATTGGTGCTGCGAATCAAGGATTTCATCAGGGCGCGGCTCGGTGACCCGGATTTGAGCCCTGACACCATCGCCGCAGCGCACTATATATCCACCCGGCAGCTGCACAAGCTCTTTAGCGCCGAGGATGAGACGGTTGCGGCCTGGACTCGCGCTTGCCGTCTGGAGGCGTGCCGGCGCGACCTGGCCGATTCAATGTGGCGGGACGAGCCAGTCCATGTTATCGCGGCAAGGCGCGGATTTTCCAGTGCCGCTCACTTCAGCAGGTCTTTCCGGGAAAAATATGGAATGACCCCGAAGGAGTATCGCCAGCAGGCCCTCGCAGGCCAATTGCCGCACGCGAATGTCAGTGACGGACGGCTGGTGTGCCGTACCGCCCCCTCAGCCGGGTCGCAAATATCCTTGGACGAGGCGGGGTGAGCGTGAGGAAACCCGCTTGGAGCAGGACGCGGACGAGCCGGACACGCCTGGATTCATCCAGGGTTCCCGGAATAGCCGAGGCCGCAAAGCCCTGATTCTCGTCCAGGCTCGCCATGTAACGTATCTCCTCGATGACCTGCGGGGCGAGCTTGATCTTCTTCAAGCGGGAACGCAAGACCAGCGTCTTGGGTGTGGCGTTTATCTTCCATCGCCTGCCCAGCCGTACCCACACCCGGGTACCGGACCCGACCTTACGCAACTGCTCCTCAGCTATGCGCGCCGGGTAAGTGCTCAGCGTTCCCATGCCGATGACTGGAACGTCAAAGCGGGATGCTATTCTCGCGACCCGTATAGCTCGGCGCGGGCCAAGCAGCCAAAGCAGCCGAAAGCGCATCAAGAATCCCGTCGCAACCTGGGCGGTCCGGCCGTCCACGGTGAGCAGTGTCGGCTCGAATCGCCATAGCGGCCGTACCGCACGGAGGACTCTGTTGAACTCCGGCGCCCGCAGGCTGGCCATTTTCAGGCTGCCATTACTGGCGGCGATAACCTGTTCGGCAAGCGACGTGCAGCTAGCGCACCCTGCGTTGTACAAGAGATAGGTACCGGGTTCGATCATTGCTCACTCTCTGGTGATCGCTAATGACGGCGGCGGGCAGCGCGCTGACGAGCACCCAGTAGCGGCCCTGGCGGGTGAGCAGACCCTCATGGGTGCCCCGTTCAGCGATGTGGCCGTCCTCGAGGACGATGATCTCGTCGGCGCCACGGATGGTGGACAGCCGGTGAGCGATGGTGATGGTGGTCCGGCCAGCCGACAGGCTCTCCAGAGCCTGCTGGACAGCCTGTTCGGTCCGGGTGTCCAGCGAGCTCGTGGCCTCGTCCAGGACCAGTACGCGAGGGTTGCGCAGCATGACGCGGGCGATCGCGAGCCGCTGTTTCTCACCGCCGGAAAACCGGTAGCCGCGTTCTCCCACGAGCGTCTCGTAGCCGTCCGGAAGGCTGGCGATGAGATCGTGGATCTGGGCGGCCCTGGCGGCAGAAACCATTTCCTCTTCGCTCGCGCCGGGTTTGGCGAAGCGGAGGTTGTCAGCGACGGTGGCGTGGAACAGGTGCGTGTCCTGGGATACCACGCCAACGGTGTCGGCGAGCGTACTGAAGGCGAGGTCGCGGACATCGACGCCGTCGATCGTGATACGTCCCGCGGTCACGTCGTACAGACGGGGCACCAGGTAGCCGAGCGTGGTCTTGCCCGCTCCGGTAGCCCCGACCACGGCGAGATGACTGCCTGGCGCCAGGTCAAGGTTGATGTCGTACAGGACCTGCTGGTCGCCATAGGCGAAATCGACGTGCTCGAACGTAACATGCCCGCGGGCTGGCGGGAGAGGTACCGGGCACGACGGCTCACAGATGTCTGGCGGCAGATCCAGGTACTCGAAGACCCGCTCGAACAGGGCCAGCGAACTCTGGACTGAGATGCCCAGCTGTAGCAACTGCACCAGCGGGCCGAACAATCCCTGCTGCAGGCTCGTGAACGCGACCAGCGTGCCGACCGAGATGGCGGGCCGGCCGTTGTGGCCGGTCAGGCCCGTCGCCCAGTAGATCGCGGCGGGCATCGCCGCCATGATGACCTGGATGCTCGACTGGCGCCATCGCCCGGCCATGGCGGACCGGACGGTCAGGTCCGAAAGGCTCTTGGATTGCCGGGCGAACTCGTCGCTGAGAGGCCGGGACCGGTCAAGGAGCCGCCCGAGCAGGAAGCCGTTGACCGACAGCGACTCCTCGACCAGAGCCGACATGGTGGCCATCTGCTCCTGGCGTTTCCGGGTGATCACCCGGCGTTCGTGCCCGACCTTGCGGCTGATCCACACGAACACCGGCAGCATGAGCACCGACACGATCGTCAGGCGCCAGTTGAGGAGGATCATGGCGGCTAGGCTGCCGCCCACTGTCGTAAGGTTGCCCGCGATGCCGGTGGCGACGCTGGTGACGGTCGTCCCCATGCTGCCGATGTCGCTGGCGATACGAGACTGCACCTCGCCGGTGCGCGTCCGCGTGAAGAATGCCAGGGACATACGCTGCAGGTGGGTGTAGACCGCGTTGCGCAGGTCGTTCATCACCTGCTGGCCCACCGTCAGTGAGAGGTACGACTCGAGCACGCCGGCCGCGTTGCTGGCCGCGGCCAGGCCCAGCATCGCGCTGGCCAGCACGGTCAGCAGCCCCGTCCGCCCGTGCGGCAGCGCGACGTCCAGAATCGCCCGCAGCACGAACGGGGGGACCAGAGCGAGCCCGGATGACAGGGCGATAAGGGCCATGACACCGGCGAGCCTGGCGCGGTACGGCTTGAACAGCCGGACGATCCTGCGCAGAGGTACACGCGGCCCGGTTGCAGGCTCGCCGGTCATGGTCCTTCCTCTCCATGGCGGGCCCCTCGCTTGCCGTGCTGCGTCCTGGCCCGGGAATGCGGCCGCCCACGGCTAGCCGACTGTCAGGAAGCCCTCCCTGAGCAGCGTCTGCACCAGGACCAGGCGCCCCGGCTCATCGAGGTCACCGGGGATGTCGTTGGCGGTGAAGCTGCCGCTGTCGTTCTCCGCCACGTAGCGCACCTGCGGGGCCACGCCGATGGGAAACCCGACCGCCTTGTTGCTGAAGTGCAGCCGGACGCTGTCGTCGCTGACGGTGAGGTACGACTGCTGGCCGGCCCGGCGGCGCACCCGGGTGTCAACCCACAGCTCACCCAGTTCTTCGAGGTCGGTGAGGTGGTGGCGGAGTGGGGGAGTGCTCAGCGACGCCGCCCGGGTGACCGCCTCCGCGACCATGTCCGCGGGCGATAGCCGCATCCGCAGCACGTCGATCAGCTCCGCCACCGTGGTCCTGGCCCCATGCTGCAGTGCCTCGTCCGCGGCGAATCCGATCGGCAGTCCCCCGCGGAAGCGCACGTCCTCGGCGAACACCTTCTTGATGGCGCCCACCAGCACCTCTTCATAGAGGAACGGATGGACGCCGATGGTGATATGAGCCGACGCGGTGGCGTTCGACGTCGCCCAGTGAACGGTGCCCCGCGGAAGATAAACCACATCGCCCGCATTCAGCTGGAATTCCAGGTCGGGACTCGGCTCTGGTTGCGACTTGTCGTATGGCTGGCTCATCAGCGGCAGCGCGGGCGTGCCTGCGGCAGCCCGCCATTGCTTGCTGCCGTGGACTTGCGCCACGAAGACGTCATGGGTGTCGTAGTGAGCGGCGAATCCCTGCGAGCCGGCCGGGGTGAGATAGATGTTCATCTGCAGCTTGGCGCTGAGTTCCGCCCCCACCGACCGGGCTAGCTGCGCCAGCGGTTCCCACCGCAGCTCCAGCGCGTTGAGCACGATGGTGGACCCATCGCGGTAATGCGCGTAAAGTTCCTCCAGCGCATTCGCGCGGGCGTTGCGTCCCCCGCTGCTGACTAGCTCGGAAACCGGGGTTTCCTTGCCATTCATCACCACCCGCACATTATCCTGAAGAACGTTGGACATATTGAGTATCTGGTCTATGTCGTCCAATGTCAGCAGGCCCGCATAATAGCAGGGGTCTTCACGGTGCACGACCAAGGGCCGCTGTTCCCAGTACACTCGCTGGAATGTGGCCACGTCGACGGGATCGATCAGACGGGACAGACCGGGCAGAGGCCGCGCGCTGAGCGCGGTCTCCGCCCGGTCGCTGAGAGTCGTCATGGATGGAGTCTCCCAACGAATACGGATACGTAGTCTTCCGGAAGGATTACCGACTCCTTTTACAGCCGGGTTCAGCAGTCATTGAACGGCGGCTGATCCGCGTGGTCGCCGCTGATGCAGTTGTCGTAGTCGTTGTCGATGTCTGCGTCGCTTCTTCCGGTATCCACGAAGTCATTCATCTTGATGGGCATGACACCGGGATCGCGGGGCGAGCGGGTGACCGTGACCTGTTCGACCGTGAGCGTTGACATGTACAGGATCCCTTCCTCCGGTTGGACGGTGAGAGCCCGCGGCCTCGCGGTGATGGCCGTGGCTTCCTTCCACAGACTGCCCGCGAAGGCCGGAGATGTCATTGACCGTTAGCGCCCGCTCGTTGACGATTCCCGCAAGGCACGGTCAAGCCTGTGCGTCTGCTCGACAGGGGGGCGCCGGAACGTTGCCCCCCTCCAAGCAAGCATCCCGGCGCCCCGCTGGTTCCCCCCTCCGCTCCCCGCATGTATGAGCGCGCGCGGCCCCCAGCGCCAACGTTTTTGCCGAGAATTTTTTAGGCGGCCGCCGTTACCAGGCGTCGAGGTGGCGGGGGAGCTCCGCGAGCCGGGTGATGACGGCGTCCGGCACCGCGCCGTCAAACGGCGGCACCCCGGTGTTGGGCTTGAGGACGGCGCGCATCCCGGCGCTCTTCGCGCCGTAGATGTCGTCATACGGCCGGTCGCCGACGAACACGCAGGCAGCCGGGTCGGCTTCGCCCACGGCGCGCATCGCCGCGCGGAACGCCTCCGGATGCGGCTTGACCCAGGGGATCTCGCTGCTGTAGACGGCGCCGTCGATCAGGTCGATGACCGCGTCGCGGGCGAACACGCGCTCGTGCGCGGAGCGCGGCCACATCGTGTTGGACAGCACGCCCACCTTGATGCCGCGGTCCCTGAGCTCGCGCAGCAGCGGGGCGGCGTCGGGGTCGGTGAGCGTATGCGCGTCCCAGGCCGCGAAGTAGCTCGCCAGGAACCCGTCGGGCACGGTGACCCCGGCACGCGTGAAGAGCTGCTCCAGCGTGGCGCTGCACTGTGAGCTGTCAGCGAGCCGCCACAGTTCGCCCTCGGCGGCGCAGATCGCCGCGGCTGCCCCGGCGGCCTCGGCGACCGGGAAGTGCAGCTCGCACACCCCGCGCCACGTCGCCTCGAGGTCGATCGTGTGCCACGGGGTCAGCGTCCCGCCCCAGTCGAAGATAACCGCGCGTACCGCCATGAACTGTATGATCTACGACGGCACTGGCCGGATCCAGCGGATTTCGGCGGCGCGCCGCGGCCCTGAGGAAGCTGGGTCAAGCGCCGGCCACCGCGGGCATGTCACCGCGCCCGCTAGCTTGCGAGCGTGACCGTGATCTGAGTCGTTCCCGGGACAGCGGTCACCGTGTGCGTGGCCGCGTCGTAGCTGCCGCCGGTGACCGAGCTGACCCCGGTGCTGCCGAAGACCGGCAGCTGGATGTACACCGGGCCGCCGGGCGCGCTTCCGCTGATGGTCACGGTGACCACGCGGGTGCTCGCCGGGCGGGTAACGGCGAGCGAGACACCGAAGGTGGCGCGGCTGCCCGAGCTGATGTTGTAGGCGGAGGTGAGGTTGCTGACCGCGATGGTCTGCCCGGGCGCGATCCAGGTGTCGGGGATGCCGCGGCCGATGTACAGCGGCTGGGTATAGGTGTAGGGTCCGCTGCCCGACGCGGACAGGCCGGTCGCGGCGATCGACTGCAGCAGCCCAAGCTGCTGGCCGGAGATGGGCCACGCGTAGGGGCAGGCGCCGAACTCCGGTGGCGCGTGGTTGCCCGCCCACGGGTTGTCCGGGTCCGGCCCGCTGCGGTTGGCTTCCCACCAGGCGTTCGGGCCGCCGGTGGTCGTCTGGATCTGCCAGGCGTAACTGGTGATGGGCAGGTCGCGGTAGCTGTTGCTGTACAGGCCGTCGCTGGCGTAGGCGGTGTTGTAGGCGGTGGAGTAGCCGGTGAACGCGCCGAAGGTCGGATACGGCAGGCCGTTTGCCGCCAGCCGCCCGAAACCCCACTGGTACATCCGGTCGATCTGGCCGGGGTCGCCGATGAGGCCGCTGAGCGTGCCGCCCATCAGCATCGTCGACCACTGGTTCTGGCCGGCCCAGCCGGGCGACGCCCAGTTCGCGTCGTTGTACGTGCCGCACCGGTTCGCGGAGTTCGGCTGGTCCACGGTGCACGGCAGATAGCTGAACCCGTTGCCGGACTCGTTGTTGCCGACCACGGTGTTCAGCGCGTTCAGCAGGCTGGTGTAGGCGGCGCCGGCCCACTGTGCTTCACCGGTCTGGCCAATGACGGTGGCGATGTACTTGTAGGCGGCGAGTGCTTCCAGCGCGGAGAAGTTGCTGAACAGCCAGCGGCCGGTGGAGTCGTTGTCGTCGTTGGCCACCAGCGTGCCGTCCGCGGCGAGCTGCGAGGGGTAGAGGCTGCGCATCATCGTGTACAGGCTCGGTCCCCACGGGCTGGAGCCGCTCGCGTCATCGTGGAAGTACTGGCTGACGAACGCGGTGTCCCCGGTCAGCCGGAGGTAGTCGGCCCAGGTGCCGACCGTCTTCCACACCCCGTCCCAGTACCAGTTGGCGCCGACCTCGTTGAAGCTCGGGTCCTCCGATATCCGGGCCGTGAGCAGCAGGTTCTGCGCGTCACGGAAGTCTCCGCTGTCGAATCTGGCCTGAAGTTCCCCGGGCACGTCGTGGTTGAGCACCCAGGCGTAGTTGTTGGCCGCGGAGAACTGGGCCTCGCCGACCTGCATGATCAGGCCGTAGATGGTGCCGGCCTTGAACGCGTTCGTCATGGCCGTCCCGGGGTTCGCCAGGCCGCCGGTGCTGGGCAGGGTGAGGTTGGGAAGCTGGAGGCTGGCGGTCTCGGCCAGGCGGCTGTTCCAGTAGGCCGCCATCGCGGCGTAGGCGCTGTCGTAGCCGGGCGCGCTCGCCGACAGCGCCGGCCCGGTGGGCAGCGCCGCCCCGGTGCCGAAGTTGTCCACGGCGGCGAGGAAGTCGTTGTTGCTGGTCTGGCCGGGCTGCACCGTGTCCAGCGACGAGCTGGTCAGCCGGAGCAGGTTCGGCCCCGAGCCGCCCGGGGGCACCGTGACCGCCGCCGAGCCGTTGTTGGTCACCGAGACCCGTACGTAGACGAGCATGAAGGGATTGCCGCCGATCGTCACCTTGTCGGCGAAGTCCTTGATCGAGATGACCACGCTGCCGACGGTCCGAGTCGTCGTCATCGCCGGCAGATAGCCGCTGTCCTCGGTCCACCGCACCGAGCCGGGGCCGGGCGCGCCGCCGTAGTCATAGGCGCTGAAGGTGTACATCGCGCCGCAGTAGCTGGTGCCGCCGCTGGTGTACGTCGTGGGCACGCCGCGGGCGAAGAACGAGCCGGACAGGTACGCAAAGACCGGCCAGTAGTTCCCGTCCCAGCCGATCGCGGTCTCGTCGGCGAACCCCTGACCGTTCGGGTCGGCGGGAGCCGGGAAGTTGGTGCCGTAGGAGCGCGGCAAGCTGGAGTCGCCGCAGGCATTCGGGCCGACGCTGGGCAGGCCCTGGTAGCCGCCCGTGGCTCCGCCTGTCCCGGAGGGGAAGCCGGGAAGCTGCCACGCCCGGGTGGCGGCGGTGGTGCATGGCAGCTGGACCAGCGGCGTGTCACCGGCCGTCGAGTCGCCCGAGGGCACGATGCACTTGCCCGAGTGCGCCGCGACCAGATCGAACGTGTTGCCCTGCCCGCCCACCGTGACCGGCGCGGCACGGAACTCCTGGTTCGTCTGCCCGTTGCACGACCACTGGATCACCGGGTCGTTATCGGCGGCTGAACGCCCCGAGACATCCATGCACAGCCCGGCGAAGGAGGTGATCGTGTAGGTGTTCGCGGCGCCCGAGACCGGGGTGAACGCCCAGGTCTGATTGCTGCCGCCGTTACAGGCCCACTGGATGAGCTTCACCCCGGCGGCGGTCTGCGAACCGGGATCGTCGATGCACAGGCCGCTGCCCACGTTGACGCCCGTCGACGTGAAGCTCCCGGCCTGCTGCCGCGCGGCGCCTTGCGCCGGGGTGAGGCTGGTGCTCAGCATCACCCCGGCGAAAGCGATCGATATCAGGCAGCGGCGTGCCGGGAACCGGCTGGCCATGGTCGCTGTACTCACTGTCCAGATCCACCCATCCATGAGCCTCGGCAAAGCTTTTCCCGATACAGGCGGCGTCCGCCGGGGCGCCCCGAGCTGTTAGCGTTCACATTCATCGCCGCGCCCGGTTCCCGTCAAGAAATCCGGGCGTTCCCGCCCGGCACCGTCAACACCAGCCGCGACAATGGCGGATAAGGTGGGCTTTCTCTAAAGAAATGGTTTTCCGCGACAAGGCCGCTGCGAAAGTTTCACCGCGCCTCCCGCGTGTGGCTTGCCTCCCGTCCCCACGGTGGCTTCCTCCGCCCGGCATGCCGCCGGCGCGCAACCAGCCGGGCGGCCCGGTTAGGGCAGGCTCTACGGCCCGAGGTGGGCCGCGGACGCGGCGGCCACGATTTTCCGCTGTTCGGCGGCGGTGAGCAGGCCGGCCCGCACCCATTCGGCCGCGACTGCGGCCACCGCGTGCTGGAACGTCCCCTTGCTGGCGAACGGCGCCTGCGCCCAGACCAGGTCGAGGAACGAAAGCCCGTCGGCCCGCTGCCGATTGGGCACGCCCGAGTCGGCCGAACCGAACACGATCTCCGGCTCGCTCCGGTGGAAGTAGACGTGATACGGGTGCGTGTCGTCCAGGTAGAAGGGCACGAGTGTGTACCCGTTGGCGGTGAACGTCATCGGCGCCCCGGCCGGCGTGATGGCGTGCGACAGGTCACCGGAGAGCGTGAAGTCCCTGTAGAAGCTGAGCTCCAGGTAGCTCGCGGAAGGACTCTGCACCACCAGCGGGATCGGCCCGTACGCGATGCACTGGGTCTGCGGCTGGTCGGGCGTTCGTTCCATGCGCAGGCTGAACGGCATCGACACGCGGATGATGTCGCCCGGCCGCCACTCCCGGCTGAGCGTGACATAGCTGCCGGCCACCGCGTCCAGCCGTTGCCGCACGCCGTTCACCCGCACCGTGAACCCCCGCCGCACCCAGTACGGCACGCGGAGCTTGATGTCCAGCCTGCCGGACCCCGCCACGCGAATAGTGACCGAGCCGGACGGATCCTCGGGATAAGCGGTGGACTGCTCGATCATGAAGCCCCGCTCGGGCCAGTGCAGCACCGACGCCATGTACAGGTTGACGTACAGGGCCGATCCGTCGACCGAGCGGAAGTAGATGGACTCCTGGAACTTGGTGTGGTCCTCGGGCCCTGTCCCGCCGTCGCAGTCGCCGAGGTTGCCCTGGTATTCGCGGACCGCGCCGGGATCGACCGGCAGGAAGTAGGTGACCAGCGGGTCGGTGGCGCTGTGCGCGTCCTGCCGCCTGGCGATGATCTGGCCGTACAGGCCGCGCTCGAAGTACTGCATGTACTTGGGATCCGAGGTATGGAAGAACAAGCTTCTGCTCAGCTTGAGCATGTTGTACAGCGGGCAGCCCTCCGCGTTGGAGGTCCCGATCGTCGCGGCGACCACGTCCCGGGCGCCGAAGATCTCGCCGCGGCCGGCCACGCCGCCGTCCACGTAGATCCGGTGCGGGACCACCATGTCCCAGAAGTTCACGGCCGCGGTGTAGTAGTCCTGCCTGGTGTAGTAGTCCGTCTGCGCGGCGTACTCGAAGATCCGCAGGTAACCCTGGTACTGCGGAATGTGCTGGTTGGCGTGCTCGCCGTCCAGGATGTCGGTGTTGTGGACGGCCGCGTCGAACAGGTAGGTGTTGACGAAGCACTCCGCCGTGGTCAGGTAGTCCCGGTTCCCGGTGATGGCATGGAGTTCGGCCAGCACCACCGGCATCGCGTTGTACTCCCCGGCGATGTACAGCTTCCACATGGTGTCGAGCTGAGTTCTCGGCAGGTGGGCGAGCCTGCTGTGGGCCCAGTCGGCCATGCCGGCCGCGATGCGCAGCGCCCGCTTGCTGCCGGTCAGCCGGTAGGCGTCGAGCAACCCGCGCATGATCATGTGGCAGGTGTACCAGGGTGCCCAGATGGCCGGGTAGGTCGCGTACCGCTCCAGCTCGATGAACTGGGTCTCCGGGTACGCCGCCAGGTACCCCGCGTGGCTGGGCCCCGGGGCGCCGAGGCTGGTCGTCACCACGGTAGCGGTGCGCCGGTTCCCGGAGGAGTCGGCGGCCGTGTTGCCGCCGGTCTCGTCGAAGCGATACCAGGCGACATTGCCGCCACCTGGGCTGCCGCCCGCGCTTGCGGTCAGCGACTGGATCTCCGCGGCGGACAGTGCCCGGTTCCAGATCTGGAACTCGTCCACCGAGCCGCTGAGATCCGGGTCACCGAACTGAGACCTGCCGATCCAGTTGTTGCCGGTGGAGCCAAGGCTGACTGGCGTCAGCGTCATGTTGCTGCTGCCGGCGACCGCCGCGCCGTTGATGTACAGCGTGGCCGTGCCGCCGGACAGCGTGACCGCGACGTGCGTCCACTTTCCCGCGGGAAGCTCGGTGCCGTAGTTGACCTGCTGCTCACCGCCGGGACCGGAGGTCGTGATCGAGAATCGCGGCCCGGAACCCGCGTCGACGGTGAGAAACATGTAGCTGTTCGTCCCGGTGCCGAAGTCGAAGATCCGTGACCAGGTGATGACCTGGCCGATGCTGACCCAGCAGGCGACGGTGAAGTCGGTGAGAGCGCTGACGATGCCCGTCGGCAGCACCACGTACTGGCCGGCGCCGCTCAGCTCCACCGCGCCCCCGAACCTACCGGTCACCCAGCTCACCGGGGGCGGTGGCGGCGCGGGCTTGCCGACCATCGCGTTCAGCGCGTCCTGGCACTGTTCCAGCACCCCGACCATGTAGTCGAGCTTGTCCTTGTAAAGGGAACCGCCGCCGCCCGCGTGGGCCTGGGCGAGCAGGGTCATGAAGTGACCGGTGGAATGGCCGCGCAGGTTGCCGCCCGGAATGTCCCACACGCCGGGCGGCTGCGCGCCGGGCGGATTGGGCAGCCCGGCATTGGCCCGGAAGTTGTAGAGCATGTTGTCTGCCGGGTAGCCGCGGGCGAACTCCAGCATCAGGTCGCGGTGCCTGGAGAACAGGCTGTCCTTCAGCGTCACCCGGTCCAGCGGGAAGTCGGTCACCACCCAGCTGTCCGGAACCGGCGGCCCCGGCGGATACGTCTTGCCCGCGGTTCCCGCCGCCGCGGACGTCCCGCCCGGATTGGCAGCCGTCCCGGCGGTGCCCCCGGCCGCGGCGAGCAGCGGCGGCACGCCCGCCGCCAGCGCGCTCAGCCGCAGCGCGTCCCGCCGCGAGATCTTCTGGGAAGCGATTCCAACTTCGTTGTTAGCGCTCACATCCAGAGAATCGGGCGCATTCGCACCTCTGTCAAGGACTAACCTGGCCCGCCGCCGCACCGTCAGGAACTGACCCGGTACCAGACCAGCACGGTTTCATCCCGCCGTGAACTGTGTGCGGCGGCCCTTCAGTTTTACGTTGCCGCCGGTCACACTGGGGAGTGTGCACGACTTTGACCTGCTCGTAATCGGCTCTGGTCCCAGCGGCCAGAAGGCGGCTATCGCCGCCGCGAAGCTCGACCGCAGGGTCGCTGTGGTCGAGCGCCCGCAGATGCTTGGCGGCGTCTGCAACAACACGGGCACCATCCCGTCCAAGACGCTCCGCGAGGCGATCGTCTACCTGACCGGGGAGAACCAGCGCGAGATATACGGGATGAGCTACCGGGTCAAGGAAGAGATCACGATCGCCGACCTCACCGCGCGCACCCAGCACGTGGTCGGCCGGGAGAACGACGTGGTGCGCAGCCAGCTGACCCGAAACCACGTCACGATCATCCCCGGCACCGCGCGGTTCCTGAGCCCGCACGAGATCGAGGTCGACGACGGGGGCGGCCGGACTCGCAAGGTGGGGGCGGACAAGATCGTCATCGCCACCGGCACCAGGCCGGCCAGGCCGGAGAGCGTCGCCTTCGACGACAGGACCGTCATCGACTCCGACGGGATCATCCACCTGGAACGCGTACCCCGCTCGATGGTGGTGGCCGGCGCGGGCGTGATCGGCATCGAGTACGCGTCGATGTTCGCCGCGCTGGGCACGAAGGTGACCGTCGTCGAACGGCGTGACCGGATGCTGGAATTCTGCGACCTCGAAGTCGTCGAGGCCCTGAAGTATCACCTGCGCGACCTCGCCGTGACGTTCCGCTTCGGAGAGACGGTGACCTCGGTCGAGACGCGGCCCGAGGGCGCCATCGCGTTCCTGGCCAGCGGCAAGAAGATCCCTGCCGACACCGTCATGTACTCGGCCGGGCGGCACGGCATGACCGGCGATCTCGCCCTGGAGGCCGCCGGGCTGACCGCCGACCAGCGCGGGCGGATCACCGTCGATGAGTTCTTCCGCACCGAAGTGCCGCACATCTACGCGGTCGGCGACGTCATTGGTTTTCCCGCGCTCGCGGCGACGTCCATGGAGCAGGGCCGGCTGGCCGCGCACCACGCGTTCGGCGAGCCGGTGCACACGGCGCACGCGCCGCAGCCGATCGGCATCTACAGCATCCCGGAGATCAGCTTCATCGGCCGCACCGAAGACGAGCTCACCGCGGACAGCGTGCCGTTCGAGGTCGGCGTCTCGCGGTACCGCGAGCTCGCCCGCGGCCAGATCATCGGCGACTCCTACGGCGTGCTCAAGCTGCTGGTCTCGCCCGACGACGGCAAGCTGCTCGGCGTGCACGTGTTCGGCACCGGTGCCACCGAGCTCGTGCACATCGGCCAGGCCGTGATGGGCTGCGGCGGCACCGTGGACTACCTCGTCGACGCCGTGTTCAACTACCCGACGCTCGCCGAGTCCTACAAGGTGGCCGCGCTCGACGCCACGAACAAGATGCGCCAGGTCAGCCGGCTGTCCGGATAACCCCTTGCTCGGCGGAATACCCCGTGTGGCACACTGGTTCACGCAGATAGAGCGTGCTCCGGGGTCGGTGAAACTCCGAACCGGCGGTGACAGTCCGCGACCCGGTTGCCGCGCGAGCGTCGTGGCGCGAGGAAAATGCCGCGACGCGAACGCGGTGGCTGGCTGACCCGGTGGAATTCCGGGACCGACGGTGAAAGTCCGGATGGGAGGCAGCACGCGTGGGGTCGGGCCCTGCCAGGGGTCCCGGCCGCGCCGCCCGGCGTGAGCCGCGCGAGCCCGCGAGGGCTGCCGCGAGGCGCCGTGCGGGAGCGGCGCCCGCCAGGGCGGCCGCCCGCGTCCCCCGGAGCCATACCGGAGGGAGACGCGGGTGTTCACGGGAATCGTGGAAGACCTCGCCGAGGTCACCGAGATTCGGCAGCTCTCAGATGCGGCCACCATCACCATAAGCAGCCCCAGAATCACGCAGGACGCCCACGCCGGCGACTCCATCTCGGTCAGCGGCGTCTGCCTCACCGTCACCGGCCTCCTGGACGGCACGTTCACCGCGGACGTGATGCGGGAGACCCTGAACCGGTCCAGCCTCGGCGCCCTCGGCCCCGGCGACCAGGTCAACCTGGAACGCTCGGTGCGGGTCACCGACCGCCTCGGCGGTCACCTGGTCCAGGGCCACGTCGACGGCACCGGGACGGTCGCCGCGCGCACGCCCGGCAGGCACTGGGAGATAGTCCGCGTCACCCTTCCGCCCGGCCTGGCACGGTACGTGGTCGAGAAGGGCTCGATCACCGTCGACGGCGTCAGCCTCACCGTCTCCGCGCTTGGCGGCGACGGCGACGGCGGCGGCGAGTGGTTCGAGGTGAGCCTCATTCCGGAGACGCTCAAGCGCACGACGCTCGGCGGGAAGCAGCCGGGCCAGACCGTCAACCTGGAGGTCGACGTGATCGCCAAGTACGTGGAGAAGCTGCTCGGGGAGGCCAGGTGACCGCCGAAACCCTGCGCGGCGCGACCGTGCTCGACCCCGTGGAGCGGGCCGTCAGCGAGATCGGATCCGGCCGCCCTGTCCTCGTCGTCGACGACGAGGACAGGGAGAACGAGGGCGACATCATCTTCGCGGCGAGCAAGGTCACGCCCGAGCTGCTGGCGTTCATGATCCGCCACACCAGCGGCGTGATCTGCGTGCCGCTGCCCGGCGCCGCCCTGGACCGCCTGCACCTGCCGCTGATGACCTCACAGAACACCGAGCGCATGCGGACCGCCTTCACGGTCACGGTCGACGCGCGCGACGGGGTGACGACCGGCATCTCCGCCGCCGACCGCGCGACGACGATCCGCAAGCTGGCCGATCCCGCCACCGAGGCAGCCGACCTCGTACGTCCCGGTCACATCTTCCCGCTCCGTTACGCCGAAGGCGGCGTGCTGGCGCGCCCTGGCCACACCGAGGCCGCGGTCGACCTGGCGAGGCTCGCGGGCCTGCCGGAGGCGGGGGTGCTCGCCGAGGTGGTCAACGACGACGGCACGATGGCCCGGCTGCCCAGGCTGCGCGAGTTCGCCGACACCCACGGCCTGGCGCTGATCTCGATCGAGCAGCTCATCGACTATCGCCGCCGCACCGAGACGCTGGTGAGCCGGGTCGCGGAGACCAGGCTGCCGAACGCCTACGGGGACTGGCGCGCGTACGGTTACCGGGGTGACATCGACGGCGCGGAGCACGTCGCCCTGGTGCTCGGCGACATCTCCGGCGGCGCCGACGTGCTGACCAGGGTGCACTCGGAATGCCTCACCGGTGACGTCTTCCACTCGCTGCGCTGCGACTGCGGCGCCCAGCTGGAGGCCGCGATGCGCGCCATCGCCGAGCGCGGCCGCGGCGTCGTTCTCTACCTGCGCGGGCACGAGGGGCGCGGCATCGGCCTGCTGAGCAAGCTGCAGGCCTACGAGCTGCAGGACGCCGGCGCGGACACGGTCGACGCGAACCTCGAGCTCGGCCTGCCGGTCGATGCCCGCGAGTACTCGGTGGCCGCGCAGCTGCTGCGGGACCTCGGCGTCCGCTCGGTACAGCTGCTGACGAACAACCCGGCCAAGGTGGACGGGCTCGCGGAGCACGGCGTCACCGTGACAAGGATTCCGCTGCCCGCCATGGAAACGCCGCATAATCTGCGGTACCTTACGGCCAAGCGCGACCGCCTCGGCCACAAGATAGACAATCTATCGATACCGAACGGGCGCATCGTTCCCGTCCCAGGAGAGCGAATCGCATGAGCGGGCAGGGTCGTCCCAGTCTGGGGACCGTGAAAGCCGACGGGCTGACGCTGGCGATCGCGGGAACCCGCTGGCACCCGGAGATCACCGACTCGCTGACCGGCCAGGCGGCCGCCGCGGCGGCCGCCTGCGGCATCGCCGAGCCGCTCGTGGTCCGCGTGGCCGGGGCGGTGGAGCTTCCGGTGGTCGCCGCCGAGCTCGGCAGGCACTACGACGCGGTGGCCTGCGTCGGCGCGGTCATCCGCGGCGGCACGCCGCATTTCGAGTACGTGTGCGACGCGGTGACCATGGGCCTGACCCGGGCGGCGCTCGATACCGGCACTCCTGTCGGCAACGGCGTGCTGACCTGTGACACAATCGAGGATGCCCGCGACCGCTGCGGGCTTCCGGACAGTCGCGAGGACAAGGGATGGGAGGCCGTTGTGGCGGCGCTGGACACCGCGCTCCTGCTGCGCTCCATCCGCTGCGGCCGGTTCTCCGGGGGATACGCTCCCGCTTCGTCCGGCCAGGCGCACCTCCGCTCCGCCGGGTCGCGACATTAGCCGGGCTCCCGGCGCCTGGCGTTCCCCGGCCGCCTCCGGGAGTCCTCGTCCCCGCGCGGCCTGCGCTGACTCGGGCGAGCCGATTCGCAATTGAACGTGCTCTAGCGCACCGGTTGCGCGACCGGCATGCTGGTGCCGCGGCGATCGCGCGGCCGGCACCCCCGCGGCGCGGCGATCGCGCGGCCGGCACGCCTGCGGCGCGGCGATCGCGCGGGCGGCACCCCCGCGGCGCGGCGATCGCGCGGCCGGCACCCCCGCGGCGTGCCGCCCGGCCGCCCGGGCCAGACCACCGACCGTTTTGAAAGAACCGGGAATCCTCATGCTTTCGCTCGTATTGCCGAAGGGCTCGCTGGAGCGGGCCACACTCGACCTCTTCGACGCCGCGGACCTGACCGTGCGGCGGTCCTCCGACCGGGACTATCACGCCTCGATCGACGACCCGCGGATCGACCGGGTGCGGTTCCTGCGCCCGCAGGAGATCCCCTCCTACCTCGAGCGCGGGCTGTTCGACCTCGGCATCACCGGGCGGGACTGGATCGCCGAGACCGAAGCGGAGATCATCTCGCTCGGCGAGCTCCAGTACTCCAAGGCCACGTCGAATCCGGTTCGGGTGGTACTCGCGGTGCCGGAGGGTACGCCCTGGAAGTCCGCCGAGGACCTGCCGGAAGGGGTCCGGATCTCGACCGAGTTTCCGTCGCTGACCAGGCGTTTCCTTTCCGACCGCGGCGTATCGGCGATGGTGATCCCGTCCTACGGCGCCACCGAGGCCAAGGTGCCGGACATCGTCGACGCGATCGTCGACCTGACCGAGACGGGCTCGTCGCTGCGCAAGAACGGGCTGCGGATCCTGGAAACGCTGCTGATCAGCTTCACCGAGCTGATCGCCAGCCGGGCGGCCTACGAGGATCCGGGCAAGCGCGCCGCGATGGAGGACATCGCGCTGCTGCTGCGCGGTGCCATCCAGGCGCGCGGCAACGTCCTGCTGAAGCTCAACGTCGCCGCGGCCCAGCTCGCCGCCGTCACCGAGATGCTTCCGGCCCTGTCCTCGCCGACGATCACCACGCTGGCCCGCGGCGACATGAACGCGGTGGAGACCGTGGTGCCCAAGCGCGGGGTCAACACCCTCATCCCGGCGCTCAAGGCCGCGGGCGCCCAGGACATCCTGGAGATCCCCATCTCCAAGATCGTCGAATAACCGCACCGTCTCCAGCCCCCCGCGAGCAGTCCCGCGCCCCTACCGTCGCTTTCACCACGGCGCGCCCCTTGCCCTGTTGCACTCTCGCCGCGGCGCGCCGCTCGTTCTTCCCGCCTTCACCGCACACACTCTGCCCGTCCGCTTTCGCCACGGCGCGCGCCTCCTCCCCATACCTCGGGCACCTCCGTATCCCCTCGCCATCCCCTCACCGACGTCCACACGACCTCACCCTCCTCTTTAATCACGTCGCTCACCTCCACTAGCTACGAGGTGGGGCGCGCGAAGCGATGTAGCGGGTGATGCCTGCCCTCGCGTAGCGTGGATGCAAAAGCGAAACGCCGAGGTGACGCAGTGCGAGACATCCTGAACACGATCACCAAGTGGTGGGAGGGCGGCGAGACCTTCGGCCTCGCGACCGTGGTCCGGACGTTCCGCAGCGCGCCCCGCGACCCGGGAGCCGCGCTGGCGGTGGCGGCCGGCGGCGACGTGATCGGCAGCGTATCCGGCGGGTGCGTGGAAGGCGCCGTCTACGAGCTCGGGCTTCAGGTCTGCGAAACCGGCCAGCCGGTGCTGCAGACCTACGGGGTGAGCGACGACGATGCGTTCGCGGTCGGCCTGACCTGCGGCGGCATACTCGACATCTTCGTCGAGCCGGTGAGCAAGGATGCCTTCCCCGAGCTTCGGGAGATCGCCGCCGCGGTGGAGCGCGGTGAGCCGGTCGCCGTGGCGACGGTGATCGCCGGGCCAGGCCGCGTAGGCGCGCGCCGGGTGGTCTGGACCGCCGAGGGCACGGGAAGCCTCGGCGCCGGCGACCGGCTGGACTCCGCCGTCGATGACGACGTGCGCGGCATGCTGGCCCAGGGGCTGACCGGCGTCCGGCGGTACGGCGAGCACGGTGAGCGGCGCGGCGACGAGCTCAGCGTGTTCGTGAACTCGTTCGCGCCACCGCCGCGGATGCTGGTCTTCGGCGCGATCGACTTCGCGACCGCCGTGGCCAGGATAGGGAAGTTCCTCGGATATCACGTGACGGTGTGCGACGCGCGGGGTGTTTTCGCG
>JAFAZE010000107.1 GCA_019239975.1 Streptosporangiaceae bacterium
GGCTGCGGGTCTGCTCAGAGATCAAGAACCGCGGCACCCGGGACGTGCTGATGGTGGTCTGCGACGGGCTGAAGGGGCTGCCGGACGCGGTCAACGCCGTGTGGGAGAAGACCGTCGTGCAGACGTGCATCGTCCACCTGCTGCGGAACTCTTTTAAGTACGCGTCGAAGAAGGACTTGGCGCAGCTCGCCAAGGACCTCAAGCCGGTGTATACCGCCGCGTCCGAGGCCGCCGCGCTGGACGCGTTCGCCGAGTTCTCCGGCAAGTGGGAAAAGCGCTACCCGGCGATCATCCGGCTGTGGGAGAACGCCTGGGCCGAATTCGTGCCGTTCCTGGCGTTCGACCGGGAAATCCGCACCATCATCTGCACCACGAATGCCATCGAGTCGATCAACGCCCGGCTGCGGCGAGCGGTGAACGCCCGCGGCCACTTCCCGACCGAGCAGGCGGCCATGAAGTGCCTGTACCTGGCGATCATGAGCCTGGACCCCACCGGGCGGGGCCGACAGCGGTGGAGCAACCGGTGGAAGGCCGCCCTGAACGCCTTCGACATCACCTTCGACGGCCGCCTCAGCGCGGGACGCAAGTAACAACAGAGAAAGAAGTTACACCGTTAAGTTGACAGACCCACAGCAGGTCACGAAGTCCGGTTGGAGTACTAATAGGCTGCTTTCGGATAGTGCCATGTAGCTGCGGCGCGCAGGCACTGGCCAAGTGGAACCCCGTCGGGGTGCGGGCAAGCTCGTCCAGCCGGAGAGCCTTGTCTCGTTCTGAGGACGTGCAGGAGCTGAGGCCCTAGGTTCGGGTGGTATCTGTGTCCGTCCAGGTTGCTAGCGCGCCGGTGGCGGCTTCTCTGCAGGCGCGGGGCGCGCCGAGGGCGCGGCTTCGGCGGCGCTGGACCTCTTGGACTACTGGGCGTGCCGACACGTCTTGTTTCAGGCGGTATGTGGCGGGGTGTTCTGCTAGCGTGGCGATATCGAGGTTGCGCGGAAGGGTTTGACGGGGCGCGATGGCGGTGATGTGAGCCTGCGGATAGGTGTGCTGGGGCCGCTGCTGGCGACGCGCGGGGGGGTGGCGGTTGGGCTGTCGCGCGGCCGGACGGCTGTGCTGCTGGCGGCGCTGGCGATGTCTGCGGGTCATCCGGTCAGCGCTGCCCGGCTGGCGGAGCTGGTCTGGCCTGATGAACAGCCAGAATGGGTTCGTGCGAGCCTGCAGACTCTGGTGGCGAGGCTGCGCGGGCTGCTGCCCGGGGTGATCGTCACGCTGGGCGACGGCTACCTGCTCGACATCGATCCGGATCAGGTCGACCTGCTGCGGTTCCGCCGCCTGGCGCGCGCTGCGGAGGAGGCCAGCGACCCGGCCGCGGCCCGGCGGCTGCTGGATCAGGCGCTGGAATTGTGGCGGGGCGAGCCGCTGGTGGACCTGCGGTCGGCTGCCTTGGATCGGGATGTGATACCCGGCCTGACGGAGGAGTATCTGTCGGCTGTGCAGCGGCGCGCCGACCTTGACCTGGCGGCGGGCCGTCATGACCGGGTGATCGCGGAGCTGCGCGGATTGACCGGCCGGTATCCGTTGCGCGAACCGCTATGGGATCAGTTGCTGCGCGCGCTGGCCGGTGCCGGGCGGCCCGCTGAGGCCATCCAGGAGTATCACCGGGCGCGGGAGATCCTGGCCGCGGAACTCGGCGTAGATCCCTCCCTGGACCTCCAGGGCCTGTACCAGCAGCTGCTCCAGGCCGACCGGCCCTCAGCCACATTCGAACAATCGCCAGGCGCGCCGACGGAACAACCGCCTGCTGCGCCAGCCGAACGATCGCATAGTGTTCCTGCAGCTCTATCGCCGGGCGCGCCAGCGGCTGCGCTTTCCAGGCCAGATCCGACGCAGTGGGCGCCGTTGGTGCCGCGGCAGCTGCCAGCGGGAGTGGCGGGGTTCGCAGGGCGGGACGGGCCGCTGAAAGCCCTGTCCGAACTGGCGGACGAGGCGGTGGCCGATCCGCGGACGGTGGTCATCTCGGTGGTCAGCGGTATGGCGGGGGTGGGGAAGACCGCGCTGGCCGTGCACTCGGCTCACCAGGAGGCGGCGAAGTTCCCAGACGGTCAGCTGTATGCGGACCTACGCGGCTTCGGCCCGGGTGGTAATCCGCCGTCGCCGACGGAGGTGGTGCGCGGGTTCCTGAGTGCGCTCGGCGTGCCCGCGACACGAATCCCGGCCAGCCCCGAAGCGCTGGCGGCGCTGTACCGAACCATCCTGGCCGGGCGCCGGATCATGATCGTGCTGGACAACGCCCGGGATGCCGACCAGGTCCGGCCGCTGCTGCCCGGGTCGCCAGGCTGCATGGTCGTTGTCACAAGCCGCAGCCCGCTCACGCCTCTGGCCGCCGGGCACGGCGCCCGGCTGATCCCCCTTGATGTGCTGACCGACGGCGAGGCGGCTGAGTTGCTTGCCGCACGGCTGGGGGCGGAGCGGGTTGCCGCTGACCCGCAGACCGCCGCAGAGCTGGCGGCCCTGTGCGGGCGGCTCCCCCTTGCCCTGGCTATTACGGCGGCCCGCGCCGCCGCCCGCGCGCAGCTGCCCCTCGCGGCCTCGGCCGGCGAGCTGCGGAACGCCCGGCAACGGCTGGACGCGCTGGACGGGGGGGATCCGGCCAGCAACCTGCGAGCGGTGTTCTCCTGGTCCTGCCAGCAGCTCAGCGGGGAAGCGGCGGAGATGTTCTGGCTGCTCGGTGTCCATCCCGGCCCGGACATCTCGCTGCCTGCTGCGGCCAGCCTGGCTGCGACCGAACCGCCCGAAGCCGACGCCGCGCTGCGGGAGCTCACCGGCCTGAATCTGGTCACCGAGCACCGTCCCGGCAGGTACACGCTGCACGACCTTCTCCATGCGTACGCCGCCGAGCAGGCCACCGCCATCCTCCCTGCGAGCAGCCGTCAGGAGGCTGTCCACCGGGTGCTTGACCACTACCTGCACACCAGCCGCAACGCCGCCACAAGGCTCAATCCGCTGCCTTATCCCCTCATGCTGTCTCCGCCGCAGGACAAGGCCGTGACCGTCACCTTCAGCAGCAGCCACCAGGCGATGGACTGGCTCGACGCTGAACATCAGGTCCTGCTCGCGGTCACCGCACTGGCCGCCAGCACCGGGTTCGACACCCACGCCTGGCAGATCCCCGCGACGGTTACCCGGTATCTCGACGGGCACGGGCACTGGCAAGACTGGGCCGAAATGCAGTACCTCGCGCTTCAGGCGGCTGAGCGGCTCGGCGACAAGAATGCCCAGGCCAGCGTCCATCGCGCCAGCGGTGGCCTGTACGTGCGCCTGGCGCTTCACGACCAGGCGCGTGAGCATTTTGGCCGGGCTCTGGAGCTGTACCGCGAACTCGACGACCAGGTCGGCCAGGCTCTTGCGCATGGCGGCCTGTCTGTGAGTCTCGAATTCCAGGGCCGCTATCGCGAGGCACTGGCACATTCCGAGCGTGCCTTTGACTTGTCCCGCTCAGCCGGGAATCCCCAGGTCTCCGCAACCATGCTGAACAGAGTCGGCTGGCACGCCGCCCATCTCGGCGAGTATCAGCGCGCCCTAGCTTGCTGCCAGCAGGCCCTGGACCTGCTCCGAGAGCACACCAGCCCCTACACCGAAGGCTGCATCTGGGACAGCCTCGGCTACATCCATCAGCATCTCGGCCACCACACCGAATCCATCGACTGCTACCAGCGCGCGGCCAGCCTGTTCCGTGAGATCGGGAACCGCTTCGAGCTCGCCGACACGCTAGCCAGCCTCGGCGACGCCTGCGACACCGCCGGGCAGCCCGCCGCCGCCCGCGACGCCTGGCAGCAAGCCTTCACAATCCTCAACGAGCTCCACCACCCCGACGCCGCCCGGGTCCATGCCAAACTGCTGCATGACGGCTTTGCTTCCGCCGACAAACAGTACGTTCCAGCGCCATGTTCGAGCAACTAACCGCGGTTCTTTGCGTCGGGTCCTCTCCGGATATTGAGGACGCCTCCACGCGTCGAGAAGGGTTTCCACCACCGACTTCCTTTGGATCCCAGCCGGGGTTTCCTCAAGCGGCCGAGTTCGCCACGGTGAAACGGCGCCTGGCCGAGCGGTTCCCGTACGACGGCGTGGGCTACACCGACGCCAAGGACCCTACGTGTGGGAGATCATCCGCCGAGCGGATGAGTGGGCGCAGCTACAGAACTGGGCGCCGGGACCCAGCGACGCCTAGGAATCAAGATCCTCGCAGCGTCCAGACAGATCCCGTCTTCGCCGTACCCACGGCGCCGGACTTTCGTCTCGGTCATGGCGGGAGCCTAACACTTTGGCTCCCATCGAGCCCTTCAATGCGGCTCTAGGCCTCTGACCTGCGCCCCGACCGCGACTCGAACGCGGGACCTACTGCTTAGGAGTTCGTTTCGCGGTTGGGGCTGGCCTGCGCGTGCCCAGGTCGCGGGGTGCTCGCGGGTGCCGTGGCTGACCGTTGGTGACCGCGGTTTACCGCCCGTTCTGGCACGGTTGTGGCACGGCGCGGATGGGTCCGGCTGCTCGGAAATGGGCGGCCGGGGCTGTCTTTCCTGCGCACGCGCGCACGCCTCGACCGGCTGGTCATCCCGTCACCGTCGGCCCACCCACCGGGGAGCGGGCCAAGCCCTACGGGTCAAGGTGGAGCGCCCCACTGGACGAATGACCTTGACCCGTAGGGCTTGGTTTGCTCGGCTCTGCCTGGACCGATGGGGATGGGATGACCAGGCTTCCACCTCAGCCACGCGACCACCTCGACCGCGTGGAGGCGTCCATCCTGGAGCCCGAGGTCCCCGCCGGAGGCAGTGAACGGTTGTACCGTCAGTTTGGGAGTCTAAGCTGGGGGCATTCACGTGGCCTGACCTGCGAGCTGGCTGTGCGCACGCAACCGTAGACCAACCCTTGGATACCTGCTGTTTCCCGCCCGTTCCGGCACGTAGTGCCACAACACAGACGGTTCGAGGCGTACTGCTCGGACAATGAATCGTGTCGGTGCAATTGATACAGGCGCGGGCTGACCTGGTATAAACCACTTATGAGCCCGAAGCATGATCGCCCGGAACCACAAACCGGCTCCTACGCGCCGAATGCTCGTGAGGGAGCGCGGTCGGAGTACCTAGCCCAGTATGTCTTCAGCCGTTTTGGCACTTCGCTCCCTGTTCTACGCCAAGAAGATCATGGGCTCGACCTACACTGCACGCTTAGTGAACGTAAAGGTCGTCGGGCATGGCCTGTGGCATACTACTCCGTGCAGGTCAAGAGCACTAACCGCCCGGTGATCTTCAGCAGCCGCGAATCCGTCGAATGGCTAGTTAGCTATCCTTCCGCACTTTTGATTTGTGTAGTGGACAAAAAGAAGGCGTTCATCCGGGTGTTTCAAACAACGGCGAGGTTTGGCGCTGCAGTCACTTTGGCGTTGCCTGAGCGGCTCAAGATGTTGCTGAATTCTCCCGCTGGCGAGGGCCGGACGCTGGACTGGGATGACGTGGGGAACTGTAAATTGGGGCCGCCGATTCTAGAATTCAAGACCGACGACCTACTCAATGACGACCTAGTTCGGAAGTATCGTCAGGTCCTGACCTATTGGGTGAAGTGCGACACCGCGAATGTACGCAAGTATCAAATGGGCATGCGCACTGTCAAGTTGCCTGGCAGTTACCGGACTAACGAGGTGCCCCTGGCCCCCAATGCTAGGTTCTTTCTTAACTACCCAGGTGCTGACACTCAATCCAAGGCTGAAGAGACTGCTCTAGACCTCGATGAGTGGCTCGGGCCCCTGAAGCTCAGTAGCGGGGACAGCCTTGGGGCATTGCTTGTCGCCTTGAGACTCCGTCACAGCGACCCGGATTACTCACACGGGCGCGGCGCAGACTTGGCCATGGAACTGCGCCGCGTCACCGCGATTGAGGCGTCTACAGATGTGCAGAGCAGCGACTACGTCTTCGCTCCGCTTGACAAGTTGCTGACGGAACTGCAACGAAAGCTTACTAGCTGACTCAACCAGCAGTTTGGTCCGCCCGCGTAAGCCTCTCGCTGCCTCCGTCATGCCGAACGACTCACCATAGTGGGCTGCAAGCACGGCCCGCCGTGCCGCGCCGGGTCGGCCGCCAAGGCCGCACGCCCGGCGCGAGTGCGGCGGGCAGCGTCGGCGCGCAGCGCCGACGCCTTGATCCAGTACGGCTTAACTCGGCAGTCTCCGTATCACCCGCATTTACCCGCAGGTTGCCGCATCCCGGGGACTGTCGCCCCGAACTGTCGGCACGGCCCTACCTCCGCTCCAGCGAGCGTGGCACATGTATAGGTTTCTGCTCAGGACAGCCGTAGCGCGGGCTGGTTGCTGTACCTCGCTGCTGTGCGGACTCACACCCGTCAGCCGAACGGTGTCAAGTCCCCTTCACACCTATGGCGGCACGGGCAACTGGGGCCGTGCGATGCGCCGAGCGGCTAACACAGATACAGTACGCGCGGTGATGGTAGGCTGCGGACCAAGGTCGGAGTCGTGATGAAAGTATTCATTAGCTGGTCTGGTGATCGCTCGAAGGCGGTAGCTGAAAAACTGCGTGACTGGCTTCCGACTATTGTGCAGTCGGTAGAGCCTTTCGTCTCCACGCAAGATGTTCCGGTAGGGGGACGCGGCCTTAACGTCCTCGCATCTCAACTCCAGGAGTGTTCTTTCGGAATTCTCTGTCTTACTCAAGAGAATAAGCAAGGACCATGGATACATTTCGAGGCCGGGGCGTTGTCCAAGGTGATAGATGCATCGCGGGTCGTTCCATTGCTGCTTGACCTGAAGGTAAGTGATCTAACTGGGCCATTGGTTCAGTTTCAAGTCGCCTCTATAGAGGACCGTGACGGGATCTTCTCATTGATCAAGGCGCTGGCCGAGGAGAGTTCGCCTCCTATTGCGGAAAGTCGTCTTCAACGGCTCTTCGATGCCTTCTGGCCCGAGTTGGAGGCGAAAGTTTCCCAATTGAAGACCGCGGTCGCGAGCAAACCGAAGCAAGACACCCGCAGCGAGAGAGATTCTCGAGGAAATTCTGCTCCTGAGCCGTAACGCCGAAAGGCAAATGTCTAGGGTCGTCACTGCCCAAAGAGCACGCGACATGGTATCGAGAGTTCGTGGCTCGGGACCTACATCTCCTGCCCAGCTTGACGCTAGGGAACGAATCACGATCGGGGATGTCTGGGATGCGATCGACGCCTCTGGCTTTCAGCCCGCAAACGCTCAGGCCGCCTCGGGTACGGCTTATCTCGAAGGGGCTGACGGGCAGATGATCAGGCTCCCCAACCAGAGTTTCATGGACTGGGGCATTGCGTCTGATGATCTTCTGGCGATCCTGAACACATGGGGAGTGCACCCTGTTGTCAGTCGTAAGTATCCGGTGCCTGATCGCGTTAACGCAGATGACGCAAACAGACCTGTGGGAGAACGTTACGAGCGGCCAATTAACCACACTTAGTTCAGTGCGGTGTGATCCTTCACTTGTAAGACACAGCCAATCTGTCGGCTACCGTCGCTCACCTGGGAATTTCGCTTCCCGTATCACTCGCTCAATCGGCGGCTGTCGTATGTCGTTGTGGTCAACGACTGTGGTCAGCACTCAGGCGGACGCGTTTCCGCCCGAGTGCGACACCGACCGTCACCGCGATGGTGGAGATCACGATCAGGAATGGGATCGGACTGTCGGAAGATCTTGCAAACAGCAGCACTGCTGCACCAAGGATCGGCGGGATCGCTGCCGCCCGCCATCGCCTGATGCGATACCCGGCTATGGCCGCGATCAAGACCACCAGTAGCAGTGTCATGTGATCAGGGTAGCTCGATCCGTCTGTTCACTGATAGGTGCCGCGTCAATTTGCGGAGGTTCGCCGCGCGCATTCCGGGCCTGGCCTCTGGCTTGGCCCTCGCCGTCAGGCCCGCTGGGCTGGCAGAGGCTCCGGCGCTCAAGGGCGGGTCCTGAAGATCGTTTCTGCGAAGCGGTTAGAAACGATCTTTGGGTGCCCTTGACGCTGGAGGGGCCAGCCCGGACAATGCGCGGCGTTCCGGCCCGCTGGCTGTGACATTCTCACGGCTTCCGGCGCACTCGGCGCGATGCTGTCGGCCTGGTCGTGGTGCTGGCGGGCGCGGAGCAGGATACGGCGGGGACCGCAGCGGCCGGTCACATGGGGTGCCGTGCGCGGCAGCCGACGCGCCTGGCGGGCTTCCGCCCAAAGGGCGCGGCGAAAAGCTGCCGCCCC
This sequence comes from Streptosporangiaceae bacterium, assembly GCA_019239975.1. Lineage (GTDB taxonomy): Bacteria > Actinomycetota > Actinomycetes > Streptosporangiales > Streptosporangiaceae > JAFAZE01. Next base: position 8,254 of record JAFAZE010000107.1, read on the forward strand.
GCAACGGCGAGACCCCCGGTTGAACCCCGGCCGCTTACGGCGGGTCACCCTGGCCGCTCATTCTCTCTCAACTGCTCGCGCCCGTCCTCGCTGTTCACGGCCGGGGCCGTCAGGCCCGGCGCGCCGAAGGTGCGCCCTTGAAACGCGCATAGAAAGTTGTCACACCTCCAGGTCCGCGATAGGCAAGAAGCTTCAGGGCGCTGACTAGCGTAAACGGTTGTCAAGTTCGTGCGCACAGGCAGAGAGGCGTTAACGTCGAGTCGTGACGGGTGCGATGAGCGGCGAGCCGGGGCGGTGGCGGACATTCGGGGAGCGAGCCATCTATGAGAGCCCATGGGTATGGCTCGGTCAGGTCGATGCGGAGCTGCCGGACGGTGAACGGTACTGGCATCATGTGGTGCGGCTGCCTCGGGCGGCGCTGATGATACTGGTCGATGAGCAGGACCGGGTGCTGTTGGTGTGGCGGCACCGGTTCGTTCAGGATCGGTGGGGCTGGGAGGTGCCCGGCGGCCTGGTGGATGAGGACGAGGAGCCTGCTGACGCGGCGGTCCGGGAGCTGGAGGAGGAAACGGGGTGCCGGGCTGGCAGCGTTGAGCCACTGATCGCGTTTCAGCCGAGGGCCGGGACGGTCGACTCCGAGCTTCTCGTCTTTCTGGGCCGGGATCCGCAGCGTATCGGCGAGCCGACCGAGGTTAACGAGGTTGCGCGGCTGGAGTGGGTGCCGCTGGCGTCGGTGCCGGAACTGATCGCCGCTGGGGATATTTGGGATGCCGGATCGCTGGTGGCGCTATTGCGGATGCTGATGAAGGACGGCTAGCTGCGTCGGCAGCGTTTCAGTCTTCGGCAGCGCTGACGCCTGTCATGCTGTCGGCTTCGTCCAGCGCGAGATGCCAGGGAAATGTGTCGATGAGCGCTCCCCCAGTGCGCGGCGGATGCGGCTCGACGGCGCCGGGGCCGAGCAAGATGCTTACTCCTTCAGCGCGGAGGGCTTCGACGCTGCGCCGGAAAGGCGGGCGGCTGGCGAGGGCGGAGTTCACGAACGGCAGTACGACGATCGGCGTGTCGAGACCGGTTATCTCGGCGAGTACGCCGAGAGCATAGGTGTCGCTGATGCCCTGCGCCCATTTGTTGATCGTGTTGTAGGTGGCCGGGGCGACCACGATGGCGTCGGGTATCCGTGATCTCGGTGTGCCTGGCTTGCTGTACTGACTCTTGACCGGGTTGCCGGTCTGCTTCTCGATGGCGGCCTCATCGAAGAATTCGAGCGCGGCCGGGGTCGCGATGACCTGGACTGTCCAGCCGCGCTCTTGCGCAAGCGTGACGAAGGTGCTGATTGCGGTGGCGGGGCCTGCGCCGCACACGATGATGGACAGTAGCCGCCCGTCGCGTTCTTCCATCAACGAGACACCCCGATCTCGGTGGCGAATTGCTCGGCGTTGCGTCGAATGCTGGGAGGGGCCGTGATGAGCAGCTCTCGCACGAGGCGGTGAACGGAAGGTCGTCCGGCGATTTCCTCGTGTGCGATTTGCTCCGCTGCCCGAAGGGATATGTAGGCCTTTTCGTGCCTCCCCCACTGGAGGAACGCGCGGGCGGTGTCGATGAGCAGGGTCGCTTTCCGCTCGGTCACGGTGATCGCGCTCAGGTCGATTCCGCGTGCCACATCGATGGCGGTTCCTGCATCGCCGAGGGTCACCGCAATGTTCACGCGGTGCAGCCTGGCATTAGCCGGGCCGAAAGCGGTCCAGCGAAGATTACCGTCCATGCCGAGTCGCTGTGCTGCGTCGTCAGCCTCGTCAAGTAGCTCATGCGCTGTCGCGCGCTGGTCGTGCTGGGCGGCGGCGATCGCGCCGCGCAGCAGGAGAGACCCGTACACCGATAGCGAGTCCGGGCTGTGGGATGACATGTCGTGGTCCAGGCGCTCGGCTTGGGTGCTGGCGGTCGAGACGGCCGCGGCGAGGTGGCCGCCGTTCATCAGGGTGTGCGTGATGATGCGAGCGCTGGCCGCGACCGTGATGGGGTCCTCGCTGGTGTGCGCCGCGCGCATGCTGCGGTCGGCGGCGAGGTAGGCGAGGCCCTGGTCATCGAGCTTGAGCAAGAGACCGGCGGCGACGTGATGCGCGTCGGCGGACAGCGCGAATGCCCTGCTCTGGGCCTCGCCATCTAGCGACAGGCAAGCTGAATGGAGGCGCGCGAGCAGTTGCGGAAGATGCTTGATCAGCTCTGAGTACCGGCAGTCCTGGTATTGCTGCCTCGCGTTATTGACCGCGGCTGTCAGTGCGGCGATATCGGGTGCCGTTTCGGGCTGCTCCTGCTCGGCCGTGGTGGGATGCCTGGTGAGGACGGGAGCGAGCGACTCGGCGTCAAAGGGCTGACTGTCGGGCGTCGTGTCGGTGAGCATGGCGCTCAGCAGTGATGTGCCGGTCAGCCCGACGAAGGTTCGGCGTCGCACCGGGTCTTCTTCCTCTTGATCGTCCCCGTGATTGAGGTTAAGGAGATCGGAGAGGTGAGGCGTCGCCAAGGCTGGGCGGGTATCCCCTGGAGGGATGGCGGCATGACGCTGTTGGCCTGGTGCCGGTGTGCGGGACGGTGCGGAAGGGGCTAGACCAAAGAGAATCCGGGCCGCGTCCGGCATGTGGAGGCCATCGGCGATGCGCTCGAACACCTCCAGTTTTTCGACCTGCCGGATTCCCCGCATGATGAAGCTGACCTTGCCCTGTGTCATGCCGCACGCGATGCCGATCTGGGTTTGGCTTGCCCCGGTGTACTGGCGCAGGAGCGCAAAGAGCTTTCCGGCATCGCGGTTGCGCAGGACCGTTGTGGTCTCAGGTCGCTGCCAGAACGAATCTGGGATCACGATGAGGTCGTTGGCGCGGCCGGGCATGCCGTCGTGTGTCCCTCCGTCCGGGCGGTTCCCGTGCGTCGGTGCTGCGTGACTCATTGCGAGCTTATATCCCCTGCTGGGATAGCGAGGCGGTATGGGCTGCGCGCCGTAGATCCGTGACCGTAGGGACATGAGCGGTGCACGTCAGATTCGGGCGGCTGATTGCTCCTCGTGCCGTGGATATGGCTGGAAGGTTCGCCGTTCGCGGCGGCCTCTGGTGATCGGAACTTTGATCCGGGGCGGCGTGGATGGTGCGCGGCGGTCGTGCCTGGACTGCGGAGGCACAGGGCGGGCCGGGAAGGCGGCGCAGCAATGAACGCCACTGCTGCGGACGCTGCCCATGAAGCGGCCGAGCAACTCGGGGCACTGGCCAGAGATCTCCACGACCGGGGCTTTACAGCGCACGTCACGCGCGTGGGCGATTACGAGTGCGTCAGCGTCGCTAATCGCGCCGTGTCACAACTGTCCGAGAACATCCGCGCAGCGCCAGCGGACGACGGCACGTGGTGGTTCTGGTGGTCCTGGGGCGACCGAATCGCGCGTGTCAGCGATGTTGCGACCGCAGCATTCAAGATCGCATACGTATTGACGCCTCACACAAACAGATGAGCACGCGAGAGCGTGTGATCAATTCAGCGCTAAAAGTGACCTGATGACTTGCCCGAACGCGAGGCAGCTATATGCAGACAGATGCCCTCAAAGCGCCCGCTACCGGCGTATTCACACGCACCTATCCAGGCGATCCAAGGCAAGTTTGCCAGGTAAGAACGGATCTGCTGCCGATCCTGGACGGATGTCCCATCGCTGATGAGCTGATCTTGCTGGCGTCGGAGCTGTGCGCGAACGCCGTGCTGCACAGCAACTCGCGCCATGCCGGTGGGCAGTTCACCGTCCGGGCGGAACTCCATCCCGGTGATTACGTCTGGATCGAGGTCGAAGACCAGGGCGGCCTGTGGACTGACCGTGAGCCCGACCCCGACCGGCCGCACGGGCTCGACATCGTGCGGGAGGTGGCGGGAGACGGCAACTGGGGCATCGACGGCAACGCTCCACTCCCCCGCACGGTGTGGTTCCGGCTCGACTGGCCGGTGACGCTATGAGCTGCCTGTCTCGGGTGGTTGCACCGATGCTACGCGCCGCCGGGCTGGACGTGCGGGAGGTAAACGGGGTCGACGGCGAGCCGCGCGAGCTGGTGGTCACCAATCCCTGCTTCACGACCTTGGGGCGCGTTGTAATCGACCGTGACGGGCTCATGGAGTGGGACTACTGGGGCCATGTCCGCGATGAGGACGGAGCCGCCGATATCGCGTCGGTGATTGTCGGCGTCCTGTGCAGCCGCCCTGGTGAGGACGGCGAACGCCCCGGCAGGTTGCGCATCCTGCCGCCGCCGGACGAACGCGACCGGCCCCACCCGTTACGCCCGTGCCCCACCATCGGCCGAAGGGCACTCGATGTGCGGGACAGATGCCGTTTGCACGGGCCGCGTGTCCCCGCGGCTCGTCTCCTGCCGCTGCCAGCGTTGGGGTAGGCCCCGGCCCCGGGTGCGCTGGCGGCGAAGGGGCACCTGGGACGCGCGCCCTGCCGGGGTCACCCGCGCGACCCAGGTGCCCGCCAACGCCCTTGGGGAGCAAAGCACATCACCGGAGCAGGAAGGGACCTGTATGACAGTCACCACCGACATGGCCCCCGCTCAGGTACACGCGGGCGAGCAGATCGACGCGCTGGACCTGGAGCCCATCACCTACAAACTCATGCACCCTGAGCCGGGCGAGACTGCTATGACGCTGGCCGAGGCTGACCAGCGAGTCGCCGCCTACCGGCGCTTCCTGAAGCTGTGCGTGTGGTACCCGGAGCAGTCGATCGTCCCGTCGAAAGCGATTGACGAGGTGTGGCACACCCACATCCTGGATACCGCCAAGTACGCGGCCGACAGCGAGGCCGTGTTCGGGTCGTTCATGCACCACTTCCCTTACTTCGGGCTGCGCGGCACCGATGACGAGGCCACATGGCAGGCCGCGTACGCGCGGACCCGCGAGCTGTTCCGGCTGCATTTCGGCACCGAACTGCCTGCGGGCCGGGCCGCGCGAGGCTGCCACGTGGGCGGCAGCACCTGCAAAGACGGCAACTCGATCTGCAACTTCGAAGCCGAGTGCGAGAAATCTGCCCGCTCGACGCTGAGCCAGGCTCGCCCACGCCCCGACCGTGCAGCTCCCGTCTGTACGTAGGCATATCCATCCGCGCGGCCGGGGTGGTTGGCAGCAATGCCTGGTCGACCCCGGCCGCGCGGTCGCCATCGAGGCGTCCCTGGCGCGAACCTTCGCGAGCTGATGGAACGCATGGGCCACAGCAGCACAAAGGCCGCGCTCGTCTACCTGCACTCGACCAGCGAACGGCAGCGAGCGATCGCCGATGCCGTCGGCAAGCTGGCCAAGGCCGCAATGCGCAAGACCAAGGACGGCGGGACGGCATCCGGGATTCAACGCGAGCGCCCCGACCGCGACTCGAACGCGGGACCTACTGCTTAGGAGGCAGTCGCTCTATCCGCTGAGCTATCGGGGCCTGCCAGGTCCCCAGCGTACCCGGGAAGGCGCCCGGCCGCCGCATCCGAGTTGGAGCGGCGCTTGCGCCTGCCGGTTCCCGGGATGTCATCGCTGGTCATCAGCAGCGCCGGGCGCGGCGAGCAGGCGCCGGGGACGGCCGGGAGGACGGCGAGCATGACCGGGGACGCGTGACGGGCCACCCGGGCGGGGATGAACCGGCAGTACGGTCCGAACTGGCGGCACGCCGGCGAGCTGTGACTGGAGGTGCTTGTGAGAGAACCCGAAGAGGTGCTGCGGGGCGCCGAGACCATCGTGCTCGTCGACTGGCCGAGTTCCGACGTGCCGGACACGCTTGCCCGCGCCGGGTACAGGGTCTTCGTCAAGGGCGGCCCGGGGCCCGATGACTATAACGTTCGGGAGGTTCGCGACGGAGAGGTGATCAGTACCCCGGCCGGCCACGCCCCCGCGCACGCCGACCTCGTCTACGCGTTCCGGCCGCTCGGTGAGCTGCCGGGAATCGTCGACCTCGCACGCCGGGCCGGCGCACCGGTCGTGTGGTACCAGTCGGGCATGACCAGCGCCGGAGCACGTGACCCGCGCGCCTGCTGGATGGACGAGGCCGACTCGCGGACGGCGCGGGGACTCGTCGAGGGATCCGGGCTCACGTACGTGGACTCGGCCTACATCGCCGACGTGGCGCGCCGGATCGGCACCCGCGCCTGACGGGCCGGCTCGTTTCCGCGGGAGGCAGGCCAGGCTCCCGCGTATGACGGTGACCGTCCTCCCGGCGGTCGCGCACGGGGTGGCGGGCGGAACGGGCGGCACAGCTTACGTAGCTCTTTCGTGCCCGGCAAGGGCCCCTCCCGCCGTGCCATGGCTGGCTAGCATCCTTTCCGGCGGGGAGCGGCGGCCGCCACCCGGGACGCGCAAGCCATGTGCATCCGGGCAAGCGCCGGCCGGCTGCGCGTAACCGAGATCGCCCTCGAAGGGAGCAGGTTCATGCCGGTGATCCACCGGGCCGTCGCCGCCGCGGCCGTCACGGCCGCCGCCGGGGTTGTGGCGGCAGCCGTGCTGATGTCACCCTCGAGCACACAGCATTACCGGAACTCCGGGGCGGTCAGCACGTCCGCGCGGCCGAACAGGCCCGGCGCGGCGCGCGGCCCGTTCCTGGCGCCGCTGCGCATGGTGCGGACGATCGCCTCCACCATCCCGCAGAACGGGGACGTCAATCCCTACGGCGTCGCCGTGATCCAGCACTCGGCAGGGCGGCTGCACGCCGGTGACGTGCTGGTCAGCAACTTCAACGACAAGGCCAACCTGCAGGGCACCGGCTCCACGATCGTCGAGATCACCCCGGGCGGCCAGCGCAGGATCTTCGCGCACGTCACCAGGGCGATGCTGCCCGCGGGCGGCTGCCCGGGCGGGATCGGGCTGTCCACCGCGCTGGCCGTACTGCCCTTCGGCTGGGTGGCCGTCGGCAGCGCGCCCTCGGCGAACGGGCAGGCCTCGACCGCCCGTGCGGGCTGCGTGATCATCCTCGACAGCCTGGGCCGGGTGACCGAAACCCTGACCGGGAGCGGCATCGACGGCCCGTGGGACGCCACCGCCGTGAGCCGCGGCTCTTTCGCCGACCTGTTCGTCACGAACGCGTTCAACGGCACCGCCGCGGGCCACGGCAAGGTCGTGCACCGCGGCACCGTGGTCCGGATAACCCTGCGCCTGTTCGCCCGCCGGGGGCCGCGCCTGGTGGGCTCGCGGGTGATCGCTTCCGGGCTCGCCGAGAAGGCCGACCCCGCGGCCTTCGTCCTCGGGCCGACCGGCGTGGGGCTCGGCTTCAACGGCACGCTGTACGTCGCCGACACCGCGAGCAACACGATCACCGCCATCCCCAGCGCGCTGACGCGGGCGCACAGCGCCGGGCCGGGCCGCGTTCTCACCTCGGGAGGCGCCCTGGCCCAGCCGCTCGGCATGGCCATCGCCCCGAACGGCGACATCCTGACCGTCAACGGCGGTAACGGGAAGATCGTCGAGACCACACCCGGCGGAGCCCGGGCGGCCACCCGGTTCCTCGACACCTCCGGCAGCCCGGCCGGCGCCGGGGCGCTGTTCGGCCTCGCCGTGGCCCCGCGCGGCCACGTCGTCTACTACGTCGACGACGTGGCCAACACCCTGCGGCTGCTGCGCTGACATCCTGGCCCCGATGCGGGGCGTGCCCGCCGCACCCGGGCGCGCCCCGCACGGTCATCCGGCGCCGCGTGCGGACGCTGAAAGGCGCCGTTCCCATGACGGTGGCTGCATGAGCTGGTCCGGCCGTGACCGGTTCTTAAAATATTTAGGGTGTCCCGAACGCGGCGGCTGCTTGTGGTGCTGCTGCTCAACCTCGTGCTGGTGGCCGGCCTGGTGGCGGTGGGCCTCACGGCTCACTCGCTGGCGGTGCTCGCGGAGGGCGGCGACTGCCTTCTCGACGCCGCCGGGGTGATCGTCGCCCTGCTCGCGATCCGCGTGCCGGCGCGCTTCCCCCGGCGGCCGGACGGCCATCCGGCCGCGACCGGCATCGCCGCGCTCGTCAACGGCGGATGGCTGCTGCTTCTCGAGCTGATCGTCGCCGGTGCGGCGGTGAGCCGCCTCGTCTCCGGCACGCCCGGGGTGGAGGGTCTTCCGATGCTGGTGGCGAGCGGCATCGCGGCGCTGGTGATGACCGCCGGCGCCCTCGTTCTGCATGGTGACGCGAGCGACGAGAGCGAGGGCCGCGACCTGTCCGTCGCCGCGGTCCTGCTCGACACGGCGGCCGACGCCGCCGCGGCCGCGGGCACCGCCGCGGCCGGCGGCGTCATTCTCGCGACGGGCGGCTGGAACTGGCTCGACCCCGCGGTGGCGCTGGCCATCGCGGTCGTTGTCGCCAGCCAGGCGCTCGTGCTGATCCGGAAGGTGGCCGGACGGCTGAGGGCTACCTGACCCCGGTCAGGCTGTAGTTCTCGATAGCGAGGCCCCGGCCGCCGCTGACCAGCTCGAACCCGGCGTCGATCGAGGTGAGGTACCAGTTCCTGCTGAGCTTGCCGATGCGCTCGGTGTACCGGAAGAACGGGTTGAGCCACAGGTTGCGGAAAAACGTCCGCGGGTGAACCGCCACGAACGCGACGTAGTTCCAGTGGGTGTTGTTGTGGAACGCCCGCCACGACATCACGTCGAACGCGACGCCCTCGATGTTGACTCGCGATTGCCTCGTCAAGAGCCGTTCGCATTACGGCGGGATCGTAAGCGCTGCTCCCTTTCCCATGGGAACCAGCGGCAAGCCAGCGGGCTGGTAGGCGAGCCGGAGGACAGCGCTATCGCGGGCCGCTGGTGGCCCAGCGGATGCCGCGGACCATGGCCTGGCCGGCCGGGCGGACGACCACGGCCTCGGTCACCGGCAGCCTGGGCAGGCGAAGCGGCCGGCGGGCCCAGCCGGGCAGCAGCGACACCGCGGCCGCGGCCAGCACCCCGTAGGGACCACGGGCGAGCAGCGGAAGCGGCGGGCTGAGCAGCAGGAACCGGGCGGCTTCCCGGGCCTCGGCGGTGACCGCCAGCTCGGACCGGTATTCGCCGATCCGCTCGGTGAGTTCCCGTTCGGTACGGGGCGGGTCCGGCACGCCGAGCTCGGCGCCGATCCTGGCCATGTCGGCGACGTAGCCGTCGCGCCCGGCCTGGTCGAGTGGCTGGGCGCCGAAGCGGGCGTGGGCGCGCAGGAAGCTGTCCGCTTCGGCGATGTGCACCCAGGTCAGCAGGTGCGGATCGGAGGCCGTGTACGGCCGCCCGCCGGGCGCGGTCCCGGTGACCCGCCGGTGAATCGCGCGGACCCGCGCTATCGCCTCCCGGGCGTCGGTGGCCCGGCCGAACGTGGTGACGGCCAGGAAGTAGCTGGTCCGCTGAAGCCGTCCCCACGGGTCGCCGCGGTAGCCCGAGTGACCCGCCACCGCGGCCATGGCGAGCGGGTGCATCGACTGCAGCAGCAGAGCGCTGATCCCGCCGACGAACATCGACGCGTCACCGTGCACCCGGCGCACCGGCCGGCCGGCCGCGAACCAGCGCTCACCCGCCTCGCCGATCCGCTGCCGGCGTGCCGGGCCCTCCGGCCCCGCGACCCGCTCGAAGATGGCCGCGCCGATACGGCTCCGAACCAACCCGGCAGCATCCAGGCCTGCCATTACCCCATTATCGCGGACATCGGCCACGCCCGGGGCGCCTGCCGCGGGCCTCATCGCAGCGTGCGCGGGGCCGCCGGCGCATCTGGCCCCGCCCAGTGGGGCCGCTGGCGCATCTGGCCCCGCGTTGGGTAAAGTCCCGGCCCACGGGGCCAGGCCGGGACTCCACGCGCGAGGAACGGGCATCACAACGGGAAGCGCCGCCGGTTCCCGGCTCGTTACACGCCGCGGGCGGCGGCTAGCGGGGGGTGTGCGGGCCAGGGCGGAACGCCGCGCCGTGCCCCGGCACGATCACGGTCGCTACCGACAGCAGGAGTTCCCGGCTGGCGTGCAGCGCCGCGCCGTCCGAGGCGAGCGGGTCCTCGGCGGGCCCCTCGGCGCCCCACCAGGCGTGCGTGCAGGCGTACACCCCGTCGCGCGCGGCGGCCACCGTCGAGATGTCCTCCCGGGTGTGCCCGGGTGTGCGCACCAGCCGCACCGACGGGCTCAGCAGCACGCCGTCGGCGTCACGGTCGATCCACCGGTCATCCACGTACACCGCCCAGTGATCGTGTATCCGCGCGGCGGGGAACAGGGCGGCGTTGACCGTGTGATCGGGATGATGGTGACTGAACACGACGTCCGTCACATCCTCCGGGCCGGGCCCGTGCGACGCGAGCGCGGACAGCAGCGCGGCGCGGGAGGCGACCATCCCGGGATCGACGACGATCACGGCGCCCTCGTCGAGGATGAGGGTCACGGTGCCGGCCACCCGCTCGTCGTCGCCGTCCAGCCCGGCGTAGCCAGCCTGCAGCACGTGGACCTCGGCCGACCGGCCCGCCGGGATCAGGACCTCGCTCACGTCAGGGCAGGTCGAAGGGGAGGCGGATGCCGTCGAGGGCGTGCGCGCACAGGTCGTCCTCGCGCTCGGCGGGCAGCGCGGCGATGATCTTCGCGACCAGGTCGCGCAGCCTCGCGACGTTCGCGCCGAACACCTCGAAGACCTCGGCCTGCGTGACGCCCTCCCCCTCGTCGACGCCCGCGTCGGTGTCGGTGACCAGGGCGAGCGGCGTGTAGCACAGCGCGAGCTCACGGGCCAGGACCGCCTCGGGGTGACCGGTCATCCCGACAAGCGTCCAGCCCTGGGCGGCGAACCACAGCGATTCGGCCCGGGTGGAGAACCGCGGCCCCTCGATGACGACCAGCGTCCCCGACCCGGCCGGAACCCAGCCGAATTCACCCGCGGCCGCGAGGACGCTCGCCCGCCCCGCCGGGCAGTACGGGTCGGCGAACGGCACGTGCACCGCGTAGGAGTCGTAGTACGTCTGCACGCGGTTCCTGGTGCGGTCCACCAGCTGGTCGGGCACGACGAGCGTGCCGGGCCCGTAGGACGGGGTCAGCGAGCCGACGGCGCTCGGCGCGACGATACGCCGCACCCCCAGCGAGCGAAGCGCCCACATGTTCGCCCGGTACGGGATCTTGTGCGGCGGGAACCTGTGGTCACGGCCGTGGCGCGGCAGGAAGGCGACCCGCCGGCCGGACACCTCCCCGACGGCGATCGGGTCGCTCGGCTCACCGAACGGGGTCTCGGCCTTCACTTCCTCGGCGTCGGCGAGGAACTCGTAGAAGCCGGAGCCCCCGATGACCCCGATATCCGCGACGGCGGCCATGCGCTCAGGCGGCCTTCTCAGGGGTGCGCTTGCCACCCGGCGAGGAACCCGCCTTGCCGGGCGCGGAGCCGTTCGCCGGGGAGCCCGGGGACGCCTTGGCGGAATCGGAGGAGCCGGAAGTCGAAGCCGCGTCCGTTCCCGATGACTTCTTTTCTCCGCCGGAACCGGAGTCCTGGCCCGCAGCCGGGCCCGCGGCCGACGCCGGAGCGGGCGAGCCGTTGCGGCTGTCGGTGCGGTAGAAACCCGATCCCTTGAAAACGATGCCCACCGGGGAGAAGACCTTGCGGAGCCTGCCGCCGCAGGCCTCATGCTGCGTCAGCGGGGCGTCGGTGAACTTCTGCACCGCCTCGATCTCGCCGCCGCATTCGGTGCACCGGTACTGGTAAGTGGGCACGGTTTCCTCCCGAGCGAACCCAATCAGTGGATCAGATTAGCACTCGCTAGCACTGACTGCTAAGCATAACCGGGAGGGCGGTCCGCTGATTCCTGGCAGCCGGGTGACACCGTACGCCGGGCGCGCGACGGCGCTGACCGGGCGGTCATGCTGCTGCGCCGGCACCCGGTCGAGGAGCTCGCCGTCGTACAGCAGCGCGATGACCGGCACCTGGCCGCCCACCCGCGCCAGCGCGCGGTCATAGCAGCCGCCGCCACGGCCGAGGCGGTTGCCGGCCACGTCCACCGCGAGCGCGGGCACGAGCACCATGCCGGCGCGGGCCACCGCGCCGGCGCCGCGCGGTGGCTCCGAGGGGTGCAGCAGCCCGCGCGGCCCGGGCACCATCGAATCCGGTCCCTCGTAGGAGGCCCAGTCGAGCTCGCCGTCCGGGCGCAGCAGCGGCAGCAGCACGTAGGTCCCGCGCTTCCACAGCGCGTAGACGAGGCCACGGGTCTCCGGCTCGGTGCCGACCGAAAAGTACGCGGCGACCGTGCCGGCCGTTCCGGCCTCGGGCAGCCCGAGAACGGCGTCCCGCAGCAGCCGGCCCGCGGCCGCGCGCTCGGCGGCGCTCAGGCCCGCGCGCGCGGCGAGCAGCCGGGACCGCAGCGCGCGTTTCGCCGCCGGGCCGCCGGGCAGGGGCATGTCGTTCACGTCACTCCCGCGATGTCGTTAGGGTGAGGTGTACCACCCGGGGGAACGCCCCCGGGACGCCAGCATTAGGGTCTGGAGCATGGTCGATACCGCGAACGCAGTGACCAAGGCCGTCGTGCCCGCCGCGGGACTGGGAACGAGGTTCCTGCCCGCGACCAAGGCGACGCCCAAGGAGATGCTGCCCGTTGTCGACAAGCCCGCCATCCAGTATGTCGTCGAAGAGGCGGTGGCGGCGGGTCTCGACGACGTGCTGCTCATCACGGGGCGGAGCAAGGTCTCCATCGAGAACCACTTCGACCGGGCGTACGAGCTCGAGGAAGCGCTGACCGCCAAGGAGGACTGGGACAAGCTCGCCGAGGTCAGGGCCTCCAGTGAGCTCGCGACCGTGCACTACGTGCGGCAGGGCGATCCCAAGGGCCTCGGCCACGCGGTGCTGTGCTCCGCGCAGCACGTCGGCGACGAGCCGTTCGCCGTGCTGCTCGGCGACGACCTGATCGACGTGCGGGATCCGCTGCTCACCCAGATGATCGACGTCAGGCAGCGGTACGGCGGCAGCGTGGTCGCGCTGATGGAGGTCGACCCCGAAGAGGTGGCCCTGTACGGCTGCGCCGCCATCTCGCCGACAAACGAAGACGACGTGGTCACCGTCACCGACCTGGTGGAGAAGCCGGTGCCGGGCTCGGCGCCAAGCCGCTGGATCATCATCGGCCGGTACGTGTGCGATCCCGCCGTGTACGGGATACTGCGTGAGACCCCGCCCGGGCGGGGCGGCGAGATCCAGCTGACCGACGCCCTCAAGGTCCTCGCACGGCAGGGCGAAGTGCGCGGCGTCCTGTTCCACGGCCGCCGTTACGACACCGGCAACAAGCTGGACTACCTGCGCACCATGGTGCAGTTCGCGTGCGAGCGCCCGGACCTGGCCAGCGAGTTCATCCCGTGGCTGCGCAAGTACCTGGACGGGATTGCGTGACCGAGGCCGCCGCCGCGGACACCGGCATCACCGATGCCGCCCTGACCCCGGTCGACGTGCACCTTGCCGCGATCCTCGACGCGATCAGGCCGCTCGCGCCCGCCGCGCTCCCGCTGGCCGAGGCCGGCGGATGCGTGCTCGCCGAGGACATCACCGCCCGGGTGGCGCTGCCCTCCTTCGACAACTCGGCCATGGACGGCTATGCGGTCCGCGCCGCGGACGTCGCTTCGGCCACCGAACGAGCGCCGGTCACCCTCCCGGTCACCGGCGAGGTCACGGCGGGTGACCCCGGCGCCTACGCGCTCGTCCCGGGAACCGCCCTCCGGATCACGACCGGCGCCCAGCTGCCGTCCGGCGCGGACGCCGTGGTGCCGGTCGAATGGACCGACGGCGGCGCCGCGCGCGTGGCGATCAGGCAGGCGCCGCGCGAAGGCAACGCGATCCGGCTGGCGGGCGGCGACGCCCGCGAGGGCGAGACGCTGCTCGAGCGGGGCACCCGGCTGCGGCCGATGCAGATCGCGGTCGCCGCGGCGGCGGGGCGGGACCGGGTCCTGGTCCGGCCGCGGCCCCGGGTCGTGGTGCTGTCCACCGGCAACGAGCTGGCCGAGCCGGGAACGCCGCTGGTTCCCGGCCGGATCTGGGATTCCAACAGCTACATGATCGCCGCCGCCGCCCGCGAGGCGGGCTGCGCCGCCTGCCGGCACGCGATCGTTCCCGACGATCCCGCCGGGGTGCTGCCCGCGCTGGAGGACCAGCTGACACGCGCCGACCTGCTGGTCACCACCGGCGGCGTCAGCATGGGCGGCGAGCACGACGTGGTCAAGGCCGCGCTGCGGCGGCTCGGCACGGTGACCTTCCGCAAGGTCGCGATGCAGCCGGGGATGCCGCAGGGCTTCGGCACGGTCGGCGAGGACCGGACCCCGCTCTTCACGCTGCCCGGAAACCCGGTCAGCGCGTACGTGTCGTTCCAGCTCTTCGTCCGGCCCGCCATCGGCGCGCTGCAGGGCGACCGCGCGCTGCGGCTGCCCGTGGTGCGGGCGGCGCTGACCGCGGGGGTGCGCTCGCCCGCGGGCAGGCGGTCGTTCCTGCGCGGCGTCCTCGGCAACGGCACCGGCGCTGACGGCCGCCGTCGCGTGACCCCGCTCAGCGGGCAGGGCTCACACCAGATCGCGGCGCTCGGCAGGGCCGACGCCCTGATCGTCGTCCCCGAACGGGCCGCACAGCTCAGCGAGGGCGACGAGGTGGATGTGCTTGTGTTGCCCGCCTGACTCGCGGCGAGCCCCGGCGCTTCGCTGGGAACACGCAAAGTAGTCTTTCCTCATGAGCGACGCTGCTCCCCCGAGGCCGCTGACCCACCTGGATGAGGCCGGCAAGGCGCGGATGGTTGATGTGTCCCGGAAGGATGTGACGGCGCGTTCCGCGCGGGCGTCGGGGCGGGTGCTTCTGTCACCGGCGGCGGTCGCCGCGCTGCGCAGCGGCCAGGTGCCGAAGGGTGACGCGCTCGCCGTCGCGCGCATCGCCGGGATTCAGGGTGCCAAACGAACGCCGGATCTCATCCCGCTCTGTCACCCCATCGGGCTGCACGGCGTCACCGTGGACCTGACCGTCGAGGATTCCGGCGTCGCGATCGCGGCGGAGGCGCGCACCGCGGACCGCACCGGGGTGGAGATGGAGGCCCTGACCGCGGTCGGCGTCGCGGGCCTGGCGCTGATCGACATGATCAAGTCGGTCGACCGTGCCGCCGTGATCACCGACATCCGCCTGGAGTCGAAGGACGGCGGCAAGTCCGGCTCGTGGCGGCGGCCATGATCAGGGCGCTGGCGGTCACGGTCTCCAACCGGGCGGCGACCGGCGTCTACGAGGACCGCTCCGGGCCGGTGCTCGTCGAGCTGCTGCGCGCCGCCGGGTGCGACGTCGTGGACGGCCCGCTGGTCATCCCGGACGGCGAGGCGGTCGAGCAGGTGCTCCGCGACTCGGTGACCGCCGGGTACGACGTCGCGGTCACCACGGGCGGCACCGGGCTGACGCCCGGGGACATGACGCCCGAGATGACCCGCCGGGTGATCGACCGGGAGATCCCGGGAATACCGGAGGCGCTGCGGGCCGCCGGGGCGGCGGCCGGAGTGCCTTCGGCGATCCTGTCCAGGGGGCTGGCCGGCGTGGCGAACCGCACGCTGATCGTCAACCTCCCCGGTTCGACGGGGGGCGTGCGGGACGGCATGAACATGCTGCGCCCGGTGCTGATCCACGCGGTGGACCAGATCCGCGGCGGCGACCACCCGCGGGCCGGGGACCAGGCGCGGGACCATGCCGCCGGCCCTGCCCACGAGGAGCCCGGGGTCCGGGGCGCGCACCCTTCGCCGCCGCTGGGCGAGCGCGGCGGACCCGCCGGCGCCGGCGGCGCTGGCGGCGCTGGCGGCGCTGGCGGCGCCGGCGGCGGGGCGAACGGCGGAGAAGCGGATCGTCCGGCTGAGATCGCGTAGCGTCAGCTTGGATCGCGTAGAATCTGGCGGGCCGCAGGGGAATGATTGATCTGTGGGACGTATCCGCGGGTGGCCAGCCACCCTCACCGAGCCGGATCTGCTCGAGGCACCGGTCGCGCTGCGGCCCGTGCGGGTCTCGGACGCGCGGGTGTGGCGCGAGATCCGGGTGCGCAACGCGCCGTGGCTGAGGCCGTGGGAGCCGACCAACCCCGAAACGCCGCTGCACAGGTCCAGCCTCGGGCCTTACGTGTCGATGGTGCGCACGATGCGGCGGGAGGCGCGGCAGGGCCAGGCGCTGCCGTGGGTGGTGACGTACGGCGGGGAATTCGCGGGACAGCTTACCGTCGGGTCGATCGTGTGGGGGTCATCCCGGTCCGGCCAGGTCGGCTACTGGATCGACGAGGCGTTTGCCGGGCGGGGGATCATCCCCACCGCCCTGGCGATGGCCATCGACCACTCCTTTTCCGTTGTCGGGCTGCACCGGGTGGAAGCGTCCATCCGTCCCGAGAACCACGCCTCGCGCCGGGTGGTCGAAAAGCTCGGGTTCCGCGAGGAAGGCGTGCGGGTCCGGCAGCTGCACATCAATGGCGCCTGGCGCGATCACGTCTGTTACGCGCTGACCGCCGAGGAAGTCCCCTCGGGGCTCATGCCGCGCTGGCGGAACTCGCTGACCGCTCCGCGGTTCGGCGCCTAGCTCTTTACGTTTGCGGCTCGTTGCGGCCTTCCGGCGACCGATCTTCGCGACACGCCGGGCCGGTGCTCGTTTATCCCTTCCCTTGCATTTACGCTGCGTCACGTGAGCGCGTGCTCGACGGGAGCATACGGTCCGCGCGATGCTGCCCGCCGCGCGGGTCGATCCGCTTTCCCCGGGCGCGTTTCCGCCCCATGCCGAGACCGCCGGGGGGAGGACCGTTGAGCAGCGCGATTCTGTATCTTGCCATCGTCGCCATCTGGGCATGCGTGCTCATCCCCCGCTGGCTGCGGCGCGGTTCTCCCGCCGCTGCCGGGGCGGAAGATCAGGCGGCCCACGACGATCTCGACGCGGCCGGCGAGGACGACGCGACGGCGCGCGGCGCCCGGCACGAGACGGACGGCGCGGACGGCGCGGACGGCATGGTGCGTGCGGGCGGCATGGTGCGTGCGGGCGCCCGGGAGCAGTTCGCCGGCGGGGGTGGGCGGCCGCTCGGGGGCCGTGAGCCGGTCTTCGCGAGCCGTGAGCCAGTCTTCCCGGGCCGGGAGCCGGTCTCGGCGGGTGGGGGGCGGCCCTACGCCAGCCGGGAGCCGGCTTCGGCGAGCCGGGAGCGGGCCGCGGCCGGGCACGCGAGCGCTGAGGCGCGCCCGGTCGCCGATGAGCATGAGCCAGGCGCGCTACCCGCGCCGCCGCCAGGCGACGACACCCGGCAGCGCATCCTCGCCGCGCGCCGCCGCCTCCTCGGGATGCTGCTGGCGCTCGTCGTGGCCGCCGGGTCGCTGGCCTGGCTCCGGCTCGCCGCCTGGTGGGTCATCGTGCCGCCGATCATCATGCTCGGCGGCTACCTGCTGCTGCTCCGGGAAGCGGCCCACGCCGACGCGGAGCAGGGCCGCCGCGAACTGGCGTACGCCCGGGCCGCGTCCCGGGCCCGGGCCCAGGCGCAGGCGCCCGCACAGGGGCGGCCTCAGGCACAGGCGCGGGCGCAGGGCGGTGCGGACCGCCGGGACGCCGCCATGCCGAACGCCGAGATCATCGGCATCTCCGCACGGACCGACGAGGAGTTCTACGACCAGTACGCGGACGCGAAGCTGCGCGCCGTCGGCGACTTACGGCGTGGCACACTCCGCCCGGCCGGCGCCTCGCGGCGCGGCGAACCCGATGCCTTCCGCGCGCCAGTGCGCGAGCAGCCTGCTGAGTTTGCTACGCTGACTCAGGTTCTCGGGGCTGTAGCGCAGTCCGGTAGCGCACCTCGTTCGCATCGAGGGGGTCAGGGGTTCAAATCCCCTCAGCTCCACCCAGGCCAGAGGTAGTTTTCGAATGTGGTTACGCGACCCGTAGCGCCCGTTTGGGAGCCATGTGGGAGCCGGTTTTGACCATGGCTTCCTAGCGGGCTGGCGTTGTCCCGCTGCTGGGAGCCATTTGGGAGCCGTCCGGCGCCAGTGTTTCCGAGCCCTCTTGGCAGAATTCGTCTCCGAATCGTCCTGACCCACAGCCCGACGTACGGAGTGGCGCGGAACACCGCCAGTGCAGGGACCGGACGAGTTGCGCGGCCAACCGGTATCACCATCCATCCGCTGGGTGCGCTGGAGCCGAGCACGGTGCCCCCGGGACGGCCGTCATCGCCAGTCTGATCGGGGCCGCTGTCGGAGCGGCAGCCGGGCCTCTCCTTGAGCCATTGGTCAGAGGGGTGTAGGCCGAACTGTCGGCGAGCGCTCAGCAGTCGCTATCACCTTCATCAGAGGGACCAGGTTTCCCAGAACATGGTAATCAGTGCCGCGATTGGTGCCGAACTACTGTGGCCCCGTTCCCCAGCGCTGATCGGATGGCTGTCACGAGATCTGCCACCGATTCGATCAGGCTCGGCCGACGGGCTTGCCTGCGCTCGTCTGGCGTCCCGTAGGCGATTCGTGCTTGCCGTTCGGTGATTCCTAGGTATTGTGCGATCTGCCACCACTCACGGCCTCGCTCACGCGCCACAGCAACGCGGCTGGCTACCTCGTAGGCTGGCACATCGCCATAGCGGGTCTCGCCAAGGGCAGCCAAGTCACTCATGTCGTCACCGACCGGAAAGTGTTCTGCAGGCGTGCGCTCCACCCATGAGGCGTAGCGATCGGCGGCGTCAGGTTTGTTCACCGCTGCCTCCTTTGCGGCCGCCATGTAGGATCGCGCCAGTTCGGGTTTCGTGCATCCCAGCCGGGCATAGCGGCATCGAGCTTGTCGACCAGACTGCCGGGCGTGATCCTGTCAATGAGCGGCATAGCGTGCTTGATGACCTGCCGACCTCTGACGCCGTAGTTCTCAACGCCGATCTCCAAAGGTTCGTCGTGCTCATCCCAGCACGCGACAAACCGCCAACTAGGTCTGTCGCCGGGCTGCTGAGGGAAGGCGTAGATAGGCCGTAACCAGGCACTCGCGATCTGCGCAACGGTGAGCTTGCTACCGTCGCGGTTGCGATGCTTGGTGAGTGCAAGGTCGTCGATGGGAGGGCCGCCCCACGGGTTGCGATGCTTCTTGCCCATCCTTCCCCTTCCGTGCCTAGGGCTTGATGCACTGATACTGCGACGACATGGGTATCCGCGATGGCAAGCGCGCTGATCGTGATCATCTCCCGAGCGCCAGTCGCTTAGGGCGCTGTCTGCAAGATTACTTGCATGTGGTCAAGAGAGGTATACCCGGGGAACACCCTTGCCTGATCCCGGCACCGCACCTCCTCAGCACAGAAGCAACTGCCGCTGCCGACCGGGCCGGATGCCCGGGCCCCACAGTCAGAGATCGGGGTCGCGCAGAGCAGCTTGATCTGGACGGCCGACGCGGCGATCGGGACCAAGCGGACGGCCGCACTGAACGGCGGCTCGGGCTCGTCAACGATGCGAGTCGCCGGATACCCACTGTGATCGCAGTGCTGAGATCTGCGAACGCCGCATCCACATCGTCGGTCCACACGACGACCTCGGCCCCGTGGCGGCGGGTGCCGACGGTCACGCCGTACACGTCCCGCAGGGACTCGGTCGTGACCAGCCCCAGAGTGAATCTGTCAAGACGGAGCTCTACATGGATCGCCGTGCCCTGCTGCGGCGTGCGAAAGGTCTCGGTGAACCCGAGCAGGCCGCGGTAGAAACGGGCAGTGGCCTCGATGTCCTCGACGTAGAAGTTGACCTGGGGGCGCGGAACGTCCAACCATCATGGCACCCCGACCGTCTTCAGCCCGCGGGGCGACGCCGTGCCATCAGGTCCCTGTTCTAGTTTCTGGGGCCGTCGGGCTGTGGTCCCACAGCGCGCAGACCGTTCTCACCGGGTGCCAGCAGTAGGCCGGAGGCGGCGCACACTTCGCATGCGGGCAGCTTGGACATTCAGGCTGCTTGACCTACATCAACAAGGCGTAACTTGACATGCTAGTTGGCACGTTAGTTAGCGTGTCGATGGGGCGACCGGGTGCACCATTTCTGGGCTGCTGCGCGAGCTGATCACCGGCCCGCTCGGGATCGCCGATGAAGTCCACTTCGGTGTCCCGGCCCGGCTGCTGCCGCGGGTCGCCACCCAGACCGACCCCTAGGGCCTGCCCGGGCCGCCAGCAGAGCCGGACTCACCGCAACCGCCGCCGCCGATGGTGATCATCCCCGGGGCTGCCCTGGCGAACCGCCGCGATCTGCTCAGCGCCGACATCCCCTCGATGGGCACGATGACGGCCCGCGCCGCGGCGACCGTCTACGCCGCGCTGCTGGGCCACATCGATGCGGCCGGCCTCGTATCAGCCGAACGGCTCGCAGCGATGGCCGCGATCACCTACCACGGACCCGACGCGGTCATGGGCGTGGAGTCGGCGTGGGCGTTCGGCTACAGCCCGGCGCGCCCCGCCGGGACATACCCGGGCTCCACGTTCGGAATGCCCGGCGGCAACGGGTCAGCAGCGTTTGCCGACATCGGCAGCGGCACCGCCGTAGCGGTGATGCGCAACCGGTGCAGCATCGGCGACTTCACGGCCGCGGCACGTATCGACCACCTGATCATTGACGCGCCCGGCCAGGAAGGAACAACAGATGAGTGAACCCGCCACCAGCCTCGACACGCGGTTCAGCGACCCCGGGTCCGCGGCCACACCCTGGGACACGACCCTGCAGGTCCTCAAGGCCGCCGGGCTGTCATGGATCACCACCGTCCGGCGCGACGGCAGGCCGCACGTCAGCCCGCTTCTCACAGTCTGGTTCGACGGGGCGCTGTGGTTCTCCACCGGCGCCACCGAACAGAAGGCCGTCAACCTGCGCACCAGCCGGCACGTGGTCATCACGACCGGCTGCAGCAGCTGGGACCGCGGGCTCGACGTGGTCGTCGAAGGCGAAGCCACGCGCGAGACCAGCAACGGCGTCCTTGCCCAGCTCGCCAGAGCCTGGTCAGCCAAATGGGACGGCCGCTGGCACTACCAGGCGCGCGACGGCGCTTTCCACCACCCCGGCGGCGGGGAGGCGCTCGTCTTCCGTGTCACCCCACGCAAAATCCTCGCCTTCGGCAAGGGAACCTTCACCCACACCAGCTACCGGTTCACCCCACCCACCACAAGCACTCCCACCTGACCGGGACCGGCGGCCCGCCAACCTCCTTGCCGACTGACACCCACCCGGGCACGCCATAGCTCGCTACGCAGAGGGCCCGACGTGAATGTTTACAGCCGCGGGTGTCCCAGCTCCCGCTGCCGGAATTATCCGCGCCGGGCAGAACCTCTCAAGTCCGTCTGTGACCGCAGGGCAACCGCGTCCGTAAAGTTGCCGGGTTGATATACACGCGAAGACGAACTTGACAGAACCTGCCCGAAAGTCGTGGAGTTGGCAGCTATCGGAAGCAGGGGCACGAGTGGCCGACACGCTGGTGACGGATGGCCGGAGATGCGGGAAGCGGGCGCGGCTGCCGCGATCATGCCAGTTGTGGAACACAACAATCACCCGGTTCTCGCTGATGTTGAGGAATTCGCGGTGTATTAGGTTGCAGACCATCCAAATCTATCCTGGAAATATTGTCGCGCCGTATCGCTTTGCGGAGATGCGTGTATCATTCTTGATGCGTAGGTTTGGAGTATCCATCTGATATTGTCTATACTTACATATTCGCCTGCCGGCATGCGAACGACGAGGCGAACGTTTCGCAGCTGCTCCGAACGGTCCGATGATTCGTGTAGCTGGCGGTCGACTTCGAGGTGAAGTGTATAAGCTATGCTCTTATCACCTGGATAGGACTCGATAGAATACTTCACGCGCTCGCCGGCGCCAGGGATGGCCTCGCGGAACGTTGCGACGGAAGCCAATTCCAGCCCGGCCCGCCTTGTCGCGATGTCTATAAGGCCTTCATCTCTGATCTGGGACGCCAGATCCTCGATCTGCTGACCGTGCATATTCTCCCGAGGGAAAGGACAGTCAAAGATGTTTGGGACCTGACGTACAGGAGGTGCCAATTTGGCATCATCCTTTCCCATAGCCTGCTCACGACGAGACCTTCGGCGCAAATAAAAAAGGAAGAGACCGAGTGCTATTGGAATCCATAGGGCTACCGCAATTACGATACTCCACCACGGGACGTGTCCGCTAGATAGATCGTTGCGCAAAAGGAAGTCCATAACCCACACGCCTATCCCGGAGTAAGCTTGGAAGGCGGCCAGTACGACTGCCACGAAGGTTAGCCAATAGGTAAGTTGTTCCCAGTCCCGAGAGGCAAGCGTCACAGAGCGTCGCGGGTCCTCAACTTCTATTTCGTTAAGCTTACGGGCTTCTCCCAGTTCGGTCAGAATGGCCGCCGATTGCGCCATGGCTAGAAATATCTGGATAGCTTCTAGATCTGAGCGTATGGCATCGACTTGTCTGGAGAGCTGATCTTCGGCTTCCGAAAGAGTTGCCCGGCTTTCACGCCACTCTTCCCATCCCTGCCTTTTCTCCCACTCTTCACGATTCTCGGGGGGCAGATGCAGCGGATGGGTGACCTCTATCATGTCCTCCATAAGGTCCTTGAAGAACACGATTGCCGGCATCTTTGCACTGAGAAGCAGGAAATAGGCTTCTATGTCACTTGCCAGCAGATTTGCTTGCAGCGAAGGACGTAGGAAGTCTGACGATGCTTGGTTGCGGCGAAGCAACAACGCATCCCCGATAAGGTCATGTCGACAATGGTCAAGTCCTGCCTTATAGTTGGCGAGGCCAAACGGGATCATAACTCGGATGAACTGTTCCATCGCACTGAAAGACAGCCTGGAGAGCAACAGCTCGCGCTGTTCTTGCTCGGAGCTGGTGGCGTCACGGAGGTGCTGCCGCCATAGATCCATGTCCGTATCCGCCATTGGTTTGGCTGCTGCCATGGCACCGCGCTGTGAATAGTCTCCTCTCAGATCCCAGAGTGGTTGATATTGCTGCTTGAAACCGTAAAGCGACGCAGAGTAGATCACGTTGCGAATTGTATAGGGATGAACATGCTGGTGGTCGAAGAAGTTATAGGGATGCGCCTCCGTGTCGAATAGACCATTAAACAGAAGATCCAGCTGGTAGTAGTTCAGGATACCTTTATAGTCATCTTTTAGTCTCTTCGGCTCCGGCATGCAGTCAAGGTCAAATAGTCTACTGATACAGTTTTCGACAAAGTCTTGCTTTATGAAACACACAAGCGCGGCCCTGACGGACTCATCTGAAGCGTTCTTGCTGTACTTTATCCGGAATGACCATAGATAGAGGCCATTGGAGAGGATTATCGTCGTGCCCTGGATTGGATACGGCGGAATGACGCCGTCGAGGATTGCCGCTGAAGGGTGGTACGTGAAGGGGAAATGCAGCTTGCGCAGCCCAAGTTCGGCGTCTTGCGGCTCCAGCAACCCGAAGGTCTTCATCCCGCCGACAGAATCGTGGTTCTGAGCAAGGAGGCGCGACTGCTGACGGAAATGTCTTGCGATGGTTTCTTCTTTGAATTCCTTGTATGAAACGGCCCCAGCGAGCGGCGCTCGGTCCTGGGCCTCGAATCCAAACTCATCCTTGCCGGCCGGGAGCCAGAAATAGTAAAGAAGATTGGCTTCTTCGTACGAACTTTGGTCGTCAGCGCCATTCCGTGACGAGCCCATATCTTCGTAATGTGATGTCATCGTACTCGCTCCTCTTATTGAGCGGCCAGTCTCGGCTCAGCAGATGAAGACCAGGCTCAGATGATCAGCGGTTTATTGCACGTTCATTGTATTGCAGACACTTTGCCGCAGGTTAACCTTACCGCTCCCCACTATGCAAACTGATGGGCGGTATAGATCGTCTCATCACGCGAAAGGGATCCGTCGGAATCTTGGCACAGACGATTAGCCTAAGATTTCCGTTGGAGCCGACCAGGCTGGAGTCGTATTCGGCACACTAGGTATCGCGCATTAGTTCCATAGCGTGCGGATTGCACATAGAACTGACTGCCCGCGTCAGATGGAGGCTGCCACGCGCACAACACAACTATGCGTTTGCGGCAACAACTATGCAGTTTCTGCTGTATCCGATGCGCGCGTCTCGCTAATACAAACACCCTCATGCTGCCCCCCAAGGCATCTAGTTGAGGCGTTTCTAGCATGAAACCTGTCACGTTGTCTAGTCCCATACCCGAACGATCTTGATGATCGCTACATGGCCCGCGCAACGGCGACGGACGCGATGCTCAATGCGCAATCATCTCGGCAGGTCAGAATGCGGATTGGCCATCTTTTACGGCAGTTGCGGTATCGTTATCGTGGTGGCTCGTCGGCGTAGGCGGCCAGCGCTGGTGGGCCTGCTGGGCCTGGTATTGATGGCGGCGGCGCCATAGCGCCCAGGCGTCGCGGTGCGGCTGGTCGCAGCGCGGCTCGGCGGTCTCGTCCACGATCAGCACCGCGTCGCCGCCGTCGTGGCCTGCGGCCAGGTGGCCGGCGGCCCAGTCCGCGGCGGTGCCCAGCATCTCGCTGCTCATCGACACGGGCACGGGAGAGCAGGTGCTGCATCCGGTGCGGACCCGGGTGCCGGCGGCCTCGCCCATCGTCCAGCAGTTGTGATCCTCCAGTTCCGTCAGCAGGCCGCGCACCATGTCGCGGCAGGTCATGCGGGTCTTCCGCCGGGAGAAGCACGGCGCGACCCGCGCCATCAGGTCACCGAGCAGGCCCTGGTGCGCCGCAGAGGCCGCCGTGTCGCGTCTGATGAGACCTCGGTGTAGACGTACCTTCGCAGTCCGGGCACAGGTCCGGCTTCGGGCAGCCGGGCGGATTCGTACTTGCATTCGTCAAGACCGGCTTGACGGTGAATCCGTAGGCAGGTGGCCCGATCCCCGTGATTTGCGGCTAACACGTTAACCTCCCGCTGGACTGGGAAGTGGATGTGTCCGACCGGCAAAGGCATCCCAGTGGAGGCGGATTATGAGCGGCTGGGCATGGGGCAGCCTTGTGATCGCGCTGGTGATCGTGGCACTGGCAGTGGGCATCCCATTCTTCCTCACCCACAGGCGCATGCGCGAGCCGCGCGATGTCTCTGACAGTCGTGCTTATCTGCGTGCCCGGCGGAGATGGAGATGGCACCGGCGAGTACCTGCGGCGTCGCAGCCAGGAGCGAGAGGGCCTGACCACCAAAGCTGAAGCCGCCACCAAGGCCCGAGGAGGTGCGACGGGGGCAAGCACCACCGTCCGTTCGGCATAAACAGAAAGAGAGGCGGATGCGGCGGGTCAGCTTCGCTGCCGGAGTAGGGGTTACCAGGGCAGGCGCTGGTTGATCCACCGCAGTACCGGCCCGATGACCGGCCGGTCGTGCCAGCCTCGGGCCATGACCTCACGGCGGGCTGACTCGGCGGCGCCACGCAGCCGCTGGCGCATCGCGGTGGCCTGGAGGTCCCTTGCCTTGCGGCGCAGGAAGTGAACGCAGTTGACGCAGATGCCGACCTCGGGATGGCTGCCCAGCCGGACCAGGGCGTCCTCCGCGGTTTCCCGACCACAGCACCAGCATCTGCTCTCGCCTGTTGCGGCGTCGGGGTCAGCGGTCATGGCGGCTCCCATCTCGCAGCAGCAAGTCTAAAACGCGACCGGTTTGACGGCGGCTGCGTGACACGCTGCCCGAGCGCCTCGTCAATGGAGCGGCTGCCCGTCGAGCGTGCGCTCACCGATGAGGGATCTCCTCTTCGGGGGCGAAGCAGGTCAGCGTCGCAGGATCGCGACGCGGCCCAAGTCGCCGGAGGCCCAGCAGGAGCCATCGTGGGCGCAGCTAACGGTGTCGAACTGGCCGGTATCGAAGGTGTGCCAGTGCAGGCCACCGTCATAGGACACATCCGAGCCGGTCAGCCCCACCGCGATGACGGTGGCGAGGGTGTGGGGGACCCAGACGACGCCGGACCGGTAGCCCGCCGGCCCGGACAGTGGGGACAACCATGGCCCGCCAAGGAATGACACGGCGGCGACGTCGGTGGCTGCGGTGGGAGCGGTGAAGTCGCCGCCGACCGCGACACCGGCCGCCGGGGTGCGGAACGCCAGCGCGAACACCCCGGCGGTGGGGCCGGACACGATCGGGGTCGTGACAGCCCGCCATGTATAGCCGCCGTCTCGGGAGGTGAACACGCGCGCGGCTGTGCTTCCCCCGCTGCCGAACCAGGCCTCATGCCCGGCGGTGGTCAGGCATTCGCCACTGGCGGCGAAGCCGGCCTCGCCAGGCAGCGCCGCAGGCATCCCGGCGTTCGGCAGCACCGTCCAGCTGCGCCCGCCGTCGTGGGTGGACAAGATCCGGAACTTGCCGTTCACCGGGTCGCTGAGCACCAGGCCGTGCCGGGGGCTGAAGAACGCCATGCAGTCGAAGAACGCCTGCGGATTGGTGTTCTCGTACGCCAGGCTCCAGGCGCGGCCGCCGTCGTCGGTGACATACAGCCGGGAGTCCGTGCCGGTCCCGGCGGCCATCGCCACCGCGCGGGTGGCGCTGAAGGCGGCGATGTCACGGAACTGCAACCCCGGCGCTCCCGCCGGGGAGGCGTTGATCCAGCTCCGGCCGCCATCGACTGTCCGCAAGACCACTCCGTTGTAGCCTCCCAGCCACGCCACCTTCCGGCTGACCACGGCCAAGCCCCGGAAATGCGTCTGGGTGCCGGTGTCCAGCAGCTTCCATGAGAACTGCTGTGAGGCAGAAGGATGAGGGGTGATCCGCGCTGACCGGGCGGTGGCATTGGCGGAAGGAATCACCACGGCCGGCAAACCCGCCACAGCGGTGCACACGGCCGCCACACGTACAAAGCGAGCAAGGCCACGATGCGACGTCATGATTGGGACGCTAGCCCCACCGGCCCCCGGCGGACCAGTGAATAACCAATCTAACAACTTCTGGTCCGGGTGGTCGTGTTGGCGAGGGCCAGGATGTGGGTCTTGGGCTATACCCAAGGCCGGTCAGTTAGGGCTCGTTGCTGGTTGCCAAATCGGCGGTGAGGATCGCGATGTTGATGGTGGCTTTGTAGGTGGTGCGGTCGACTCGTCCCTTGGCGTTGTACCTGGACATGGCTCGTTTCACGACGCGGGGGCTGA